>JBEEMF010000039.1:0-3243 GCA_041192805.1 Bacteroidota bacterium | reverse complement strand
TTGAAGCAAATCATAGGGTATTCCATTCCGCTCGATGCTTCCACGCTGATTGCTACTGGATATTGATAGGCGGTGCTGTATTTGCTATAGGTTTTGATGGTGTGGGCGACCACTTTGGTAGAGTATTTACGATACAAACCATAGGCTTCTTTGCCGTAGTAGCTCATGCAATTGATTCGTTTTCCTTCCACAAATTCGGGCATAGCATCCCAAACAAATTTTCTTGAGCTGCCCCATGCAAAATCTCTGACATTGGTTGCTTTGTAGTGCCAAGTTTTGGTTTGTAGTGTATCGCGATGCTGTTCGCGGTATTTGGCTTCTTCCAAAGTAACAATTTCTGTCGGGTCCATGGCGCCATTGGCAGCGGCGACATCGGCGGCCGACAATTTTTGCACTGCATTCCACCGTTTTAATTGGTCGGCAGTTAACACCTCGCTGTAATTTTGACATTCCCCAGTTGCGGCGATAACGTGATCGGCGGGGACGGTCATTTCGACATCAAAATTGCCAAAAATCAAGCTAAATTCTCCCCTTCCGGTAAACTGCTTGTGGTTCCAACCTTGATAGTCACTGTAAACACACAATCTTGGAAACCACTGAGAAATGGTGAAAATATGATTGCCGTCTTTCGGGAAATACTCGTAGCCACCGCGGCCACCGATTTTATTGCGTTCCGGAATTTTATAATTCCATTTTACATTGAATACATATTTCTGCTTGCTAGCCAATGGCTTTGGCAAGTCAACACGCATCATCGTTTGATTGATAACATAATGAAGTGGATTGCCTTGGGCATCTGTCACCGACAATACATTGGCGCCGTATCCGGCAAGTTTTGCTTTTACATCCAACCCATCAATTTGCCCCGGTGTGATAGGTAGACTCTTTCCGCTTTCGTTAAAATAGTTATTCTCACCCGTTGGACTGTGCTCATTTTCATCAAGTTGCAACCACAAATAGGTTAGAACATCGGGGGAGTTATTGAAGTAGGTGATGGTTTCCTCCCCATGCAAATATTGCTTTTTCTCGTCTAATGTCGCCTGGATTTTATAATCCGCACGCTGCTGCCAATACTCATGACCTGGGGCACCAGAAGCGGTCCGATAGGTGTTTGCATCGGGCAATATCGTACCCAATTGTTCAAATTTGTTACCGTGATTGGAGGTGGGATTGTTTTGAAGATTTTGGGCAGTTGAAACGGCGAAAAATATCGCAAACGACAAGAAAAGGGAATACAGTTTTTTCATCAATGTAGAATTTACGCACCCTGTGAAAAGGGCCATTTTACAAAAATACATAAAACGCGTTAAAACATGGCATGGGCTCGCTCAAACATGAGCAAAAGTGCAACAAAACCCACTGGAATGGCGATGCCTCGAACCAGATAAAATCGAGGGATGTGTGCATATTCGTTTAAGGAAGTAATTGTAACAAGCGAAACCAATACAATCAGCACTTGACCTACTTCTAGACCCAAATTAAAGAACAGTAAGGGTTGCAAAATATCGGCTTGAGAACCTAGCATCGATCGCAGCATATTGCTAAAACCAAGTCCGTGAATCAGCCCAAAGAGCAAGGTTACAGCGTATACTTTCTGATCATTTTGATACGATTGATTTTCATTGCGTTCCACCTGAAACCATCGAAATATCGCTGATAAAAGAATCGTAAAGGGAATCGCAAATTCAATCATTGCACTCGGAAACTTGATGATATTCAATACACTAAGGGCTAGAGTGATACAATGTCCAATGGTAAACGCGGTGATGAGAATTAGCCAATTCCAATTCCTAAAACTGTAGATACTGCAAAGGATCAGCAAGAATAACATATGGTCATATCCCGCCAAATAGGTGATATGCTCGAAACCCGTTTGAAACCATAAGAAATTTTCGCCCATTGCTGTGTTATATTTGTTAACGCAAAGTTCGATTTTTATGTCGATATCTAACCATCTTCCCAAGTTCCACCAGCATTTCATTTGGAATTTCACCATTGCTTTGGTCTTGGTATTTTTGGGCAGCACCGCCCATCCTTATTATGTCGGCGTGACAGAAGTAAGCATCGAAACGGCCAAAAAAGACATCCGAGTAAGCTGCAAGCTCAATATGAACGATGTCCAACTAAATCTTTCGCAAACCGCAGGCAAAGCGATTGATTTAAGTACTATTACCCCGGCAAATCAACTATCATTATCGGCTTTAATTCAATCGGGTCTAACTGTACAGGTGGGCAGCAAACGAATCAACCTCGCATTTTTGGGTTATTCTGTTGAAGACGATGCCATTTGGTGTTTCTTGGAGGCAAAAAACATCAAATACTTCCCCAGGGTTGCCGTTTGCAACAATTTGCTATACAATCAATTTGAGTCGCAGACGCACTTCATTCATTGCATTATAAATGGCGGGAGGAAGAGCTCGAAGATCACAAACCCTGAAAAGTGCGCAACGTTTGTGTACTGAACTCAGTTTGAGCCTAATTCATTATTGGTTTTGTAAGTTAATCGGATACTCAAACACCGATGAATTATCGATTTCATGTCAGGAATGAAAAAAATCAACAAATCACAAACCATCGGACAACAAAACTTATACAAAGAAGGTCTAACTTCGTGTTAGAGAAACAACTCATGAAAAAAACGATACAATTTTTATGTTTGGCCCTAGTATTTCTAATAGGAAATACAGCCCAAGCCCAGTCCGCTCCTCGCATGAAAGTAGGTGTTACAAGCAACTGCTTAAATGCGGTTTTTGTTGCGGAAGGCTCATTGGTAGCGGATTCTTGCGCATATGTTAAATGGACAATTAACAATGGAACATCGGTGGTTGCGATGGGGAAAAAAGTTTATTACACTTTTTCAGCAGCTGGTACTTACACGGTTTGCGCCAAGTTGTATAACACTTGTAAAAAGTTCGACACCACTGTTTGCACTACTGTAACTGTGGTTGCGTGTGATTGCAAGTTGACCACAGAATTTTCTTTCAAAAACGATTGCAAGAAAGGATTCTTCGTCGCTTCATCAAATCAAAAAGGAGCAACATATACTTGGAATTTTGGGGACAAAACAGATGGCAAAGGAACCGACCCAACCCATACTTACATGTCTGAGGGTGTTTACAAAGTTTGTGTTACCGCTACATGGAAAGATTCTACTGGTAAAGTTTGCACTGCTACGTTCTGTAAAGAAGTAAAAATAAGTTGTGGAAAGCCATGCGATCTTAAAGGCGAATTCGGATTCACCAA
>JBEEMF010000038.1:0-47987 GCA_041192805.1 Bacteroidota bacterium | reverse complement strand
ATCATCAAAGGGGTCCGTGTAACGCCGCATCTCAGCAGTTCCGCCGCCGATTGCATCGCATTGAACAGAGCTTTTACAAAGATTTGTGTCGATCTGATTCCCTCGCCAAAGACGAAGTGATTAATACCACGAGTACGGATTTGGATTCCTGAGCGGAAATTACTTTTTCAGCATCACGATGACATCGTTACAAGTATCGGCATCGTCCTGCCCTGCTTCAAAGACCATGGTATAGTTCTTCAACGCCATTAATTGGTCGCGCCGAATTTGTCCATCCCTACGTCCGTGGAAATTATCCCACAGCACCACCGTCCCCGATGGAAACCAATCGTTTGCGCCTGAATCTTTGGTATCGAGGGACCACAACGACAATGTCCGCGCGGCTTTGGGCCAATCCAACACCGACTTTGCTTCCATCCACTCACCATTCTTTCCCATAGGATGCAGCTGTTCGCCGGCCAACCAAGGATCGTAATTTTCAGTAACATTGATGGCCGGAATCTGATGCGCCAATACATTGTCTTTGTATTTTGATGTCGTAATCCATTGCATCGCATCGGAAATAGGCATTCCTGCCGCCCGCGCTAAAAACCCCTCTTGATGACCCAATTTTGCATTCCAAGGATAGGGCATGCCCGCACCCGGAAACGACAGAAAAAACATACCCAGCACGATTGCAGATTTCAACAACCGATTGAGCGATTTGATTTCAATCCGCATGATTTTGTCCAATGCCAACATCGCTAGCAAAGCCGCCACCGGAGACACAACCACAAATACGCGAAGCAAGCCATGAGACCCCATGGCGCCCTTCCACCATAAAATGCTATGGGCCACAAAGAAAAATCCAAACAGCGGACACCACAGCCACAGCGCCATTTGGCTATTGGATGCAGGCATTTTTTTCTGGAGTCGCTTTCCGATGTATCCCAAAATCATTACCACCGAAACGAGACAAAGAACCGTGACGATGAGTCCTGTAATTTCTTTTTGATGGTTCAAATAGTACCAAAAATTGCCATGTCCGGCATCAAACCCCCTACCCAACTCCTGCTGAACGTAAGGATTGTGAATGATCAACCAATTCCACTCTCCGCTAACGATCGCACCCATACAACCATAGATCAAAACTCCAACAACCGTGAGCGGCATATATTTCCAACGATTTCGCAAGGCCAAAAACAGCATCACCGCGGCGAGTAAAACGAAACCTTCGCTTCTAACCATAGGCAAAAACGACGCAAGTACCGTTGCAGCTGTCCATCTGTTACTGGTAAACAAATAGCATATCAAAGCCAACACCATCGCGTTACTCGGCTCGGTAAGGGCAGAATGGGCATTGGCCAAAACGATGGGTTGCCAAGCAAAAAGGAATATCGTGAGCCAAGGATTTTTCAATCCCACACGCCTTGCGGTGAGATAAACCAACCACGCTGCAGCCAAAATACACAGATGGTTAAAAATGAGTACCCCCGAAATACCAAAGGCAGCAAAAGGCATCGCAAAAAAGGTAAAAAAGGGCTTCCCCCACTGATCCAATAACAATTCAGGATGATGCGGCGCCCACCGAGCATACAAATAATGATTCCACGAATCCTGTCCGCCCGAAGGCTCTAAAGCCGAAAATCCGACAACCAAATTCACCAAGGCAACCACCAATAATGCCATCAACGCGGCGCTACTATTCTGGTTCCAGGCAAATTTCATTTTCATGACAGCGGAGCGAAGTTAAATAAAAAAGGGACTGAAAAATCAGTCCCTTTCCTATAAACAATCACAGAACATCAAAGGCAAGGCCTAAGATTCTATGGTAAAATATTAATAAGTACTGTGTACCAACATCATATCGTGAATGCGCTTCTCGGCATGCAAAATCGCAGCATGCTGATTATTCACATTTTCACGCTCAGATTTCTTGTAAATTTCCAAGATAGTATTGTAGATATTCTCAGTTTGAGACATTGCATTTTCACGCACATATCCGTTGTATTCTGAATATACATTGATCAATCCACCTGCGTTGATTACAAAATCAGGGGCATAAATGATACCTTTTGATTTCAACAAATCACCATGGATTTTTTCGTCTTCTAATTGATTGTTTGCAGCACCAGCCACAATCTGACATTTCAATTTTGGCAAAGTGACATCGTTGATGATTCCACCCAAAGCGCAAGGAGCAAAAATATCGACATCCAAGCCAATCATCTCCTCACCGCTAACTATAGTCGCGCCAAACTGAGTCGCAGCTGCTTGCAACGCTGAATCATTGATATCAGCAACATACAACTTCACCCCTTCTTCGTGCAAATACTCCAACAAGTGCATTCCCACCTTTCCGATACCCATTACGGCGACAGACTTACCTGATAAGCTATCATTGCCCCAAGCCTGTTTGGCAGACGCTTTGATGCCCACGTAAGTACCGTAAGCAGTTACTGGAGAAGGATCTCCACCACCGCCCATACTTTCTGGCAAACCCACTACGTGGTCGGTCTCCATATTCACATACTCCATGTCGCGCGTGGTTGTCCCAACGTCTTCGGCAGTGATGTATTTTCCACTTAAGTTCTCAACGAAACGACCGAATTTGCGCATCAATGCTTCAGACTTCATCGAATTGGCATCGCCAATGATAACAGCCTTAGCACCGCCCAAATTCAAACCCGCCACAGAGGCTTTGTATGTCATACCGCGCGATAAACGCATCGCATCTCTGATGGCATCTTTCTCGTCGGCATAATGCCAAAAACGAGTACCACCCAAGCCTGGGCCTAATACAGTGTTGTGAATGGCAATAATTGCCTTAAGTCCAGTTGCGTGATCTTGACAAAAAACGATTTGTTCGTGATTTGTTGATTCTAAGCCGGCAAATAAATCAAATGATGTTGCGGGCATATTCTGAGTTTGAACGTCAGCCATGATTATGGTGCAAAGATACGGAGAATTGAGATATAAAAATTGATTTCAGAAGTGTTAAATCGACACTTCAGCTTGGACGGGTATAGGCCTTGGGGCATATTTGGCCGCTGCAATTGCGATAGCGCGAATGTGATCTGGCGTTGTGCCGCAGCATCCGCCAACAATATTTACCCAACCTTCTTTACACCAGTCTTCCAAAACTGCCGCCATTCCTTCCGGTGTATCGTCGTATTCGCCAAATTCATTCGGCAAACCTGCATTCGGATAACAGCTGATCGGCACCCAAGCCACGCGGGCCATTTCTTCGATAAAAGGACGCATCTGCGGCGCTCCCAAAGCACAATTCAAACCTACGCTCATCAAATTGCCGTGAGAAATCGACACCCAGAATGCTTCAGCCGTTTGACCGCTAAGCGTACGTCCGGAATTATCGGTAATCGTACCGCTCACCATCACTGGAATATCCAAGCCGCGCTCTTCTTTCACCGTATTGATAGCAAACAAAGCCGCCTTACAATTCAAGGTATCAAACACCGTTTCCACCAACAACAAATGGACGCCAGCATCAATCAACGCATTGACTTGCTCGGTGTAACAGGCCACTAAATCATCAAAGGAAACCGCACGATAACCAGGGTTATTGACATCCGGAGATAGGCTAGCCGTTTTGTTGGTTGGTCCGATAGCTCCAGCCACAAAGCGAGGCTTATCTGGGTTCATCGCTGTGTATTCTGCTGCCGCATCCAAAGCCAATTTCACCGCTGCCGTGTTGAGTTCCTTGACCAGATCCACCATGTGGTAATCAAGCATAGAAATCGAATTGGCATTGAACGTATTGGTCTCTAAAATATCGGCTCCGGCCGACAAGAATTCCTTGTGAATATCGGAAATTATTTGTGGTTGCGTGAGTACCAATAAATCGTTATTTCCCTGCAAGGGATGCGCAAAATTGGCAAATCTTGTCCCTCTATAATCCTCTTCCGATAGCTTATGCTTCTGAATCATGGTGCCCATAGCCCCATCGATGATAAGAATTCGTTCCTTTAGTAAATCTTGTATTTTCATTGAGAAATTTGGTGAATGGATTGATTAAAAATGCGTAAGGCCAGGTCTAGAGCGGTATGCGCGTCTAGTTCGTTTTTTGGATTGATGCACGCATCTATGTTAAATGGCAATTTCGCTTTGGCCGCCAACATCAATGGCGATGGCTTGGTGGCCCCGTCCGACTTTAGCGTGGGATAAATAAATTTCACCGGATTGGCAAAAGGCGCCTTGCTATCGGAAACCACAGGGAAATCAATGGCCTGCGACAATCCATATGACTTGTTTGAAGAATAAAACACCAACTCCGGCTCGTCCTCATAAAGGGCTTGAACCGTGGGATTTTGCATCATCGTATGCGTCTTTTCAGGAAAAACGATATCCAGAATCTTCTCATTTAAAGCTGCATTCTCCATGGAATCGTTTGGCACGAAAACCATACACACCTTATATTGATAAACCAAATACGCATTTTTTGTCGCGAATTTCGCGTAGGCATATCTGGGCTTTTGAATCGTTTTATGCAGTTTCTGCTGTTTTTGTAACCGCGCCACAAACGCCTTAAACTTTTCTTCCGAGGTCAGAGCGAGGCATAAAAATCTTCCACCATCCACTTCAAAGGCAACGACATCGGAGTATAGACCAATTCCAGGCTCAGAGGCGTCTTTTACCCCCTTAAAAACAGAAAGTGACGCAATAGTGTTCTTTAAGGAATCAACGCTCTTAGGTGGCGTAGTTGAAGCAGCAAAATCACTGCGAAGCTTTTTGGTTTGCACATGCAAAAACCATTTAGACGATGCGGGGATAACCAACACCAAATTACTGCGGGTGTTGAAATTGTACCACAGATAAACGCCGACAGAAATCACCGTAATGGCGGTTAATCCCATGAGCATAAAAACAATCCGTCTAAATCCTTTATCCATCCGTGCTACAAAGGAACAACACAGATTTCACATATAAACTGAATCGCACAAGGTTTCGATGTGATTTCATAAAAAAGGGCGCCTGCGGCGCCCTTTTTTATGATCTATAAAATTTATGCTGTTGGGTAATCTCAAATTCATCGGGAGAACTAACCCCCGCGTAATTCGATTCTTAGTTACCCTTCTTGCAACAAGGCTTCTGACATTCAGAACCACATTGCTTCTTTTCTGTTGCTGGAACCGCTTGAGCACCCGCAGCACCTACTGCAGCACCTTCGTGACCACCACATTTGTGTTCAGCACCTGCAGCGCCATTGCAACCTGCTTTTGGAGCAGCTGCAGCACCTACCGCAGCACCTTCTTTCTTGCAACATGCTTTAACCTCACCGTTGGCAGCGCCTGCTTTGCTACAACCGGCAGAACCTTCTTTCTTGCAACAAGCTTTTACTGGGGCAACTGCATCGGCAGCTGGAGCAACTTTAGCAACCTCAACAGCAGGGGTATTTTCTACTGGCTGGGCTACATTCTGAGCCATAGACGTCATCGCGAATCCCGCAACAAACAATCCTAAAACGAGTAATTTTTTCATATCTTTTTTGTTATTTAAACAAATATACAACGCAATCTTCACATTTTACCACTTCGCAATCACCGTCTCTCCGCCAACTGTTTTCTGCTCTAATTGAACCACAACCTCAGCATCTAAGGGCAAATAAATATCGATTCGACTTCCAAATTTGATAAACCCGTATTCACCACCCCTTGCGATTTCCATCCCAGGCTTGGCATAACAAACGATCCGTCTTGCCAACGCACCCGCAATCTGTCTGAACAAAATTTGCTTCCCGCCCTCTTCCATCACAACCGTGGTACGCTCGTTTTCCGTGCTGCTCTTGGGATGCCATGCCACCAAATACTTCCCTTTGAAATACTTGTAATAAAGCACCTTGCCCGAAACGGGAGCCCGGTTTACGTGCACGTTCACTGGCGACATAAAAATGCTGATTTGCTTGCGCTTGTCCTTGAAATATTCGGGTTCTTCAACCTCTTCAATCACAACCACTTTGCCATCGGCAGGGGCAATAATCAAACCTTCGCCTTCAGGAGTTGTCCTTGATGGATTGCGAAAAAATTGCACCACCATGATGAAAAAGAACAGGCTGATCCCCAAGAAAATCTGAGAAACTAAACCCTCTCCTAGCCATGCTTGCATGCCATAATTGAGCAACGCCAGCACCAACGTGGTGACAAAAATGATAGTAAATCCTTCTCTGTGTAATCTCATTTCAGAAAGAGCCCCTCAACTTTAACGTACTCGCAACTTTATCCAAAGCAACGATGTAAGCAGCAATACGCATGTTTACATTATACTTCTCGGCCGTTGCATAAACATTGTCAAACGCTTGCTTCATCGCACGATCGGCACGACGGTTCACACGCTCTTCTGTCCAATAGTATCCCAAACGATTCTGTACCCACTCAAAGTACGACACAGTCACTCCGCCTGCATTGGCCAAAATATCTGGAACTACCAAAATCCCTTTATCGTCCAAAATCGAATCCGCCTCCGCAGTTGTCGGTCCGTTTGCCCCTTCTACGATCATTTTCGCTTTGATACGACCTGCATTTTCTGGTGTGATTTGATCCTCCATTGCGGCAGGAACCAAAATATCGCATGGCAATTCCAACAATTCACCGTTGGTTACCTGACTTCCGCCTTTATAACCCTCCAAACTGCGCGATGCGCTATTGGCAACATAAGCAATGGCTTCGGCGACATCAATTCCTTCTGGATTGTAATAACCACCGGAAACATCAGAAATCGCAACGATTTTCACACCCAACTGGGCGATCAACTTGGCTGAGATACTTCCCACGTTACCAAAACCCTGCACAACGCAAGTGGTACTGGTTGGATTCAATCCCAATTTGGCCATCGCACTGCGGGTACTTACCATTACGCCTCTACCTGTTGCTTCTACGCGACCTAAGCTACCACCCAAAACCAAAGGCTTTCCCGTAACTACGGCATAAGAAGTGTGGCCAGTAATTTTGCTAAATTCATCTACGATCCAAGCCATTTCTTGGGCACTAGTACCCATGTCAGGCGCTGGAATATCCTTATCTGGACCAAATACATTGCGCATTGCCAATGTATATCCACGCGTTAAACGCTCCAATTCTCCCTTACTCATGCTGCGAGGATCACACTTGATACCCCCTTTCGCTCCTCCGTATGGAACATTAACCACCGCACACTTCCACGTCATCCAAGCCGCCAAGGCCTTAACCTCGTCCAAGTGAACATCCATACTGTAGCGGATTCCACCTTTAGAAGGACCCAAATGTACACTGTGAACTACGCGATAAGCTTCAAAAACGCGAATTGTACCGTCATCCATCGTTACTGGAATATTGGCCGCAACCACCTTATCGGGGACGCGCAAGACATTCGCAAATTGATCATCCAATCCTAATTTCTCTTTGGCTTCATCGAAGCGTCTCTGCATGCTCTCGAGTGGATTGTATCTTGGAGTTCCACCATTGTTAGGGGTTGACATATATGTACTTTCTTAAGTTAAGTGGGGCAAAAATAAGTGTAATCTTTAGAGGTTGTTCAACACATATCTCGATTGTGTTAAATACTATACAAGAAGTGCCTATTATTTGTCGAAATATCTCCGCACGAACCTCAACAATATAAACACATTAGCCCTAAATCTCAAAATGTGCTTAACCTGTCGATAATTCAAAAACAGAAGGACCAAAAAGGCCAAATTGACCGCCATGAATTTACCGACAAAGGAAACCATTCTCAAAAAGAGACCCGGTGAAAGTATGCCAGTGTCCTGAACTGCCTTGGGCATTTCAAACCGGTTGATTCCATTTATAGTTTGCCATGTAAACCAATCCACCCCGAACCATAAAACCACCAGGACAACAACAGCAGAACCATAACTCACAATCAACCCCTTGAAACGATTTTGTGCATGCAAATAATGTCCGATCGGCGCCGATATCCCTAATAAGATCACGGCGGGCGATATCATAAACAAGGTTTCTTTAAGCCCCGAAAATGTCTCCCCGAAAACGAAAATATAGAGCGCATTTGGCACTAACATCGCAGTTAGGACGGCGAGCAGGGTTCCCGTTGCGGAAATCACGACATATCTCGAAAGCAGCTTGTGGAATTTTCTCTGCTGCGATGCAGGTGCTGACACATCGCCATTATTTCGATCCCCCGAGAATGATCCCGAGGAAACCAACATCCTAGAATGTAGAATCGTACCGTAAGAATTGCCAAAAATCCAGATGGTATCGGCAATCAAAAGCGCATTCGCCAGAATACCCGCCTCTGAATTTCCAAATTGCGCGGCCATCCACCAAAGTGGCAATCGATACAATAGAAATAGTAAAATATGTCCGAACTGCGACAAGAATCCACTGTTGAACATTTCTTTGGGTGGCTTTATGGAACTCCAAAACGACCCATTATTTGATCCGGGATGGGATTGACCCATTTCTTGTGGACTTGAATCAATGGATTGCATTGCCCCGCTTTTAAATATCGACCCTCCTTTAAACAACGACCGAGACTGCCACAAAGAATACACCCAAACCAAGCCGGATGCGTAAACAAGAATCCACAGAATGGCCATTTCATTAAACCCATGGAGATAGTGCAAGGTTTGTCCATCCATCAAACGCTCGGCTATGTGCATACTTACACTGAGTTCTATGGCCGCATTTTTCGGGATTATGAAACCGTACATCGCCTCAAAGCACAATAAGAGTCCCAGCAACTTCAGAACTTCCATTGAAACCTGCAAGCGATTGCGTTGATTCACCCATCCCTGGGCCTGATAAAGATTGTACTGAATATTCAATCCGCCTAGAAACAATCCCTGAAAAAAGAGCAAATTGAGTATAATCACTTTGGGATGATCCAAACAGATAGGATATGTACCCGCATTCGGAATAACCCAAACCAACCAACCAATCAAATACGCGATACAAAGAACCAATAATAAAAACACCCACGCCGTTGGCAATATGCGTCGTACCGAGTACTTCGTGAGCAAATTCGCCAATGCCCCACCAGCCACCACCTCGCTCACCATTAATGTCAGTTGTAAATACAGCAATAAAACCGACAATGCACCCCTACCGTAAGCGCCCATGCCTCGTGAATAAATCACAACCACCAACGCCGCAATGACCGCTTTAATGAGCTGCCAGCCAAATGTCCGCATCGGACCGCCATCGCTAAAAACAGACTTCTTATTCGCTGGGTCTATTTTCCCGAGAGCATTTCGTCCGATATTTATATCCTGGTCACCCATCACCGCCTCCTTCTATTTTACAGGGAAAAGTTTCCAAAAAACATCCCATTGCCGCCCATCGAAATAACTCATCCAACAATTTCACATCACCACCACCGAAAACCAGCGGTTTTGACCCCTTCCCCAATACATTTATTCCCCAATTTTCCAAAACGTGATCCAGCGCATTTTGTCGCCGAGCGCGCGACACCAGTTCATCCAATTTCGAACTTATTACCCACACTTCCCAGTCTTTAAGCCCCTGCAATGTCATCTCATTCTTTGGCACCGAGAACCCTTTTTTATCAACCCGCCATAAAACCTTTTTCGGAACCAATCCAACATCCATCGCCTTGCGCAAATATCCCTTGGAAAAACCATCCACCAATTTCGATGTTAGCGAACCCTCCAATCTCCAAGTATCATCGCCCCAAGCATTCAACCAAGCATCCGCCATTCGATAGTCATCGGCAAATGGATTCCTAGACTCAATCCCCGCGGCCATTCCATTCCTATCTTCAAAACGCAACAATTGCGTGAGCCTTTCACCATAATAATCCTTGCGCATCAACACATCCACACACGTCTCAAACGGACGTCCAACCCAACTACCCAAAACCGCTTTAAGCCATTGCTTTCCGGCCGCCACAAAACCCAGAGGCCATTTCCGCCTCAAAGGCCAAAGCGTATTTTTCTCATTCCAAAATGCAGCCTTGTAGTAATGAGGATAGCCGCCAAACAGTTCATCCGCACCCTGACCATTAAATAAAACCGTGACGCCAGCCGCCTTCACCGCCTCACACAAGGCAAAATGGGCCAAATTATTCCACGCCACCGGTATCCGATGCGTAGCCTTTATATACCTTTCTAAATATTTGCCGTCCAACTCGCGAACGTCCACCCTATGCCAAATTCCACCCACATGCTCCACCACCAATTTCTGATATTCGCTTTCATCGCCATCCATGCCAGGTGCAACCACCGAAAACACATGTAAATGCGCTTCTTTCCCCATGATTTCCCTTGCCATACCAACCAAGGCCGCACTGTCGATCCCGCCACTCACCGCAAATCCAATCGGGACATCGCTGCGAAGTCGTTTCTTCATCCCCAACATTAACTGCGACCGCAATAATTCGATATGATTCTTTGGCTCCTCATTCAATCCCAACTGCTGCTGCCAACCCGCACCGTCGTCCAATCTCAAATACTCGCCATTATTCCATGGCTTAATAATCACACGTCCCCAATCTGAAATGGGATTCAACTTCGAATCCAAACTCAAACATGAATATGTAAGACAGCAACCCATGCCCAACTCCAGAATTCCGTTGAACAGCATATTTCGGTCCGAGGCCCCCTCTTCCAAATGCGATTTCAATGCCTTTTCACTCAGCGAAACCTCCAACCCCTGCAACTCGAGCGCTTGCTTCAACGCAAAATCTTCACTGCCAAACGAGAGTGATTTGATGATATTTTCAGAGTTGTCGCCATCATGATCCAAATAATAATACAAAGGCTTTACCCCCGTTTTATCTCTAGCCAAGGTTAACTCCTTCAATTCCGTATCCCAAATGGCGAAAGCAAAAAAACCATCCAACAAAGCAATGCAATCAACCCCTTTCAAACTCCACAACTGCAAAAGAACCTCAGTATCGGTACCCGTATTGGTTGTCAATCCGAATTCCGATGCCAACTCCAAATAATTATAAATCTCACCGTTAAAAGATATCCAATAGCGACCGTCCAAACTGCACATGGGCTGTTTCCCTTGGTCGCCCAATCCCAGAATCGACAATCGTCGATGCATAATCATAGCGATGCTTTCTTCCTCGCCACCAAATACCTCAACCCCAAAACCGTCTGGTCCGCGATGCTTTAATCCCTCCACCAAGGACTGCCCAACGGCTTTCATTTGAGCTTCGGAATGACCACCGAAATAAACCCATCCGCCTATTCCGCACATAGATCAATTAAATTTCGATACGATGAATCCAAAACTTTAGCAACGGCATTTTGGGAGTATTTCTCTGTTGCGCGGTTGGCAATTTCGGCTCGATCCCAATGCTTATGATCTAAATATGCCTTTTCCATCGCTAGTGTCAGTGCCGCCTCATCCATAGAATCAACCAATATACCATTTTCAACATTCACCATCTCAGGAATTCCCGCAACAGCAGATGAAATCACCGGCAATCCACAACATAAAGCCTCAGAAATTACGCAAGGGGCATTCTCCATTTCCGAAAACAAAACGAATGCATCGGCTTCTTGCATTTGAAAAGCGACATCGTCCGACTTTCTGGGTCCAAAAAATGCAACGCTGGGTTGGAAAATATGCAACAGCCCTAGGCCAAAAGCATAAGTCCTGGCCTGACTCAAATACAATTCATTGGCACCGCCCAACAAACGAAACTGCATGCGCCAAGAAGGATTTTTCTGTTTGAGTGCGGCAAAGGCCCGCAAAATGCCTAATACATTTTTCCTTGGCTCCAACGACGAAACATGTAAAAAGGCAAATGGCAATGCCGGATCTTTCTCGTGTTCCTTGAATTTAAAGACCGATGTATCCACCACATTTCGGAAAAGGACAAAGGGTTTTGCGCCACCCAAATATTTATGCATGCTGGATTGAACCGACAAACTCACCGGCGCGGCCACCGTCACCCTTTCCCAAAGCCTAAAAAAATCCCTCTTAAAAACCCATCCGCGTTTGCCAAACCCATCAAACACCACCTCATTAAATATCGCCCAATGCTCCGTATACCATAGCGGCACCGCGCCCTTCCCTCCTTGCCTGAAATCCTTATATAAATCGGGAATCAATCTAGCCACCTTATCACCCGCATGGACATGAACGCCCTCGGGAATCCCATTCACTGCGGCGTACCGCCGCAGTGAATGCCCCGCAACAATCTTATAAATCCAATAATTTAAAACCCTACACACCATTCCGCCCCATGGCAACTGAACCACAGCCTTCCATACCATCTCAACCCCATCAACACCCATCGACGGCACCGGCCTCGCATCCTTCCCCAATCGGTACACCGGAAAATGAAACAATACCAAACCAAATGAATCCTTCCGCCCCTTTTGATATTGCGAAAATGCCGTTGCATGTCGACCAATAAAATTGCCCGCATCCACATCCAAACTACTTGGATACCAACCCGCTAACCACCATACTGATTTTGCAACACCCACGTAACAAAAGTAAGCACCGATAAGGAGCCCATCAAATTATTGGCAATTTTTACAAACGTTACAATCCAACTTGAAAAATTCTCAAAAAAAATCTATCTTTGCACCTCAGTAAATGGCGGTTATAGCTCAGGTGGTTAGAGCACTAGCTTGTGGCGCTAGGGGTCGCCGGTTCGAGTCCGGTTAGTCGCCCTCCTAAAGAAAAAAGCAGCGAATTCGCTGCTTTTTTCTTTTTATCATATTTCGGAATGATCAAATTACAACTCCGCATAATAGGCTATCAAATAACAGATAGGGATAAAAAATACCCATCGGCCGCCTGGCTTAACCAATATACCTTAACAACTCAGCGCGCGTGGCCGTATCTAAAAACTTGCCGTGGAAACTGCTGGTTACAGTGCTACTCGACGTATCTTTAATCCCTCTGCTGGCAACACACATATGCTTGGCATCAATCACCACTGCCACATCATCAGTTCCCAAAACCTGCTTCAATTCCTGGGCAATTTGAACCGTCATGCGCTCCTGAACCTGAGGGCGACGTGCAAAATAATCTACAATACGATTCAACTTACTCAACCCAATCACTTTACCGCTACTAAAATAAGCCACGTGTGCAAATCCATAAATTGGCACAAAATGATGCTCACAAGTGCTGTGAAATTGAATATTCTTCTCCACCAACATCTCCGCATACTTGTAACTGTTTTCGAAAAGCGTTGGCTCCGGCTTATTTTTTGGGTCTAGGCCCTTGAAATGCTCGTTGACATACATCTTGGCAACGCGCAATGGCGTTCCTTGCAAGCTCTCGTCGGTCAAATCCAATCCCAACACATGCATAATTTCCTTGAAATGCTTGGCAATCAACTCAATCTTTAACGCATCGTCCATCGCAAAGGCATCATCCCTCAACGGCGTCTCTGGCTTAATCGAAATGTGCGAATCGCCCATCTCCTCCCATTGCTTCAGCAGTTCGTTTGCTATCTTTTTATCCATTAAACTCTACAAAATTACGGGGTGTTTCATACAATCTCACACTCAAATTCATTTCCTGAGGAACGCGAGCACGCAATTTTTGCCAAATCACCCAAACAATATTCTCGGCCGTTGGATTCAAATCACGAAATTCCTCAGTATCCAAATTCAAGTTTTTGTGATCGAATTGCTCAATCACTTCTTCTTCGATGTACTGCTTAATCAGTTTCATATCAATCAAATATCCCGTCACAGGATCCACCTGACCCTCCACTTTCACCTCCAAATCATAGTTGTGACCGTGGTAATGTGCGTTATTACACAATCCAAAAAATGCCTGATTTTCTGCATCCGTCCACGAGGGAACATGCAAACGATGGGCTGCATTAAAATGTGCTGTGCGGTAAACGGAGACTCTGTGTGACATCCTTTTTGATAGAAATAGTGATAGTAAAACCAAACAAATCGCAAATGGTTTGTTTCTATACAAAACTATGATGCAATTCACATTTATCACCCACGTTGATGCCAATATCAATGAGGTTAGTCGAAATTTCAACCGAGAATTGCTCCTAAAACTCAATCCGCCGCTTATCAAGATAAATTTACTTCGATACGATGGGCAAATCACCGGCAACCAACTCTCTTTCCAAATTGGTATCGGACCCATGAAGCAACAATGGGATGGCATCATTACCGCTCACCGCTACACCCAAAGAGATTGGCTTTTCCGCGATGAAGGACTCAAACTCCCGCATCCGCTCAAAACTTGGAAACATACCCATGCGCTGAAGGCCAAAGGAGAACATACAATTATCATCGACCGCCTAAAATTCGAGGGCTTAAACCCCTTCTACACCGCGATGCTTTGCCTGCCATTCATCTTGATGTTTTGGATGCGTAAACCGCTCTACAAAAAGCATCTAGGCAAACGCTAATCGTGTTTGTGACTTCTGTAAAGTCCGTCCATCACCACCACATGGGGTAAGGTGACCAACGACAACAATACAAAGGCAAAGCCCAGATTCGATTCCAAATCAAATCGTAGCAAAAAACCCATTCCAACCAAGGCCATCAATCCAAATGGAACAAATCCCATGAGCGTTTTCTTCCTGTTTTGTTTGTAATTCACACTCACATAATCCAATTGATATTGCATCGATTGTAAGGCGTGCCAGAAGCAAAAAACAACGACAAACCCTAACAATAGTGGCGTAAACCAATACCAAACTGTCACCAAAAACCACTGCAGTAAATACGAAAGCCAGCTGCTGCGATGCGAACGATACAATACCGCGCCATACATCAGAACAAAAACTATCGAAACGACAAGCAACCCGCTATCATTTAAATGGCCGAAGCCGGAAACCTTAGACCCAGACTGACCCAACATCGTCGCAAAAACACCAAACACCTCTTCGCTGTGTTTTAACACCGGAAAACCAACCAACCAACTGCCCCACAAGAGAGAATCCAACGACCAAATCCGATTAGTATTAAAATTTGATTGACCAAAATGATGGATAGAAATCAACAAGAATAACCCCAGAGAAAGCATCGGCCAAACGAACCACAAAGCGAGATATAGTAGCATCACACCCAAGTACATCGACAAAAAACGAATACTGCCTGCGGTGTTTTTTTCTTTTCGATAAAAAAAGTCGTTGCCACCGTGCGGAATCCCCAAAAACACCAAACCCACCAAGCAGAGCACGCCTTGAAGCATCTCAAATTGAAGTAGGAACGGCACCATTAGAATAAAAAATAGCTGCAATAGCAACTGCCAACGAAACAGCATTGAACCGGTATAATTGAATTTTAGCCCTTCCATATCAACCCTTCCATTTGGCAAACAAAGTCCTTAAAAAAAGTCGCTTCGGCAACCATAAAAATATCATTACTTCTTGTAAAAGATTTGTTTTTTCATTCAAAAACCGCAGCACGGTGGATGCCCTTTGGTGTTGAAAAAGTTGATCAAAAATTTGCTTTCCCCGCGATGGATGTTTGTGTAAGATTCTCAAAAGCAAATCATCGTAAAAACGGAACCGCCTTTTTCGATACAATTTCGGAATCAATTCATTACTTTTCAATGCCGATGCGATCGACTTACCATGTTGCATCATTCGCAAAAAACCATAGCCCGTGGTGGGTTTCAAGGCCCCGGCCACAACACCCAAGGGTACAATTCGAGTATCCGGCGCATGAAATCGCTCTGAACAATCAAAAATAGAA
Organism: Bacteroidota bacterium; assembly: GCA_041192805.1. Taxonomy (GTDB): domain Bacteria; phylum Bacteroidota; class Bacteroidia; order NS11-12g; family UBA955; genus UBA955. Next base: position 32,365 of record JBEEMF010000038.1, on the reverse strand, counting down.
CTCATCGGAATTGCGTTTTGCTCCAATTCAGTCATTGATACATCCCAACCCCGCATTTCACAAATTTCTTGAAGCATTCGTTGCCCTTCCTCCAATCCCAAAATCTCCTTATCAAATTGCGTCACTTCAATCAAAGCCTCTTCCCCGCTGAAAGGCAGAACATATAGAAACCGCGTTTTCCTTCTCTGCTCAATCCTGAAATCCATCAACGTACACGCGGCGGAATCAAATATAGTTTCACCAGATTTACTCTTTACCCGCCAACCCACAAACGATTGCCACAAAGCAATTTCCGATGTCTTGACTGATGCGCCTCCACTGCCAAAAAACCATTCGGCAGCCACGTTGAGGTTCTCAACACCTGCGTCATTATCAATTTGGATGTCCACCGAAACCTGACTCCCGATTTGACGAGTTGCTACGACGCGACCAAAACACCAATCAATATGGCCAGATGATGCAAGTGCGTTTTTTACAAAAGCGTAAAACGCCTCGCTCCGGCAATGATGGTAAGTGTAAGGATCGATGCGCTGCGATTCACCAAACACTTGAACTTGACTCCACGAAAAATCAACAAAACCCAGATCCTGAATCAAAGCATCGCCCCAGAAACACCAAGTTCTATCGTTTTGCTTGAACTCGTCGCACTCCACAATGAGTAACGTTTTATCATCCAACAAACCCTCTTTATGCAACCAATAGGCCAACCACAAACCGGAAGCGCCAGCGCCTTGAATGATATAATTGTACCTCTTTTTCAATGACAGTAATCTGCAAATTAAACCCCTACAAACATTTAATTGTTTGAATCACAATGTATTATTATCCACTTTTTGCCCAAAAATCAATTATACCAGGGACCAAATAGTGTAAAAAATGTGCATCAAAACCCCAAAACACTATTTAAAGAAAGCCTAACTTCGTCTCTATGAAATTTTTCATCGATACCGCCAATTTGGCCCAAATCAAAGAAGCAAACGACCTCGGAATTTTAGACGGCGTAACAACCAACCCCAGCTTAATGGCAAAAGAGGGCATCTTCACCGAAGAAGCCGTATTGAACCACTACAAAACCATCTGCGAAATGGTAGATGGCGATGTGAGCGCGGAAGTCATTAGCACCGATTTCGAAGGCATGATTGCCGAAGGTGAAAAATTGGCTGCTTTGCACCCAAACATCGTAGTAAAAGTTCCGATGATCAAAGAAGGTGTGAAAGCCATCAAATATTTTTCTGATCACGGAATCCGCACCAACTGCACATTGATTTTTAGTGCAGGTCAGGCGATTTTGGCCGCAAAAGCTGGCGCTACCTATCTTTCTCCTTTCATCGGACGTATCGATGATCAAAACTGGGAAGGCATCGACTTGATCAAACAAATCGCTGAAATATACGCAGTTCAAGGCTACGACACTCAAATCCTTGCCGCTAGCGTTCGTACTTCTTTACACATCGTGCAATGTGCTACCCATGGCGCCGATGTCGTTACTTGTCCACTAAGTGCAATTCTAGGATTATTAAAACACCCTTTAACTGATTTAGGCTTGGCTCAGTTCCTTGCAGATCACGCCAAAGGAAGCAAATAATTTCATTCAAAATCATACTATTTTCAAGAGGAATGAGCCCGCTAATGCGGGCTCATTCCTCTTGAAAATAGTAATCAATAATCCGACATCATTCTTTTTGTATTTAAAACTTAATTAGTCTTTATTTGTTAGAAAACTATGGTAGTAACACTTCGACAGATGCAATACGTAATTTCGGTAGCGAAATTAGGGAGTTTCTCTAAAGCAGCCGATGAATGCGCAGCCGACCAATCTACTGTAAGTCAACAAATTAAAACATTTGAAGACCGCATGAATGTGGAAATTTTTGACCGTACATCAATTCCAATCACTGTAACACCAGCGGGTAAGGAAATTGTTGAACAATGTGAAAAGATTGTCAATCAAGTAGAAGAAATGATCGCCCCTTTCAAGAAAAAGCGCTCCCTCTAAAGACTTTTTTAACCCACAACAGAGCTTCTTCTCTCCAAAAGCACAATATCACGCCAATCGCCATTGGCCATTTTCCCAATTCTTTCTCGTTTACCCACCATTCTAAATCCAAATTTCTCGTGAAGTGCGATACTCGCTAGATTCTCAGGAAATATTCCCGATTGTAGCATCCAAATCCCATTCTCTTCCGATGAGGCGATCACCGCATTCATCAAAACATTCCCAAATCCCTGTCCCAGAAAATCAGTATCGATATAAATACTCAACTCTGCTACGCCCGAAAACACCCGCCTTGAACTCACCGGACTCAAAGCCGCCCAACCCAACACCGACTCCTCTTTTCTTGATTTTAAAACCCAGCGCGAGTGATTCAGATGTTTCGCATCCCAATCTGCCCAATCCGCCGCGGCGACATCATAAGTTGCATTACCCGTTTCAATCCCTTGGGTAAAAATCCTTGCCACCGATGAATAATCAGTAGAAAGCATCGGAAACAATGCAAAATCTATCACGCTACTTGCATCAGGCACACCCATCGCAATTTAATATTGTTCCTTTTTATTGGGAAAATCCTTGGACTTGACATCGGTAATATAATGCTCTACTGCGCCTTTCATCAAATCGTACAAATTGGCGTAACGACGTAAAAAGCGGGGCGAAAACTCATTGGTAATACCCAATAAATCATGAACCACCAATACCTGTCCGTCAACCCCGGCGCCGGCACCAATCCCAATAACAGGAATGGTTAAATTCTCCGCGACTTTCTTGGCCAATTTCGCTGGAATTTTCTCCAAGACGATGGCAAAACAACCCGCCTCCTCCAACATTTTACTGTCGCGAATGAGCTTCTCTGCTTCTACATCTTCGGTTGCACGAACCGTATACGTCCCAAATTTATAAATACTCTGAGGTGTTAATCCCAAATGACCCATCACCGGAACACCCGCCGTTAAAATCCTTTTGATACTTTCCAAAATCTCTTCCCCACCTTCCATTTTAATAGCATGGGCGCCGCTTTCCTTCATGATCCGAATGGTTGACGCCAAGGCCTCCTTACTATTTCCCTGGTAACTTCCAAATGGCAAATCCACCACCACCAAAGCACGACTCACACCCCTAACCACAGAACTGGCATGATAAATCATTTGATCCAGCGTAATTGGCAACGTGGTTTCATGTCCGGCCATAACGTTTGATGCACTATCGCCAACCAAAATCACATCGATTCCCGCTTGATCCACAACCCGAGCCATGGAAAAATCATAAGCAGTTAGCATGGAAATCTTCTCACCGCGCGCCTTCATCTCATGCAAAACGTGGGTTGTCACCTTTTTTTCTTCTTTCTTGTGTATGCTCATTGCCTTTGATTTTTAGATTCTATTCGATGGAAATTCTGCCTAAGTTCACAAAATTCGCCCCAAATGAAGCATCTTTGTATGTAAATTTTAAGCAAAAGTAGGATTATTTTTAATGAAACATTCTTCGATTCGGGTTTGGGGTATAGCGATTTTTTTGATGTTCATTTCGTCGATGTTTTTTAGTGCATGCGAAAACGAAGTCAACATCAATGCAGATTATAAAGAAACGATTGTAATCTATGCACTTTTGGACCCCGAAGACACCATTCAATACATCAAAGTTAATAAAGCCTATTTGAACGAGGGCATCGGCACATTGGAAGCGGCAAAAATATCCGACAGTTTATACCTCGATAGCACCCACGTTCAACTCAAGCGACTGAACACCGGTCAGATCATCATCTGCAACGCGGAGGAAGGACCCAAAAAAGATTCAGGGATTTTCGCAAACGATAAAAATATTCTTTGGGCAACGCGAGAAAAAATCTACCCCAACGAAGAATATGAGATTACCGTAAGCAACCCCGTAACCAAAATTAAAGCGGTTTCGGTGACAAAAACAGTGGGGCCGGCCAAAATCAGAGCACCCTTTATCGACCAAACAAATATCTTTAGCGTAGGACCAGAATACATAAACGTTTCTTATGTCGCCGCAGCCAACGCCTTTTCATACGACATACAATTCCAAGTATACTATGAAGAATTCAGCACCACAGATACCGGCAAAAAAATAATAAAAATGGCGACATGGAAGATGATTACAAACTTCCTTGTTGGCAACGTATCCTCACCGATTCGTCAAATCCCACGCCTAAGTTTCATACAGTTCTTACAAAATTCTATCACCGCATCGCCCACCCTGAAACATCGCATCAAATGGGTTGGAATTACGATGTATGGCGCCAATCAGACACTCATCGACTATATTTCGGTGAATGAGCCGAGCATAGGCATCGTCCAGAAACAAGCCGATTACACCAACATCACTGGTGGTTACGGACTATTCGCTTCTCGTTGCAAACAAACAGTCTGGGGAATTCCAATGGATCCCGCGTCCATTGTCTATTTACAAAAGCACGAACTAACGAAGGCGTTGAATTTGGTTCGCTAAATCAGAACTCGCGATCAAATCAAGACGACTTCCTGAAACGACCTCCCGCGGGGAAATATGCGATTAGGGGCTGTAAGTCACTCAAAATTTGAGAATACGGAGCGGTTTTAAGCTCATCGTAAGTATTTGCACCTGTCAACACCCCAACGTTCCATGCGCATCCTGCAGAGAACCCTTCGTACAAATCACTAATTGTATCGCCCACTTTCATTACAAAATGAGAATATTCGATATTTTCTTTTTTCATCGCCAAGCGAATCATATCTGGCTGAGGACGACCCATCGCAACCTCGTCGCTCCCGATGTAGCCATGCAACACCTTTTGCAATCCTAAATTATCTACAATGACCGTTGCGACTTCACGATTGAACCCTGTATTTAGGTATAGTTTCGCGCCATGACTCCTCACCGCTTCGAACAACTCTTCGGCATAGGGCATTAGAGCTATAGAGCCTTTGGTAGCATATTGATCCATCAATTGCTTGTTAAAGTATCCTTCCAATTTTGCAATCAAATCAACATCTGCTGTAATCTTACTCAAAGAACAAAGTTGCTCAAATGCGATTTTCTTTGGAATCCCCATCACATTATTGGCCGCTTTGATATCAATTTCTGCACCAGTTAATGCTTTCATGCTGTCAATTGCGGCTTGTTGCACCAACCCAGAGTCGTTCACCGTAGTGCCCGCCATGTCTAAAACAATCAATTTAGGATTCATCTAACAAAATTGAGTACCATACAATATTGGAATATTATCCCCAGATGAAATATCCAACCCGAATGAACATTAACAACACACTTAGTTAATACTCAAGTGTCAAATTCACAAAATACAATTAAAAACCGCATAACAATCACATGGATTTATGGCTAGAAATTGCGGTTCCATGAAAAACGTAGCAATCCTATACGCTGAAAGCCAATTCACACCTTGGCAAGAGAACATCAATCTCAATACTGTAATGAATGTAAACAAGTCTATACCTGATGAATTTAACGTTTCTATCATCCACATGATCGAACCCAATGCATCATTGGCGAGCTTACTTAAACAATTTCACTGGGTCTTTAACATGTGTTATGGCTTCGGGCGTCATTCACAAGCGGACATCGCGATGTGGTTAGATAAAAACAACATCACACACCTCAGTAGCAATGGAATTGCGCAATATATCGCACAAGACAAACTCACTGCAGAAAAACGATTGCTAGAAGCCGGAATTGATGTCCCGCAGAGCCTAGAAAGTCCACTGCATTTAACACACGAATATTACATCAGCAAACCACGCTTGGGCGGATGCCATAGAGACATTGAAATTGTCCCAAAGCAGGATGTAGCCTTAAATTGGCAGCGATGGAAAATGGAAGGAAAAATGGTACAGCCCTACCTATTCGGCAGAGAATTTAGTGTGGCTATATTGCCAACTGAAGATGGGAACGAAATGACATCCTTGCCCCCGCTGGAAGTCATCCCAACACCCGCTAGAGCAGTATTTATTGCCGGAAGTTCGATGGGAAAAACCAAACGGGACTTTTTTCCATTGGTAAACAATGTTGAATTGAATAACATCAATATAGTTGCTATGAAAGCGCACGAGACCCTGAATCTTGAATATATGTCGAGAGTAGATATAAGAATGATCGACAACATACCCTACGTACTTGATGTAAATACGATGCCGAACTTGCACCCCACACAGAGTATGTTTCCAGCACTATTGAGAATTCACAAGATTGGGATGGCTAATTTCATTGCGCGATTGATCAATTTCCATGAAAGAAAGACAATCAATAAATCCTCAAATAACCAACTCCATACCGAAAGCTTCATGGATGTCTTTGCTTAATAAAAGACATTTTTGACCTTCACTGGTTGATAGGCGATGGAAATTCTTGAAGTTCCCCAAATGGTAAAATTTGAGAATTTCCGCCGTCCACCAGATTAATGTAGGACGGTGATGACAAAAAATAGACAATTGTCCTTGGTGCAACGTCCAAGTGCATTGACCCGGATGAGAAAATTCAATAAAAATCAGATTGGATTGATTGGACAACCATTGCCACAACTCAAATTTCGATTGAATTAAATCATCTCCATCTGAAATCACTTCCCTGCCATCGTCCTCAACCGTTATGATTTGATGAATTTTAATTGGTGTGTTGATGGGCAGGACTTCAAAAACTTCCATACCCAAATGTCCTATTGAGAACAATTGTTTCGACAGGCATGCATAATATCCAGTTTTCATGATTTGATTTTCAATTCAACATTAATTATTCAATGTTTCAAAGAAGTTAACTTTCAATAAAATATCAGTTACGCACAGACAAATTACCCCACAAGATTTCCACGATTTAGCAACAAACTGACGATATGTAATTCATATTTAAAACAATTATTTACACGTGCAAAATCATTGGCCAAAGCTTGTAATCCTTGATACTATTGGTATTGCCATTGGTGATCCCGATAAAATTACCAATATCATAAACGACACCATAAAACGCAATGGTATAATTACAGAAAAATGGGTGATTCGCAAGTTGATTGGAAAGCCAATTGTAGAAATCGCAGAAATAATTACCCAACGTTGGTTGAGAGACCCCGAGCCCGAAATTGTAGCAAAAATCACCAAAGATATAATTGAACAACTCCGTGTAAGTTTTTCGGAAAAATGTAATTTACACATCCATCCAGAATTGACAAAATTCCTCAAAATTGCAAAAAATGAGAATTGCAAGATTGTTGGTGTCTCATGGCTGCCCGCTATCATTACTGATGAGATATTTACTAAGAGTGATTTGCCCCAATATTTTGACAGTTGGGTGAGCTACGACCAAACGCCAAGGTTTCAGCCATTCCCCGACATCATTCAACAAATCTCCCAAAAGGAAAATGTCAAAAACACAGAGCATGTCGCAAAAATTGGGATCTCAAAAATTGCACTCCTTGCAGGTTATCATGCCCAATGCAAATGGAATATATTAATCAATCACGTTGAAGAAGAATCTGACTGGACGGCTTATCCATTTTCACATTCGGTAAAAGACATCGCCAGTCTTGCTAAAGTATTCCAACCACCAACGAAACAAAAGAAGAAAAATTTAAAATCCATTTTCAAAAAAGATAAATCTTAATGATGAAATTTTAACCTACCGTTAATCATCGAGAAATGCACGGCCAACATCCCAACACTTCTTTTGTATAAAAACCCTAGTGAATTTACATACCCACACAACTTATTGCGACGGAACTGCCAGTTCGGCTGACTTTGTTAAAAAAGCCAAGCAATTGCAATGGGATTATTTGGGATTTAGCGCCCATGCACCGCTTCCATTTCTTTGCGATTGGGCAATAAAAGCGACCGACTTGGACAAGTATTCATCGGAAATTAGAGATTTGGCAAATCTGAATAAGGCCGACATTAAGATCCTTTGTGGATTTGAAATAGACTATCTACTTGGCCTTGGGTTTCCTGCATTAGAATACAAAGCAGTAGAAAAATCCGACTTTCTAATTGCGAGTATTCATTTTGTGAAAAATCCGGATACTGAAAATCCGAATACCCAATATTTAGAAATCGACGGTACATATTCACAGTTTCTTTTGGCTTTGAAATGGTTTGGATTCAACTTAAAAAAATTACTTCAAGCATTTTTAGATGCAACGCATCAAATGATCAACGATACAACGGTTGGGGTCACTAAAATCATTGGCCACATAGACAAAATCATCTTAAACGCGGCAAAAACCAGCGAATTCGGGGCCCTTGAAAATTGGTTCTACGATGAATTATTCCAAATTGTGCAAACCGGCTCCAACAACTATGATTTTATAGAAATAAACACCCGGGCCATATATAAAAAAGGGCTGAGCAACCCATACCCCAAACTCGAATTCATTTCACGCTTGCACAACGCAAAAATTCCACTCATCATAAATAGCGACGCCCATCACCCCTCAGAATTAAACGGGTCGTATAGTGCACTCGATCAACTACTTTCAAACTGCGGAATGGAAAGCATCGTAAAAAAACACCCAAAGTTCTGATGCAAATACAAGTCGATTCTAAACAAATTTTAAAATCCCTGGCACTAGGGGGGCTTACTTTTTCCATTTATACCTGCATGTATGCGTTGAGAAAACCTTTTTCTGGCTTAACCTTCAACGACATGATGCTATGGGGTCTAAACATCAAAATATGGATGGTTCTCTGTCAGTTGATTGGATATACACTGAGTAAAATTGTCGGCATCCGCTTTTTTGGTGGATTAAACAGGGATTATAGAGGTATTTTCCTTATTTGTTTGATGGCGGCATCACTCATCCCATTGGTCATAATAAGATTTACAAGCATCGAATTTTGGCCATTTTTGATGGTATTAAATGGATTCCCTCTTGGATTGGTATGGGGACTGGTTTTTTCTTATGTGGAAGGCCGAAAGTTCACAGAATTGATCGGGGCGATGTTGGCTTGCACTTTTGTTTTCTCATCGGGCTGGGTTAAGACAATTGCCCTTTGGTTGCAATCTTCCTTGGAATTATCAATCAACGAGGTCCCATACATCACTGGCGCTTTTGCACTTTTCCCAGCGGTGATTTTTATCATTTTATTGGAACGATTCCCTGGCCCAACAGCGGAAGACATCGAACTACGTCTCGAGAGAAAAGCGCTAGACCATCCCACGCAAAAAAAGATATTAGGCGACCTACAATACTTGATATTACCTTTTGTGATTATTTACGGTCTACTGACGATACTTAGAGATTTTAGAGACAATTTCAGCGCCGACATGCTGAATCAGTATTTGGTTTACAACACCCTATCATTTGTAAAAATCGAACTGCCGATAACATTGCTGCTACTCTGCATCGTACCGGTTTTCTCCTTCATCAAATCCCATACAAAATCATTAAAATTGACAGCCTATTGCATCACAATTGGAGGTTTTATCTGTTTGATTTCAGTAATAGGATTTCAACTTCAATTAATTTCCTTACCTGCGTTGCTAGTAATTTCGGGCACTGGCTTATACCTTGGGTACATACTGATAAACATCAGCGTGATGGATAGAATCATTGGCCTCAGCGGAACCAATGGGAATTCGGGATTTCTAATTTACATCGCAGACTCAGTGGGTTATTTGTTTTCGTTAACAATCACCTCCGTTGCATTGTTAGGGAAAACAAAATCTATTGATTGGGTTTCAATATTTGACAAACTGACCATCGTTGGAAGTATTTTGATCATCGCATTGTCTCAAATTATTATATATCAAATCAACAAGTCGACCAATAAAAATGAAAACATCATTGCGGCCTAAAGCCATTATCGTAGGTGCGGGAATCATGGGGATTGCCTATGCAAAAACATTGTCTGAAAGGGGCTATTCGGTAGATGTTTTTGAAAGATCAGAAAAAGCGAGTGGCTCTTCTATCCGGAATTTTGGCATGGTTTGGCCCGTTGGTCAGCCCATCGGAAAGTTATACAATCGAGCGATAAAGAGCAGAGAAATTTGGATCGACCTCTGTAAAGCTGCAAATATTTGGCACAAAAAAACGGGCAGTATCCAGTTGCTTTCAAATCCGCTGGAGTTGGAGCTTGGAAAAGAATTCTTAGAACGTGAGTCATTCAAAAGAGAAGGTTTGCAACTATTGGATAAAAAGCAAACATTGTCGACCCTTCCCCTGGCAAATAAAAAAAACACTTTGGGAGCCATTTTCAGCGGCACAGAAATCATCGTAGAAGCAAGAGAAGCAATTCGCCGAATTCCAGATTACTTAGCCGAAACCCAAACCATTCGATTTCATTTTGGTTGCGCCGTAATTGAGGTGATGCCAAATAAAATCCGAACGGCGACAAACAAAACTTACGAGGCCGAAATCATAGTGATTTGCAATGGTTACGAATTAAACACGCTCTACCCTTCTGTGTTTAAAGCTGCGCCTATTACTATTAGTCATTTACAGATGTTGAGAAGCGAGCGTATTTCGGCCACAATTCCAGCGATTTGTGCCGGATTGAGCTTCCTACATTATAAAAGCTACGAGAAACTCCCTTCATCTGCGATCTATGAGCATTGGGTAAAGGAAAATTACCCCAAACAGCATTATCACGGTATTCATTTATTGATTAGCCAAAATTATCACAACCAGCTAACTATTGGAGACTCACATGATTACGGAATTCACCACGATCCTTTTCAATTGGAGAGCGTTGACGATTTGATATTGGATTATTTGAATGATGTTCTAGAGATTCCTGATTTTAAGATTGCCCAGCGATGGACAGGTCAGTATCTCAAATTAAAGAATGGTGATAGCGAATGGCTTCAAGAAATTGAACCGAACGTGTGGGTCGCAAATGGCCCTGGGGGCGCTGGAATGACACTAAGCTTTGGGATGGCAGAGGATACAATCAATCAATTGATTGGTTAGTACTCAAGCATAATTCTAAATCAGACCACACTTGTTCAGGGATTTGAGAATCCAAATCAAAGCGCTTGCCTTGATCATCCCACCTACGAAGATTTAGGCACTCTGTGAAATAAGCTGACTTGCGCATTTCGCTACTTTCTTCATCAGACATTAAACCACCTTGCATCTGAAAGCTCTTGAGGCTAGCGGCCGACAAGCGATTGATGTAATACGGTTCGTTTGAAACCAAATATCGCTTTGCCCAAACATGGGATGCCACGAGTTGCGACACTTTTTCACCAAAACCCCAATCCAATAGTAATTTGGCACCGAACACTTCATGCTTCATATCTACGTGTAAACCATCCTTTGGATTATACATCAAATGTCCAACATCGTGTAAAAATGCAGCAACACGCAATTCCAAACTGGCATTGTGCTCTACTGCAAGGATATAACACTGCACGGCGTGTTCTTGCTGGGTTACATCTTCGCCATATTGATCCAAACCCTTGGTTAAAAACAACTCTTGGATTTCTTGAATTACGTTTTTCATGATTTTACATCTAAAAAAAGGGGCGAGTAAACCCGCCCCATTTTTAATACTAAAAGTAAACTACTCAAAATTATTTTAAAATCCACATGTCAGCATTGATATCATCTTTGCCACCAAACTGATTGTTCAAGGCTGACTGCCAATTTGCTTTATTATTGGTAACCTCTGAAGATGGGTATTGGAAACGCCTTGGGATCAAACCGCTATTGCCTGTACCAGGACCTCCTTTAGAGAAAGTTGGGAAACCTGTTCTGCGATAGTTGTAATAACCTTCCCAACCACTGTTTTGGAAAAATCCTAAGTACTTCTGAACAACAATTTGCTGCAAACCTTGAGCATTGTTACCAGCATAGCTCACCAAAGGCTGAGCCAAATATGCAGTTTGATTAAAGTTTACTGTGAATTTATTGTAAGAAGCACCGTCGGTTACTTTACCACCCGCTTTAAAGAAATAAACATCCAAAGGACCGTTTCCGATACCATAGAAACTGTGACTCGCAGTGATACCTTTTTCGTACCAATCTTTAGCATTCAAAGAAACCCAACCACGGTTTGCAGCTTCAGCAATGTTAAAGCACATTTCAGCATACCCAACCATAACTGTATTTTCCGCAGTGTAGGTACTGTAATAACGCTTTCTATTGTAAAAACTGAATTCACCTGGTAAGTAAGCAGCACCATTGTCGATACCTGCTTTAGTACTCATATCTGCCAAATCCATACTAGACTCCGCACCAACAAAAGCAGCGAAATCTGTAGGTTGAATACCCGCTTTCATTTTGTTACCGGCAGGCTCACCAAACAACATCGCTCTAGGATCTTTCAAAGAAGCCAAAGTATTTAATGTAGTCGCAGACATGTTGTAACGCGTAGCATCAAATCCGAAATTATCGGGATTTGTTGGGTATTTGTTAAACGTGCTATTGTATACATATTGCAAACCATCAGCATTAGACGTTGGCAATGGGTATTTGGTAGGGTTAGAAATGATGTTAGCAAATTTGCCTTTTACATTTAAATCAGCATCAGACTCTTTTGCGCTCAAGGCAACCAACACTCTCAAAGTGAAAGCATTGTTTACTTTTTGCCAAGCCAACAAATTACCACCAAAATAGATATCACCAGACACAGTAGACTCACCTGCTGCGATCAATGTTGCCATATCAGCATTCGCTTCATCCAACCACTTCAACACCTGAACAAACACCTCTTTCTGGGTATTGTATTTTGGCGTGTAAGTAACATCTGGAGACAACGCTTCCGTCAATGGCAAGTCACCCACTAGCATCGTCATTTCATAGTACATAGAGGCTTTGAGGTATTTCGCCATTGCAGAATAAGGATTCACTGCTTTGTAACCAACACGCTTGGCTTCTTCTTCCATTTTTACCACGTTCTTCAACAAGGTATACTGCAAACTTGCACCACCCCAATTGTATTCCTGATTACCGTAATAGTTGTAATTACAGCAGTTGTACTGAGAAAAGCGAGCTGAGTTACCCCAAGGGCCCACAAAAATCGAATTGCAGATTCCGTTAAGAACTAGATCCGGAGTTACCACCGTTGCACGGTTAGGATCTTTGTCCAAACCATCCATTTTACATGCCTGAACAACAAACAATGTCAAGGCTGTTATTGCTAAAAATATCTTCTTTTTCATGTTAATAGTGTTAAATTGTTTCGTTTAAATTAGAATACCAAGTTGATGTTGATACCGTATCTACGCATGGTTGGCGTTTGCAAAGCAGAATAACCAATCATACCTGGGAATTGATCCAAATCCAAATCATTTTTTCCTTTTGCGAAGTACAATACGTTACGCGCAACCAATGAAACTGTAGCAGATTTGAAAGTTTTACCCATCCACTGAGAAGGCATTTGGTATGTAACAGTTACCTCACGCAATTTCATGTATGACTTGCTCATCAAATTGGCTTCATACTGTCCGTAGTAACGGCTCACGTAATCTTGCAAATAAGTAGCAGTAGTATTCTTGCTAAAGGTCAACTCACTCATGTTTGTGATTTCGCCTGTTGTTGCATCGTATTTTGGAGTACCACTTGCAATTACAACACCTTCACCAACCCATGACTTAGTACCTTGATAATCATTGTAACGAGCATCGCCCATTCCCAAACCGTTTGCATCTTTGATGTTATCTTGAACCGTTTCGATGTTACGTCCACCGCGGTAAGTTTGACGTTGGATTTGGTTTACAATCTGACCACCTACGCGACCGTCAAATTGGAGCGACATGCTTACATTCTTGTAGCCTACTTTGTTAAAGAAACCCCATACCAAATCAGGCAAAGAATAACCTTGTTGCTGACCTTTTGGCAATACGATAGGACGTCCACCTGCATCGTTGATCAATTGACCATCAGAAGTGCGAGCAAAAGAACCCATATACAATGCATCGATACGATCACCTACTTTCAAGAATCTATTGCTAGAGTTAGCAGAAACAAAATAGTTAGCAGAAATACGATCTACATCACCATAGATTTTGGTCAAGAATTCACGATAGCGAGACAAATTGGCTGAAGAGTTCCAAGAAAGACCTCCTTTTTTAGATGGCTTAACGATATCAGCGTTCAAAGAAAGTTCCCAACCTTTACGCTGTGTTTCGATACCATTCACCAATTGATTGGTATAACCTGTTGCTTCAGATACAGTTCTTTGATAGATACCAGGACCGTCGTTATAGACGAAATAAGTACCCTCAACGCCCAAACGATTTTTCATCAAACGAGCTTCAAAACCCGCTTCGTAGTTTGTACGTTGGAATGGCTTCAAACTGCTGTTTGAAACTGTATTTGTAAAGTTTGCAGAAGGCTTTCCGTTATACAACAAAGGCGTTGAATAAACAGAAGAGTTGGTGTAAGATGGACCATCGTAAGGTGACGAATACGCCTCACCATAACCAATTGGATATCCAGCAGGTCCAATGGTTGGACTTGTCAAACCACCCTTAACCTGAGCATAAGAAGCACGAATCTTCAAGAAATTCAATGTGTTGTTTTTCTTCATGAAGTCAGTTGGGATAAACGCCAAACTAGCAGAAGGATAAACATAGCTGTTGCTACCTGCAGGCATAGTTGAAATTTGGTCCATACGAGCACCCAAATTCACATTGTAACCTTTACCACCGATATCAGCCAATGCAAACAATGAATTAACCGCCATTGAAGAAGCGAAATTGCTAGCCTTCACTGGGTTTGCTGAGTTACTGAAGTTATAAACCTCAGGTACGTTTAAATAATCTGTAGTTACAAAAGAACTGTTGTATTGGAAGTCACGACGGTTACCACCGGCAGAAACGTGCACGTTGGTTTTCTTCACGTCTTTATCAAAGTTCAACATGAATTCGTTGTTTGACTCATACATCGCTCTTCTGTCTTCTCTGTAATCACCACGACCTTCTTCACGACCATAAGGGTGAGCAGAAAAAGGCATTTTCTCAGTACGCAACAAATCGTAAGCAGTTACAGATGAACGAGCCATCAAGCTCAAAGAAGGAGCCAATTGATAATTCAAAGAAGCGTATCCATAAACATCATTTTTGTAGTGACCACGCAACCATTTTTCAGCAACGAACCAAGGGTTGTGGTAACGCTGATATTCAGCATATACGCTCTGAACACCCTCTTTTCCTGGCTGCCAAATTCCACGAATATCATCCGCCATAACATCCCAGTCAGCACCACCCCAAATTGTCATGTTGTAGATCAATGAGTTTGGACCGTAAGCCACGTCATTGATGTTAGGAGTTGATTGTCTGTTATAGTTGATGTTCGCATCCAAACGCAATTTGTCGTTAAAACGAACTGTATTGCTAATATTAAACGTATTGCTATTCAATTCTGTGTTTGGTACGATACCTTGCTGATGCATGTTTGTGTAAGAAAAACGAACATCCATCTTTTCCGAAGAATTGGCGATACTTACGTTGTTGCTACTCACAACACCATTGCGCAAGAAACGCTCTAAGTTGTTTGCACCACGCGCAGTCCAAGGCTTCAAACCATCGTACTGTTGAATCATCTGACCTTCAAATTTTGGACCCCAAACATCATAGTCACCATCATTCAAACCGGCACCTTTACCGTCTACAAATGAATATTTACCGTGATCGCCAGGACCATAAAGATCTTGCACCTTAGGAATAGTCAAGAAACCACTCTCTACCATGTTACTAGAATTCACTTCAACCTGAATACCACGCTTGCTACCTTTCTTAGTAGTAATTACGATGGCACCATTCTGTCCGCGATATCCATACAACGCCGCAGCAGCTGGACCTTTCAACACCGTTACTTTTTCGATGTCGTCTGGACCCAAGTTGTAAGCATCTGAGTTAATTGGAATACCATCCACAACGAACAATACACTTTGTCCGCGACGAGGATCACTACCACGCAACACAATCGCTGGTGTACCCAACAATTCTGCACTTTGTCCGATAGTTAAACCTGCTACACGACCTACCAAACTGTTTACTACGTTTGGTTCACGTGCTTTGATCAAGTCAGCGCCCTGAATTTCTTGCACGGCATAACCCAACTTTTTCTTTTCCTTTTTGATACCCAAGGCGGTAACTACCACTTCTTCTACACTGACGGTGTCGGACTCAGTCTGAGCCAACACAGAAGCTGGGAATAGCATAGCAGTAATCACCGCCATAGCACTTCCTAACTTCACCAATTGAATTAATCTTTTTTTCATTGTCTTTTGTCGATTTTTCGGAACAAAAAACACACTATTACTTCACCTCAATATCTTCAATTTGTTATGAAAAAATAACGTAAATTATTAAATCCCTACATAAATATTACGGCTGATGTAGTGAGAATTTTTAGGACATATTTGCGCAACATTATAGAAACTGCATCAGAACACGCATTTAATTTTCGCATCAATTGTGACTAGTAATCCGACTTGAATCCCTAATTCAAATCAGTGCCATTCAATAAATACTACTTAATTCCAATAAGCAATTGAACAGCCCTGCCCATACTATAAATCCCAGAGCCATGAGTTTTATAACGTTGGTTGCGTAAATTTAATATGGCGATATCTACCGTTGCCCGTTTGAAATTCATTTCACAGCGCAAATCCCCGGTAAAATACCCCGGCGTTCCGGCGGGTCCAATTCGATTATCCTGAATATCTCCCTTGGCTAATCTTAATTGAGCTCTGGCGCCAATAATATTCATCGAAAATGAAACGCTACCGTTTAACTTGTATCGCAAAACGGCATTACACATGGCCGGCGGAATCCTACGCATTGGTTCGTTTCCCGTGATATTATCCCCCACTATCAATGATCCACCGCCACTAAACACCCAATGCCCACCAAACTCGTGATTCCAATCCAATTCCGCTCCATAAATTAACGATGATCCCACATTCTGCTTTTGATACACCGGATAACCCTGCATACTGTCTGACCCTGCTTTAATGCGTGAAATCAAGCCCGACATTGCATTGTGAAATACACATACATTGAATTGGGATTTGGCACTCTTGTATTTCAACCCCAATTCTTTATTAAAACTATATTCAGGCAATAAGCCATATTGAGGCGTTTCAAAACGAAAATCAACAATACCCAAAGTACCCATATCGTCGATGTTTGGACTTCTAAAACCCGTACCAACATTTCCATACAAATGCAGTTTTTTCGTCACTTTCAACGACCCCGCGCCATCTGCAACAAATGCCCCTTTTTGATATTGCACATTTCCCGTTTCCAGTGTTTGTAGTGTAATTTGAGTGTAATTGTAACGGCCCCCAAGGCGAACAAGACCCCTATCACCCGTTTTTGTTATGTACCCAAAGGCAGAATTTTGCATCTGAGTGGACCCATTAGGATACAAACCCCGGATTTGTTTTAACGTGCCCAGTGCCACATCCGCATCCGTTCGCGCAGAATTCACTTTGTCGAAATAAAAATCCGTCCCCAAAACCCACTGCCAACGATTATGCAATTTCCCGTAAAACTTTGTAGTAAAGAAATACGTATTCACTGAATCCCTCTCTGTCCTCAATAAATTTGAATTGTTCTTCTGAAATTCTCTATGCTCATGTTGATTTTGCCTACCCGCCATCAATTCTATTTCATCAAACAATTTACCAGAGAATACAAGACTGCGCTTTAAATACGTTAACGTCCTTGCTTGCAATGTGGTATTGTAAAATTTATAATTCTCCAACGCCACTCGATGAAAAATCGGCACATCAACTTGATTGTTCGATTGATGGGCCGCGACCCATTTACCCAATTTATCCTTATGAACGAATTTCACATCCACATCAAACTCCTTATAACCCGAAGGTCTCTGATACTTCAAATCACCGCCAGCCAATACATCGCCAAATTGCCTCATCGTTATGCCCGCCGTAATCGCGTTCTGCCCAAAACAACGATCTACAGAACTACGCATCGAATATTCTTGGTTTCCCGTTGTAGTCCTAAAAAAAACTTTTGGGACCCATTGGTTACATTTTACAAATTCAGGTTCGTGAAACTTGGCCGCAATAACACCCCCCATCGCATCAGACCCATACTGAATAGAACCGCTTCCGAAAAGTACATCAAGTTGGTCTACCGCAAACGCATCAACCGTATTTAAATACTGATTGGGACCATAACGAAAAATCGAATTATTTAAACGGATTCCATCCACCATCATCAATGTTTGATTGCCATGTAACCCGCGAAGAGACGGAGAACCGCCTCCATGATTTGTTTTTTGAACCATCACCCCTGTCTCGTACGACAGCATTTCTGGGACGGTTCGGGTATTCCCCCCTACAGAATGAGTATTCGTTTTTACAATCGTCCGGTACGGCTGATTTTCCCATGACACCTTTCTCAAAAGGGCCGCATCAATATTTACAACCGAAATTCGCTCAATGGAACCAGTGTCGATGACATGCAAAGAAATTCTATCCGTTGGATACCCAACTTTACCACAAACGCTGCATAAAAGTAGAAATTGAAATGCGAGAACAACAATGTGCCTTTTCATTTTATCCCTACTTTGTTAAAGCTCACAATGATTAAATCACACGTTTTAGTCAGCGTCAATCGACCTCACCCAAGATGCCCGGCGAAGTACTGGCAGCTTTGACTTTTCGCCTTTTACATACTTCCAAAGCACCTCGTTCATTAACTGCTCATTGGCTCTATCCTCTTTGCTCAAATCCAAACCCTCGCTTTGATCCATCAAATAAGATGTCGACCTGCGATTGTCGCGCACATTCTTCTCCGACAAATCAACCAAAGCAGGAACTGCATCAAACGTAGGATGCACCATAGAATCCTGAAAACAACGCCACATGGGTTCAGCAGAAGCATCGTACTGACTCATGGGCGACATTCCCAAAATCAATTCCATCGTGCGTAACATCGAACTGGTTGAATAATGGGTATGATCAATAAATCCGTTTTTCACCAAACCTCCAGCAACATAGGCAGTTGAGCGATGCGCATCCACGTGATCGGGACCGTTCTGTGCATCATCCTCCAAAATAAAGACCACACTGCTTTCCCAAATCTTGGATTTCGATAAGTAATCAACGAACATTCCAACCGCTAAATCGTTGTCGGCCACGTGAGCAAAAGGCGTAGGACGATTTCTCCGAACCCCCTCAGTATGGTCGTTGATAAACCGCAGTGTATTTAACTGTGGCACCTGACCGATGTTCAATAAAGAATCAAAATCGTGTTTCCACTGACCAAATCTTGTTGTATCGCGGACATTCTCGTCCCAAGAAGTGTAGGATTGACAAAAATGTCCTTGCAATGATTTGATATTGGCTTTGTAATTGTCGGCGAACTCCCCGTATGTCCTATAACTTTTACCCGCTTGCGCAGCATGATCCCAGATAAAACCTTTTTGTGGATGAGCCACAGACGCCTGCCCTTCATAAACATACTCACCACCACGACCGCCATAACTCGTTGGCCAGGTTTTCTCGGTATAATCGTTTGCATAGGCCGCGGTGCTCCAATTGTGACCATCAGCACTCACTTCGGCTTCCACATAAAAATGATCCAATAACACAAATTCCTTGCATAATTTATGCTGATTCGGCGTAATGTTAGCACCAAATAACAAAAGACTTGTATCGCCATCGCCACCTTCCATATCCGCCAATACTTGATCGTACGTACGATTTTCTTTGATGATGTAAAACACATGTTTGATAGGAGATGTATCACCCAATTTGCTAGGAATTGGATGGTTTGCGGGAATTCCCGTTCTATTTTCCGAGTCAGCGCTGTAAGGCGAATTCGAATACACCTGCTGCGTATGTAAAGTCAATTTGTTTGCATCTGTTATTTCCGAAATCGAAAAAACCGTCATTCCGCCCCTAAACAAACCCCCAATGTATTGCACTTTTTCCTTTCCCTTCTGCCCTTTCTGATATTCAGTCTGCGTCTTGCGCTCTATTGGATTTGGACCTTTGGGATTAGCCAATGATGTAAAACCCTTCCCGTTACAAACCCAAACTTTGTCTTTCACCACCCTCACTTGCGTTGGATACCATCCTGTTGGCACAAAGCCCAAACCCGCGCTGCTGCCTCGTTTAGAAACATCAAAAACAGCCAATGCATTGTTATCGGCATTCGCAATCAACAACTGCTTATCCCCTTTCATTAAAGCCAACGAATTTGTTCCGCTTCCCGTAAGTTTGGTTTGATAAATCCCCACATTCAACACCTCTTCCACCGCCAAAGTCTCAGTATTTAGGATGTGAACCGTATTATCGTCAGCACAAGCCACAAACAACCGCTTTTGCTTTTTATCCAAAATCATTTCAGTTGGATTGTCGCCCACCGGAATTTTCGTAATCCATTTCAATGACTTGGTATCGAAAACACCAACCGACATATCGCCCCAATGACTTACAAATATTCTACCCAAATTATCTTTTACAACGCAATAGCCCTCAGAAGGGAGATGCCATTTACCCATTACTGCTCCAGTTAAAACATTCACCTGATACAAATTCGAATCTTCCTTGGTTGCAAAAAACAACGACTTATCGTCCTCACCCATCACCATACCCGTAGGCGATACTTTCTCTGGCCAAGCCTCTTTGATCCCGATGCTATCGATCCATTTTAGTTTGCCTTGATTAAACCCATAATGACCAATATAATTCATGTTCCCACCCGATGAATACAACTCTGTACCCAACTTATTAAAGGTCATCCCGTAAAATGTCATCTTCACCGGCATACTGTCAACCACCTTTTCAGTAGCCAAATCAATCACCATCAACGACTGGTCGCTCTGACCCGCATTGGCTACCACGCCGAATTTCCCTGAGGGATCAATTATCATGTGCATTGGAAGATCACCCAACGATATCCTCCGACCCAAGGGGCTCAGCTTCCAACCATTGGTTAAATCAGCAGTCTGTGAAAACGCTGAAAGTGTGGCCAGTATAAATACGGCGGATACAAGGACTTTTTTACTTATGATTTTCATAAAATTGCTTTTTTTGATCTGATTCTTCATCCATCGGAGACGACATTTTCACTTCGCGCCAAGGAACGGTTCTGTTGTATCTCTGCATTGCATCGTCAGGATTAAATACCCTTAAATCTGAGCGCAATAATTCGTAGGGAGTATAATCGGGCGACTGTGTAAACCAATCCGCCAACAACGTTCCTGTCGCATCAAAATGATTGACAGCCGGAATCCCCATCAAAGCATACATCGTACGGATGATTGAACCAAAGTTGGCATGCGTATGCGATACATAACCCTTTTTCACGTAGGGCCCTGCCATCATCAAAACACTGCGATGCGCATCGATGTGATCAACCCCACCCTGTGGATCATCCTCGGTAACTATCACCAACATATTCTTCCAATAAGGCGTATGCGATAAAAAATGCAACATTCTACCCAAACCCAAATCATTGTCGGCCACATAACTGTGAACATAAGGATAACCATCTTTGGGCCTTGGCTGACTCGTATGGTCGTTTGGCAATTGAATCGTAATCACATTTGGCATTGTATCGCTGCCCTTCAACCATTTTTCAGTAAATTCAGTTTCGAACTGCTCCACTCTAAATTGATCAGGAATACTGGTATTGTAACCCGCATAATTCCTTGACGTTTCGTTATAAATGGCTGCTGGCATTGGGAATACAACCGACATACCCGTTCCATTTAATGTATCGAACCACTCTTCGCGAACGCCAGAATATTCATTGGCCTCCCCAAAATTATAAATGCTCTTTTTTGATCGTTTGATGGCTTCCCAAAATCCTCCCACTTGGTTGTAATCCTCGGGGTCCATGGCGCCCGTGGTCCTCGGCATTCTGCGTCCTGGCGACTTAGACAATGTCATAAAGTCACCCGCATTGGCAGCATTGGTTTCTACATATTCATTGGGCATGGTTCCCAACATCCAGTGGTGTCCGTGAATCGACGCATCACTATCGCAATAAAAATTATCAGAATACGAAAACTGCTTGGCAATCTTTTGATGATTTGGTGTCACTTTCAACCCCTTCATCATTTGTCTGATGCTGTCTTTCTGAATGGAATCCGCATTGTATTTCCACTGCTGATCGTTGTGAATCATCTTCAACTGACCCTCCAAGGTGTATTCGCAGTTCACACCAAAACGACTCAAACTAGAATCGCCTAAACCGCCCGAGAGCTGACCAAAAACTTCATCGTAAGTACGATTTTCCTTGGTGATGTAAACGATATGTTTGATGGGTGAATTGGGTCCAAAAATTGCAGAAATTGCAGAATCTCGCACCAAAGGTTTCATGGTATAATCCAAAGTCGATTTACGTCCAGCAGCCAAATCATCGAGTGTTGGAATAGCCACCCTTTGCAACAAACCCAATTGTATATCACCAATATATGTACCTTGTGGTGGCGCTTTAAAACCTACACCGCCATTAGGTCCTGCGCCATATCCCCTCGCTGAAGTAATCAGCAATTCTTGGGTTAACGGATTACATTTCACACGCGTTGCGCCCCAACCCGCTGGAATCATCCCCAAATTTTTTCCCGATTTCAAATCCAAGGCAGCTACGGCATTGTAACCCAACAGGGCGACATACAACCGACCATTTTTACGGTCAATATCTAACCCGTAAGGCATGTAACCTTTGGTATTATCCAAAATCGAGGATGTGCGAATAGGCCAAGATTTTTGCAGTCGCGATTTCTTCAAATCAATCACAGCAATATCGTCGCTCCCTGTCTGAGACACATAGGCATATCGATCATCACATACAATACTATTGGGATGAGATCCGCCAACCACTTCCAAATCTTCTATAAACTCGCCAATCGCAGCGCCGGTTTTGATTTTGTTCGTAACTGTATTTGTTTCGGTATTGACAATCCAAACCGACATAGACTCATCCGCATTGGGATCGCCCAAACCTGGAATAAAACGACCCTCTCTTTCAACCCCTTCGATGGACTCTTTTGAATGGGCGCCGTAGGCAGGAAAATGCAACAAAAAGGAATCCTTAGTAACTTCATTAACCCCAGGAACAACAGGGTAAGCATACATTCCCACGTTGGCCACAAGTAATTTATGATTCTTGGCCGAAAGCGAAAGTCCAAAAGGAATGCGTCCAGTAGGAATCATCGCCTTCAACTTTTTGTCCTTTAATCCGATGCGATACAACTGAAACCATGCGCGATCCAAAACCCACAAATCATCGTTCACATCGTCCACCAAAATATCCGTCACAAAAGCCTCTTTGGGAGCCTCCGGATGAAACTGATTTACATCAACACTATCAATCACTCTCTTCAAAATCACATCGAACATCCAAATTTTCCCTTTGTCGCCCCCGCTCAAATAAACCACCCGATTATTATTTGAAAAACTCGCACCAACAAACGATGCCCCTTTGATGATATCAATGCCTTTACCATCAAATTCTGGAAAACGACTTGCGTTACTCGACGATGTCGACATCTCAACCAACGTTACTGCACCGCTATGCAAAACCACTGCAAACTTACCGTCATTGCTTACCGCCAATCCATAAGGTGCACGATGCACTCTGATTTTCTCACCCACCGGCGATACAAATCTTCCGCTTGGTAAAACGGAAATCCCATTTTCGTTGATCTTACAATAGTCCAACCTACCTGGAACTTCGTATTCTACTTGGGCCGAAATCCCGCTGGCAAGCATCATAAAACAAGCGAAATTGAAAATCTTTTTTACCGGAATATACATACTCCAAAGAATCACAATTCTTGTGTTGTTAGTATTGAATAAACATCAATCAAATGTTAACTTCTTTGGAAACAAGTAGACCACGTCATGCGTTGTTTGATAGGAAATACCATCGAGCAAAAAGCAAAAACGACAGTTTTCATCGTATAGAATCATCAAAAATATACATTTTGTCACGATTTCTGACAGAACGACATACCAAGTCCAGTAAAGTTTGCTTGGTACACAGATTGCTAACAAGTGGCAAAGAATACCAAGACAATGAGCAAAATAATTGGAATTGATTTAGGAACTACAAACAGTTGCGTATCCGTATTGGAAGGCAACGAACCCGTAGTCATTGCGAACAGTGAAGGACGCAGAACTACCCCCTCTATTGTAGCATTTATGGACAATGGAAATGGCGAACGCAAGGTTGGAGACTCCGCCAAACGTCAGGCCATCACAAACCCCCAACACACCGTACAATCCATCAAGCGTTTCATGGGTGAGAAATTCTCAAACATGACTGTGGAAATTGGACGCGTACCTTACGAAGTGGTAAAGGGCGACAACGACACCCCACGTGTAAAGATTGGTGATCGCAATTACACCCCCCAAGAAATCAGCGCCATGGTACTTCAGAAAATGAAGAAAACCGCCGAAGATTATTTGGGTCAGGAAGTAACCCGCGCCGTAATCACCGTACCCGCATACTTTAACGATGCACAACGTCAAGCTACCAAAGAAGCCGGTGAAATCGCAGGTTTGGTGGTTGAGCGTATCATCAACGAGCCTACCGCTGCCGCCTTGGCTTACGGTTTGGATAAATTGGATCGCGATATCAAAATTGCCGTTTACGATTTGGGTGGTGGAACGTTCGACGTTTCTGTGC
Source organism: Bacteroidota bacterium (assembly GCA_041192805.1). GTDB lineage: Bacteria > Bacteroidota > Bacteroidia > NS11-12g > UBA955 > UBA955. The sequence continues at coordinate 7,797 of JBEEMF010000038.1, read as the reverse complement.
TTGAATTGGGCGATGGTATTTTTGAAGTAAAGAGCACAAATGGCGACACTCACTTGGGTGGTGACGATTTTGACCAAGTAATTATCGATTTCTTGGCCGATGAGTTCAAGAGTCAAGAAAACATCGACTTGCGCAAAGACCCTATGGCGTTGCAAAGGTTGAAAGAAGCGGCTGAAAAAACCAAAATTGAATTGTCGGCCAGTACCGAAACCGACATTAACTTACCATATATCACAGCAGTAGACGGTGTTCCAAAACACTTGGTGATGAAAATGAGTCGTAGCAAATTCGAGCAATTGGCAGCCTCTTTGATTCAACGTACGTTGGAGCCTTGTAAGCAAGCTTTGAAAGATGCGAACATGAATCCAAGCGACATCGACGAGGTAATTTTGGTAGGTGGATCAACACGTATCCCAGCGATTCAGAAGTTGGTAGAAGATTTCTTTGGCAAGGCGCCTAGCAAAGGGGTTAACCCAGACGAAGCGGTTGCCGTAGGTGCAGCAGTTCAGGGTGGTGTATTGACAGGTGAAGTGAAAGATGTAGTTCTGTTGGACGTAACGCCTTTGAGCATGGGTATTGAAACCATGGGTGGTGTAATGACCCGCATGATTGAATCAAACACTACGATTCCAACCAAAAAGACAGAAACTTTCTCTACTGCGATGGACAATCAGCCTTCGGTTGAGATTCATATCCTTCAGGGAGAACGTCCGATGGCTAACGATAACAAAACCATTGGTAAATTCATTTTGGATAGCATTCCACCTTCGCCAAGAGGTGGTCCGCAGATCGAAGTAACGTTTGACATTGATGCTAACGGTATTTTGAGCGTTCATGCGAAAGACAAGGCAACTGGAAAAGAGCAAAAGATTCGTATTGAAGCTTCTAGCGGTTTGAGCAAGGAAGACATCGAAAAGATGAAGAAGGATGCTGAAATGAATGCTGAATCTGATGCAAAACGCAAAGATGAGGCTGACAAAGTAAATGCTGCGGATGCATTGGTATTTAGCACTGAGAAGCAGATTACGGAGTACGGCGATAAAATTCCAGCGGAAAAGAAATCAACCATTGAATCAGCATTGGGTGAATTGAAAAAAGCCATTGGCGAGAAAGATTTCGCTGCGATGGAAACTGCGAGTGCTGCGTTGAATGCTGCTTGGCAGGCTGCAAGTCAGGATATGTACAACGCTACGGGCGGAAACCCAGAAGGCGGAGATCCAGGGGCTGGCGCAGGCAATGGCGGTGGCAATGGTGCTGGAAACGGCTCTACTGGCGATCAAGTACAGGACGTAGATTTCGAAGAAGTAAAATAATTCTTTGGGGTGTGTTACGCACCAAAGAATCATTGTTCATAGTTAGTTTAGTTCACAAAGGGTGCCCAAAAGGGCACCCTTTGTGTTATTTTTGAATTTCATCACTCAAAGAACCAAAATCATACGATGATAAATAAAACCCTTAGCCCCCTTGGCCTTGCATTACTTTGTATCCTTGGATTGGGAATGTTTGGCTGCGGCCAAGAATCGAACGATGATCATTCGGATTCAGCAAACGTAAGCGCCGACCCCTACCTCAATGCGGCACCAGGCAGTGAAACTCCGGCGGGGATTGCACCACCAAAATACACTGACACCTTAAAATTCAGCGACCCCCTGGCAAAAGACAGTGTGAAATTATCAATTGCATTTCAGCGCGCCGCCAATGAATTGGGTACCGCCTATTTAAATAAAGACGTGAATGGATACGCCAAATTCTGCTTACCCGCCATCGAAAAAATGGCAGGTGGACCTGCAAGTTACAGAGCCAAGTTGCAATCGATTTTTGCAGATAAAAAAGCAACCCAATACTATAAAATTCTTTCCGGACCTATTCAAAGAACCAAAGCAAGCCTAGACGACCAAGGGTATTTGCAAGGTTGGTATTGCTTGATGCCAGTAAAAATGTTTCGTCGTGAAGCAGGAAAAGTCATGGAAGACATCAAATGGATGGGCGGTCAAACGCTGGATGAAGGCAAAACTGTTTATTTTATTGATATCACCAATGTGCCACCAGAGAATATCATGCAAATCATGCCCGATTTAAAGGTGGTATTGATGAAATAGCATTCAACAAGCCCGTAAAACAAAAAAGGCGCCCAATGGGCGCCTTTTTTAATATCCTTACAATAATTTATTTTGTAGTCAAACGCATCTTACGACGGGTGGTCTTTTCAACCTTCTCCTCATCTACCGCTGCAATACCTGTAATGGTTTGGTCAACCAAAATACGACCGCAACTTTCACAATCGATGATACGATAGTGAGCGCGAATGTCGCTATGACGTTGTGGTGGAATCTTACTAAAGCAACCTCCGCAAGAACCACGCATAATCGAAGCAACCGCAATCCCGTTGCGCACGTTGCCACGAATCCTGTGGTAAGCACGGTGCAAACGAGGATCAATCTTCCCATCTGCAGTATTGCGCTCCAACATGATTTTATCAATCTCCTCCGCATTTTCCTTCTCAATCTCTGTCAATTCAGCCTTCTTGAATTCCAAATCCTTGTTACGAGAATCCAAAGCGTTCTGCGTATTGTTCAAAGTCTCTTCCTTCAATTCGATCTGCTTGCCATATTCGCGCATGCGCTTTTCGGCCGACATGATTTCCAATCCAGCGATTTCCTTTTCTTTGTTGATCGCATCGTACTCACGACTGTTCTTGATATTGTTCAACTGATCGTCGTACTTTTCAATCAAACGCTCAAAATCTTTGATCGCGTTTCTCTTATTGCTAATCTCTTGGTTTAACTCTCCGATTTCAGTAGCGATGTGCGACACACGCGTCTGCAATCCGGCGATATCATCCTCCAAATCAGCTACTTCCATTGGCAATTCGCCCAATACCGCACGAAGGTTGTCAAGCCTTGAATCAATCTGCTGCAATTTCCACAGATCTTTAAGTTTTTTGTCGATGGTTACGTCCATGTTTATGTTAAATAATCAATAGGGTTGGTGATAGTTCCTGCAAAAATGGTTGCAAATTTAGGGAATTTCGCTGACAAAATGTTAGAAAACAAATCAATTGTATATTTCTCGCTTTCGTAATGACCAATATCGCACAATAACATCTTCCCTTCCGCATCAAAAAACTCGTGATACTTCACATCCGAAGTAATAAAAGCATCTGCCCCGGCCCGCAAAGCATCGCCTATCAAAAAACTGCCCGCACCGCCACAAATGGCCACCTTGCTTACCATCTCAACATCGCACTTCGTATACTTCACCACTTCCACCCCCATCTTCGCTTTCACATGTTGCAAAAAATCCAAAACATTCATGGGCTTTTGCAAATTACACAAAACACCCGCACCGGCCGTTCTAAAGACGTCGGAATCGCCTAAACGACCAACACCAGCAAAAGAGCCAAAATCAGCAGCAACAGGCCTTAAAACGCGCTCAGCCTCAAATCCCAACTGCTGTGCGATACGCTCATTCACCCCGCCGCGCAAAACGTTATCTAAATTGGTATGACATGCATAAATCGCAATGTTATTTCGAATCGCCTTAATCAACGCCCTTTGGACATAATCGCCGCCCGTGAACTGCTTTAATCCGCCAAAAACAATGGGATGATGCGCAACAATCAAATCACAACCCTTCGCAATCGCCTCGTCAACCACCGCCTCCGTGCTATCCAAACACAACAACGCCTTGCTCACCTGCGCACCCATCTCCCCCACAATCAAACCCGAATTGTCGTACGACTCCTGCAAAGCCAAAGGCGCAACCGCCTCAAACGCAGAAACTATTTCATGTATTCGCAACATCATGATTCAAATTTCATAGAATTCAACCAACTTTGCACCACCCCGTGAAAAAAGCCGTTCTAAAACCCGGAAAAGAAGTCAGCCTACTCAGAAAACACCCTTGGGTATTCTCTGGTGCCATTCAAGAACTTGACGATGCCTATATCGGCGACTGGGTGCAGGTATTCGATAGTCGCGACAGACTTTTGGGTACCGGACAAGTGGGCGACGGTTCCATCGCCATTCGAATGATCGCATTTGAAGCCATCGAACCGAATGTAGAATTTTGGAAATCTAAACTACAAAACTGCCTTAACCTCAGACAGCACCTGGGATTTGGACCCGCAACCCCAACCAATGCCTACCGATTGGTGCATGGCGAAGGCGATAACCTTCCCGGCCTCATCATAGACATTTACAACGATTGCGCGGTAATACAAGCCCATAGTTTAGGCATGTACAATAGCTTAAACGACATAGCAGAAGCACTGGAGCAATTGGAAAGCCTGCAGCTAAAAACCATTTACAACAAAAGCGCAGCGGCCATGCATGGCACCGTGGGTGAAGATGGCTTTTTACTCGGCGACACACCCGAAACCATCGCACAAGAAAATGGATTGCAGTTCAAAGTCAACTGGGTAACCGGTCAAAAAACGGGATTTTTCCTAGATCAGCGCGATAATAGAAACCTTCTCAGACAGTTCTCAAAAGGCAAAACCGTACTAAATACCTTTTGCTATACTGGCGGATTCTCTGTGGCTGCCCTCGCCGGTGGCGCATCAAAAGTCGTTAGTGCCGATATCAGCAACACCGCCATCAACCTAGCTAACGAAAATGTGGCATTGATGAAACTCAAAAAAGGCCAAACCCACGAAGGCATTGCAGTTGACGTGATGAAATCTTTGAGCGAAGACACCGAACAGTTCGATATCGTAGTGCTCGACCCGCCCGCGTTCGCAAAAAGCCTATCCAAAAAACACAAAGCGGTCATGGGGTACAAACGCCTCAATGCAATGGGAATCAATCGCGTAAAACCCGGCGGATTGCTTTTCACTTTTAGCTGTTCTCAGGTGGTAGACGATGTGCTTTTCGCCAATACTGTGACTGCGGCCGGCATCGAAGCAAAACGAAATTGTAGGATCCTGTATCGATTGGGACAAGGCGCGGACCATCCGGTAAATTTGTATCACCCGGAAGGCCATTACTTGAAAGGTTTGGTAATTCAGGTGGAGTAATCCCTACTGCTGCGCGAATCGATAAAACAGATACGCCACCGGCACAAACAACGCATTGGGCAACCAAACTGCGAGCCAAGGCCAAATCACACCCGAATTTCCCAGCGAGACAAAATACTTGCTGAAAAACAAGAAAAACAGGATCACAAAAATCCCTACGCCCAGAGAGAACCCCAATCCGCCCCGCGTTTTCCGTCCGGCCACACTCACCGCAATCAAAACCAATATAAATGTGCTAAATGGCGATGCGTACCGTCGATACAACTCCGTCTGCAACAACTCTACATTCGTTGAACCCCGCATTTTCTCTTTGGCAATCATGCTGCGCAACTCGTTCTGATTTAGACTCTGCACGTCCTCGATCCGAAAAAAGAAATCTTCCGGGTTAAACGCAATCATCGTATCCATCATCGATTGATATTGAATCTGCTGATTTCCACTGGCCAAAAACTTCCGCTGCCAAACCATTTCTAATCGCCATTTCTTGGCCTCGGGCGACCATCGAATGAAGCGACCAAACAAAGAGCTCTTCAATTCCTTCCCCTTATACTCCTCCAACGTCACCCCAACCCCAGAACTATCGTTGTTGTTGAAATACTCCATGTACAAAATCACTCCTGGCTTAATCTGCCTAAAAATGGTCGATTTTGCCTGAGAATAATAATCGCGCATGTAAGCATTTTCGAACCTCACCCTCGCCTTATCGGTAATGGGAATCACCCAAGCATTCAACATATAACTACCCATGGCAAGCAGAGCGGCAGTGGCCATGTAGGGCATCAAAATCCTTCGCAACGACATACCCCCGGCGAGCATAGAAATGATCTCCGTCCTAGAAGCCAATCTCGACGTCATGTAGAGCACCGAAATAAAAATAAATATCGGAGAGAACGTATTCAGTAGACTAGGGACAAAATTGAGGTAGTAGACGCTAAAAATCTCTCCCACCGGCGCCGATTTCTCCAAAAAATCATCCAACTTTTCGGCCACATCAAACACCATGATGATCACAATAAAAAGCATCACGGTTACAAAGAAGGTCTCAAGGAATTTCTTTGCGATGTACCAGTCTAACTTTTTAAATTTCATAACGATGCGAGGCGATGCAATCTACTACAATTTTCTCGACACTGTTTTTAGGATGCTATCTTTCCAATGATGGAAATCGCCTTGTAGGATCCTCTCCCTGGCCTGTCGAACCAACCAAAGGTAAAAACGCAAATTCTGAATACTTGCGATGATCGGGCCCATCATTTCATTGGCTTGAAATAAATGTCGGACATAGGCTTTGCTATACTCCGGCGTGAGCAATGAATCCAAGGGCTCAAAGTCGTCCGCCCACTGCTTATTCTTTATATTGATGATGCCTTCGCAGGTAAATACGTTGCCATTCCGACCATTGCGGGTGGGCATCACACAATCAAACATATCCACACCAAGTGCAATGGCATTGAGCAAATTTTCCGGTGTTCCCACGCCCATCAAATAGCGAGGCTTATCGTAAGGCAAAATATCCGTGACCAACTCCGTGATACGATACATATCCTCATGGGGTTCTCCCACGCTCAAGCCGCCAATGGCATAACCTTGGGCATCGTGCTTTAACACATATTCCGCACTTTGTTTGCGCAAATCATCGTAGACACTGCCTTGAACGATGGGCATCAACGCCTGCTCATGTCCGTAAACGGGCTCTGTTTCGTTAAACCGCGAAAAGCATCGATCCAACCAGCGATGGGTCATATGCATCGAGTTTTTTGCGTAATCATACTCACAGGGATAAGGAGTACACTCATCAAAAGCCATGATAATATCTGCCCCAATTACGCGCTGAATATCCATCACCCGTTCGGGACTAAACATGTGCTTTGATCCATCGATATGACTGGCGAATTTCACGCCTTCATCGGTGAGTTTGCGCGTCCCCGAAAGCGAATACACTTGGTAACCACCGCTATCGGTCAGTACTGGTCGATCCCAATTGCTAAACCCATGGATCCCACCTGCTTTTTGCAAAATATCGAGGCCCGGCCTTAAATAAAGGTGATAGGTATTGCCTAGGATGATATCGGCATTGATATCATTTTTGTTGAGCAAGAAATTGCGATGCACCCCTTTCACTGTGCCGGCGGTACCCACTGGCATAAATATGGGGGTTTGGATGCGACCATGCGCGGTATCAATCACACCAGCTCTCGCTTTGGTGAAAGGATCTTTATGTTGTAATACGAAATTCAATTCTGTGCCATCAACGAAATACTAAACAAACGGGGAAAAAGCGCGGAAAGGCTACCCGAATAGTAACTATTGGGCACTCGAACCAGGGCGTTATTGAGGCCGTTGCTCATTTTTAACTCCACCGACATATCTACAAAATCCAAACGAAATTCCATCCCGGCGCCAAATTCATAGTAATAGGTATTGGCTTTTATGGCAATCAATGGCTTTGACTCACCAATGACCAAACCTTCGTTACTCTGAAAATCATGAGACCATCGAACGCCACCCAAAACGTACATCCGTGTGTTGTTAGGCATATCACTACGATATTTTATCGTTAGAGGCATATCAAAAGAAATCGTTTCGATTTTAATGTTTGGACCTGGGGTGTGCTGCCAAGTATACTGGATATCACGTTGATGCAATTGAAGCATTGTTAATGTCTTAACTTCCCAGTATTTGCCCAATCTGCAAGCCACGGAACCACCAAATCCCCCACCCGATTGTCCGCCCGGACGAATACTCTGTATAGAATCGGTGCGCTGCCAAAAAACTGGATC
>JBEEMF010000037.1:0-9643 GCA_041192805.1 Bacteroidota bacterium | reverse complement strand
CGATCCAAAACTACCACAACCACATCTTTGGGTTGCAGAGTACCAGAAAGGGCATCCGACATTTGGGCTGTCCAAGCGGCAGAACCATTTTGCCATCGAGTTACGCGATACTGCGAAAGCTCCACGGGTTTATCGGTGGGATTATAGATTTCTAGGGCTTTGTTGTTCCTAGAACCTTCCACATATTCAGAAATGAATAACTCATTGCATTGGGCTGAAACGAAGCCGGAAAGCATTGTAGTAATGCAAAAAATGACAATCTTTTTTATCATGTTGCAAAAATGCCAAAAAAATCGACAAGTTGGTCGTTTTGAGGCGTTAATTATCAGTAATTTAATGTAAAAAAATACCAATTTTCATGCAATTTTGTGTTTTACATGAATATATCAAATCGCATCGCCCAAAAACAAGTTTTTCGATTTGTTTCGATATTGATTGTCGTTTGGACATCCGCGTATTCAACAGGATGTGGCCGCGGTAAACATTTTCAACAGGGGGATAGGCAATCTGTTAACAAATCGCAGTCGCATCGAGCGGAAATCGGATACATACCCACTCCGAATATTTCTGTGGATTCGAGCATTGCGGAAAATACGGAGATAGCCAATTTCATTAAGCCTTATTCGGATTCGTTGAATCATTCCCTTTCAACCAGATTGGCACTGATTGATTCCCCATTTTACAACACATTTTACACAGGAAATTTAGGTCGTTTGGTCGCTGATTACATGCTCCTAACTGCCACTCAATATAGCATGGAAAACGTGGGAATCCCATGTCATTTCGCGGTAGCAAACAACGGCGGATTGCGCGCTGGTCTGTTTCCGGGTCCCGTTACAATGAAGAATATTTTTGAGGTGATGCCATTCGACAATGAATTGGTGATTTTGCAATTGAGCGGTGGGGCTACGGACACTTTGTTGAGGTATATTGCCCAGTTAACGGGTACGCCGGTTTCGGGTTTATTGTTAGAATTCGAAAAGGCGAATAAACCTGCGAAAAATCGCGTTGTAAATGCGAAAATTAATAGCAAAATCATTTCAACGCCTGCAGATTTGGTTTTCCTTCATGGGTCGCAGGAACAAAATTCAGGTTCTGGAATATCATCCAACGGACAATCCTCAGATGGGATGAACCAGGCCAATAATAAAATCCTTATGAATGGAAGTCAGCTACCTTTTGATTCCCGGCGGGATTATTTGGTTGCCACAAGTTCTTATATGTCGATGGGTGGCGATGGATTTACGATGTTAAAAGGGGCCAAGCAGACGATTTATACAGGGATTCAATTGAGAGATGCCATTGCCAATGGTTTGAAGAGTGAGTTTGATGCGTTTCAATGGGTAGCACCCAGAAAACAAATACGGGTTTACCCAACTAAAGCGGAGGATACAAAATGAGTATTGATACACAGGATAAACCCTTGTTTCCGGGAATATTGGAACAGGTGGGACGGAAGAAATTTTTGCTACTAGCGGCCGCTGCCGCGGCCGCCGCCAAAAGCCCATTAAACGGAATGACCAACTGGCTAGAAACCCTAAATCCTCCGCCAAAAAACAACGAATCCTTCCTACTTAATCTGCTGCACACGAACGATTTCCATTCACGCATCGAAGCATTCCCCGCCAACCACCCCCAAGCCGGGAAAGGTGGAATACAACAACTGACCACGCTGATACAAAAACAACGAGAAGCCAATCCCAACACCCTACTTCTGGATTCAGGCGATGTGTTTCAAGGAACCCCCTATTTTAACTACTTTGGTGGATCGGTTGAATATGCCTGGATGACAAAAATGGGCTATCATGCAACAACCATGGGCAACCACGATTTCGACAATGGAATCGATCACCTTGCCAATATGTTGGCACTCCACCCCAAAATTCCAATGGTGAATTGCAATTACTCACTGAAAGGCACCGCCCTATTCCCCTTTGTAAAACAAAAAATCGTTGTTGAGATCAACAATAAGCGCATCGGAATTACTGGGGTTGGGATTAATCCCGACAATCTAATTACAGAACGATTGATACCGGGTTTAACTTACAACGATCCCGTAATAGCCGTGCAAAAAACTGTCGATGAACTCCATAACATCGACCAATGTGATTTGGTTTTTGTACTTTCACACCTTGGCTATCAATATGATACAGACAAAATCGATGATATTAAATTGGGTTCACAAACCCATGGTATCGCGGCCATTTTGGGTGGACATACCCACACTTTCCTACCCCAAGCCACCGTTGTAAAAAATGCAAAAGGAAAAACTGTTTTAGTAAATCAGGCCGGTTGGGGCGGATTAATACTCGGACAACTGCAGTTTAGCGTTTAATTTGCAGTGTGAGCGAAACCGAAGACGAAATCCAAGAAGAGGGTTTATACGAACATTATTCTTTTACCGCCGATCCTGGACAGGAACAAATGCGGGTTGACAAATGGCTGATGCATAAAATTGCCAATGCCAGTCGTTCCAAAATACAAGCCGGAATCGAATCTGGAGCAGTGGTGGTAAACGAAAAACCTACCAAAAATAATTACAAGATCAAACCGAACGATACTGTTCGCGTGCTACTTCCAACTGCACCGAGAGATACTGAAGTTTATCCCGAAAACATCCCTCTGAACATCGTTTATGAAGACGATGATTTGCTGATTGTAAATAAGCCAGCCGGTATGGTTGTTCACCCTGGGCATAACAATTACAGTGGGACTTTGGTGAATGCACTGGTTTATCATTTTGGAAAATTACCCACCAAAGACCAGTATCATAGGCCAGGTTTGGTGCATCGCATCGACAAAGACACATCGGGATTACTAGTGGTAGGAAAAACAGAATTCGCACTCAGTCATTTGGGCAAACAATTCTACGACCACAGCATTCACAGACGATATTGGGCATTGGTATGGGGTGAGCCCAAGCCAAAAGATGGAACAATCCGCAGTTATTTGGCCCGTGACCCCGCCGATCGCAGAAGATCCAAGTGCTACCAAGATGAGGAGGAAGGCAAATTAGCCATCACCCATTACAAAACATTGGAGTCGTTTTATTTTGCATCTTTGGTTCAATGCGAACTAGAAACAGGCCGAACTCACCAGATCAGAGCTCACTTTTTAAGCATCAAACACCCGCTTTTTTCTGACGAATTGTATGGTGGAATGGAAGTACGCAAAGGTTCTGCGCTACCCAAATTCAAACCATTTATTGAAAATTGCTTCACACTAATGCCAAGGCAGGCGTTGCACGCAAAAGAATTGGGATTCATCCATCCAAGAACGGGTGAGAAGATGTTTTTTAGCAGCGATTTGGCCGAAGATTTTAACCAATTGCTAAATAAAATCAGAAAGTACACACAAACGGCGCCCGGAATTGATGGGGACGACGAAGCGTAGGCTTACTCGTATTTTAGGGTGATTTCAGAACTGCGGGGTACGGACTGACAAGTAAGTACGTATCCTTCAGCGATTTCCGCATCACTTAATCCTTCGCGCTCCAACATGTGTAATTTTCCTACTGTTACTTTGGCACGACAGGTAGTACAAACGCCCACTGTGCAACTGTATGGTGGATCGATACCTTGTTTCATAGCCGCATTCAAAATGGTAGTATTTTGATCACAAGAAATTGTATGGGTACGACCGTAAACGGTTAAGGTAATTTGTGATACTCCGGCAAAATCCGTTTCTTGTTGGGGTTTTTCATCGGCCGCATTTTTAGAAGTGGGCGCCGAAAAATATTCAGTATGAACGTGGTCTGGATTTACACCCAATCCTTTCAAACCATCCTTGATTACTTCCATCATTGGACCTGGTCCACAGATAAAGTATTGATACGTATCAAACGAACCACCAATTTTTGATTTCACAATAGATTGAACTTTGTCGGGCGACAACATCCCTTTCAAACCAAAATAGGTAATCGGTGCTGAATCATAATTGTGATGAACTTTAAAACGGCCATTGTTCGCCTTTTCCATATCAGTCAAAACTTGCTTGAAGATCACTGAATCAGGGTTACGGTTGGCATAAACCAAGGTTACTTGACTATTGGGTTCAGCAGCTAAAACGGCTTTCGCGATACCCAAAACAGGCGTAATTCCGCTACCACCACCAAACAATACATAGTGTTGAGACCTAGAAGCGTCGGGAACCAAGGTAAATTTACCCATCGGAGGCATCACCTGCATCACATCCCCCTCTTTCAAAACAGAGTTCATGTAGGTACTCATCTTCCCCATATCCACTTTTTTCACGGTAACCGCTGGGTCTGAATCAACCCCGGCATAGGTGCATAAAGAGTAGGAACGACGTACTTTTTCGCCTTCGATTTCCACTTCAAAGGTGAGGTATTGGCCTGCAGTGTAGACAAACGTGTCCTTTAGCTCGGTTGGGATATCAAAATAAAACGTGGTGGCATCGGCCGTTTCACGTACTAATTTTTTAATTGTTAAGGGGTAAAATCCTTCTGTCATAATCGGTGCAAATTTAGTTCAGTTGTAGCGAGAAGAACACATCAAAACGCATTTGGTTTCAGAAAAGACCAAGATTTACATCAAACGCTGGTAAGCTCTCCACCAACGATCGGGCATATCATCGGCACAAACGGTTTCATAGTCACTGTAAGAACAACCAATAAAATAGGTGCGATCTTCATATGGATGAGGTATTTCCATCCACCAACGATTGCTTTTCCTGCTCTTGTAAAACACGATTTCGTGTCCCGTAGAATTCAATCGGTTACGATAAATTAAGAAATCGCCAGAATCATGGGTGGGGTGATCGTGGTACCGAGAAATGAACCCGTCAACATAATACCATATCATTTGCGCGACCAAAGTGGCGGATGCGGGATCAGAATCAACGCCTTCCAACCCATAAAAATACCCCGAGCTCAACTGATTGGACACCCCAGCATACCTGCAAATCCTAGCCGCTTCCTCCGCATACAATCCATTGGGCGATGCCAATTTGGTGGACCCCGCATCACTTTTTCTAACTGCATTCAAATCAAATTGGAACAAATGCGCACTTCGTAAAATAGGCTCAGTTTCTTCGATGCCATCCCTCACTTCACCCAGTCGATGATTTTCAAAATACATCTTTTCCAACAGCGCTGAAGTGCCTTCTGATATATAATATGATTGAGTCGCTACAAAATCAATGTTAAATAAATTGCTCGGTTTTTCCACCAAAATCTGCCTTAACGGCGTCCCCTCTTCCAAATCAATTCCTGGCGTTACTTGTACAATTTCAACCGGTGAATCCTGCTGTCGATATGCCTTATAATGCGAATAAATTTGCCCCTCACCGCCGCCTATCACCAAAACATGAATGCCCATCTCAATGAGTTCACCCATGGCTTCGCTCATTGCAAATTGATTCTGCTTCTCGTCGGCACTGCTCACTAAGTTACCTAAATCCGCCATCACCAAATCGCCAAAACACCAACTTAAGGAGTAAAAAGACTTGCGAAATACATCGGCCTCGGGACCGCCACCCAACAAAGCAATCTTCACCTTTTTGAGTTTGGGAAACGACTTCCCATTGACCAATAATTTGCCACCAATGGTCTCTTTGCTTTCCCTGTAAGGTGCCCAGATCGACTCATCAATGGGCGTAAAATATGCATCCAACATGTATTACGAAAATCGCGATGTCGAGAGCGAATCACAAATCAATGAATCCACATGACTAGTTTAATGGAATGAAAAAGAGATGCCCGAGCGATTTGAATTCGCGTTTGGGCTTTGACTATGGCGTGATTGTCATTTCTTCCCAATCAAAGGAACCCAAAGTACCCACAGCACCATTACTCCAATTGGAATATAGCAAGATTGGCTCAGCGAAAGGATTTCCGGTGTCTTCAAAAAACTTATTGTACGACTCCGCATATCCTTTGTCGAACACCCAAAAAGTGCCCTCAGCCCCATTGAACTTCATTGGATCAATCGCCGATCCACCACCCATGCCGCCGCCACCCTGCAACCACATTCTCTCCTGATAAAAGAATCGTAAAGTGTCTGATCCAATTCCTTCTTCCACACCCGAACCCTTGAAATACATTGTGTTGCCGTAAAAATCTCCTTGGCCATCTTCTAGTACAATATCAAACTGCGGGGAATAGTAAAATCCCTTGCGAGTATTGCCCATTTTCAATTCCACATTGACAGAAACCTGTTGACCAAATTGCTGGTTTTGCTCAAGCTTACCCACACTAAATTTCCCCAATTGAAGATCCGTTGGGCCCAATTTAGGCGGTATCTGAGTAGAGGCTGAATAACTTCTGCCATCGGCCAAAACTACATCCACACGGTATTGGTGATCGTTCAAAATAGGCATCTTATTTTTGCCAACCCGATATACAAAATCCACTCTATTAAACGGCAAAACCACCGAGGTTCCCGCTGATAAATCCGAAACAGTGACTTTGGCATCAGAATAATAGGAAACCGTATCACTCTGCACGCCAAAATAGGGTACGGTAAAACCCAATTGAACGCTCACATTGGCATTCCGGGGCGATAAATAACAGATGATTGAAGTTCGCTTACTGTACTCTGGTGGAGGGATTTTTGCGTCCTTTTCGATACAACTAGCCAACCCCAAGAGCGAAATCAACGCCCCGAGCAACAAACCCAATTGTCCTTTCCCCACGATATATTTTAAAACAGTTTTCATCAGATTAATTATTAACGAAATTTATAAGTCCAACTTAATGATGGAATAAAAGGAAACAAAGTGACCTGCTTCAACGACCTCACAGTGCCTGCAACATTCATCTGCCCATAATAAAAGAAAGGGTTATACCGATTGTAAACATTGTATACGCTAAGCTCCCAAGTCTTGATTCCATGCGCCTTTTCCTTTTTAAACTGCAAACCGATATCCATACGATGATAAGCCGCCATCCTAAAGCTATTACGCTTACCATAGTCGATCATTTCATTGTTGAACGCTTGATTGCTTGGATCCCAAATCTCTGGCATCGTGGAAGGATAATGTCCCGTACCACGCAAATAACCCTGGGGCATCGTAATCGCATTTCCAGTTCCATAAACCCACGTCATACTAGCCGTAAATAACTTACTCAATCGATAGATACAAACCACCGAAGCGTCATGACGGCGATCGTATTTTGCATAGTATTTCACTCCATTGTTTACAGCATCAAATTGCAATTGCGTCCAGCTCAAAGTATATCCAATCCAACCACTCAACTTACCCACCTGCTTTTGTAAAAACACTTCTGAACCATAACTCCAACCCTTACCCGAAGTAACCTGACTCTCCCAAGCTTTGTTATTCACCGAAACCGAAGGGTTTAAGAAATCATCTTGTAGCAAAAAAGACGCCCCCTCTTTGTAAGTAATCACGTGATTCATTGTCTTGTAATAACCTTCCAAACTCAGTGAAAATCCCTTCTTGAAATCTTTCGCGATACCCGTTGCCCACTGCTGACTTTGCATCGGCTTAACGTTGGTAGTGGCCGGTACCCAGAGATCAGTAGGTAAACCAATCCCCGTGCTACTCAACAAGTGAATGTATTGGTTCATCAAGGCATAGCTGCCCTTTAGGGCGATGTCTTTTCGCAGATTATAGGCAAACGACATACGAGGTTCAGGTTTTAGATATTGCGTTTTATCCACCACATAATGACTGACCCTTAAGCCAGGATAGAAGTTCCATTTACCCTCACGCCATTGGTCCTCCACGTAAATCCCAGATTCATAAGTATTAATCACCGAAATTTTACGATCAAAATTGAAATTGCTACCCACTTTTAATACCACAGCGCTAGGACTAAATTTATGGTTGATTGTAGAGAAGCCTGTCCTCACCATGTGCTTTGGATTGGGCCGATAGTCCAAATCATATTTCACGCCGTAATCGTTGATATCGCTTTTATAATTTAACTCGAAGGCATCTGAATTGGCATCCTTTTGTAGTACATTGATAGATAAATCATAATGACTGTAGATGGCCGATGCATTGGCAAACATTTTGGGATTGATTTGGTGATTCCATCTCGCCGTTAACGTGCGATTTCCCCAACCAAAATTGGTTTTAAACTTCGTGTCGGCAGTATTTTCGTTGAAATAAAACTTATCACGACCAAAATATCCCGAAACGTATAACTTATCTTTTTCCGATAAAATATAGTTGGCTTTGGCATTGAAATCGTAGAAAAAATAACCCGCATTGGCACCTTGAGTAGACGCCATAATCAAGGGCTGAGCCAAGGCATCTAAATAGGTTCTTCGACCTGAAATCATAAATGAACTTTTTCCTTTTACGATCGGACCTTCAAAAACGGCTCTTGAACTAATCAAACCAATTCCCACTTCCCCCGCAAATTTCTTGTTGTTTCCTTCCTTCATATTTAGGTCGATTACGCTCGATAAACGTCCGCCATAACGCGATGGAAATCCACCCTTCACCAATTCCACACTCCGCAACGCATCGCCATTAAACAAAGAGAAAAAACCAAACAAGTGGTTTGCATTATATACTATCGCCTCATCCAATACAATCAAGTTCTGATCAGGTCCGCCGCCGCGAACATAAATTCCTGCCTGTCCTTCACCGCCTTTTTGTACCCCAGGCAGCAATTGAATAACCTTCATCACATCCTTTTCGCCCAGCAACGCCGGAATATCCTTGATTTGTTGCACCGGAATATCAATCCTACTCATGTCGGCCCGATCCGCAATCGTTGTCTTCCTTGACCGAATTTCCACCGCCGCAATTTGCTCCACCGCCGCCAATTCTATTGTAATGGTTGTATCCTTTTTGGCCGACCAATAAAAACTATCTGTTAACAGTCCAGGATATCTAAACTGCAACCATTGACCTTCGCCTTTGGTGAGTGTTAGGGAGAAAAATCCGTAGTTATTTGTCGTGGTTCTAACGCCAGAAAGTTGGGCATTAACAACCACATTTCCCATCATTTCTCCGCTGCTTTTATCGCGCAGATAACCACTGATTGTACTTTTAGCTAGGGCCGTATTTTGGGCAGATGCATCAATTACAACAATTGAAAATGATATAATCAATAGCATACCATTGATTAAATTTCTGATTTTAAATTTCATAAAAGAACAATAATAGCACTTGGGCTACCAATTACCTAAATTAGCAGCAATTCGCTTGTCTAAAATTGAAGTTTATACAGCAACCGGTGCCTTAATACCTGGATGCGGATCGTATCCTTCCAAGGTGAAATCCTCAAATGTGAAATCAAAAATGCTTGTAACATCAGGATTGATTTTCATGGTTGGATAAGGCCGCGCCTCACGAGAAAGCTGCAGATTTACCTGATCCATGTGATTGTTATAGATGTGAGCATCGCCAAACGTATGAACAAAATCACCCGCCTGAAGACCGCAAACCTGTGCCATCATCATCGTTAATATCGCATAACTGGCGATGTTAAAAGGCACACCCAAAAACAAATCTGCACTGCGCTGATATAACTGACAGCTGAGTTTGCCATTGGCGACATAAAACTGAAACATCGTATGGCAAGGCATCAGAGCCATCTGCTTGATTTCGCCCACATTCCATGCGTTGACAATGATTCGTCGACTATCCGGAGAATGTTTGATGAGTTCTATCGCTTCTGATATCTGGTCGATGACTTTGC
>JBEEMF010000036.1:0-25947 GCA_041192805.1 Bacteroidota bacterium | reverse complement strand
GGACCGTTTGAAGTGGCAACAGGTTGGGGCGTATTCGACGATGTGTTTTGCGCAGGCAACGAAGCCACATTCACCTTTTTGCAGAAAATTTTGCAAGAAACCATGCGTACTTTCCCCAACTCGCCATACATCCACATCGGCGGCGATGAATGTCCGAAAGAACGCTGGAAACACTGTCCCAAATGCCAACAACGCATGAAAGAAAACGGCCTCAAAGACGAGCACGAACTGCAGAGCTACTTCATACAACGCATCGAAAAGTATTTGCAAGATTCGGGCTGGCACATCGATGCTAAAACGGGCGATACTATTCACGGTAGAAACATCATTGGCTGGGACGAAATTCTGGAAGGCGGATTGGCACCCAAAGCCACTGTAATGAGTTGGCGGGGCGTAGAAGGTGGAATTGCCGCGGCACAACAGCACCACAATGCCATCATGACCCCTGGAAAGCCCTTGTATTGGGACCATTACCAAAGTAAAGACAGCACCGAACCCCACTCCATTGGCGGTTACAACCCGGTTGAAAACGTATATGCCTACAATCCCATTCCCGCTGCGCTGCCCGACAGTTTGCATCGATATATATTGGGGGCGCAGGCCAATGTTTGGACGGAGTATATCCTAACCCCAGGCCACGTGGAATATATGATCATGCCCCGCATGCCCGCCTTGGCTGAGGTATTGTGGTCGAACCCGCAGCAGAAAGATTACAAAGATTTCACACGCCGCTTGACAGAGCATCGAAAAAATTGGAACAATATCAATTACTGTCCCAGCGTCTTCGGCGAACCAGCCACGTTCTTCCGAAACGGTAACAAAAAATAACCCACGTCCAAAAAGCACCATTTTAGCATGAACAATCGTAGAAAATTCCTAAAACAACTCTCTGGCTTGGCGGCCATGTTGGGACTCCCAGCCGCAGGCATCTCCGCTATCAATAACCTAAATCAGAGCGAAAAAGACAAGAAAAAAGGGGGCAAGGGCAAGCGAAAACTGGGTGCTCCGATGATCGTAACCACTTGGGATTTTGGTTTACAAGCCAATGAAGCCGCTTGGCCTACGCTGTCTGGGGGCGGTCGGGCCTTGGATGCAATTGAACAGGGAATCCGACTGTGTGAAAACGACCCCAACGAA
This sequence comes from Bacteroidota bacterium, assembly GCA_041192805.1. Classification (GTDB taxonomy): domain Bacteria; phylum Bacteroidota; class Bacteroidia; order NS11-12g; family UBA955; genus UBA955. The sequence goes on along the minus strand of JBEEMF010000036.1, from coordinate 24,810 downwards.
AGAAGTGTGGGCTATGGCGGTAGGCCTGATCGCGATGGTCATGTGACCTTGGATGCCTGCATCATGGATGAGATCGGGAATATCGGCTCAGTGGTTTGCATGGAGCACATCGCCAATCCCATCAGTGTGGCCCGCGCCGTAATGGAAAAAACACCCCATGTGATGTTGGCCGGCGAAGGCGCTACCCAATTTGCGGTGGAGCAGGGTTTTGAGAAAGTGAATTTATTGGTTCCAGATAGCGAACGCGAATGGAAAGAGTGGCTCAAAAAGGCCGAATATATGCCGGTGATCAACATCGAAAACCACGACACCATTGGAATGATCGCGATGGATGGCAGTGGCAATTTATCGGGCGGATGTTCAACTTCGGGCATGGCTTTCAAAATGCACGGCCGCATTGGCGACTCCCCAATCATTGGCGCGGGTTTGTATGTGGATAACGAGGTGGGGGCTGTCACAGCAACCGGTCAGGGCGAGGAAGTAATTCGCGTGGTGGGTTCTTTCAGGGTGGTGGAGGAAATGCGACATGGGGCAAGTCCGCAGCTTGCCTGTGAGCGGGCGGTGCAAGCCATTCGCGACAAATTTGTATTGCGCGGCAAGGACTGGAGCAACACACAGATTGGATTCATTGCGATCAATCCTCAGGGCAAAATTGGTGCCTACTCGCTGAGGCCGGGCTTCACTTATTCTGTAAAAACCGGCGATATCGCCGAGGTCCGCAAAGCAGATTATTTGTTGGATTAAGCCCTTCAGACCCTTCGCTCAATTTTAATTGCCCACAGATAGGCATTCCTCGAGTATCGGATACCCCTCGCCGTAATATTTTCCTTTGGGAGTTAGGTCCATCATCCGCTGCGCGGCTGCCGGCTGATGCAAACGAACCGAGTAATAACTCACCCGATCCATCTTCTTCCGATATTTCCTTTTGCCTGCAAATGAGATGGGCTTCACCCAAGACACGAATAACTCACTGTCCACATTCCAATTTCTAGGCAATTTCACCACAAAATCCTTGGAGAACAATGATTTTCCCAACGAATCGTATGCTGTAACCTCCAACGGGATCTCGCATTCTGTTAGCAGCCGAGAATTAAACTTTACATAAAACTGATCCTTCACACCCCACCATCCGCTGGGTTGCAACTTCATCACAACCGGCAACATCGCCTCGGCCACCCTTTCTTGCGACGATTTCAAAAAACTCCAACCCAATTCAGTATTCGCAACACTCCACGTTGTCCCGTTCCAAATGTCGTTGTACTGCCAATACAAAGACCCCATACAATAAGGTGCTGCCATCCGATGACTGATCATCGCCCTGTATAAAAACTCCCCCTGAACCACCGCCGCAGAATCACCAAAATCCATGAACTCTGTCGACGCCACCCCCTGGTGAGGCCAAGACTTGGGATACTCCTCACGCACATATTTTTCTAATAATTTGGGGCCTTTATAACTCAACAATCGCGACTTCCAATCGTCGGCAGTGGAATCGTCATCCAAATGCCACCGCGATGGACTCGGCAATCCATACTCGCTGCAAAATGGCATCCGCGCCGAATCCAAATGCGCAAACCCCCGCTCACCGTGCCAAATTCCCCAATCGTGATTGTCGCCCCGTTTCATTTGTTGCAAATTGCCCCAATTGCCAATCGGACTGCTTCTGGTATAGGGCACACTGCCACTCCAGGCCTGCAACGCCTCTGGAATCAAGGTATCAAACAGCGACAGGTAGGCTTGCCACTGCCTCGCACTATCAGCCCCGTGAATGTTGTATTTCTGCTGCCAGCCCCAATTGTGCCAAGCCACCTCGATCTCATTGTTCCCGCACCACAACGCCAAACTCGGATGGTTGTGCAAACGCATCGCTTGGGCATGAACTTCCGACTCCACCGCTGAATAGAACTTGGCATCGTCAGGATACATCGTCCCATTGAACATCAAATCCTGCCAAACCATGATCCCCAAGGCATCGCATCGCTCATAAAACGCATCGCTCGGATATGCCCCACCGCCCCAAATCCTCACCATGTTGTAGCCCTGCCATCGCATAATATCGAGGTCTCCCATCAGCCCCGGCTCACCCAAAAACAATCGCTCCGGATACAAACTAGCACTGTCGCCAAACTGCCTGGCCCAAATCACATTTGCACCTTGCGCAAAAACAGAAATTCCATTTACGGAAAACGCAAATCGTCCGCCCGCAGTATCCAATCTAACCGTCCGCACACCCCATTTCGTCTCTATATTATGAATCTGGTTGCGACCGTTTTTATCCAACTGATGCGCCGAAATCTCAATATTATACAAAGCCGGATGCGAATCCTGATACACCTGTTGATACAACCCATTGGGTAACCAGTGCTTGGGATTTTTTATCCGAAAAACCATACGTCGGTGTCGCGCCTCAACCCCAAAGGTATTGGCCGACATCAAGACAACATCCACATCTGGCTCCGAAACTGCAGACCAAGGACGCACCACCCGCACAATATCCCATTCGATATCATCGTGCAGACCCGGCAAATTCCCCGAAGTAATGCGCACAAAACTGGGCCGACCCCGCATCGTATCGCACAAATAATACAAATCGGCATGACCGTAAACAAACTCCGCAGCTTTACCCCTTTCGTCCACACCCATCCAACTCGAATCTTGGGAAATTTTTAGAGATTGCAGGTGATTATCGCTCCAGCCATGCACAAAAACCCCTTCGCCCAATCCCACCAAAACCCTACGCGGAGCAATGTCCCAACCATACTGAACGATGGGCTTGCGCAAGAACGGACTCGCCTTGGCCGATGACCCCGAGTAAGGCATAAACCCATAGAAACCGTAGGAACCAAACATGGTAATTTCGGCCTCATTGTCCGCCGGAAAATTCATCCCACCGCGCCGACTGTAAATCTTCCCCAGCCGAGTGGGCGATGAAAAAACGATGTAAACCGAATCCTTGCCATCGAGACGAATCAACCCATCCAAATCGATCGTTACCGTGGCAAAACTGCTCAACAACGGGTTGACACTCTTCACGGGCTTGCCGTTCACAAATACCTCAATATAAGCGCCCTCCCATTCCTTGATTTCCAAAAAATGATGCTCCTCTTTTTGCGCTTCCTCCGCACTTTCAAACAAGGCCGCGCGATATTTCCACTCCCGCCATTCCACGCTCTTGCAGTGAAGATTGCATTCCGTGAGTTGCTTGTGATCACAAATTACTGGTGATGATGCAATTGACGATTTGCCACAATTTTCCGAACATGCCTTTGGCGATGGATGCGGACAATATAAATCGTTGATCGCCGAGGTATAATTTACAGGAATCCAGCCGCGACCCACAACCGAAGAATAGTAATCCTTAAGATGATCCGCATTCTTTTCGTTCACAGTTACGCCAAACACAAAATCCTCTTCCAATAGTTCCCATTTTTCGATGCGATGGCTTTTGGATTCGTTGTTAATTTCAGCGTTGCGGGAATCAGGCAGAGTAACCAGAGAATTGAGCTGGGCGATAAGATTTGCACTAGCCAACAGCATCAGCACAAAAAAAACACCCCGTAATAACTGTGCGGGAGCAATATATTTTTGTCGGATCAAAGCGGCACTCCTTTCATCGCTTCTACCATCATTTTTAATTGTTCGATATCTAGCACGCCCTCGGCGTTTCTCGAGGATGTATGTATCTCCTGAAAACCCAAATCGCGGTAGTGAAATACATTCTCCGGGCGAATCCCACCCCCAGGCAAAATATCGATATTCTGGGCATGCCACTTCAACATTTTGAGCGTCTCCATTTTCATCGATCCCCAACCAGTCAAAACACGATCAAATCCGCAAGCTTCCGCCTCATCAATCGCGTTAAACGGCGTAGAAATCTCATCAAAAGCACGATGCAAAACCGCTTCCATCCCTAGAGAATGAGCAATATCGCAGCAGATTTTGCAGAACACACGATCCAAAATCCAACGACCTGATTTCTTTTCCAACGCGCCAAAAACAACCCCCTGATAACCCAATTTGGCGATGCGCGCAATGGCGTCCATCATCCATTTTTTTTCCTTTTTGCTGTAAGCGAAGTCGCCCCCACGCTCCCTCACCATAACCACGGCAGGGATTCTGAGGCCTCGAAGTTGGGCATCATCGGAGGCGGATTGCGGACTCATTCGTTGCAAATCTACCCACTGTGGTGTGATCCCTCCTTTGTCGTATTCACGACAAAGTTCAAGGCGGGCTGCGCCCGCCGCCTCTGCCGCGTAGGCATCATCCACCGAGAAAACACAAACCTCAACCCCTTTCATCGTATCTGAATTTCATCCATAAAAATATAACCACTGCCATGATACGGGTAACCCAAATGTCCTTCAGGCAACATACCGTATTTATCCGCCACCACTTTCACATACCGCGCCTTGATCGGTTTTACGCCCGCTTTTCCATCAGTATGCTCTATCGTAACTTGATCGATGCGCGTTTCGTTGTTTTGCCAATCGTCCTTCAAAGCGACTTCCTGCGCCCAAGGAGTAAATTTCACACCATCCGTAGATGTCATCACCGAAAAATGTCTCGGACATAAAATCCACGCGCGAGAATCTTGCAAGAAACGGGCCGACACCTCGCTAACCGACTTTACAGAACCCATATCAATCACCGCTGAGAAATCTTGGTCGTAGAAGCCCATCCAACCCCCCGCTCGCCATTCAATCGACCCCTGAATTTCGTCAACCAACGCACCCAAACCACCCGCAGAATACTGAGGATGAGGAACAACGCCATCACCCAAAGACACCTTATAATTATTTTCTTTCCGATTGTAAACCGCAGTAGCCCAGTCGCTCTTGCCCATCACATTCCCAGGATTTGAACCAGGCAAACCGCCATATACTTTCACATCTAACAATTGCGCACTTACCAACGCATCGTAGCCAATTAGAAATTCGTAGGGCTTTTCGCCATCAGCATCCAACGTAATAATCTCTTCCCTATTTTCTCCAAAGATCAGCATCCCCGGAATGGAATTCATGTCCAACATACCCTTCTTTGATTTCTGCTTTTTCTTTTTCGCCCCGCCGGTCGCTTTTCCTCCTGTATCCAATCCAGTGGCTTGCATTTCCATGTTCGTAACACGAATCACCAAAACCCCATTCGTCCCCTTTGGAACAGTAACCCTAACCCGCAAACTGTCTCTAAACGTCCGCGAACCTTCCAAAACGGGCACCGAAACAAACCCCGTCACCATCGTTTGCTTGGGCGTCTTCAACAATAAATTATCGCGATCTGCATCCGCCACCTGACCAAAAACAATCCCGTCGCCCTGCATCAATTGCTGATGCGACACTGTTAACTCCGCCGCCTTAAACACCTTACGCATGTTGCGCATTTCCAAGACCCGCTGTTGCTTCATCTCATCCAAGGCTCTCATTCGCTGCGCAACAGTTCCCTTCATATCATTGATCGATGGCAAAGCCGGTAACTCCGATTCCTTTGGCAATTCCATTTGATGCGCCGCCCAAGGCCGCACAACATCTTGAAACATCATCGGCTCCGCTGTCTTTTCTTCCGTATTCAAACTGCCCCGTGCGATATAAAAGGGCGATTTCCCCTCACGCTGAATTTCCACTTCATAAAACTGAGGCACACCCGTCGTGTAAACATTGCTGCCCGGACAAACCGCGTAAATCCCCATGGCACTCATCACATACCAAGCACTCATCTGTCCGCAATCCTCATTGCCAATCAATCCATCCGGACTGTCTTTATAAAATGTCTTACAAACCCTGTCCACGATGGCCTGCGCCTTCTCTGGCTTTCCACAATAGTTGTACAAGTAAGCCATGTGATGACTCGGTTCGTTGCCATGGGCATACTGACCAATCAATCCCGAAATATCCGCTTGATCGCGGCCCGTAGTGCGAGAATCAGCGCTAAACAAAGAATCCAAATGATTTTCCGTAGCCTTTACACCACCCAATTTATCCATCATCCCCATGATATCGTGAGGCACATACATCGAATATTGCCAAGCATTGGCCTCAGTAAAATGGTTGTTTACCTCCCTAGGATCAAAAGGCGTTAACCATCCTCCATTCACTCGCGGACGCATGAAACCCGTTTTCTCATCGTATACATTCTTCCATCGCTCACTGCGAGCATAGAAGTTTTTGGCAATATCATCTTTACTCAATACATAGGCCACACGTGCGATGCACCAATCATCGTAAGCATATTCCAACAACTTCGACACACTTTCTGCGGTATTTTCTACACCCATGTAACCGAGTTGCTTTCCCTGCTGGTCCAAAAAAGCCGAGTCTTTCAATTTGGCACTGTGCACCATCGCTTCCAAGGCCAAACTGTAATCAAATGGGTAAATGGGCCGACCTTGAACATCCTTTTCTACCCCAATTTCTTTGAGAATCACATCGGCAATTACGCTCACACTATGATAGCCAATCATACACTCTGTCTCACAGCTACCCAACTCCCACACCGGCAATTTCCCTCCCTGTTGATACTGCAAAAGGAAACTCCGAACAAAATCTACCGTCCGATCTGGGTCGATAATACTCAACAACGGATGCAGTGCCCGATACGTATCCCACAATGAAAAAACCGAATACACTTTGTGATGTTTTGAAGTACTCACCCGAACTACATTGGCGGCAATTTCACCCACCCGATGCACTTGCTGATCTCTCCCGCGATACCTTCCATCTACGTCGCTTGCCAAACTAGGATGAATCATGCAATGATATAGTGCCGTATAAAACTTGCGTTTTTCTACATCTGTCTTCACCGATTGTGCACCCACCCGAAACGTCCGCGCCTCGTAATCACTGGTCACTTGAATCTTACTCAACTCCTCATTCCAGGCCTGCTTTGCCATTGCCCGATAGTCGTTAAAACTCTTATCGCCCATCATCTCCGCATTCAAATTGGCAATTGCCCCAGCTTCGCTAGTAAAGGAAATCCCCACCTTAGCAACGATTTCACATAGATGTCCTTCGCCGTATTTGGACGGGTTGGCCGATGCATTCCCAGACCCCGAATTGGCATCTGAGTAGCCCATATCAAACTCAACCACCATTTTCCGACCGTCTTGGGCGGTGATGATGCGAGAAATGTCCTGCGAAAATTCAATCACAAAAAATACCCATTGGTTATTTGCCCAAGCCTTACTCTGTCGCCACCCACCAATCCGATGCTGATCCAACTGTTCCATGCGATGTGAAATCACATAATCGCGGTGATTTAGATCAATCAATACTTTGGCAGTGAACTTAGATCTATCAAATGACTGATAATACGTATAACGATGTATGCCAACGTGAGGGGTCACTGTGAGTTCGGCCTTTATTTCATAGGCCGGCAGATACACCGAATAATAACCTGCTTCGGCGACTTCCGAGCTATGGTTGTAATTGCTTCGGTAGTTTTTAGGATTGAAGGACGGCATGATGGACCTAGGTCCGCCAGTGGGCATCATCAACACATCGCCGTAATCACTAACGCCGGTACCACTCAAATGCGTATGCGAAAATCCGTAAATAAAACTATCGTCGTAATGATATCCGCCACAACCATCCCAACTATCATCGATGCGGGTATCGGGGCTAAGCTGAACCATCCCAAAGGGCGATGCCGCACCAGGAAAAGTGTGTCCATGTCCGCCCGTGCCCACAAATGGGTTGACATATTCTGAAAGGTTGTTTGATGATGAATTTGTCTGCGCCGAAAGGGGAAACATCAACCCGAAAAACAAGAAGCAAACAAGAAGGGAAGCACGCCACGACTGTGCGATAGTTTGCAGGCCACTGCGATGGTTTAGAATTGTCAAATTCATAAAAAGCGAATATAACACAGGATGGGGATGTCCGTGGTATTTGGCATAAAAAAAGGGAGGCCGCGCTACGCGCGGCCTCCCTTCAACAACTTAAATTAAAAACAGGTTATTACTTCACTACAACACCTACAACTACACGGCGGTCCAAGTTATTGGTGCCAGTGTAAGCAGGTTGTGCAGTTACAATTTGGATTTTAGCCGCTGGAACACCCAACGAAGTCGACATGAAATTCTTTACCGCATTGGCACGACGTTCACGCAATTTCGCATTGGCAGTTTCAGAACCGGTTTTGTCGGCCGAAGCATAAACCACAATGTTAAAATCATACGATGTTGCACTGCGATCTGCACCCACTTTCCAACGATACAACTCCTGCATTCCATCATTGGTTAACTGAGAAGAATTCAATGCAAAAAATACTGTAGTCACGTTACTGCGCTCAAATTCCGCTTTGCTTTCTTTTTCCAAGGCCTCAACCGCTTCTAACTTCGCTTCCAATACAGCAATTTCCGCCTTCGACTTAGTTAAATCGGCATCAATAGCAGCAACTTTAACCTTGGTTTCTTCAACCGCTTTTCCGATGCCACCATCGCCCTTATCCAACTTCATGTTGTTCTCATCGATCAACAATTTGGTTTGATCCGCAACGAAGCCACTCAATTTAGATTTCTGGTAAGCGTCCTTTGAACTGATACCGCAGCCAGTGGTTCCCACCAACAATGCAGCCATTACGCCGCCGATAAATACAATACGTTTCATAATTTTTTACAAATTTATAGAGATTCAAGGGTGCATTTATCAAAAACTATTCCACAAAGTTCCCATAAAATATCACTCCGTCCGCAAAAAATCGACATTCATCGTTTTAGCAAATCAAACGCTAACTATTTCGCAAAAGAAAGTTGACTAACGACCCTTTGATTTTAGCATATCCAAGGCCACGTCTACGATCATATCCTCCTGACCGCCAACCATTTTCCGCTTGCCCAGCTCCTCCAAAATACTACGAGTATCAATCCCATAGCGTTCCGAAGCCCTTTCAGCATGCAATAAAAAGCTCGAATACACACCCGCATATCCCAAACTCAAGGTTTCACGATCCACACGCACAGGACGAACCTGCAACGGACGAATCAAATCATCTGCCGCATCCATTAAGGCATACAAATCACTGTTATGAGCCACGCCCATTCGATTTAACACCGCAATCAATACCTCCAAAGGCGCATTTCCAGCACCCGCACCCATTCCAGCCAAAGAGGCATCCAAACGAGTAGCACCATGCTCCAAGGCAACAATGGTATTGGCAACGCCCAAGCTCAAGTTATGATGACAGTGAATCCCGATTTCCGTCTCCGGTTTCAGAACATCCTTGAAAGCCTTCATTCGATCAGCGACATCGTTCATTAATAAAGCACCCGCACTGTCGGTCACGTAAACGCAATCGGCACCATAACTCTCCATCAAAACCGCTTGCTCAGCCAATTTTTTAGGCTCGTTCATGTGCGCCATCATCAAGAATCCACCCACGTCCATCCCAAGTTTTTTGGCTGCTTCGATGTGCTGCGCTGCGATATCCGCCTCTGTACAATGCGTTGCGATTCTCACACTCTCAACACCCAAATCCCTGGCGCGTTTTAAATCGTCGATCGTCCCGATACCTGGCAAGAGTAAGGTCGTTAACCGCGCATGTTTCAACTGTCCTGCAATACCTTCCAACCACTCCCAATCCGTATGGGCACCAAAACCGTAGTTAAAACTCGCACCTGCCAAACCATCGCCGTGGGCAATTTCAATGGCATCCACTTTCGCTGCATCCAACGCCAACGCAATTTCCGTCATCTTGGCCTTGCTATACTGGTGTTTGATGGCGTGCTGACCATCCCTTAACGTTACATCCTGAATATATACCTTGCTCATGCGATATTTCCTTTTTGATTGGCCGCCATTTTCTCTGCCGTAGCCAACGCAGCACTCGTCATTATGTCCAAATTTCCCGCGTATTCCGGCAAGTAATGACCTGCCCCGCGAACCTGTAACATCACCGTGGTTTTCAACCCACTCACCTTACCCAAACCTTCAATAAAAACGGCTTGTTCTGGCGATATAATTTCGAACTGCACTTCCTGATGCAATCGATAGCCCGGTACATATTGTTGCACTTCGGCCACCATCATATCGATGCTCTGTTTGATGGCTTCTGTATCGGCGAGTTCGCTCAAAGTGAAAACGGTATCACGCATCACCAACGGCGGTTCGGCAGGATTCAGGACGATAATGGCTTTGCCTTTGGTTGCCCCACCCACTTGCTCGATGGCGTGGGCTGTTGTCTCCGTAAATTCGTCGATGTTGGCCCTAGTTCCCGGACCTGCACTTTTTGATGCGATGCTGGCCACAATTTCGCCGTAATGGACTTTGGCGACACGGTTAACGGCGGCTACCATTGGGATGGTTGCTTGACCGCCACAGGTTACCATATTCACGTTGGGCACATCCGCAAGCGAATCAAAATTCACCGGAGGGACCATAAATGGACCAATGGCGGCTGGCGTTAAATCTATGACACGTTTGCCTTCAAATGCCTTGATTTTATCGTAGTTGTACACGTGGGCTTTGGCCGAAGTTGCATCGAACACAAAACCGATTTCGGGCCACAAAGGATGATTCAACAAACCATCGATTCCTTCGTGGGTGGTTGCCACGCCCATTCTTTCTGCCCGGGCTAGACCATCGCTGTTGGGGTCGATTCCCACAAAAACGCCCATTTCCAGGTGTTTGGCAGTTCGGATGACCTTAATCATCAAATCCGTTCCAATATTTCCTGAGCCAATGATGGCTACTTTGATTTTATTCATATAATTCTAATCAATTCATCAAATCCAAACGACATTGCTAGGATTGGATTATTATTCAAAAGTAAACGATACAGTGCCAAACCCTTCGATGCTTGCAGCGAAGGTGTCGCCGGCTTCGCCGGCGCACATCGGACCCAATGCCCCACTCAAAACAATATCACCCGCTTTTAATGGAGTCCCCAAATCGGCAAACGTTTGGGCCAACCAAACCAACGCAAACAGGGGATTACCCATACACGCAGCGCCCATTCCCTCAGATACAATCTCGCCATTTTTCTTCAACTGCATCTTCAAAGCTGCCAAATCCAATTCGTTAACATCCTGACGGACATCGCCCAATACAAAATGACTTGCACTGGCATTATCGGCTACGGTATCCGTAATTCTAATATCCCAATTAAGCACGCGTGATCCCACAATTTCAATGGCTCCTACCGCGTAATCGATCGCCGCTTTGGCGCGCTCCAAAGTGATATCACCCGTTAAATCATGCTTCATCATAAAAGCAATTTCCGCTTCGGCTTTAGGCTGCAATATCGAAGAGGCCTTCACGCCTCCACCATTCTTCACTTCGGTATCGGCAAACAACAATCCAAAATCAGGCTGATCCACGCCCAACTGCTTTTGCACGGCTAGGGATGTGAGTCCAATCTTCAAACCCACCACACGTCCGCCTTCCGCCACGCGTAAATCGTTGTTTATTCGTTGCACCTCATACGCTGCTGTTAGATCGCTATCACCAATCAATTCCCTCACCGGAGCACATGGCATTCCATTTTCTTGAGCATCCCGCAACCTCGCAGCGGCTGCTTCAATCACTTCTTGTGAAATCATTCTTCAAAGGTAACACAACATTTTCATCCTAACTTTGCAACATCAGCAAACCCATGGCCAACATCAAAGAAATCGCACAATCACTCCATCAAGCCGCGCACCAAGCCAAGCCAATCACCCAAATAAGCCTTGAGCAAAACCTCACGCTCGATCAAGCTTATGAAGTGCAAAAGGAACTCATCAACCTCCGCATCAACGAAGGCGAAACCCTCATCGGACTGAAAATGGGATTTACCTCCGAAGCCAAAATGCAACAAATGGGTGTGCACGATTTAATCTGGGGACGACTTACCTCGTCGATGCTAATCCCAAACAACAGCACCACCGCAAGAAGTCAGTACATTCACCCCCGCGTGGAACCTGAAATCTGTTTCAGAATAGCAAAAGACATCACCGGTGAACTCAATGAAACCGAAGTCATTGAATACGTTGATGCTGTAACCGCTGCCATCGAAATTATTGATTCTAGATACCAGAATTTTAAGTTTTCATTGGAAGATGTGGTAGCCGACAACTGCTCATCCATTGGTTTTGCCGTGGGCGATTGGATGCCGGTTCAAGAAAGCCTCAACAACCTCTCGATGGAACTTATAATCGATGACAAAACGGTGGCCGCGGGATCCTCAAACGACATCATGAATAATCCATGGAAAAGTCTCGCCGCCGCCACCCGATTGGCAGCAAAATATGGCGAGCCCATCAAAAAAGGCATGTATATCATGGCAGGCGCTGCAACCAATGCAGAATTCATCCAAGCCAATCAAACCGCATCAGCAAAAGTAAATACACTCGGTGAGGTATCAGTTTCGTTTCGCTGAACGATAGATCAAAGCCAACTCAAACATCTGGGCCCCCTAATAACTCAAACACCTTCCCCCTATAAAAACAAAAAAGGGCACCTAACGGTGCCCCAGTTGTGAATAATTAAACTAAATTAGTTCAATACGATCGTTTTTACCGCAATCTTGGCACCTGACTTATCAGTCAATTCCATGCGATATACACCTACAGAAGACCATGATTTCAAATCGATGGTATATACCTTCTGATTGATGGCTTGGGTATAAACAACGGCACCAATACTGTTGTAAACGTTTACAGTGTAACCAGCGAAGTCGCTGTAGTTACCATTGTCGATAGTCAATTGGTTTTGTGCTGGGTTAGGATAAACCTTGATCAACTGTCCTTTATCCAAACTGCTCACTTTCACAGAGAAACGCACCAACAATGTATCGGTTACCTTCACGCTCTTGAAAGCAACACAAGAATCTTTGATGGTCATTTTCACGGTGTTTGAAGTATCGATACATACGTTTGTAAAAGCGATCACCTTCACCGACTGTTGGTGGTTCTTCAAGGCAACAGATTTAACTGTCAAATTCTTGGTGTTAGCACCCACGTATTTGGCGTTTACTGTAGGCAACTGTTGCATACCCAAATCCAAATCAGTGTGCCAAGCAAACTTAGCAGCAGTGTCGTTCGCGGCTACAGAGAATTTCGCGTCTGAACCAATGGTTTGACTTACATTACTAGGCTGGGTTGTGATCAAAGTACAAGCCTTGAACAAAGTAGTCAATTTGGCAGATGCACTGGTATCTTTACACCAACGAGTGTTAACCAAACAACGATACAATTCACCGTTGTTGCTCATAGTTACAGACTTTACAGTCAACGTATCATTGTTAGCACCTGCGTATTTCAATCCGTTAGTAACAGAGGCAAAACCTGCACCTTTGTTCAACTGCCAATTGTAAGTTGCATCGATATCAGGATAAGTCACGAAGAAAGAAGCGTCATTTCCAGATTTTACTGTAACTGAGGCAGCATCAGTAGAAATGTTCTCACATGCAGCGTAAGTTCCAATGTTGTTCAACAAAGTTGCAGAATAGTCACTGCTACCAATCAAATCAGCATTGCTGCTAACAGGTCTAAAGTCAGGCGCTGTAGAATTTTTTGGATCAACCAAAATCAAACCAGTGCTGTACTTGGCTTTATCAACCATGTTTGCATTTGTGCTAGATTTAATCCACGCATCCAATGCAGATGGAGTATTTTTAGAATCCACTTCGGCAAGGCCTGTATTTGTTGCACCAGAGGCAGCTGCAGCAGCAGTATTTGCGATGTAGTTGTTACGGAACAAGTTACCCTTTTCACTTACAGTTCCTGCCTTCACTCCAGCAGCAACGATGGTACTATCACCGTCAAACATAATAAAGTTACGGTAACCAATAAATATAGAATTCACAATGCTCAAACGACTGTTACGACGGATACGAGCACCACGACGGAAAGCACCTTTTTGAGTTAAACTCAAGTCGTTGTAAGTTTTATCCAATGATACAGGACCAACACAAGTAATGTTTGAGAAAACTGCCGCAGTATATGGAGTTTTACCAGAACCTGCCGCATCGTTGTCACTTTCAAAAGTTTCAGATGTAGATGCACCAGAAGTAGCATTCCAAGTCAAATCAAAATACGCAGTATCTTTCACGGCGATACCAAATTGGACAGTTCCACGGTATCCGAAATCTGTATCAAAATCATCATCAGTAGTTTTGTAAGAAATCAATTTCTTACAATTCACTGTACCACCAAACCACTCAAACCCATCGTCGTTACCAAAAGAACACTGAACACCCTCGATGGTTGTAGCAGAACCAACAGAACCCATCGTCAAAGAGTTTACTTCTTTGTTCGGTTCGAAAGCCAAACCTGCAAATTCAATACGGACATACTTAACTATACCACTGTTGTCTTTGTCATCAGTTCCACCAAATTTTCCCAATGTATTATCAACAGCAACGTTATTAAAACCTTCCAACTGTACATCCCCACCTTGGTTGTTCACAGCTTTACCGCAAAGTACTAATCCGCCCCAATCTCCGCGATCTCTTGATCCTGCCGCTTTATTTGAAGTCATAACAACTGGCTTCTTTGACGTTCCATTGACCTCGATCATACCACCACGCTCAACTGTAATCATCGCATATAGTTTAGGTGTTGCTGTTAAATCAGCTGCTCCACGAATCACTGTACCGGCAGGAATTACTAACTTTCCACCCGACTTAACAACGCAAGTACTTGTCAATAAGTAAACCTTAGAAGCATCCAACGTTACAGTTGTGCTAATAGTTTTGATTCCAGATGCATCGTTCAAAGTCGTTGCGTCCGTTGTAGAAGGGTAAGATGCATTCTTTGGATTCCATTCGGTCCAACCTTTGGTCCAATCCTTAGAAGCATCACGGTGCAATGCACCAACAAAGTTCACCTTTTCGATGACTTGAGCCGACAATGCACTCGTTGCAGTAAGGAGTGCGATAAATGTGATTTTTTTCATAGTCTTTACTGCAAAGCAAGAATAGCAAAATTTCCCTTGAGTCAACAAACGTTTGCATTTACATAACCCCAATATCACCTGTGCCTTAACAAGTGTCGTAATGCGTAATAATTAGATAATATATTGCAAGCAATTACAAAAATCCCAGTCTCGCTAAGTGTTCATCGCAATGTTTTCCTATATTTACCGCACAAAACACTATGCTCACCGACATTGAAATTGCCCAACAGGCGCAGCTGAAGCGCATCGAAGCGATTGCCACAGATAACAACGTTGATCCAGAAATTTTAGAACAATACGGAAAATATAAGGCTAAGGTCGATTTTATTCCCAACCAGGCGCAAATCAGCCAAGGCAAACTAATCTTGGTCACGGCAACCACGCCCAATAAAAGCGGTAGCGGTAAAACAACTACCTCTGTGGCATTGGCTCAAGGATTAAATCACATCGGCAAAAAAGCGATCGTCGCTCTGCGCGAACCCTCACTCGGACCTTGTTTTGGAATGAAAGGTGGTGCCGCGGGCGGTGGATACTCCCAAGTTCTGCCCATGGAAGACATCAACCTGCACTTCACAGGCGATTTTCACGCGATCACTTCGGCCAATAATACCATTGCCGCTTTGCTCGACAACTACCACTATAACAACCAAGGCACACCAAACGGTTTAAAGCGAATTTTATGGCGCCGCGTGATGGACGTCAACGATCGTAGCTTGCGCATGATCAACTCAGGAATGGGCGGATCGGCCAACGGTATCCCAACCGAAACAGGATTCGATATCACTCCAGCTTCTGAAATCATGGCGATTTTATGCCTAAGCACGAGTTTGGAAGACTTACGCAATCGCATCGACTCAATTTTATTGGGTTATAAGTACGATGGCACGCCTTTCACCATGAAAGATTTGGGGGCAACGGGTGCGATTTTGATTTTGTTGAAGGACGCGATCAAGCCAAATTTGGTGCAAACCTTAGAAGGCGGTGCGGCTTTTGTTCACGGCGGACCCTTTGCTAATATCGCACACGGTTGTAACAGCATCATGGCAACATGGGCTGCATTGCAATATGGCGAATACGCAGTAACCGAAGCGGGTTTTGGATCCGACTTGGGTGCTGAGAAATTCTTGAATATCAAGTGCAGAGCTGCCGGAATTACACCTGCCGCAACTGTTTTGGTAACCACAACCCAGAGCTTGAAGCTTCATGGTGGCTGTCCAGAAAAGGAAATCAAGTTGCCAAACAAAGAGGCCTTAGAAAAGGGATTGTTGAACTTGGAACGACATGTAAATAACCTCCAGCAATTCGGTCAGACCGTTGTTGTGGCGTTAAATCGCTTCCATTTTGATACCGAAGATGAATTGCAAATGATTTCGGGCTGGTGTTCAGCACAAAATGCGCATTATGCCGAAAACCAAGGCTTTGCCAAAGGTGGTGAAGGCGCTGCTGATTTGGCTCGCAAAGTGGTTGAAATCGTTGAGAAATATCCAAGTAAACCCATCAATCATACTTACGAATTAACAGATTCTGTAGCGGACAAGTTGACCAAAATTGTTCAGAAGGTATATGGCGGAAACGCTGCAATCATGTCTGAAGCGGCGAAGAAGAGCTTGAAGGAAATTGACGCGTTGGGCGCTAACAATTGGCCGGTATGTATTGCCAAAACACAGTTTTCATTCACCGACAATGCCAAACAAGTAGGTAGTGCAACCAACTTCAATATCACCATTCAAAAATTGATCGTGAATGCGGGTGCAAGATTTGTTGTCGCCGTAGCCGGAGATATCATGCGCATGCCAGGTCTTCCAAAGGAGCCAGCTGCGATGGGAATGGATGTGAAAGACGGAATTATTACTGGGTTGAGTTAAAATCGTTCCCGAAGCCAAAAAGCTACCCTCACCAACAAAATCAAGGCGGGGACTTCTATCAACGGACCAATGACCCCAACAAACGCTTGGGGGCTATTTAATCCAAAAACACCAATGGCAACCGCAATTGCCAACTCAAAATTGTTCCCTGCTGCAGTAAATGCAATGGCCGTGGCCTTGTCGTAGCTTCCGCCCATCCTCTTACTCAACCCAAATCCCAACAAAAACATCACCGCAAAATAGATCATCATAGGTATCGCAACCAGCAGAACATCGCCAGGCAATTGAACAATTTGATCGCCCTTTAACGCAAACATCAAAACGATCGTAGCCAGCAAAGCAATCAACGTCATTTTTGAAACCCGAGGAATAAATACCTCGTTATACCAAGTAGCGCCCTTCCATTTCACGCCCAAAACCCGAGAGAGAAATCCTGCTACAAAAGGAATGCCCAGGTAGATAAAAACGCTTTGAGCAATTTCACCCATCGACACATCTACGATAGCCCCTTGATATCCCAACATTGGAGGCAAAACGGTGATAAAAAGCCAAGCATAAAAACTGTAGGCGAATACCTGAAATAGGGAATTCAAAGCAACCAAACCTGCACCATATTCCTTGTTGCCTTCGGCCAAATCGTTCCACACCAAAACCATCGCAATGCAACGCGCCAATCCAATCAGAATCAAACCCACCATATAATCGGGGTGATTGGGCAGGAAAATCAAAGCCAAAGCAAACATCAAAACAGGACCAATTATCCAATTCAAAACCAGACTTACGCCCAAGGTTTTCTTATCACGAAACACCATCGGGAGCAGCGAATAATCCACTTTCGCCAACGGAGGATACATCATCAAAATCAAACCTATCGCCAAGGGAATGTTGGTTGTACCCACACTCATCGACTCAATTCCATTGGCAAATGCGGGCTGAAAATAACCCAATGCAACGCCCAAACCCATGGCCAAAAAAATCCATAACGTGAGATATCGATCCAGGAACGACAGCTTTTTCATTGTTCGATGCGCTTTATTTACTCGATGACTTTTTCGCTTCCTTCATCACCCACAACATCTCCGCTGCAATTTGCAAACATCGTGCGTCGTATGTCGCGGCCTCCTCTGGCTTACCATCCGAAACCTTAGGATCGATGTAAGGAATTGACACCCTAAAATTGGCACCTGTAACCACCGGGCAAGCCGCATCGGCACTGGAACATGTCATAATCGCGCCAAACCCAGCAGAGGGATTATAGGGATGGGAAATGACTTTGGAAAAACAAAAAACGGGCTTAGCCTTACGAGCAAACGTCACCATCATCACCTTATTATTCAAGTTGATCGCATCGATGCTTCTCAGTTTCGCATCCGAAGGATCCAAGCGCTGCAAATTAATGGGATCTGGAATATGCTCCAACACACAACCAGTCCTTTCCAACGCAGCAATGGCACGTGGATTAAACGCCGTGGCTTCAGTTCCAGCAGAATAGGTTCTAACGCCTTCGATTCCCACGTGGTGAGCAGCGGCGGCGGCCCAAATCTGACCTAAGTGTGAACGACGACTATTGTGGGTGCAAATGAACATCAAATCGCAATGCTGACTGTCTTTAAGCGACTTAACGATGTACTTACCAAGGGCTGTCAATTCATCTTTGCGATCTGCGGGGATGTTGACGAGGTTGGAATCCACTTTGGCCCAATAAGTATCCGTCACTCCCGTTTGTGCCGATCCTGCATTTGTTGTCAAAATATTCATAATGATTAATTGTAAGATGATTGCGATTTTTTTCATGTCTTTGATTTTAAAACGATATCAATTGGATTTATTCAGTTCTGAATTGGATTATACGGCGCAAGAACTATCGTCGGGCGGTGTTTGATAAAAAAAGTCGACAAGCAACGTGCGAAATTCTTTCCAGCGGGCCTCATCGATGCAATAGTTAACTTGTTTACCCATTACACGACCTTTGATCAGGCCGATATTTTTAAGCTCTTTGAGGTGTTGCGTTACGGTTGGTTGTGCAAGTCCCCAATCTTTAACAAGTTCACTGTTTACACATTTCCCAACATCGAGAATGTGCTGTAAAATGGCGATGCGAGCCGGATGCGCCAGCACGCGAGCGATCTCGGCCAAGGTATTTTCTCTGTCTTCAAACAACTCATTCTTACTAAGTCCCATATTGCAATATTACTATAATCACTTGATTTTATCAAGTCCGGCAATACGGTATACAAAAAAGCGAAAGGGAGGGCCATGGCCCTCCCTTTCGCTAGAAATATGAAAATAATATGAAATTAACTCTTAGTGAGCCACTGTAAAGCGGTAAGCACTTTTCGCACCGTTAGATACAACTGTTAAGATATACAAGCCGTTGTTCAAATCAGCTACAGGAACAGCAATTGAATTGCCACCAGCAACCAACGACTGTAATCCCATTGAAGCAACTACTTTGCCTGAGATATCGCAAACGCTAACCATCACATCCTTTGCAGTTAAAGTAAACAACTCAACATTAACAACATCAACCGCAGGTACTGGATAAGCATTCGTCATAACCACATCACCCAAGGTATTTACTGAGCTAAACTTGCCCAACTTGGTGAAAATCGCAGCATCATAATTAGCTAAAGTATTGATTTTTGAAGACGCTACAGGACGGAAATCAGGAGTTGTCGCATTCTTAGGATCAACCAAAATCGCACCGGTTGCATAATTTGCATCGTCGATTTTGTTGCCATTTTTCACATCACGCAACCAACCATCCATAGCAGCAGGAGTATTCTTGCTATCTACTTCAGCCAAGCCAGTATTAGTTACACCCGCAGCAGATGCAGCGGAAGTATTTGCAATAAAGTTATTCCTCAAAACATTCGAAGTTTCGCTGAACGCACCAGATTTCACACCTGAAGCAACCAACACACTATCACCATCAAACATAATAAAGTTTCTGTAACCCATGAACACCGAATTCACAATACTCAAGCGACTATTTCTGCGGATACGAGCACCTCTGCGGAAAGCACCTTTTTGTGTTGCAGTTAAATCATTGTAAGTTTTATCCAAAGGAATTGGACCCACACAAGTAATGTTAGAGAACAAAGCTGATGTCAAAGGCGATTTACCTGAACCTGCAGCGTCGTTATCGCTTTCGAATGTCTCTGAAGTTGAAGCACCAGAAGTCGCGTTCCAACTCAAATCAAAATAAGCTGTATCCCTAACAGCGATACCAAACTGAACCGCACCGCGATATCCAAAATCTGTATCAAAATCATCGTCAGTTGTCTTGTATGCAATCAACTTCTTACAATTAACCGTACCACCAAACCACTCAAACGCATCATCGTTACCGAATGAACATTGTACAGCTTCGATTTCAGTTTTGCTTCCAACAGAACCCATAGTTAAAGAGTTAACCTCTTTGTTAGGCTCAAATGCCAAACCAGCAAATTCGATACGAACATACTTTAAAATACCACTGTTATCGGCATCATCAGTTCCACCAAATTTACCCAAAGTATTATCAACGGCAACGTTGTTAAAGCCTTCCAACTGAACTTCCGCACCTTGGTTATTCACGGCCTTACCACACAATACCAATCCACCCCAATCGCCACGATCCCTAGAACCTGCAGCTTTGTTTGATGTCATTACAACTGGATTGGTCGATGTACCAGTCACTTCAATCATACCACCGCGCTCAACTGTAATCAAGGCATACAACTTAGGAGTTGCCGTTAAATCTGCAGCACCACGAATTACGGTACCAGCAGGGATTATCAATTTACCACCAGACCTAACGACGCACGTGCTGGTCAACAAATACACCTTCGATGCATCTAACGTCACCGTAGTTGTGATATTTTTGATACCAGACGCATCGTTCAATGTGGTGGTTTCGGTTACTACACCGTAAGAAGCTTGTTTTGGGTTCCACTCTGCCCATCCTTTGGTCCAATCTTGACTTGCATCGCTGCTCAAAGCACCAGCATAGTTAACCATTTGGATGAATTGACCGTTCAATTGGCTGGCCAAAGCTACAGCAACTGACAAAAAAGTAATTTTTTTCATAGTTTTATTTATTCATTACAAAATTGGGTCTAAGCACTTACGCCAAATTCACCAAATGGTTAAACAATTATTAAGAATGTATTTTAAAATTAACAAAGGGGTAACAAACCAATGTCACCCCTTCAATAAGCCTCACATCTGTGAGACCCAAAATATCAATTCTTAAAATTTGAAACTATAGGTAACTGTGACTTGTCTGCCGTTTGTAAAACTGAACAATGTATTGTCGCCGTCCTTATCCGCATCGGTCCAAGCCTTCGCATCATATTTACCATTTTTATTCAAATCTTGGAAGAAAACCGTTTTCTGAGCCAACAAATCACCCAACGTAAGTTTGACTGTACCCAATTTTCCATCTTTCCCCAATTCCTTACCAAACTGCAAATCCCACATGCTACGTCCAAATTCATAAATGTCCGCACCAAAAGGCTGAATGGACTGAGCCACACCAATGTAAGCGATGCGCTGTCCAATCTTGTTGAAACTGGTATTGATCTGCCATCCTTTGTGTTCGTAAAATAAACTCGCGTTCACCACGTAAGGACTTTGACCCTGCAACGGGCGATTGGCCACACTGCTCGACGCATCGGTAAAGGCCACCGCTGAACGAATCAACGCAAAGTTCCCGTAGAAGGTTAAATCACGCAACCACTTTGATCCGCGATTCAACGAACCCAAGTTCTTACGCATTTCAACCTCCATACCTACGTTGGTAGCCCTAGATTCATTGCCATAAGTGAACGTACGAATCAACGCCTGTGAAACATCCAAACTGATTTCAA
This sequence comes from Bacteroidota bacterium, assembly GCA_041192805.1. Classification (GTDB taxonomy): domain Bacteria; phylum Bacteroidota; class Bacteroidia; order NS11-12g; family UBA955; genus UBA955. The sequence goes on along the minus strand of JBEEMF010000036.1, from coordinate 3,225 downwards.
TGGGATTCAATATCTCTTTGTAGAAAGCACCCACGCTAATCATATCTTGCTTATTAGTAAACACCTCCCAACGCAGATCAGCATTGTTAATGAAAGCCCTGCGCAAATTCACGTTACCCAATACTTCAGAATTGATACTGAAATTATAGAAAGCGAAAGGAGCCATCTCCCTCAACTCGGGGCGATTCACTGTGCGATAATAAGCCGCACGCAAATTGCTGCGCTCGGTCAACGGTGCAATCACGTTCAACGATGGCAACCAATCAACATTCACGCCCAAATCACTCATCACCTTACCCGCTTGTCTGAAATAATTGTTGTTCAAACTCTGGGTAAAACGCTCCATGCGAAGCCCATAAATCAACTTCAAATAGTTCACCTTCTTGCCCGTTTTAAACAACGGCAAATGATTCTCCGTCATCACGTAACCCGCAGCCAAAGAACTTCTTCCCTCATACAAATCCTTATCAATCGCAGTTTTTTCAATCAAATAAATGTTCGATGCCGATATCGCTGAAGCACCCAAATCCTGCTCCGGCAAAGCACTGCTCGGCTTAAATCCACCCACAGGTGCATATACAAACTGCCTGCTCTGAAAATCTCTCACACGATTCTGTGCAAACACCCCAGTTTTGAACACATGATGCGTTTTGCCCAAATCCGCATTATAGCTGTAATCTGTGCTAGCCGATACGTTGGTTTCATTCATGTAACTAAAAAATCTACCCGTACCCGCATTAAAAAATGCATTCAATACCAACTGCCTATTCGCAATGTCGCCTTCAGGCAAGGCATAATTGGCAATCCTAAAATCAGGCACAGCCCTATAGGTATTTCCGTAGTTCAACACCCAAGTGAGCTTGCTCTTGTCCTTGCCAAAACTATGCAAACCATTCACCTGGCTGCTCACCAAACGGTTAAAGTTCACCTGATTCGAAAATCCCTCACTGTACATACCATTGTCGGCATCCGTTAAACCCGAACGCAAAGTTGAACCCGCATCGTACGTCAAACTCAACAAATTCCTAAAATCAATGCGATTCTTTTTATTCAACTTCACACTCAAATTCACCACACCACCATTTTGCACGTTGGTGGATAAAATCTCATCGCTGAAATCTTTGTACGTGTAATTGGTACTGTAATCTTTCGACACAATATTTCCTTCGCTCCTTCTTGGCGATATCGCATAATTCCAACTCACCAACAATCCCGCTTCCTTTTTACCCAACTTAAATGGCATACCCAAAGAATAAGAGAATCTCGGCGCAGGCATAACATTCACTTTCTTCAAACTCCAATCATTGTTGAACTTCAAAGTTTCACGGGCATTCAACGCCGGATCTTTCGACGTTGTATGCGGTTCAAAACCCATCTTGGGATCCAATACAGGAATATTACGCTTGGCCGACGGCAAACCCAAATATTCACTACCCTCCAAACCAAAAGCATCCATCGTATTAAAGGTGGTTATGCTGTTATACTGAAAACCTATTGATGCAGTTTGAATAAACTTCTCAGGAACACTTTTGGTGTTGATCTGAATGATTCCACCTCCAAAATCACCAATCATATCCGGCGTTGCACTCTTTACAACAACAATATTATCTAACAATGCCGCTGGAATCACATCAAACGAAAACGCTTTACGATCGCTCTCTGTACTTGGCAATGGTGCACCATTCAAATAACCCGCATTGTAACGATCAAACATACCGCGAATGTTGGCGAATTTGCCTTCCGAAATGGTAGCACCGGGAATGCGCTTAATGGCATCCGATGTCGTTCTGATGGTTGTCTTCGCAAAATCCTCCGCACTAATAGCCTCAACCATTCCAGACGATAACTGCTTCGTTTGAATGGCAGCAGCCACAGTATTTTCCTTGGGCTTCTTCCGCTTCACAATCTCTACACCCTCCATTCGCGAAATTGTAGACATCACCGGATTTAAGAAAAATTCCTTGTCTAACTCAATCATCACAGAATCCTCAAGAACATCGTACCCCGCCGCTTCAACAAATACCTTTCTAGCACCAACCGGCACCGCGAAAGAAAACTTGCCTTCTACATCAGTAACGCCAGAATCTTGGGACCCCGTCACAAACAGCTTGGCACCTACGAGTACCCTCCCTGTCTCCGACATCACCTTACCAACCAATAAACCTTTTCCAGTTTGCGCAGAAAGAGTCATAAACCCTGCTGCGATAAATATCAAAACAATTGCTTTACGTATGGAATTTACCATATCGCAAAATTGATGAATCAGTGTTACCCCAAAATTAAGATAACTTTACGATAGGTTAACTTTCCGTTAACATTTGCTACGCATTGGATACCCAAATCAACAATTGCAAAACAAATCATCAACCCAAAAGCCATCGCAACAAGCCCAATCCTTTGTAAGGAGGGTACTTGATCGGCACATTAAACCACAGCGGCGAGCGCATAACAGATTTCTTATGACTAAACACCTCAAACGTGTGCTTTCCGCGATAACTACCATATCCACTTCCGCCCACGCCACCAAAAGGCAAATGCTGGTTGGCCACGTGAACCAAAGTATCGTTGATGCTCACACCACCGGAACTGGTCTTCGCCAAAACCTTCTCCGCCCCAGCATCGCTGCCAAAAAAGTATAAGGCCAACGGTTTTTCATGCGCATTGACATCTGCAATCACTTCATCAAGCGTTTCGTAAGTCCGCAAAGGCAAAATCGGACCAAAAACCTCCTCACACATCACGGGAGAGCTCCACCCATCCACCGCTACCAATGTCGGTTCGATATACTTCTTATCACGATCCATTCCACCGCCAAAAACCACATCAGCCCCTTTCAAATAAGCACTTACCCGATCGAACGAACGTTCATTAACCATTCTTCCAAAATCCGGACTTTGCGCGATATCTCTACCGTACATCTGCTCTAGCGCCACCTTTGCCGCATCGATAAATGACTGCTTTTCGCTATGATGCACCCAAACATAATCCGGCGCGATACAAGTTTGACCTGCATTTACTGTTTTGCCCCAAATCACTCGCTTTGCCGCGGCCTGCATATTGCAACCCTTTTCTATAATAGCAGGACTCTTCCCGCCCAACTCCAATGTCACCGGAATCAATTTCTCCGCTGCCGCCTTCGCCACAATCTTACCCAAAAACGGTCCGCCCGTAAAAAAGATATAATCCCACTGCTGCTGCAACAACCACTGATTCTCTTCGATGCTG
>JBEEMF010000035.1:0-22643 GCA_041192805.1 Bacteroidota bacterium | reverse complement strand
ATAAAAATGGCACTTACAAGGAGCTAACCGAAAAAGGGATTTTTGTGGCTGAAGAGACCTGGGAAAGTGGTAAGAAAAATGGCTATTTTAAATACGCCGATGAAAAAACTGGGGTCGTTGTAGTGGAAGGTAGTTTTAAAAACGACAGTTTAGATGGTGAAGTGAAAGGGTATTATATGAACGGTTTGCCGATGTACGTTAAACATTACCGTGAAGGCATTAGGCAAGGTTCGGCCATTTCTTATTTCGACAATGGAAAGGTGGAGCAGATTGCCAATTTTGACAATGATATGCCCGATGGTGCTGTGATTTCGTATTATCCTGATTCTATTTTGCGATATGTGAAGGAATACAAAAAAGGAATGCCACATGGTAGATATTATTTGTTCCATCGCAATGGCTGCGCGGCCAATGAAGACTATTATAAGGATGGCAAGCACGACAGTATTTCTCGCGTATACGATGCGGTGACATGCAATTTGATTGCAGAGTCGAGATGGAAGTCGGGCAAGCGAAATGGGGCGTTTATCGAATACAATGCTTTTGGCGATACGCTTCGCATCGAAACGTTTATAGAAGATCAGCGTGATGGTCGGTTCATGGAAATGAAAGACGCTTGGGATGATGCCATCAAGAAGATGAAGTTGAAGGTAGAATCGGAAGGCATGTTCGAAGAGGGTGTGAGGCAAGGTCCATGGGTTCACGGTCAGGTAAGTCATTACCAGCAAAGAAGTGGGTCGTATTTGGATGGCGAAATGGTGGGTCGATGGATTTTCATGGATAATAATGGCGAGCCTTTGGTGGAGCAGGTGTACGACGATAAGGGTGAGGTGTTGAAGGAGAAGTATTTCAAAGTAAAAAAGCGTTGATGGGGCAGGGGGATTTGGAAAAGACAAGCAGTATTGAGCCCTTTGTTTTGGGTCTAACAGGGTTGTCGGGCGCGGGAAAAACGTTTTTTGTTGATGCCCTTAGAGCTCGGTTGGGCGATGCGGTCACGGTTGTTGGCTTTGATGATTATTACAAGCCACTAGAAATGCAACACGTAGACGAGTTTGGTGAGGCCAATTACGATTTGCCATCTGCCTTGTTTTCGGAACGATTTCATGAGGATTTGATGAGTTTAATCGCTTATCGACCTGTGTTGATCAAGAAGTATCAGTTTGAAAACTACGACGCACCCGATCGTACGGAAATTGTAAGTCCGGCACCAATTTTATTGGTTGAGGGTCTGTTTGTGATGGATTATGTTGCGGTGGATTCGTTGCTGGATTACCGGATTTTTATTGATTGCGATTTGGAGTTGTGTTTTCAGCGACGCAAAGACAGGGATGTTAGGGAGAGGGGGATTCCGCTAAAGCGAAGTTTGCATCAATGGGAGTTCCATGTGATGCCTGCATTTAACAATCATATTTTGCCACACAAGAATCGTTGTGATTTGGTGATTGAAAACAATGGGCCAGCGGATGAAAACGTGAATGCGATTATTGAGCACATCAGAAGTCATGCCCATCCATCGGTACTGGCGGCAATTGGAGGGGTGATTCCCTGAGATTACAAGGTGATAATTTCTGATCCGCGAAGCTGCGTATCGTAAATGGCGTAGGTGGCGGGGCCAAAAATGCCTGCAACTTCTCCTGGATTAATTAGAAGTGAATTGCCAAATTTTTGCTTGAGTGATTTATGGGAATGTCCAAAGCAAACCAAATCGTACCAGCCGGTTTTGATCATCGTTTTGGCATAGAAGTGATAATGGGTGACGCCAATTTTTACCCCATCGATTTCTAAGAGACAGTCTTCATCGCCGATGTATTCGCCATAAAGCTTGATTGTGGGGAATTGATCTGCTATTTGGGTGAGCTTAAATCGATCGCCATCGTTGTTGCCCCAAACTGCGTGAATTTCTAGGCCGCTCTGTCCGAGTTGCTTCATCACAAAGGGAGCGCAGAAGTCGCCGCAATAGATTAATTTATTGATGCCTCGGTCTTTGATTTGGTTGATCGCCAATTCGAGATTCTTAAGGTTGTCGTGTATGTCCGAAAAAATGGCTATTTCCATGGTTGTGGGTTAAAAAATTGATTCGAAGTTACAAAAGGCCTTTAACTTTGTAATATATATTATGGCAATCATTATCACAGAAGAGTGTATTAACTGCGGGGCTTGCGAGCCTGAATGTCCTAACAATGCAATTTATGAGGCGGGGGTTGAGTGGGCTATTGCCGACGGTACGGGCGTTAAGGGTGAGTTTTTGTTGGCCGATGGTCGTTTGGTTAATGTAGATGAGAAATTTGCGCCAGTCAGTCAGGAAGTATATTTTATTGTTCCCGACAAATGTACTGAGTGCACGGGTTTCCATGAGGAGCCTCAATGTGCTGCGGTTTGTCCGGTAGATTGTTGTGTTCCGGATCCTGATCACGAGGAAGACGTTGCTTTGTTGTTGGATCGAAAAGAGCGACTGCATTTATAAGTATGGTACAGCGAATCTGCCTACAATCATGGGTTCCTATGCGCGCTTCGAGCAGTTCGAAGAGTGAGATGGTGAGTTCGATGTTGTTTGGGGAGGTTTGCAGTGTGGTGGGAAGTGATGGGGAGTGGTTGCAGGTAAGGATGGATTTTGATGGATATGTGGGTTGGATTCCTGAAATGTATTTGAGGGATTTTTCTTCTTTGGAGAAAACGGATTGGGTTATAGTTTCCGAGTTGGGGAGTTATTTTTTGGGCGATGAAGGGGATAAGATTTTGTTGTCGCCTGGATGCCGCGTCCCTGATTCTGGTCGGATTGTGATTGATGGAAGTATTTATTATTACCGGGGCGGTAAATTTTTGGTGGCCGGAGCCGCGGCAGCGGCGGAGGCCTTCCTGAACACCCCCTATTTGTGGGGCGGTCGTTCCATTTGGGGCATAGATTGTAGTGGTTTGGTGCAAGCCATAGGTCAGATGTTGAGCATTAATATGCCCCGCGATGCCTATCAACAAGCCCTTTGTGGGAGTATTGAGATGTGGGATCAACGCAAGCCAGGCGACCTAGCCTATTTTGCCAATGTCGATGGGAAAGTGACCCATGTAGGAATTCTGTTAGACGATGATAGGATCATTCATGCCTATGGTAAGGTGCGCATCGATCAGTTAACCGCCAATGGCATCGTGAATGAACAAACAGGCTTGTTGACACATAAATTATTTGATATCAGAACTTGGTCTAAAATAGTGTAAACTTGCCTTCCAGGCCTTTATGGTAGACCCAGATAATCATATACAACCAACCATGTTAAAATTTAAGATTCATAACATACATTCAGGTAGGTATGTTTTCCTAAGATCTTTGCTATTAATGTTTTTGGGGTTGTTGTTTATTGAAGAAGCTGAAGGTCAAACATCCTATGTAAAACCGAAATCTTCAGTCCCTGGATATACTATGTACGTGGAAATTACCACTCCTGCTGATTTGCAATTTGTGGCGAGTAACCTCCCCAATTTTGTGCAAGTTCAGCGGATTCGCGTATCTGCCGACATTGATATTGCGCGTGTTGCGGCGGTGTTGGGAAAGCTAGATAATTTGGAAGAGGCCGTGTTACAGCGATATCAAGGGATTCTTTCCGATGAAGATTTAAGTCAGTTGGAATGGTTACATAGCTTGGTCTTATATGTCCCCGATGGCAAAGAAGATGCTTTGTTGATGAACAAAAATTGGTCGTTGATTCCCGGTGTTACCTTGGTGTTTCAGACCGTACCGGATGATTATTCGTTTTTTAAAGATTGGAAGGCCTGTAAACGCATAAGTTTAATTGCGCCGTACAATCAGAAGGAGGCTAGCTTGGCCATCGATGCGGTGGTGGATTATTTGCCCAATACAGAAGAACTGGGGGTGTCGCTGGATCGGTTGTATCATCTGCCAGTTGGGGTTAAGTCGTTGACGAAGTTGCATCGTTTGAATATCATCGACAATGCATCGTGGGTGATGGAAAAAGACGTGACATTGCTCGGCGATATGTCTATTCAGGTGGGGTATTATGAAAAGAGCATCGTAATGACAAAGCGCAATGGGGCAATGGAGGAGCAGAGTAGAATCCATCCTATTTCCTTGCATTATATGACTTCGGACCCAACGCTATTGAGTGCGGAACAGAAATTTATCAGTGACTTTTTTCCGGTTGTTGCGTCTTCGGAGGAAGGGGGAATTGCGGATCCGTCGGCAGAAAAGTACAACGATTTTGCACTTTCAATCCCTTTGACCACTTTGCAGGGCAAGTCGCAGTTCCCAAAGCCCATCACCGAGCCGTTGTTGAGGGATTTTTCGGAAGGATGGTTCGAATTTTCGGGGAATAACAGTGAAGATCGATTGTTTGCGGCCGATCAATCGGTGGTTGTTATGGTGCCAAAAGGCGGGATGGTTACGGCGGATGGTAAAGATTGGCTGGGGTCCTATCGCTTGAGAATCAAGGTCATGAACGATGTTCAACGACAGATGGCCTATGCGCCGTTGCTCACGCTTGATAGTGGCGGCAGGAAATATACGTTGGCGTCTTCTATGGTTTTAGACATCGAGGCGTTTTCTGGCAAACAGGTGTTAAAGGTGAAAGATGGCTATTTTATTGAGGTGAGATTTGTTTGTGCGCCAGATTACAATGCTCGTTTTTATGCATGGGATGCAACAACGAATCGTTGGAAGAATCATTATGATTACGATTATGATTTTACGGACGACAATATTGCGGCTATAGATTTTTATCAGTTTTATGCGGGAAGAAAAACAGCGACAGTTCAGACTTCGGTAAATTTGGCTGGTTTGGAGGAGAGGATTGGGACACAGGGATATAATTATTTGTTAAATCCGGAGGAAAGCAAGCAAGCGATGGCTAAGTTTTCGGAATTTCAAGTGGCTAGGGTTGGTGAGAAAGCCGCCAATGAAAGCCAAACCCTATTGCGTCGTGGTAGGGGTGTGATTGGGGTGAGAAAGTATCAAGGCAAGGAAGCGACAGAAAAAGGGGTGTTTGAAATGGTTCTGTATGATAAAACGGAGCTGTTGTTTCCTGAGTTGAAGCCGTTGAGGGATTATCCCCTAGCTTTTCGAACAAATTGGGACAAGAAAGAGGTGATGGACTTGTTTTTTAGGGCACATAAGTTTTGGGATTTTTCACTCTATCAAAGTGGAAATCAAGTGAATATTTTACTACGAAGTTCAGAGGGGTTGTATCAAATCGAATTGTTACAGCCGAAAACGCGCTGGTCAGACAATCCGAAGAAGGCAAGCCGTGAGCAGGTGAAATTTGAAAAGTTAATCAGACAAGTATTGGCTTTGCATTTGCAAAAAGACCACGCTTTTCAAGTGTATCAAGGTCAGCAATTTCAAAAACAATTTCAGCAAACCGCGGTTTTGGCATTGGAAACGGGGGCATTACCTAAGGGTATCGTTAGGAATTCATTTAAGATTAGGAGTTTGGGACGATTCGCTTGGGCATCGCCGATGGCTCCCGATTCGGTCATGGCATTAAATGTGGTTGTGTCGGATCAAGGTCAGGCACCTATAGATGTTGCTCAGTTTGTTGTGGGCTATAAAAAACCCGATGCGGTTCAGGTATACTCTGTTCCAACAGGAGCAATCACACCCGTAATGCAGACCCGAGAATTTTTATTGCAATTGGATCCTGCTAGGGTTGCTTTTTTTGCCGCGAAAGATACCGAGGGGAGGTTTTACGCATTAACGGGCGACGCATTCAGAAAGCTAGAGATCAAAAATAATAGTCTGATGTATTTGCCATTGCAATTGGCTGGTGAGCAATTGTATAACGATGAATCGTTGCGCACTTTGTTGAATTTGCCTAAAAAGAAAACCACTCCATGAGTTACGATTTGATCTTATTGGCTTTGGCCTTGTATTTTTTTATGCTGCTTTTTGTGGGGTATGTGACGGGGAAAAAAGCGAACGACAATGGTTATTTTGTTGGCAATAAGCAGAGTATTTGGTGGATGGTGGCGCTGGGAATGCTGAGCGATAGTATGAGTGGCGTTTCCTTTATTTCTGTCCCTGGAGCGGTGAATGTTGCCCATTGGAGTTATATGCAAGTTGTATTTGGCTATGTAGCCGGTTACTTCGTGATAGCCTATGTTTTGTTGCCTTTGTATTACAAGCAAAATTTGACGTCTATCTATTCCTATTTGGGTACGAGATTGGGTTTGGAGCATCAAAGGGTTGGGGCATCGTTTTTTGTCTTGTCGCGATTGCTGGGTAGCGCGGCTCGTTTATTTTTAACGGTAGCGGTGTTACAGACCTATTTGTTTGGACCCATGGGCGTTCCCTTCTTTGTTTCGGTTATTGTAATCATTCTTTTGATTTTGGCCTATACGATGAAAGGCGGCATAAAAACACTCGTTGTGACAGATGCTTTGCAGAGCGTATTTCTGATTGGCGGTGTTTTGGTTTGCGTCTTTGCCTTGGCCGATGGTTTGGAGTGGTTCGATTTTTGGCAGAAGGGTGGCGATTCACCATGGCATCGAATTATGTCGACTGAAATGAGTGATGTCTTTGTTTGGGATGGCAATAGTAAATTGAATTTTTGGAAGCAGTTTCTGGGTGGTGCAGCGATGTGTATTGCGATGACGGGCTTGGATCAGAACATGATGCAAAAGAATTTGAGTTGTAAATCACTCGGCGATGCACAGAAAAACATGGTGACCACAGGATTGGTTGTGATGGTGGTGAATGTATTTTTTCTCAGTTTGGGTGTGATGTTACACGCGTATTTGCAGAAGTATCAAATCGCAATTCCAACATTGAACGGCAAACCATCCACCGATGGGATTTTTCCTATGTTGGCGTTGAACGGACATCTGAATTTGTTTGGTGAGCCTTGGTTAGTGCCATTTGCCTTTATGTTGGGGTTGAGTGCGGCTACGTTTAGCAGTGCGGATAGTGTTTTAACCACATTGACAACCAGCGTGTATCACGACTTTTTGGGATTTGGCGATACGGATGATACGCATTCAGATGGGTACAAGCGAAAAATAAGGCAGCGCTTGCATTTTGGATTTGCCGTTGCGCTATTCTTTTGTATTCTGCTGTTTTACTGGTTGAATGAAAGTTCTTTGATCGATACGGTTTTGATGGTAGCGACATATACTTATGGTCCGCTGTTGGGATTGTTTTTGGTGGGGATATTTACCCGCTGGAATCCTCGGGGGGCGTGGGTTGTGATTTGGAGTTTGATCTCTCCGATTATTACATATCTATTGAAATTGAGCGATGCGGCTGGTGTTTGGGCTTCGGGACGAGATTCGACTTTGTTTAATGCCGTTGAGAAATTGTGGTACAATGTAAATCCTGCCGGAAAGCCCTGGTTTGGGGATTACGTGATAGGTTACGAGAGTTTGATAGGCAACGCCTTAATCATGATCGTTGGGATGGGCGTCATCCATTACGTCCAACAATGGAAATCAAAATAATTGCCGGGTTATTACCTCTTAATCTTGAAATCCCTTGCCACTCAAAATCTTTGGGATGTACTTTTCAATTCTCGCTATTCTGGTGGCTGATTGTTTTGCATCGGAGAAGTGAAGCTTATAGCCTCTTTGACGTCCGGGTGTGAGTTTCTCAAATGCGCTTTTCAATTCTGGCAATTCTTCAAATTTCAACACTAACTCCTGACAAAGGTCGAGTTGCGAAGGGTCTGGTTTCGGGATTTTTACACCTGATTTCTCAATCTCAATGGCTTCTAAGATATACTGATTGATGATGGTGCTGTGCTCAATTACTTGCTCGGGACTGGTGAACTTAAGCAGTCGCATCGTTTGAGAATTTTCTCCCACTTTTTGTAGTAGTTGATGCGTATCGGTAAGCAAAACACCCTTGAAAAAACTCAATGAACAGAATTCTTTGAAGGCCCCAATCATGAGAATGTTCTTATTGTCCGAATTGCTGTAGCAAGGGAATCCCCATTTGATTTCCTCCTTTAGTCCGCTATTGAGCATTGTTTCTCTGAGGAGATGCAAAGCCTCGCTCCAAGTGTGCACTTTGCATTGGGGTGTATCAAAGTATTTGCAACGACCGCAGCCAGAGGTGAGAAAATGATCAACCGTTGAAATTTTCATAGCCATTGTTTGATTATTTGGTTTTGAATCGGATATAAAGGTCTTCCACTTTTTTTCTGGCCCAAGGCGTTTTTCTTAGGAATTTCAAGCTCGATTGAACGCTGGGGTTTTCGTAAAAGCAATTAATCCGAACGCGATCGGCCAATCCTTCCCATCCGTATTTCTCTTGTAACTCGATGATAATTCGCTCAAGGGTGATGCCGTGTAAGGGGTCGTTTGACATGGGATTAAAAAAAAGGAACCGCAAACTTAATTCAAGTTTGCGGTTCCTTGGTGAGTTGTTAATGAAATCAGATATCGAATCGGTCTAAATTCATCACTTTGTGCCATGCGGCAACAAAATCCTTGACAAATTTTGATTCGGCAGATTTGTATCCATACACTTCAGCAATTGCCCTAAGCTCAGAATTAGAGCCCATGATTAGGTCGGCGCGCGTTCCAGTCCACAAGGTTTCACCTGTTGCACGATGTTTACCAACGAATTCGTCTTGTTTGTCCGATACAGCTGACCAAGTGGTGTTGATGTCCATTAGGTTGACGTAGAAATCGTTCGTAAGGGCTTCTGGACGCTTGGTGAATACACCGTGATTTGAATTGTCGAAATTGGTATTCAAAACACGCATTCCACCCAATAATACTGCCATTTCCGGGGCTGTCAAGTTCAATAATTGCGCTTGGTCTATCATCAATTCTTCAGACGTACCCAATCTGTGGTTGCTGTTGTAGTTTCTGAAAGCATCCGCATGGGGTTCCAATACAGAGAAGGAAGCGACATCGGTTTCTTTTTCGCTTGCATCGCCTCTACCTGGGGTAAATGGCACTGCGATAGAATGACCTGCGTTTTTTGCAGCCATTTCAACGCCTACACATCCCGCCAAAACAATAGTATCTGCAAGAGAAATGCCTTTGCCGTTGGTTTGGCTTGTATTGAACGATTTTTGGATGTTTTCGAGGGTGTCGATCACGTGTCCCAATTGACTCGGATTATTCACCTTCCAGTATTTTTGAGGTGCCAATCGAACTCTCGCGCCATTGGCTCCACCGCGTTTGTCTGATCCACGGAATGTTGAAGCCGAAGCCCAAGCCGTTGAAACCAATTGAGATACGGTTAATCCAGAAGCTTCGATGGTTGATTTAATTGCGTTGATATCCGCTGAATCCAATGCGGTATAGGTCGGTTTTGAGATAGGGTCCTGCCAAATCAATACTTCCGCTGGAACATCTGATCCCAAATAACGGTCTCTTGGTCCCATATCGCGGTGTGTTAATTTGAACCAAGCACGAGCGAAAGCATCGGCAAATTCTTCAGGGTTTTCCAAGAAACGACGAGAAATTTTCTCATACGATGGATCTAAACGCAAAGCCAAATCGGTTGTTAGCATAAACGGTGCATGTTTCTTTGCTGCGTCGTGCGCGTCGGGCACTAATCCTTCACCTGCATTGCCTTTGGGTTTCCATTGTTGCGCTCCTGCTGGGCTTTTTGTGAGTTCCCATTCGTAGCCAAATAAGTTCTCAAAGTAATTGTTGCTCCACTGTGTTGGTGTGGTTGTCCAAGCACCTTCCAATCCGCTGGTGATGGTGTCGCCTGCGTTTCCAGTTCCAAAAGTGTTTTTCCAGCCCATACCTTGCATTGCGATATCAGCTCCGGCAGGTTCTGGTCCTACGTATTTACTAGGGTCTGCAGCACCGTGTGTTTTACCGAAAGTATGTCCGCCAGCAATCAAAGCCACCGTTTCGATATCGTCCATTGCCATTCTAGCGAAGGTTTCGCGAATGTCTCTTGCTGAAGCTATAGGATCGGGGTTGCCGTTAGGGCCTTCTGGATTTACGTAAATCAATCCCATTTGAACTGCAGCCAAAGGGTTTTCCAATTCGCGGTCACCCACGTAGCGCTTGTCTTCTAGCCATTTGCGCTCTGAACCCCAGTATACTTCTTCTGCTTCCCAGACATCGGCGCGACCGCCAGCGAAACCAAAGGTTTTGAATCCCATGGAATCAAGGGCGACATTTCCTGCCAGTATCATCAAATCGGCCCAAGAGATTTTTTGACCGTATTTCTGTTTGATGGGCCAAAGCAACAAGCGAGCCTTGTCTAAGTTGGTATTGTCGGGCCAGCTATTTAATGGTGCAAATCGTTGCATTCCAGCTCCTGCACCACCGCGACCGTCCGATGTACGATAGGTTCCAGCACTGTGCCAAGCCATACGGATGAAAAAAGGACCGTAATGACCGTAATCTGCAGGCCACCAATCCTGAGATGTTGTCATTAATTCTGTAATGTCCTGCTTAAGTGCGTTTAGGTCTAAACTGTTGAATTCCTCGGCATAATTAAAATCGTCGCCTAAGGGGTTTGACAGTGTAGAGTGTTGACGTAAAGCGTTTAAATTCAATTGGTTTGGCCACCAATCTTGGTTGCTTGTTCCGGCGCCTGCTACTTTAGGGCCTTGTCCATGGTTGAAGGGGCATTTCGCCTCTCCGGTAGGATTTTCGTTATGATGTGAATCTGACATATGCTATATTTAAATTATAACACAAAGTTCACGATTTTGTTCGTGATTACTGATTCTGAAAATGTAAACTTTGTGAAATTTTCTTGTAAAATTCCCCAGATAGAATTACATGTATCCCAACGTTTTCAGCATGCTCTTGTAACTCTGCTCTTTAGAGAACAATCTGAAGTGATGGTCGCCGTTTTCATCGCGATCAATAATCACGTGTTTTGGCGCTGGGGTAAGACAGTGTTGAATTCCACCATAGCCGCCAATGCTTTCCTGGTATGCGCCCGTGTTGAAGAATCCTAAGTACAATGGATCTGCTGGGTCGTATTTCGGAAGATAAATCGCGTTCACGTGCTGCTCGGAGTTGTAGTAATCGTCGCTATCGCAAGTGATTCCGCCCAACAATACGCGCTCTTGCTCCTCGTTCCAACGGTTGATGGGAAGCATAATGAATTTCTTGTTGATTGCCCAAGCATCAGGAAGGGTAGTCATAAAGCTTGAATCGATCATATTCCATTTTTCACGATCGTTTTGTGATTTTTGATCGAGGACAGAATAGATATTTCCTCCAGCTTCGCCCACCGTGAATGATCCAAATTCTGTGAAGATGTGTGGTTCAGGGATGTTATTCTCAGTACATACTTGCTTAATCTGACTCACGATTTCCGTGGCCATGTATTCGTAATCGTAATCAAATGTAAGTGAGTTTTTAATCGGGAATCCACCGCCAATATTCAAGGTGTCGAGGTCTGGACATTCCTGCTTGAGTTCGCAATACACCTTTAAACACTTGTGTAATTCATTCCAATAGTAAGCAGTGTCGTAAATGCCAGTATTGATAAAGAAGTGGAGCATTTTCAACTTCACATTTTTGTTCTTTTTTACTTTGGTTCTGTAAAAGTTGACCAAGTCTTTGTATCCGATGCCTAATCGCGAAGTGTAAAATTCGAATTTGGGTTCTTCTTCCGCGGCAATTCTAATTCCAACTGTAACGGGTTTGTCGGTGTATTGGGTAAGTAAGTCAATCTCATTGCTGTTATCCATGACAGGAATCACGTTTGTCCAATCGTTATTGATCAGATTTGCAATGTTTTCGATGTAGTTTTCCTTCTTGAAGCCGTTACAAACGATGAACTTGTCTTTGCTAATTTTCCCTTGCTCGAATAGGTTTTCTAGTATGTTGATGTCAAAGGCCGACGATGTTTCGATGTGTACATTGTTCTTTAGTACTTCGTCGATGACATGCGAGAAGTGATTGCTTTTAGTGCAGTAGCAATAGAAGTATTTGCCTTGATAGTCGGCTTTTGCAATGGCTACATTGAACCAAGTTCTTGCCTTTTGGATATTCTCGGATATCTTGGGTAAGTAGGTGAATTTCAATGGTGTTCCGTATTGTTCGATAAGGTCCATCATGGGAATTCCGTGGAATTCTAAATTGTCGTTACTGTCTAACTTGAACTCTTCTGTGGGGAAGTAGAATGTTTGGTTGATTAGGTCGACGTATTTGTTTTTCACTTGCTTTTTGTGTTTAGTTTATAAAAGGATTGCAAAAGTAAGTGAGTTGGATTGATTTTTTTTAATTAATGTAAATGAGTTGGAATTTTCGCAAAAGATCGTTTTTGATTTTGTAAATTCGCGCTATCAAAAGAAAAATCACATCGTCATGAGCAAAATCAGTGTCATCGGAGCAGGAAACGTAGGCGCAAGCTGTGCGGAGTACATTGCAATCAAAAATTTCGCAGCAGAAGTTGTGCTGTTAGACATCAAGGAAAACTTCGCCGAGGGAAAAGCCTTGGATTTGATGCAAACTGCAGCCCTTAACGGGTTTGATACGCGCATTTCCGGAAGTACGAATGATTATTCTAAGACTGCGGGAAGTGATGTGGTGGTAATTACCAGTGGTATTCCACGTAAGCCAGGAATGACGCGTGAGGAGTTGATAGGTATCAATGCGGGCATTGTTAAAATGGTGATGGAGAATTGTTTAGCGCACTCGCCAAATGCAGTATTTGTGATTGTGAGTAATCCTATGGATACAATGACATACTTGGCTAAATCAAATGCAGGTGTATCGAAGCATAAGATTATTGGTATGGGTGGCGCACTTGACTCTGCTAGATTTAAGTATTATTTGTCAACTGCGTTGGGTTGCCCAGCATCTGATGTAGATGGTATGGTGATCGGGGGTCATGGTGATACTACTATGATTCCTTTAACTCGTTTTGCATCGTACAAAGGTGTTCCAGTTAGTCAAATGTTGTCGTCTGATGTGTTAGCGAAAGTTAAAGCCGATACAATGGTTGGTGGTGCTACATTGACAGGTATGTTAGGAACGAGCGCTTGGTATGCTCCTGGAGCTGCGGTAAGCGTCTTGGTTCAGAGCCTTGTTTGTGATCAGAAGAAGATGATGGCATGCTGCGTTTCTTTGGATGGCGAATACGGTCAATCTGATATTTGCATCGGTGTTCCAGTAATCCTAGGTAAGAGCGGTTGGGAGAGAATTGTTGAATTGGAATTGAATGATGAGGAGAAGGCCGAATTTGAGAAGAGTGCTGCTGCAGTTCGCAGTATGAATTCAGCGTTATAAATTAGAATCGCTCGAGTGTAAGTATTCTTATAAATTATTAGCAAAAAGGGCCGAAAGGCCCTTTTTGTTTTAGTGTTATTTAGGATTATTCTTCGCCGCGAAGTGGCGCTGTGATCGTGAATGCGTATTCCATGACTTGTTTTTCGAAATCGCCATATTCGCGTTTTCTGCGTGGTAAAACCAATGCCGCTGTTTTGTGCACTGCATCCAATTTGTGTGTGACAAATCCTTGTGCACCGCCCCAACTGAAATCGGGGACGAACTGCCTGGGAAAGCCTGCGCCAAATAAATTGCATCCAACGCCAACCACAGTTCCCGTGTTGAACATCGTATTGATCCCGCACTTGCTATGATCGCCCATGATTAAACCGCAGAATTGCTGTGCGCTTTTTTCAAAACGACCGCTACTATAATTCCATACTTTTACCTCATCGTATGTGTTTTTGAGGTTCGAGGCGTTTGTGTCGGCTCCAATGTTGCACCATTCACCCAAGACGGCGTTGCCAAGAAATCCATCGTGGCCTTTGTTGCTGTAACCCCAAAAAACGACATTTGAAATCTCGCCGCCGGCTACGCAATAGGGGCCAAGGGTAGTTGCGGAATATACTTTGGTACCCATCTTAAGCACGGCACCTTCGCACATCGCAAAAGGACCGCGTACCAGACTTCCTTCCATGATTTCGGCATTCTTGCCTATGTAAATGGGTCCGTCGTTGCTATTGAGTGTTGCACATTCCACTTTCGCACCTTCTTCGATGAAAATCGGGTGGATGCCAAACGCGCGGTTGCTACTAGAGAGGCTGCTCGATGATCTGCCGCTCGTGATTCTCGCAAAATCTTGAATGATTTCTTTGCCGTTTAACGCAAAAATGTGGTAAGGTCTATTTATTGAGTCAAAAGAGTCAGAGTAATTGATGGTGTTGCTGATTTCGTCCGACTCAGTTGTGGTGCAGGAAACGATGATTTCGTTGTTGTGCGATAAGGCTTCTCCAGGTTTGAGTCCTTTTGTAAGCTCAATCAATAAGGGATTGGGGATGATTGCTCCGTGAATCTGAATGATTGTAGAAGAGCTTTCTGTTGCCCTAACTGCATTGAATCTACTTTTCGGGTGATTTAGGTGTTCGCGGGTAAGGAATCCGGTATGTTCTTTTTCGATGCCTAAATCGCGCATCCATTTTTCTGCAATGGTTAGTATACCACAGCGTAAATCTGCCGCTGGCCTGGTAATAGTTAGCGGATAGAGGTTCTCTATTTGTGAGGGTTCAACAAACTGCAGAAGGGTTGTCATGTCGCAAATTTACACGAAAAACAAAAAAGCCAACCCGAAGGGTTGGCTTTTTTAAGTCTATCGACGAAACGACAAGAATTATTTCTTGTTGTAACGCTTCATGAACTTGTCGATACGTCCTGCCGTGTCGATCAAATTCTGTTTACCTGTGTAAAAAGGATGTGATTGTGAAGAAATCTCCAATTTGTACAATGGGTATTCGTTGCCGTCTTCCCATTTGATGGATTCTTTTGTGTTTACGCAACTGTGTACGATAAAGCTATGGTCGCAGCTCATGTCTTTGAAAACAACTTTGCGGTAGGTCGATGGATGAATATCGGGTTTCATTGGATTTATTACTTTTTAAAGGGTGCAAATATAACAAAATTATTTAGCAAAAACAACTTATTCTCCAAGTCCTGGAATATTTGCTGGCGGACGGCGGTCATCGCCCATCGCTCGCTTGCTACAGTCCAATATACTTAGGTCAAACCCATCCGGCATTTCCAACGCATCCGAAGAAATCCCCGTGGATTTATCGTCGAGCGCTGCCTTGATGAAATATGCGAATATGGGTAAACTCATGTTGGCGCCTTGACCAATGAGCGTTCCGCGAATCCTCACCGTTGGATCATCTGCACCTACCCATGTAGCACAAACCAGGTTTTTCGTCAGACCCATAAACCAACCATCGGCTGATCCTTGCGTAGTTCCAGTCTTTCCTGCGATATGTCCTTCAACCGCATATTTGCTGCCACGAATACGACTTCCAGTTCCGCCATTTACCACATTTTCTAGCATACGGAACATCATGTAAGCCTTTTCCGCACTCAATACCTGGTCGGTCTTGGGCTGATTGAAATCCTCCAAAATGTTGCCATTTTTATCTTCGATGCGCAACAAGAAGGTTGGTTCTACCCACAATCCATTGTTCGCGAAGGCAGAGTAGGCACTTGCCATTTCAAAAGGTGACAATTCCATGGTGCCCAAACAAATTGATGGTACTTTAGGAATTCGGTTTGCTTCAATACCCACGCGTTCAGCAAATTTCACTACGATATCTGGTGCATCATCACCTAGGCTTTTCATGACCTGCGCGGTGATCAAATTGTCTGATTGTGCCAAACCCCTCGACATCGTCCAAACGCCACCCGATTTTCCATCGGCATTGCGCGGACTCCATTCCTGTCCACCAGAGAAAAATGTGGTCCTTTCCCTTGGGAATTCCGTACAAGGCGTCATCTGGTTTATGTCGATGGCTGTAGCATATACAATCGGCTTAAACGTAGATCCCACCTGACGGCGAGCGCGGCGATTCACGTGATCATATTTAAAGTGTTTGTGGTTGATTCCACCTACCCATGCTTTTACATGGCCCGATTCGGGTTGAACGGCGATAAATCCGGCCATCAATACTTTTTTGATGTAGGCCATGCTATCGTAGGGCGACATCATCGTATCGACATCTCCATGCCAAGAGAAGACGGTCATTTTGATGGGTTTTTTTAACTCCTGAATAATTTTGGCAGAATCATCACCCATTTCTTCGGATAGGCCTTTGTATCGTTCGGTGCGTTTTAAGGCGCTTTCGATGAAACCTGGAATAACGGCACGCGTTGTTACATACCGCCAAGGTTTTTCTTTGCCCCAGCTTTTAGTGAATTGCGATTGAAGTTCGGGCATGTGCTGCTGCACAGCTTTTTCTGCGTATTGCTGCAACTTGGGGTTCAATGTGGTGTAGATTTTTAATCCGCTACGGTATAGGTCGATGCCTTTTTCCTTGCACCAAGGCTTTAGGTATTCGCCCAAATAGAATTTGAAATACTGGGCCATTCCATCCATTTCGGCGCTGCGATAATTGATTTTTATGGGTATGGCTTTGAGTAGTTCTAAACTATCGTCGGTTAAGAAATTATACTTATTCATTTGCTCCAAAACGGTGTTTCGCCTGGATAGTGATTTGTCGGGATTGAATTTTGGATTATAGCGATGGTTTGCCTTTAACATCCCAATCAAAACGGCGGCTTCCTCGATGCGGAGGTCTTTGGGTTTTTTGTTGAAGAACTCTTTTGAAGCGGACTCGATACCGAAGGAAATTCCTGAAAAGGGGACGGTATTGAGATACATAGTGATGATTTCGTTTTTGGTGTAGCGACGTTCTAGTTCAACTGCGATAACCCATTCCTTGAATTTTTGCATCACCATCCCAATTTTTGTGGAGGGTTTTTGTAGGCGATAAAATAGGTTTTCCGACAACTGTTGGGTGAGCGTTGATGCTCCGCCGTCTTGTCCGAGCGCTGCAACGGCACGTATCGTGCCGCGAATATCAATGCCAGAATGACCACGAAATCTTACATCCTCTGTTGCTTCCAGCGCATTGAAAACGCAAGGTGCGATGTCTTTGTGGGCGGTGTTGATTCGATTCTCTAGATAAAAACTGCCCATCAACGTGCCATCATCGCCCAGAATTTCTGAGCTAAGCGCATTTTTTGGATTTTCTAGATCCTCTACATCTGGCATTTCGCCGAACAGGCCAAAACCGACCAAAATGAATACTAAAAAAACGGCAATGGTTCCACCAATGAGGAATTGCCAAAAGCGTTTTATCAACGTGAATTTAAACCCTGGAGCAGCCATGAATCAATTGCGAATATACGCAGAATTCAGCCTTATTGTTTCTCGGAAAACTGACGATATCCGTTTAAATCCATCGACTTTGAAAGTTCAACGAAGTTTCCTTCGGTGATGGGCATGGCATTGTATTCAAAGAGTCCTTTTGCTGCAAAATCGGCGGTGGATTTATTGATGAAGTCCGTATAATCTTTAACAACTGGGTTGGCGCTAAATTGAGAAATGTGGATGACGTAATTGCTGCCAATTAGAAGTGGGGGGGCAATGGCAAGATTCTCAAAGGAAAATTGCTTTTTGTTGAAATCGCTAATGGCCGCGCGAATCATGTTGGCATTGGTACCTTTGGCAAATACAAAAATAACGTCGAGGGGTTCCTTGGGTGACGCCGCTTTAAATTTGGCTCCTGCGTTAGCGCCGGTTGCAGCGGTGTTCCCTCCATTGACCTCTGACTCAAGTTTCAGGCGTTGTTGGGCTTCAATGATGTCCCTAGCCCTCAATGAAATATCGCTCGACGGATAATCTAAGACCAATTGCTCCAATAGAGAAATTCCCTTAGGGATATCGCCCTTTTTTATAAAGCAAAGTGATTGCAAATAATCGAATTTGGCTTGAATATAATTGCCGGCAAAGTTTCTGTCGGACGCCTGTTTTATGGCCAGTGCTTCCGTGTAATCACCGCGGGTATAGGCAGTCACCATTTTCTCGAATAAACTATCGATGGCTTGGTTGCCAGAGGCGTTTTGTGCCAATTCGCTGAGTGAGCCACCTGTTTCGAGCATACGGACGTAAACACTTTTGCCAAATTTGGTATATAACTGGGCTTTCCATTCGTCGGCCTGTGAATAATCGCCCGATTGCTTATTCAGCTTTACCAATTCATACAATGCCTGGGGTATATTTTCAGAGTTAGGAAATCTGCGAACGAGTTCGGTGAACAATCGGATGGCCTCGGGATATTCTATCAGACGATCTTGGTAAATTTTTGCGGCTTCAAAGAGTGATAGTGCAACCGCAGATTGATTTTTTGTTTGCGCATCCGCCGTTAGAGGTAATTCGGCATAGTATTTTTTCTCATTCGCCGATATGTTGGCGGGAATGGCAGTTGTATCGATCGATGTTTTTTCTTGATTACCCTTGGTGTTCGATGCGTTGCTGCTGCTATCTTGGCCTTGTCCAGGATTTTGGCTCACATTTCCATTGCCGTTGTCTGATTGAACTTTCTTTCCGTTGTATTTCCAATAATCGCGGTTTTCTCTCGTGCCCCAGATTTTCACAAACTCCTGCTGTCCTTTGGTCCGGTTGGCAGGATTATAGAAAGGGAAGGATGAGTTTGTTCCCGAAGCGCCCATGTTATCCATCGGATTGCCCATACCGCCCGCATTCATGCCACCGGGTCCACCCATACCTGGATTCTGAAATCCTGAATTTGCCTTTTGTTGATTTGCGATATTCTGCGCCTTCAATGCAGCTTCCTGCGCTTTTTTCTCTCTTTCAATGGCTTCCGCAATTTTCTTGGAACGCCAATCTGGGTCTTTCGCCATCCGCAGCAAACTATCGTTGTTGGAAATCGTTAAGACTTCTTTCAGCAAATCGCTTAAAATGTCGTTTCGTTGCACTATCGCCTCAAAATCAGGATGAGATTTATCTATGATATTGTTTGCCGAATCGTAGTACTTGGCGGCTTGCTCGTAGCTGTGGTTGGTGAAATAATAATTTCCTAACGACAGGTAGGCATTGGTTTTGTGCTCGTTATTTTGGGTGAGTTGTATGGCTTGGTTGAATCGTTTTATGGCCATGGCGACATTTTGCGCTTTCAATTCATTTTCACCCATACTAATATATATAGTACCGAGATAGTCGGTATTTTTATCGTCCTTTAACATTTTGCCAAGAACCTTGTTGGCTTTGGCGTAGTTCTCCTGTTTGGCCGATAAAATATTTACTTGCGACATCCGGGCGTGGAATGCTAGCTCGTAGGGTGGGTTGAGTTTGCTTATTTTGCTGTAATGGATTTCGGCTTTGTCGTATTCCTTTGATGTGATATAGCAATGGCCCAGTGCAAAGTGTAGACGATATTTGTCCATCCGGGTTTGTTTGCCTAACAAGGCGATTTCTAACGGCGCTGCGGCTTGAGAATATTTACCCAAGGCAAATTGCATCGCTCCAAGCAAATAATTGGCTTCGGTGGTTAAGGTACTGGGGAATTCAGGATTTTTGAGCGCGTTTTGAACTAAGATTTCAGCATCTACATATTGACCTTTGACGTAGAAACTTCGGGCAATCCAAAGTTGGGCAGAGAATTGAATTTTGGGATCGGTAAAATGCGACTGAACAAATTCGAATAAGTCAATGGCTGCGCTAATTTCGCCTTTCATGAAATAGGCTTTGCCATTTAATAGGTAAGCATCGTCTACCCATTTGCTTCGTGGGTGCTTGTCGATCATGGTGGAAGCCTTTTTAATGACTTCGTCCATGGCTGCTTGGTTTTCTTTTAGGATATCAATGCTACCATAGTTTATGAGTGAAATGGGTTTTCTGAAATCGTCTTTATAACCTTCTCGGGTGGTTTCAACGGTTTCTAGCCATTTCTGTTCGGCATTAAAGAAGGTGTTATAGTGCGCAAGGGTATTGTGCCACTCTTTGTAAGCCCAAGACTCTTGGTTGCTGCACGACGATAAGAGGGTCGCGAACAGGAGCAAGATGTATAATTGATTTTTTGAGCCTAGGCGCATTCTTTGTGTTGGTTAAAACGCTATTTTTGAGTTTTTATTGATTCAATCCCGATAAAAATGTCCAAAACCTCACGCAGACGCAAAATTATCGCCAATCTTCGAAACAAACATCGTTTTGTATTGATAAACGACACAACTTTTGCGGAAGTTTTTTCAGTTCGATTGACGCCCATCAATGTTTTGATGGTTTTTAGCAGCTTATTGTTGGCATTTACGGTGATAGTTTTGTTGTTATTGGCCTACACGCCGTTGCGCGGAATTGTTCCAAATGCAGTGACGAAAGAATCTCGCAAAGAGATATTGCAGTTAAATCAAAGAATCGAGGATTTGTCAAGATCTTTGGAGGTTCAGAGAAGTAAACAAGACGTGTTAAATACAATTCTGGAAGGGAAGGAGGATCAATTTGATTCTACATCGGCTCGTCCGAAATAGGTTTCGGCTTACTTTGAAAAGCTCTCACGAATCGTTATATTTGTAAGGAATCAAAAAAAAGAATTACAATCATGGCAATTTTCAACAATAACACCGCAAAAAACGAAAAGGCTGTTCAGTCTCAGGGGATTCTTAATATCATTGGGCAAGGGACCCGGATTACGGGCGACTTAGTATCGAATGGTGACTTTAGGGTTGACGGTGCCATTGAAGGACATGTAAAAGTAGGTCAGCGGTTGGTGATAGGTGGGACCGGTAAAATTCTTGGCAATATCGAAGCGGATTCCGCAACGGTTGCAGGACATATTAAAGGCAACATCACAGTAAAGAATATATTGGAGTTGAAGCCATCGGCAAAAATTGATGGAGATATTGTTACAAATAAAATGGTGATTGAGTCGGGTGCACAATTCAACGGTCGTTGTACAATGAATGTTGTGGTAAGTGTTTCGGCGGGTGGAGTAGTGGCATCCGCGCCTGTGGCGTAAAAATAATATTGCTATTTGTAGTACATGCAAGATTTTGCGAAGTATACAGGTATCGCATTTCAGATGATAGGTACAATTCTTCTGATTACTTATTTGGGTTATTTATTAGATCAGTGGTTGTTGTTGGCATTCCCTGTGGGTATCTTGTTGGGTGTATTGCTTGGGGTAGGGAGCAGTTTGTACTTAATTTTGAAGAAATTTTAGTGTGAAATTGTACAGTGTTCGAATTTGGGTATTAGGCGTGGTGCTAGGGGTGATGACCGGGGTGCTGGATTTTGTGAGTGCTAAAATCATGGTGACACCAGATGTTTATTGGGGCCTATTGTTTTTGGTTTCGCTTTTCTGGGCCTTGCGTTACTACGTGGATCGAAGTCAAGTGGCCAACCCAAACCAATGGATTCGTCGTGCCATGATTTCGAGTATGATGCGGTTGATGGGCGTGCTAACTTTTTTACTGATATCTGTTTTGAGGCAAGGCAAAGCCAATTTGGTATTTGTTATGGCTTTTGGTCTATATTTTATTTTGTTTTTGTTGTTTGAAATGTCTGAAAAGCGTATTAACTTGCGCCCCGATTCAAATGATGGGCCACCCAAAGAAAATGCCTGATTTTATTACACTTTTCAACATGTCCTCTGTACGGAAAACGCTAGTTGCTTTTGTTTTTTCGGCGTTTTTGATCGTTTTAACTTTTGCCAACCATTCCATCAGTGAGGGAGAAATTGCCTCAGGTCATCCTGAAGCCACCCATGAAGCTTCGGCTTCTCACGACAAGCCAGCCAAGTACGATCCAGGAAAGATGATTATGGATCACGTAACAGACGCACACGATTGGCATTTGTTTGGTGAGGGTCATGAGGCGGTTTCTATTTCGTTACCGGTTATTCTTTACGTTAAATCAAAAGGTTTGATTACTTTTATTTCTTCTAATTTCCAACATGGCCACGCGGCTTACGACGGATTTATATTGAATGAGAAGGGCAGTATTGTTTGGGAAGACAAAGCAAACACTGAAGCCATTTATGATTTTTCTATCACCAAGAATGTTTTGGCGATGATGTTGGCTGTACTTGTATTGATGATCATTACCATCGGCATGGCAAGGTCGTATAGTAAGAGACAAGGCAAGGCCCCTAAAGGCTTTCACAATTTGGTTGAGCCATTGATTTTGTTTATTCGCGACGATGTTGCACGGGCCTCTATTGGTCATAAGGCAGATAAGTATTTGCCTATGTTGTTGAGCATATTCTTCTTTATTTTTGTTAATAATATATTTGGGTTGATTCCAATTTTCCCAGGAGGTGCGAACGTAACAGGAAACATCGCGGTTACTATGGTTTTGGCGGTGATTGTATTCTTAACGGTTAATTTGAATGCGAACAAATATTATTGGAAGCACATTTTTGTTCCTGATGTTCCGGTTTGGATGTATATCATTATCATACCTATTGAAATATTGGGTGTTGTTTTAAAGCCTTTCGTATTAATGTTACGTTTGTTTGCAAACATCACTGCGGGTCACATTATCATATTAGGATTCTTTAGTTTGATATTTATTTTTGGAGCGATGAAGCCAGGATTAGGTTTTGCAGTTTCTCCATTGAGTGTTGCATTTACTGTGTTTATGAGTTTGTTGGAATTGCTAGTTGCTTTCTTACAAGCTTTTGTATTTACCTTATTAACTGCCATTTATATTGGTAGTGCCGTTGAAGAACATCATCATTAAAATTAATAAACCTATATAAAAAACAATCAAATAGTTATGAGTCTAATGAACACTCTCCTCCAAGCAGCTGCGGACACTTCGGCCGCTGCCTACAGCAAAATGGGTGCCGCTATTGGCGCTGGTTTAGCAGCAATCGGTGCCGGTTTGGGTATCGGTAGAATCGGCGGTAGCGCCATGGAATCCATCGCTCGCCAACCAGAAT
>JBEEMF010000034.1:0-5795 GCA_041192805.1 Bacteroidota bacterium | reverse complement strand
GGTTGAAACTCCCCATCGCTAAAACGCGAAACGGTCATGTCGCCAGGTGTAGTTCCATAGAACTCACAAATGTCCTGCGTGAGGGCGGCAGATGCACTGCCTGCGAAAATCTTTACGGGGTGTATTAGTGATGTCATAACTTTCGATTTTACTGTCTCTCTGGCTGCGATTATACGCAATGGATATCATCAAACCTACAATTTGTTGCCCTACTAGGACTCGAACCTAGACATACGGTACCAAAAACCGCTGTCCTGCCAATTAGACGATAGGGCAATTTTTTTGGACTGCAAATATAAAACAAATATTTGTCCTATCACAGCCCCTAGAAAAAATTATTGGACCAAAAGTACTTCGGTTTTTCTTTTTTCTCCTTGCGACAACTGTACATAATAATTGCCTTTACGCAATCCTCTTACCTCAAAGTTCACCGTATAAGCACCATGTGCATGCCATCCTTCTTTCAAAATAGCAACTTGCTGACCCATCGCATCAAAGACAGTTAATTTAATATTACCTGACTCTGTAAAATATTCAATATCTGTATTTTCGGTCGCCGGATTTGGATAGATTTTATTCAGAGAAATCCTGCTCACAAGGTCCACATAATCGTCCACCGTAGCACTATTATTTTTGAAAATCGGCAATGTATTAAACGATTTATTACCCATGGCCAACTTCACATCTGCATCACTCAACTCAAACCAATCTTTCAAAACAGAGGCATAAATCTGTCTAAAATCATATTGCATCGGTACGTTATCATTCACCGTTACAGTAGAAGGAATGACAGGATTGGCCCCAATAACACCTCCTTGAACGGCATTTCCGAAGACAAACATCGGTGCTGCAGCCCCGTGATCTGTTCCATCACTCGCATTGCTGATTACACGCCTTCCGAACTCACTATATGTCATCCCTACAACCCGATTGTCCAATCCCAGCAACTTCAAATCATCCTGAAATGCAGCAATCGCATCACCCAATTGCTGCATCAAATTGGCATGCATTCCCGTTGTATGATCCGTTGTGTCCACCTGTTGACTATGTGTATCAAACCCACCCAAAGTGACCATATAAACAGGTGTTTTTAGTCCACCACTAATCAATTTAGCTACAATTTTCAATTGATCTGCAAGCGGTTGTCGTCCCGCTGTAGCTGGGTATTTGGTCGATTTATTTGTACCCTTTGCCGCCGCATTTTTTACAATCGTAGCATATTGATTGCTCTGCTGTGCCATCAAACGCAAAAACGCCAATTCATGACCTGCCGGAGTATCCGGAGTTTTATCGGTTGTGCCATTGGCCAAATTGTAAAAAGAATTGGGGTCAGAAATTGCCATGCCCATACTCACCGAAGGCCCCATGAATCCCAGCGATACCATTTGACCAATCTGAATCGCTAAGGGATCAGGCATCGCCGCGGTAGGATATCCTGTGGGATAACCCGCAAAACGACTATCCAAGTATCGTCCCATCCAACCCGTTGTCCAACTTTCATTGCTATCAGAACCACTATTCCAGATATCGGTTGCGCGAAAATGCGAATAACTCGGATTGGGATAACCTACAGCTTGAATAGCACTGACCATCCCGTTATTATACAAACCCTGCAAACCAGTAAGTTTATTGTGCAAGCCCACTCCTGACTTACCATTCAACGAAAGCACTTTGGTATCAGGCAACAAGATGCTATTTCTCGCCTTGCTCAAATTACTGTATTGATCCACCGGAATCAAAGTATTTAACCCGTCGTTTCCGCCCGATAAGTTAATGATTACAAGGACTTTTCCATCCGCGCTTCTTCTACCCAAGGCATTAAACAAAGGATTGTCCTCGTAGGCCTTCACGCCCATGCCGTTCAATGTGATCGGCAATATTGTACCCGCCGCTGCGGTTGCTTTTACAAATGATCTGCGTTTCATGGCTTATGACAATTGGTATTCTGAAAGATTCATAATGGCTTTGTATAAATAACGAAGCTTAGACGTTGCGGTAGTTAATGCGGTTTTATGATTTGGATCCGATGCGTCTGTGGCAGCGCGATATTCATCGCTCCAATTGTAGTCGGGAATACCTCCGGGGAGTAAAATTTCCTTTAATCCACTAATTTGACCCGCACTCAGTGCCATCGGCAATAAGAAACTCGTAGTATCAGAAATCAATGTATCTGGCGTGCCCGGGTCCGATAATTGTTTGGTCAGAATCCATGGGTCTACTAACAACGTATAGGTGCCAACTTTATGACCAACCAATAAAATATAATCTGTGAATTGGTTCCGCTTCGGCAATGTGTCGCTGTTAATCCAACTGCGATGGAACATCGGTTTTTGATACCACGCAGGCCACCCCGCAACATTTGGTGGATCTCCCAAATGCAATTGCGTAAGCTGTCCAAATGCACTACCCAATTCCCACATCTTGTACAATAAAAAATAGTCAGTTGATGCAGGGAATGGCAATTCCATCTCTCTACAAAAACCCGCTTGTTGGGTAATCGGATCTTTGATTACACATCCGCGGTTCCACGTATCGTAAAAATGTTCGCTAGACAATAGCGTCTTTAAAACCGTTTTAACATCGTACCCACTGTCCCTGAAAACCTTGGCCAAAGGCACAATCACATTGGTCTCAACGGTTTCATCGATTTCATAATAAACGAAGAACTCATATAGTTTCCGACATAAATACAGAGCCACTTCATCCACCTTGAACATCATGGTAAGCATATCGTCCAGTTCGGTATTTCCTGCGTTGATTCCAGACTGACCCTTGATAACGGTATTTCCATAAAAAGCACTAAACTTCTTATCTGTTGTATCGTGGTTGGTATTTAAAAAGGTAGTAGTAAATGGATTGGTTAACGGATTGATGTTCCAACCTGTAAGAACCCTTGCCGCCGCTTTCACATCGTCCTCGGTGTACTTGCTATTGGGGCCTTTGCCCATGGTGAACAGCTCTTGTAACTCACGCCCGTAATTTTCATCGGGCGCCCTTTTTGTGTTCAGTCGGCCATTCAAATAAAATAGCATCGCGGGATCAATTGTAATTGCCCGGGTTAAATCCTTCATATTCCCCAAAGCATGTGAATACAACACTTTGGTATATGTGTAGCAGGCGCGTGAATCTGGAATTTCTAAAAATTGTATAGCAAAGTGATTGTGCCAAAACAAGACCATTTTGGCTTGAATATCGGGAGTTTGATTTGCCATTAAGCCCCAAATCCAATTTTTGACACTGCCTTTGCGATAAAATTCTACGGCGGGGTCTAACGGCGCATTGACCCATGTTGAACCGTAAGCCACATTTGGGTCCGTTACTAAATTGCCGTAATTATTTAGTGGAGGATTTGGCAATGATGCAGGGACGGTTAAAATTGCATCAACAGCCTGCTGTAAAGTCTTTCCACGAAACTTCTTGAATTCGCCATATTTCACACCAAACATGCTTCGTCGCATCAAATGCAACAATTCCGCATCGCCAAAAGTGCCAGCATAGGCTTGGATTCCCGTATTGGTCCTGCGAGTTAATCCCGATCCCGCTGATTTAAATTGCGTGTTGGCTGCAGAAGCATTTCCTAAACCAGGTTTTTCTTCTTCAGTAGAAGTCAAAAAATTGGGCTTTAACGACTCAAAAAACTGTTTGCGATCCATAAATAGTGTCCTAAATTAATGCTTAGACCTAACATTGCGCCTTTTCGTTTACTCTATTCTAAATAAATGACCAAATTAATACGCAATCTTAAAATTGCAGTCGCACTAGACCGTGATGAAATGCCAATAATTTCCCATCCGCATCCAAAATCACTATTCTTCCTTCTTGATCAACATCTTGCAAAATTCCCGACATAAGTTCCGGCTCCGTTGCATCACTATGATTAGGTGAACTTACCGATAAATTCACTATTTGGCCCCTTTTCCAGAGACAATTTGCATAGTCCACCATCAGATTGGGCATCTTTTTCCAAATTTCATCCAAAGTGAAAAGCAATGCATCCATCACTTCATCGCGATCAAATGCACCGCCTTGAATCCTCGCCAAGGAAATTGCTTTGGGTTGATTTTGCCAATCCAACTGATTTACATTGATGCCAACGCCAAGAAGTAAAAATTTTTGTTGGTTAACTTGGGTAATTTCCATCAACAAGCCACCGAGTTTTTTTGATTCAGTGACGATATCATTGGGCCATTTGAGAAACAACTTTTCGCGGATTACATTCTGAAGCGGCCGCAAAACACCTACACTTAGGGCCTTGTTTAAAAGAACCAGGTCGATATTTTGGGTTGATAAAATCGGAAAGGCCAATGTCATTGCGATATTTTTATCCGTTTCCCCATTCCAAAGATTACCGCGCTGTCCCTTACCATTTTGCTGATCATCCGTATACAGCGCCAAAGGCAAAAAACGATTCGCCAATCCCATCGCACCTTGCTCAATCAATGTAATAATCGCAGTTTGCGTAGAATCACAGCTCGAAATGTAAAAAAGATGAATGTCCGCAACGGGC
Source organism: Bacteroidota bacterium (assembly GCA_041192805.1). Classification (GTDB taxonomy): domain Bacteria; phylum Bacteroidota; class Bacteroidia; order NS11-12g; family UBA955; genus UBA955. The sequence goes on along the minus strand of JBEEMF010000034.1, from coordinate 1,288 downwards.
CGAATGAACTGAAAGTCTAACAAAATGGCGTTCTTTGTAGCAAAGTAAGCGATTAGATGGCAAAAAAGATTCAAACATCAGAAGTAGAAGCGTTAGTGGCCGTGATGGTTCATGGAATGCAAGAGAAGAAAGCGTTCAAAATTGTTTCGATAGATTTAAGAAAAACCTCAAGCGCATTTGCCGATTTCTTTGTGATTTGTCATGGTGGTTCAGCCCGACAAGTAGATGCGATTGCAGATAGCGTAGAAGATGAAGTTAGAAAAGCATTGAGAGAGAAACCCACCCACCGCGAAGGAAACGACGAGTCAGAATGGGTACTTCTAGATTACATCAACGTAGTAGTCCATATTTTTTCTGAAGAAAAAAGAAGTTTCTATCAACTGGAAGAATTATGGGGCGATGGTATAATTACTAAGCACGAATCAGCATAATTTTTTTGGGAACTGCATTGTTTTACAAATTTCTTTGTATCTTTGCAGCCCCTTAGATGGCCCGTTCGTCTATCGGTTAGGACGCCAGGTTTTCATCCTGGAAAGAGGGGTTCGACTCCCCTACGGGCTACGAAAATAAATCGCGGGATGGAGCAGTGGTAGCTCGTCGGGCTCATAACCCGAAGGTCACAGGTTCGAGTCCTGTTCCCGCTACTAAGAGAGAAAAGTCGTCAATTATGGCGACTTTTTTTGTTTTACGCCCTTCGCTAACCCCCGTAAATAGGGGGATTAGCTGAAAAACTTGGTTCATATTTTGGGTTAGATAAGTCCTTTTTCCGGGAACAATGTACAAACCCTCAGGAAACAACATTTTTTGGATGCGTTGCTTGTTCTCTGATGTTCCGAACTCCCAGTATTTGCTGAGGTTTTCACAAACATTCATCGCTTTGTCAATAAAAACATCGTGGTTAGATAATTTATTTTCAAGGTCTGCAATTTTTTGGTGAGTTGCGTTAATTTCCCATTCTAACTGAGAAGAACGTTGCTTGTATACTTCTTTTGTTATGTCATCACCATAGATATACTTTTCCTCAAGTTTGTTTTTCTTAACCATCAAATCTCCCAATTTAGTTTTTTGTTCCGTCAACGCCATTTCATGTTCAGCGTTCTGGTAACGAAACAACTTGAGCAATTGGTATTTGAATAAGTCTGTGTACTTACCCTTTAATTGCACAGATTCTAATAGTTTCTTGTATGTATCGTTAATGCCCATTTGAGGCGATTTAGGGCTGGTTTCTGCATTGAGGCTTACGCCACGACATACATTGCATTTGTAATAGTGTTTTCGCTTTTTTTTA
>JBEEMF010000033.1:0-6259 GCA_041192805.1 Bacteroidota bacterium | reverse complement strand
GAAACCCAGTTGGCGTACAAACGCGAACATTTTCGGAAAGTAAAGAACAAAAAAAAGTGTGTAAATCAACGACTTACACACTTTTCGAACAGTTGCGAACTGTATCCAGCGGAGAGAGAGGGATTCGAACCCCCGGACCTGTAACAGTCAACGGTTTTCAAGACCGCCGCATTCGACCGCTCTGCCATCTCTCCAATGAGGGTGCAAAAATACGCCTTCGCATTGTCATTTGCAAAGGAAATAGGAAAGTTGATGGATTTTTACTTCCATAAATGCAATTTCTATCGCCGACCTACACCCAATTCATTGAATGCGAAGAAATTGTTTGATATTTGGTACACAATTTGACAATCATCGCTTCGTATGGAAATCAATAAAGCAATCGCGAAAGTTTCCCTGTCGATGACAGTTTTTACCCTTTGGGCTATCGCCAATCTAGGCGCGCAAAAATTAGAATTCCCCAAGAATATCCCAAGAACACCAACCAAACCGCAATTCAATCCCCCTTCCAAGCCAACCCCACGGCCGCCATCCAATCAGCGGCCGCTCATTCGGTTGCTAAAGCATCCCGCAATTTGGCTGCCGCCATCGAACGATAATCGACCAAGCATCCCTACCCCACAATTCCCATCGAATTACCCCTACCCTATATATTTCCCTCAAAATGGCATGCCGGGCAGGACAACATCGAACAACCCCAATGGCATATCGGAGTACCTTTATAGGGCCCCTAATAACATCCCCGACAAAAATGGAGTAACCCATGTTACGTTTCTTAGCAGTCAAATTCAATACAGAATGTACAATTGGCCATTGCCCGTTGTTCAACACGATGCATGGCTTCTGAAATCTGGCGCCCTGGATACTTTGCGTGCAATGGCTCCCAAGATCGAGACGTTCGATATCAACCACGCCCAAAAGGCCTTTGAAATCAAAACAAAGACGGGAATCATATTGAAGTTCCCCGAAAATGCTTTTTCCGATGCGATGGGCAATCCCGTCCTTGGCAAAGTCCAACTGAGTGTGCAGCACTTTCAAAGCAAGACAGATTTCGCTTCGGCCGGACTTACTAGCAGCACGACCGATGGGCAGGCACTAGAAAGTGGAGGAATGATCGACATCAATGCGACTTCAGACAATGCAAACATCAGAATCGCCGATGGCAAATCATACAAAATCGAAGGAAATTCAGCGTACAAAGAGGGTTTTGAGACGTTTTATGGCGTGAGTGGCGATCAAACCACTTGGACCAACGACCTCAATTCGGCGAGTGCCAGTGCCAGTAATAACGCATCAAACAGTGATGGCAGCGAAAACAAGAATAGGAAATTTACGCTATCATTGCTTCCCATCACCCGGTCCAATAATGGCGTTGCCGAACACCTAATTGTAAACGACATGGACGTTGACATACCATTGAGTCAGTGGTTTTACGACAATGCCAAAATCAATAAAGAGTTAAAAAAGCGCATTAAAATGGATGGCATTATTTTCCCAGCAAAATTAATGCTTAACAAATCGGGCGATATTACCGATGTTCAATTGTTGGACTCTTCACAAGCATCGAATAGTCTAATTTCTGACCAGTTCGCCAACTTCCGCGAGTTACTACTTTCCGCACCAGCCGCAAGGTTTAAGGACAGCTTGGGGATGCCTGAAAGTCTAACCATTCGATTCTCCACATTGGATGCCAATTTCATCAAAATCAAACAGTTACCGCTACCTCCCGTTGTCGCTGGAATCGGAAAAATGGCAACTAATAACGGAGGCAATTGGGCTTTGGAATCGTATTCCACGAAACTGGTTAACTGCGACAAATTTAGCAAATTCACCAAAAGCGACGACTCGATCACATACAAGGTGGATCATGCGCGGGCTCTGGTATTCTTGAATTTTAGCGACCTTAATTCGTTGCTGGGGCCATCTACAAGCAGACAGGATAATACAGGATATTCTTATGCGATGCATCAGTTTCCGATGGGTGCCAATGCGAGATTGATTGCGATTGTGTTCGACCAGCAGGGCGCCATTCATTTGGAAGTGGCCGATGTTTCTCCAGGAAAATATCACATCGAAAAAACCAGTCGCTATCCGTTTAATCAGCTCACGGTGAAGGCCGCTTTTGAGATGATGCCAATGGACTTGTTTCCGGTAAAGAATTAATCGCGGGGTTTGAAGCGCGTAAATGGCTTTGGAGGACCGGCGGGTTTTGCCTTCGACGCATCATTTGAAGGCTGATCTCTGCGATCATTCCTTGCAGGTGAGCCGGAGTTTGAATCCTTGCGAGCGGGCGATGAAAAGTTGGAATCGCCAGCATTTGATGATTCTCTGCGATCAGAACCTCCGCCCGCATTTGAGAACCCAGAATTGTTCTTTTGATTCGCTTTCTTCCTTGCTACACGCTGATTGCCGTTGTTGCCATCGTTGTAAAAAGGCTTGGCATCATTGGCCTCGGCCACATGAGTTCCCGGCAAATATGGATGACTCGTCTCCACAGGAATTTCCTGTTTGATTAACTTCTGAATGTCCTTGATAAATGGTACTTCCTCGCGATCTACAAACGACCACGCAACACCACTGTTCCCCGCTCTACCCGTCCGTCCGATGCGATGCACATAGGTTTCAGGGATGTTTGGGATTTCATAATTGATCACGTGCGTTAGCTCGTCGATATCGATTCCGCGGGCCGCAATATCCGTAGCCACCAAAACTCTAGTCGTGCGATTTTTAAAGTTCGATAACGCAGTCTGTCGTGCATTCTGGCTCTTGTTTCCATGAATGGCTTGGGCAGAAATATCCAATTTCACCAAATCCTTCACCACTTTATCGGCTCCGTGCTTTGTGCGAGTAAAGACCAATACCGAGGGGATTTCCACCGATGAAGAATCCAATAAATGTCGCAATAAGAAACGCTTGTTCTTCTGATCCACATAAAACAATTGCTGGGTTACCTTTTCCGCAGTAGTTGAAACCGGAGCCACTGAAACGCGAACCGGATTCACCAAAATATTTTGGCTCAACTTCACCACTTCAGCGGGCATAGTTGCTGAGAAAAATAAGGTCTGACGTTTTGTTGGCAATTTTGCAATTACCTTTTTCACATCATGAATAAAGCCCATATCCAACATACGATCGGCCTCATCGAGCACAAAAAACTCAACATTTCGCAAATCAATAAATCCTTGTTGCATTAAATCCAACAAACGTCCTGGCGTGGCTGTCATGATTTCAACGCCGCGTTTGATTGCATCCACTTGGGGGTTCTGACTCACACCGCCAAAAATAACGGCATGACTGATTTTCACATTGCTGGAATACGCTGCAATGCTTTCATCAATCTGTAAAGCTAGTTCACGGGTGGGGGTTAATATCAACGCTTTGATCGTTCTACGGTCACGGGTAGACGACATCAAATTTTGAATAATGGGGATTGAGAAGGCCGCGGTTTTACCTGTTCCTGTCTGGGCCGTTCCGAGGATATCGTTGTGGGCTAAGGCAGCAGGTATGGCTTGGGCTTGAATGGGTGTTGGGGTGGTATACCCTTGTGCGGAAAGCGCGTCGATGATAGGCTGCGCAATTCCTAGTTCAATGAAATGTTCCAATACTACAAAGGTAGGCAATGGAAAAGGATTCCCACCCGGATGTTACAACAATCAAAACAAAGCCAATAAGTTATTTGCATCAACCACGGCAAATGCGCAAATTTGAAATATGCATTATCCATCGCAACTCATAAGCTTAGAATCCCGCAACCAAGCCTATCGCGAAAGCCTAGAAAACCCCGAAGAATTCTGGGCCAATGTAGCAAACGATTTTACTTGGAAGCGCAAATGGGACCGTGTTTTGGATTGGAATTTTGAAGAACCGAACGTGCGTTGGTTTGATGGGGCGCAGTTGAATATTACGGAAAATTGCTTGGACCGACATTTACCTGAGCGCGGCGATGAAATTGCTCTCATTTGGGAATCGAACAGCCCCAACGAGGAGAGCAAAAAATACACATTTACAGAGTTGCACGAGGCGGTATGCGTGTTTGCCGAAGTTCTCAGAAAAGGCGATATGAAAAAAGGCGATCGCGTTTGCATTTATATGGGGATGGTCCCGGAATTGGCCATTGCGGTATTGGCTTGTGCCCGAGTGGGTGCTATACATTCCGTGATATTTGGCGGATTCAGTGCCCACAGCGTCGCCGATAGAGTAAACGATGCGCAAGCTTCCGCCATCATCACCTGCGATGGGGCTTATCGTGGGGCAAAAGACATTCAGTTAAAATCTATAATCGATGAGGCACTAGAACATTGTAGCAGCGTAAAAACGGTTTGGGTTTACGAGCGAACCGACATCGAAATTACGTTAACAGAGGGGCGCGATGTGCTATGGAAGCAAGCGATTGCCCATGTAAATATCGCCGAAGCGCTCAGTATCCCCGCGGAGACCATGGAAGCCGAGGACCCACTATTTATCCTTTACACCAGCGGCTCAACCGGCAAACCCAAAGGTGTGGTGCATACCTGCGGAGGCTATATGGTTTGGACGCATTATACGTTTACCAACGCTTTTCAATACCAACGGGGCTGGGTGCATTTTTGCACCGCAGACATTGGCTGGATCACTGGCCATAGCTATATATTGTATGGTCCGCTTACCGCCGGCGCCACCACCTTACTATTCGAAGGCATACCCACCTACCCCAACCCAAATCGTTTTTGGGAGATTGTAGAAAAACACAATGTAAATATCCTCTATACCGCACCTACCGCCATTCGTAGTCTTATGAGCGCCGGCGACGACTGGGTAATGAATCACAAAATGCCATCGCTAAAAGTCCTCGGAACTGTGGGCGAACCCATCAACGAAGAAGCTTGGCAATGGTATCATAAAATGGTGGGAAAAGGCAATTGCGAAATCGTCGACACCTGGTGGCAAACCGAAACCGGCGGCGTCCTCATCACCAACCTAGCCGGGGTAACACCGAGCAAACCCACCTACGCAACCCTACCACTTCCGGGGGTTGAACCGCTTTTGGTGGATGAAAATGGCAAAGAAATATTGGGCAACAAAGTATCGGGGAATCTCTGCATTCGCAAACCTTGGCCTGGGATTTTACGGACCACTTGGGGCGATCACGAACGATGCAAGCAAACCTATTTCAGTACCTATCCGGGCCTTTATTTTACGGGCGATGGGGCTTTGCGAGATGAAAACGGGTATTACCGAATCACCGGTCGTGTTGACGATATTCTCAATGTCAGCGGTCATCGCATCGGAACGGCGGAGGTAGAAAACGCCATCAATTTGCATACAGGGGTTATCGAAAGTGCCATCGTTGGCTATCCGCACGATATCAAAGGTCAGGGCATCTATGCGTTTGTGATTTACCAGGGGCTGGAAACCGATTTGCGTATGCTATCGCATCAAATCAACGAAACCGTGAGTCGCGAAATTGGAGCCATCGCCAAAGCCGATAAAATTCAGATTGTCAGTGGATTACCCAAAACCCGATCAGGCAAAATCATGCGTCGGATCCTAAGGAAAATCGCTGAAGGTGAATTGGAATCTCTGGGCGACACCTCCACCCTTCTGGATCCATCCGTGGTGGAATCAATTATTGAGGGACGTTTGTAATTCTCCAAACGGATCCGGTTAAATTCTTCAGGCGGCTTAAAATTACTTTTTGCCGCGCAAAGCCCGTTTCATCGGTGTCATTTCCACTTGATCCGCCGGCGATTGCTGCTTGTTTTTGAAAATTTCAAAACGCGTAGGTTCCGCTGTACGAGGCCAAGTATGATTGCTTTCATCGATGTCCGATGTTTCCTTAAACGGATCCAAAACGATGCTCGCCACTTCCTTGCGCTTTAGGAAATTCTTGGTCACCTTATTTTCATTTTTACGCCAAATATAAGCGTGAATGTAATCCACTTCCGAAGTACCATCGGTGTAGTTCCATTGCAAAATGATTGGCATCACAAAGCCGCCTTTGTTGGTAAATGTAATTTCATACAAATACGCATTTTCGTATGCCTTCATTTCTTCAGGTGTGAGCAATGTATAATCCTTATATAGGTCGCGTACCGAAGTTTCCTGTTTGGGCTGCGACTGATCCGCCATAACTGCCCTCGCCGCGTTTCCGAAAGTATCTTTCGCTGGGTTGTAGTAGTAATAGAAGTCGCGCAAAGCAGTATCGCGATCCACGGCAAACTGAATCCCCGAAGCCTTGTTTCGCAACTTGCTCACGTGTTGGAATTCCGACGATGGCATA
>JBEEMF010000032.1:0-2511 GCA_041192805.1 Bacteroidota bacterium | reverse complement strand
GCAATCGTGAAATTGTCCAAACTGTCGATCGTGAACGGATCCACCACAAACTTGAACTTATCGCCTTCGTATGCCCCGCCATGAATATGCGGCTTATCATACAACACCTCACTCCCCTTGTCCGATACAAAAATGGGATACTCCGGATAGTCCTTATTCCCCGATTTGTTATTGGGCTTGTCGATGTATAACGTCCCACTCACATTCCTCAACACCGATTTGATGGGCACCAATCTGCGTCCAGAGGAATCTGGAAAGTACATTCTTAGGGAATCCACGGCCGACATCGCTATGTTGAACTGACCGTAATTGAAAACGTACTTTTTACCGTAAAAATCGAATCTCCCCGCCCTCAACTGTCCACCAAAACGCAAACCCCGATTCTTGGTCAATGTCACTTGCTGCTCCGTTGGCACCACAATTACGTTTTGAGAATCGGAAAAGAAGAATTTAGAAACACCCTCCAAATTCATTTCATTACTTAGCAGATTCAGCGTAAAATTGGATCGCTTTCCAATGATGGAAGAAATTCGAATCACATCGTAATCCCTTAATTTCTGATGCGCTTGCACATATCGAAACGCTTTTGGCAACAAGGTAACACTGTCTTGATCTTGTAAATAATTGATGTAACCTTGATCATGCAATTCAAGAAACGGAACTACCAAATATTCTTTCTGGGTTTGCTGAAAAAATGCATAGTCATCCAATGAAAATTTGATGCGCTGATCTGCCTTGTAAAACTCACGCGTTTTGGCTTTCTGCGCTTGCAACTGCTTGAGCTTGGCATCCAATTTTGCTTTATCGGCTGGATCCTTGGATAACATCAAGTTTTTGATATCCTTCTCCATTTGCCTGGCGATGGGATCTTCTGGTTGTCGGTTATAGTAGGCTACCAAACCTTCCAACGGATGCGACCTCAAAGGACCTTGCAATCGATTGTATAGAATGTCACGAAAGAAATCGTCTGAAGAAATCCTGGCCTCCATCTCATTGTTCACATTGTCGAAATCAACAAACGGCTCCGTAACAATCCAACGAACCTGCTGAACATCAATATTTACATTGTGAAAATTGTCTTGAAACGGCACGCGCATCAATCCTTCCTCACCCCTATCGATAATTAATTTATTATCCTTGAAGATAAAATTCACCTTCACAAACGGGTGGTAAATTGTCGTAACGCTGTCCAAATACATCGTGAATTCACTCTGCAAAGTCCCTGCAATCCCGTCTTGGATTTTGAACGATTTGCTTTTTAAGGTGACCTTCTTTTTGCCTTTATAGAACACGTCGATCACCGACGGTTTGCCGTTGGCAGTGGCAGTTGTAATGGAATGACCTTGCATCGAAAATCCTCCTTTAAAGAAAGACTCATCACCCACTATTCCACTCACCAACAATTCGTTATCATAGGAATTGAACTGCGGGAATCCCGATTTCTTGACTTTTAAAGAATCCGTTGCAGTACTCAATTTGTCGGTAAACTTACCCAAGACCGGTGTTTTAAAATACCTTCCATAGACCAACTGAGCTGAGTCCACCGAATAGATATTTTGATCCATGTTCAAGCGATATTTCCCAAACTTAACCCAAGCCGATTCGGTGGGTAGGCATCTTTTGAAATCCGCGGTCCCGTAATCACCAACCCAAATATTCTTCAACGGCTTATACACTCCTTTGGTAGCGCTAATTACCATTTTGTCCTTAAACCCAGTGCAGATTAGGGCGACTTCACCAAAGCGTATTTCTATTTCATTTTTGTAATACAAGTCGAAATCCAGGGTATCCACGCTCCAAACGGCCGTACCCGATTTATAAATGACTTTATCGGCGAACAAATTGGCGGTAGTTTGAAGAAATTCGAGGTACTCTTTGTTGGAATTGCCCAGCAACGACTTGGTGATGCCTTGCCATTGAACGAGTACTTTATCGGGCAAGTTATTTTGCAAAAATGCTGCTACCGTTGCGATATATAATTCGAAATGCGGTTGGACGGCCATTTTTTCGGCCAGCATTTGATTTGAAATATCGATGATAAATTTCTGCTGACTGGGCGAAAATTTGCCCATTTCCCAATTCTCCTTAAAAATATTAAAATTCTTGGTGAGGTTCTTATCTCCAGGGCGGTTGACAAATGTTTCAAACTCAGCAATAAACGTAGCCGGTACAGGACTAAAACTTCCACTTTGAGCTGTCAATTTAAGTGTTAAAACAGAAAGAAGTATAAAGCAGAGTTTTTTTATCATCAGGGTGAGATTACAAATAACGCACCAACTTACGTTTCATTGTTAACAGTCTATTTTTTCAAGCCATGGAGGCTTATCGCATCGCTTTCACGATATCGATAAAGTCACGTGCTTTTAAACTTGCACCACCAATCAATCCGCCATCAATATCTGCTTGCATAAACAACGCTGCTGCATTTTCTGGCTTCACGCTTCCACCGTAGAGGATTGAAGTTGTTGAAGCAATTTCTTCATTGTATTGATTGGCCAATAGTTTTCTGAT
>JBEEMF010000031.1:0-21853 GCA_041192805.1 Bacteroidota bacterium | reverse complement strand
TGTGATTTTGAGCATTCAAGGCAATGGTAAATCCAATGGTACATCCCGAAGTATCGTCGTTTACAATTCCGTGGGCAGCAAAGTGTCGACGTATCGCATTGAAAACGGACAACAGCAAATTTGCCTAGTCGCACCCTCTGCAGGGATCTACTTCATTGCGGTGGAGGGTTCTGGGAAGTTGTTGAAGTGGTTGGTGGAGTAGATGCAAAGTACTGATTTTTTGCAAATCTGAAATACTGGTGATTCAAGCGATTGATGGGTTGCGGTTGCTCAAAGGGCGCGCCAATGAAAAGGCTGTCGGCGATTTGGCTGTGGGTCGTTGGCCAGTCTTTGATTTCCTCGGGCGACATGATTTTTGCGGTGTGGGTTTCGTTTAGGTCAATCAGTTTTGAAGCGATGGCTGTTTCGTAGCTCAACCCCCACAGCGAACCTTTTTGAGAAAGCGCATTTGCAATTTTCGCAACAGTGTCGTTTGTGTTTGCCCCTTGTTCTCCAGCGGGTTGCTGAATCAGCAGTTTTGCATGGGGTTGCACCTTTACCAAATCGAATAGAAGTTGTTTTCTTACGGCGTAGTTTGGTAGGTGTTTCTGTATGCCTAGCATCATCGAAAAGGCCAAAAACCACAAGGGAATGCTGATGAGCTGCTGGGTTCGGGGTTGCGCCTTGGTTTGGTTCTGGGCATACGCCCCCGGTTGTTCGTCGATTTGATTCATCGATGCGAGGACTGATTTTTCCGAGTTCCACTGATAAATACCTATCGAGAGCATGCCGATAACCGCAATGGGGTAGAAAAATTTCTCCATATTGATATGGGCATCGCCTTGGGAATAAATCAGGACGGCGGCAAGGGTATCGACCAAAAAAATCGCAAAGTAAATGGAAGTGGAGAGGCGCGAAGATTTTAGTAATCCAACGATAAAACAGGCGATGGCAGTTGCGGCGGGAATGAAAAACCATGCGGCGTGAAGGAGATAGTTTACGCTAAACAGGTTCGCAAATTGCGTGAAATTTTGGATGTTGGTTAGTGTGCTGTAGAGCTGCGCATCGTAAGGGTTGCTTGGGGCGATGAGTTGCTTGGCGATGAATAATCCGGTGAGAGCAATCGCAAGGGATAGGGTTTGTTTTAAGTCCAATTTTCGCCATCCAAATAAAACTAAAATGGGGAGGAATAAAACGCCGGCGGGGTGTGATAGCCAAATAATTGTGATCGACAAAAAGAGTAACAGGGGCAGTCGTTTCGCGTCCAAAACAATCCATTGAATGGCTGTAATGAAGGCCAGTGCGCTGAGTCCGATTTCGCTATAACCAATAAAAAACGCTTCGCTGCCGCCGCAAAAAAATACCAAAAAATACAGCCATCGCAAGGGGCTTTTATCGGTGAGTGACCATGCCAACCAAGCCATTAATGGCAGGATGATGTTTACGCTTTGCATCACCCAAGTGAGCGGTGCGCCCAAATGTGAAAGCAACTGACCTGGCCAAACCAAAAGTTCACAAGCGATGCGATCGTAAAATAGACTTTGGTGATTTAAAATTCTAAAAAGGGTATAGGCGCTATCTGTGTGTAGCCACCTTTCCGGTCCAAGATAGACAACAACAAACAGGTAAATCGGCCAAAGGAATCCTTCTCCTTGTTTGCCAATCCATCGTTGCGTCCAGGTCATGTGCGGGTTATTCTGCAACCGTTTCAGTTTCTTCAGCAACCAAAACAGTACTCAAGATTTCGGGTTCATCGTCTTTTTCCACGATGAGGTTGTCTATGATGAATTCCTGACGCTCCGGGGTGTTTTTGCCCATGTAGTAATTGAGCAATTTTTCGATGTTCGATTCCTGGCTCAAGATTACCGGTTCGATGCGAATATCGGGTCCAATAAACCCAGCAAATTCATCCGGCGAAATTTCACCCAGTCCCTTAAATCGTGTAATTTCTGGCTTGTGACCGAGTTTTGAAATCGCATTTTTTCGCTCTTCATCGGAATAGCAGTAAATCGTTTCCTTTTTGTTTCTAACCCTAAACAACGGTGTTCCCAAAATATAAAGGTGTCCGTTTCTCACCAAATCGGGGAAGAATTGCAAGAAGAATGTCATTAAGAGCAATCGAATATGCATCCCATCCACATCGGCATCGGTGGCGATCACAATTTTGTTAAATCGCAAATTTTCCAGGCCTTCTTCGATGTCTAAAGCGTGTTGAAGCAGGTTGAATTCTTCGTTTTCGTATACGATTTTCTTTTTTAGCCCATAGCAGTTCAAGGGTTTACCACGTAAGCTAAATACCGCTTGTAGATTGGGGTTTCGGCTTTTGGTGATGGATCCGCTGGCGCTATCTCCCTCGGTAATGAATAGGGTGGTTTCGAATCGAACATCCGATTTTGGGTCGGTGAGGTGGGTTTTGCAATCCCTTAACTTTTTGTTGTGCAGGTTGGCTCTTTTGGCGCGTTCCTTGGCCAATTTTTGCACCCCGGCCATGTCTTTTCGTTCGCGTTCGTTTTGCAGAATCTTCTTCAGCAATGCTTCGGCAACGGTTGGGTTTTTATGCAAGTAATCATCGACGTTCTTCTTGATAAAATCGAGCATCGCCGTTTTGATACTCGGCCCATCGGCTCCCATGTCGGCGCTGCCCAGCTTCGTCTTCGTTTGACTTTCGAACACGGGTTCCATGATACGAATGCTGATGGCTGCGGTGATTGAAGCGCGAATGTCGGTGGCGTCAAATTCTTTCTTGTAAAACTCGCGAATGGTCTTGACAAAAGTTTCACGGAAGGCTGCTAAGTGTGTTCCGCCTTGGGTTGTGTATTGGCCGTTTACGAAGGAGTAATATTCTTCGCCGTAGGAATCGGTATGGGTAAAGGCAAGTTCGATGTCTTCATTTTTGACGTGAATCACCGGATAAAGGGCGGCTTCTTCGGTAACTTTATGATCGAGAAGATCGAGCAAACCGCGACGTGAAGCATAACTTTCGCCATTGAATCGAATGGTTAGGGCGGAGTTTAGGTAGGTGTAATTTTTGATTTGCTCCCGCAAAAATTCGCTGATGTAGCGATAGTTTTTGAAGATGCTGGCATCGGGCTCAAACACCATGAGCGTGCCGTTGGGTTCGGTGGTATCGGTTACGGGCGCATCGATTATGAGTTCGCCTTTTTCGAATTCGGCGCGTTTGCTGCGGCCATCGCGGAAACTCTGAACCACGAAATAGTTGGATAGTGCGTTCACGGCTTTGGTACCCACCCCGTTCAAACCTACTGATTTTTGGAAGGCTTTGGAATCGTACTTACCACCGGTGTTGATTTTGGAAACGCAATCGACGACTTTTCCTAGCGGAATACCACGGCCCCAATCTCGGATGGTAACACGCTTATCGTCGATGATAATTTCGATTTTCTTTCCATTGCCCATCACGTGTTCATCGATGGAGTTGTCCACGATTTCTTTCACCAGTACATAGATGCCATCGTCGGCCGCGGTGCCATCGCCCAGCTTTCCGATGTACATTCCCGGACGGAGCCTAATATGCTCTTTCCAATCAAGACTTTTGATTTCGTCTTCGGTATACCTAGCCACTTCACTCATAAATACAATATTAGTCAATGGATTTCAATGGCTATTCCCGAGTTTTTCACATCATTCACTTATTTTTGCTTCATGAAATGGCAAGGTTTGATTTGGGGATTGATTTTGATGGTGGGATGTACGAGTAAGTTTGATCGCGATTTTGAGAAGGTGTCGAAATACGAGGCTTTGATTGTTCCCAAGGTTCAGTGGGATAAGCTGCCGGATTCTGCGGTGGTATCGTTGATGACATTTGCCAAGGCGCATCCGGAGTATAAAAACAGCAGTGATTTTGTTTATGTGTGTACGAAGTTGGCGGAACGACAAGGATTTGGGTTCAAGGCGGCGGAGTACAGCGAGTTTTACATCGAACAGTTTAAGCCAAAAGGTAAGCCGTTGATGGAGATGTTGGTGGTTGCGGCGCATTATTACGAGCAGGGCGGGGTGATTGACAAGGCGTTGAAATACTATCAGCGATTGGCGGCGGAATTTCCAAAGGAAGAAGTGGGCAAGCAGGCAATTGTGATGGTGGATATGTTGAGTTTGGGGCTAACAACGCCGGAGGCACAGATGAATTATATCTTGAAAAAGGCGATGGCGGGTGATTCTGCGCGAAATTGATTAGAAACAGGGGTATTGTGAAGGCCATTTTTGTTGATACTCACCAGCGGATTCACAATTATTTGCGAATTTCACTAACGGACAATTGCAATTTGCGATGTTCGTATTGTATGCCTGATGAGGAATACGATTTTACGCCGGCAAGTCGATTGATGCAGGTGGATGAAATCGTTGAGATCGCCAAGGTTTTTGTGGCCGGTGGCGTGAATAAAATCCGGTTAACAGGCGGCGAGCCTCTGGTAAGAAAGGATGCGGGGGAGATTATTGAGCGGTTGAGTGGTTTGGGGGTACAGTTAACGATGACAACCAATGCAACAAGGGTTCATTTGTTTATCGATGCGATGAAGGCGGCGGGGATGAAGAAAGTGAATGTCAGTTTGGATACCCTTGATGCGGATACTTTTATATTGTTGACCAAGCGCGATTTGTTTGAGCAGGTAAGATCGAATATCGACTTGTTGTTGGCCGAAGGGTTTGATGTGAAGGTGAATGCGGTGGTGATGCGGGGGGTGAACGATCACGAGATTTTAGATTTTGTTCGATGGTCATTTTCCAGCGGGGTCCATGTGCGATTTATAGAGTTTATGCCATTTGAGGGGAATCATTGGGACAATGCGCGGGTGGTGACGTGGCAGCAAATTTTGTTGGTTGTGGAGGCGGAGTTTGGGGGTGAAATTGAGGAGATAGCGCGGGTGCCGCATGAGACGGTGAAGCAGTATCGACTTAAAGGAGGGGCGGGTACATTTGCGGTGATTAGTACGATGAGTGCGCCATTTTGTGGGGATTGTAATCGTTTGCGGTTAACGGCGGATGGGAAGATGAAGAACTGTTTGTTTAGTCGTGGCGAAACCGATTTGTTAGGCGCATTGCGCAGGGGCGAGTCGATTGGTCCATTGATCGAGGCGAATGTATTGGCTAAGGCAGCGGCTTTGGGCGGTCAGTTTGGAACGGATTTGCTGTCGGTGGTTGCGGATGATATTGTAAATCGCAGTATGATTACGATTGGCGGATAAGGATTAACTTGCGTTGAATTTTATGAAAAAGATGATTTCGGTGGCTGAGGCCAAGGGGTTGATTGCGGATAGCGTTTTGCGGTTGGATGCGGTGGAAGTGAAATTGATGGAGGGGTTGGGCAGGTGTTTGGCGGAGGATATTTTTTCACCCATAGATATGCCAGGATTTGCGCAATCAGCGATGGATGGGTATGCATTTTCGTGGCGGGGGTATGAGGAATTTGGGAAGATGGAAATTGTGGGGGAGGTGGCCGCTGGCGCGGCCGAGGCAGGGCCGAGACCCGCGCCATACCAAGCGGTACGTATTTTTACGGGGGCTCCAGTTCCAGAGGGGTTTGATACGGTTTTGATGCAGGAAAAGGCGTCGGTTGGCGATGGCATGTTGGAGGTATTGGATCCCGATTTGATCTGTGGAAGGAATGTGCGATTGGCGGGTAGCGAAATTGCTATGGGTTCCTTGGCGATGAAAAAAGGAACGATTTTAACGGCCGCCGGAATAGGATTTTTGGCCAGTTTGGGGTTGGAGAAATTGGTGGTGGTGAGGGAGCCTCGGGCGACATTAATCGTGACAGGGGATGAGTTGCAGCAGCCGGGTTTGCCATTGGGATTTGGTCAGGTCTATGAATCGAATTCGCAATTACTGCAAGCGGCATTTTTACATTTGCGATTTTCGCAACCCAAAATTGTGTATGCGAAGGACGATTTGCCGGGCTTAACGGAGTCGATTCGTTTGGCGATGTTAGACAGCGATATGATTGTATTGACGGGTGGGGTGAGTGTGGGGGACTACGACTTTGTGGTACCCGCGGCCGAGGCCGCGGGTACCACTTCGGTGTTTCATAAAATCAAACAGAAACCGGGTAAGCCAATGTTTTTTGGGGTGAAAGATTGTGGAGTTGATGTAAAAACCGATTTGGTTACACCTAAGCAAACGGTTGTTTTTGGACTGCCGGGAAATCCAGCATCGGTGTTGTCGTGCTTCTATCAATACGTGTTGACAGCGCTTGAAGTGGCTAGTGGATGTCCTGTATCGTTGAAAGTGAAAACCGCGACATTTATCGATGGATATAAGAAAAATCCGGGCCTAACACATTTTTTGAAAGGTATATATTCGGATGGCGTTGTTCGATTGCTCGGCGCCCAAGAATCGTATCGACTCAGTTCGTTTTCTGTCGCCAATTGCCTCATCGAAATCCCTGAAGAGAGTAGTGAAATTGCTGCTGGCGCATCGGTACTTGTCCATTTATTTGGCTAGACATTGGAACTCCATTAATTTCGAGGCATGTTGGGGATACCGATTTTGTGGATTCTATTGTTTTTTGTCGTCGCGTTTCTCTATTCAGCAGTCGGACATGGCGGCGCTAGCGGTTACCTCGCGTTGATGTCGATTTGGCACTTGGCCCCCGAACACATGAAACCCGTTGCGTTGATTTTGAATTTGGTGGTCAGCGGCATCGCATTTATTCAATTTTATAGGCAAGGTCATTTTTTGTGGCGACTCTTTTTGCCCATTGCGGCCCTGTCCATTCCGATGGCCTATTTGGGTGGGTTTACGCCTTTGAAAGACGATGTGTATCAGCTAGGATTGGGTGTGTTTTTGGTGATTTCGGTGGTGCTTTTGAATGTGAATTTGCGCGGTAGGATATCGCTAAAAAATGATGACGATAAGCGCGTTTTGGCTGATGATGCATCGCAACTATCGAGGGAATATTTATTGGCTGCGGCTGTAATGGGCGGTGGCATCGGTTATGTGTCGGGCCTACTCGGCATCGGTGGTGGTATTTTGCTGTCTCCAGTGCTTTTGCTTTTGGGGTGGACGCAACAAAAACAGACTGCGGCGATGGGTGCGGCTTTCATTTTTGTCAATTCGATGTCGGGCCTGGTAGGTTTCGTTCAACAGCATCCACTTTGGGAGTCTACGGCGGAAAAAATGAGTGGTGTGGCGGATCAAGCAATAACCGGTGGATCCGTTTTGGGGATTTATTGGTTGTCGGTTTCGATGATTGTGGGTGCATTGATCACCCCGGTAATTTTGGGCGGTGTGGCGGGTTCTTGGTACGGATCTAAGAAATTTAGCCATCGTGGAATGAAGGGGATTTTGTCTGTTGTGTTGTTGATTGCAGCAATCAAATTACTTTTGCGATGATGGAGGTTCAACTGATCAGTTTTGGTGCGCTAACGGATATTACTGGGAGTGGTGTTTTGGGGTTTGCGATTCCGCGTCCTGCTATTTCTGTGGCTGAATTGATGTCGTTGTTGTTTGTGCGATACCCCGCATTGGAGGGAAAAACCTTTCGGATTGCGGTGAATGAGCGTTTTGTTGATGAGAAATTTACGATTGGATTGGGCGATAATGTTGCGTTGATGCCGCCGTTTTCCGGGGGTTAATTTTGAGGTTAGAACGATGGAAATGGAACCCGATTTTTTGGATAGGTACCAACGTCAGTTGTCGTTGTGTGAGGTGGGTTTGGACGGGCAGCGCGCTTTGCGCGCTGCCCTAGTCATGGTTGTTGGCCTTGGCGGATTGGGTTGTCCGGTGGTGCAATATCTCGCCGCTGCAGGAGTGGGTAATTTTGTCTTGGTGGATGCGGATCGGGTATCGTTGAGCAATTTGCATCGACAAATACTATATAACCAAAAGGATGTGGGCAGGTTTAAAGTTGAGGCGGCTCAGGAGTGGATTCAAAAGCAAAATGCCCAAATAAAGGTGTCTGTCTATACGGAAATGTTATCTGCGAAAAACGCAACTGCTTTCTTGGCTTTGGCGGATATCGTAGTGGATTGTACCGATAACTTTGCAGCTCGTTATCTAATCAACGATGCATGTGCTTTGGCAAACAAACCTTGGGTGTATGGGTCCATTGCAAAGTTTGAAGGCCAGGTGGCTGTGTTTAATGCGTTGATGAAGGGTGCGGAGGGTGAGAATCAGGACATGATGGCTTCGGAAGTGTCGGAGGATTCTTTCATTCGTTCTTTGAATTATAGGGATGTATTTTCCAAACCACCGGGTGAGGGTGAAATTCAAAATTGTGCAGAAGCCGGGGTTTTGGGTGCTTTGGCAGGCATAATTGGTTCGTTCCAGGCGATGGAAGTTTTGAAATGGATTTTGGGTTTACAAGGACTTTTGGTGAATCAAATGCTCACGTACAATGCGATTGATCAAAGCATCGTGAAATTCCAGTTGGACAATAATTCTGATCGAAAGTAGTAACTTTACCCTTGGAAATGTCTGACAAAAAACTCAAAAATATCTTTGTTGAAGGACCTATATCACCGGTAAAAATTGGGGAGGATATAGCACATCATCAGAAAAAGACAAATATCGGTGCTCACAGTATTTTTATGGGGCAGGTGAGGGCGGATTCGGTGGAAGCGGCTACTGTTTCGGCCATTGAATATAGCGCGCACCAGGAAATGGCACTTTCTACAATGCATGAAATTCGCGAGGCGATTTTTGCAAAATACCCATTAACCTGTTTGCACATCACCCATAGTTTGGGCATGGTGAAAGCGGGGGAGATTTGTTTGTTTGTGTTTGCTTCGGCTGTGCATCGAAAAGAGGCAATCGACGCTTGCGAGGAAGTGGTGGAGCGCATCAAAAAGGAATTGCCGATTTGGGGCAAGGAGATTTTTGCCGGTGACGAGTATCAATGGAAAGAAAATAGAGGATGATTCAAATTACCCATAAATCCAATAGTTTGCGGAAGGCGGTGGCCCAGGCCGTGGTGATAGTTTCAAAAGAGTCTACGATGGATGCGGTGATCCACAGAACCGTTCCAAAAGGCGATGTGTTGGAATTTGCGCGTGTGGCTGGACTGTTTGCGGTGAAGAAAACCAGCGATGTAATTCCTGATTGTCATCCCCTACCGGTGGAATTTACGCAGGTGAGTTACGAGTTAGCGGGGTTGGAAATCCGAATCTCGGTTGAGGTTCATACGGTTTATAAAACTGGGGTTGAGGTTGAGGCAATGCATGGGGCTTCGGTGGTGGCTCTTACTTTGTATGATATGTTGAAACCCATCGACAAGGGCATAGAAATATCTAATATTCGCTTGATATCTAAGACGGGAGGTAAATCAGATGCGATGAAATTGTCGTTGCAAAAGATTATCGCAGAGCGCAAGGCGATGGTGTTGGTTTGCAGCGATTCTATTTCTCAAGGGAAGGCTGAGGATCAGGCGGGTGCTCAGGTTTCGGCTCGGTTGGTATCTATGGGTCTGCAAGTAATGCCAGTTGTTGTTCTCCCCGATCAGATGGAGTCCATTCAGCAGGCGGTGCACGACTATGGGTCGCAAGTGGATTTGATGTTGTTTTTGGGTGGGACGGGGTTATCGCATCGAGATGTGACACCTGAGGCAATTCGTCCATTGCTTACCCGGGAAATTGAGGGGATTATGGAGACAGCCAGGGTGTATGGTCAGGAAAGAATGCCGTTTGCGATGCTGTCGCGTGGTGTGGCGGGGATGGTAGATGAAACTTTGGTAATTACGATGCCGGGTTCAACCAAGGGCGCTATGGAGACCATGGATGCTTTGTTCCCTTCAGTGATGCATGTCTTTCAGGTGAAAGACGGACAAAAACATTGATTGTATTAACTCAATACGGGGTAATGTAGAGACTTTTGCGTGCGGGTTTCTTTTTGTAATCACCGCGTTTCCAAGCATCAAAAAACTGAATCCAAGCGGAGGGGCTCAAGTAATTCTGTGGTGGGGTTTGACCGTAATAGTACATTCTATTTACGCGTGATTGGGCCAAAAATAATTGACTGGCATTGGCATCAGCGGGGCGCAGACGGTATTCGTCTTTCATCGCTTCGTTCTCTAGATTTTTTCGCGCTCGTTCATACGCATCGTCGGGAATGTCGCTATGAACAAATTCATTGTTGAATAGAGATTTGAGTGGCATCGCACGAATAAAAATGGCATCCATACTTATCGTATCTTGAACCATTAATTTCACAACGGAGTACTTGCTTGCGCTGAGGGTGTCTGGTACAATGCTGATCGACGGGATCTGTTCAACTTGGGTAAAGAAAATCGTGTCGCCTTTTTTAACAACCACCTCAAAATGGCCATAAATATCAGTATATCCAATCATTCCTCTTTTTTTGGTTTTGATCGTTACATAAGGAATGGCTTGAAGGCTATCGGAAGTAAGAACTAAGCCTGTGAATAGGATATATGGATTATTCTCTTTGCCCGGTTGCGCCTGTAATTGGGAAATATTTCCGAACAACATAAACAATACACCAGCGAGTAAAGATTTTCTCATAATTTCAAAGATAAATAAAAAATGTCCGTGGTGTTAGACTGGCAATAGCCAACCCACCAATAGCATTAGAATGACGATAAACGGAGTAGGGATTTTTTTTGTTGCTAGCAGAAGAAGGGTGGCGGTAAAGGCAGAAATTTCCAACAGGCTATTGGTTTGATCAATATTTAAATGTTGCCAAAAAAAAGAATTAATTAATAGTGCTGCGGTTAGGATGAATCCAACGGCGGCAGCAAAAATCCCATCCAAAGCGTACCTTAATTTTTGATTGCGTTGGAGTCCGTTCCATATTGGATAGGCAAAAAAGACCATCAAAGTACCTGGGAGGAATACCGCTATCATTCCAATGAGGCAGCCTAAAAATTGATAGAATACATTGTAGCCATAAAATTTCATCGCCATGGCATTTACATAGACCATGAAATTGAAATTGGGGCCTGGCATGGCTTGCAATAAACCTAATCCGTTGTTGAATTCTGCAGGCGTAAGTCGATGGTGGTAAACAACATACTGTTCATGACTCATAGCAGCCAAGGTGTTTCCGCCTCCAAAACTCAAAGCGCCTATGCGATAGGTGTTTTCAAAGAGGACGATTGGATGTGCCAATTGCAGAAGATCTTCATTTTTACTCAATATATACCCAATGCCTCCAGCAATGATGAAGATGATGCCTATGGCGGTGAGGTTTTTCCAAACGATCGGCTTGGGTTCTTTTTTGGGTAGTTCTGGTAACTCGTACTGGTTAAATTTCGCGCTGGTTAAACCGGCAAGGAGAACGCCAACAGGAAATAAAATGGGGTTGTTAAGCAGGAATCCGATGATTCCCATTCCCACAAAAATGGAGTAATTGAGTGTGGATTTTTTGATCCATTTTACCATCGTGAAAACGGAAAATACTAAAAATGCGGCCACCATGGGTTGCATGAACATTAGATGGTTGGCGCCAAGGAATTTGGGAGATAGCGCGATGATTGTCATGATTGCCGCGCCGGGCAAAGCCCAAGCGAGCAACGACAAAAATGCCATCAACGGTCCGCCTTGCTTCCATCCCAAAATGGTGATGGTTTGTGTAGTGGATGGGCCGGGTAAAATGCTACAAAACGCATTGACTTCGGTTAGCGTGTCTACAGTAAAGAAACGATGCTTGTCCACCAATCGCCGTTTGAACTGCGGGATGTGCATTTGAGGTCCACCAAAAGCGGTTAACCCCAGCCAAAAAACGGAACGCAAAAATTTGATTTGTCTCGCCTTTGCTATCTTTGTAGTATGAATTTGAGACATCCTTTTGGTTTCCTTTACTGCAAAGGTCTAAAATTATTTCGCTTTTACTTGTGTTTAGGTATGCTTTTTATCAGCGCATGTGGTTCCGGCGATGGTAATTCGGACACCAAACTGGGTCAAATGAATGCAATGTCGGATTCGTTGTGGTCTAAACACAAAGCAGTGACTTCCAAGTTTAGGTTTAAGTTGGATGTAATTAAGGACCGACAGACTTATATGAAATGGTTCCTGAAAAATTTGAAATTCGAGGATGGGAGCAAGTTGACAGAGGAAGAGAAGTCGAATGCGATTCGCTATGAGGCTATTTTTCGGGTTTACAGAGAGATTTCTGAGGGCTATACGCACACTGTTTTGAGTGCCGAGGAGTTGTTTTACGAAATAAAGGGGTTGGAAAAGCAACTGAAAAAAGGGGTTTACGGCGATGGTGAGGATTTGAAAAAACTCAATGTATTTAAGACGGAATATGCGTCGTTGGAAAAGAAATTGTTGGATGATGCTGTGAATGCGGCCTTTATCGATAAGCAATTGACGGGTGTTGAACCTGGATTTCAGACCTTGCAGCCCAAGATGGAAGTGCTTGCGGAGAGGTTGAAATTTACGCCGGATTCTTCAACGGAAGGACACCAAGAGAAAGAGGAGCGGGATTAATTCTGATACACTTGAGTGAATTTCTCAAAAACTAGATCAATTGTCTCCGAGGTAGGATGCATTTTGTCGTCCCGAAAAAACGACCAATCATTGAGTTCTTCGGTAACAAATTCATAGGAAGGGAAATAGCCTATTGATTCCACGATGGAATTTTCTGCCAAACACTCCTGCAAGGCGGAAATTAGTGTTGATTTTGAGGTTAAATTTTCGGCCAGTCCATCGCGTAAGTGTTTTACCGGGCTGATGGTGAAAATTAATTGCATGTTGGGTAGGTGCGTTTTGATCAGGTTACAGATGCTTTGGGTGGCTTGTTTGATTTCGGCCTGATGCGATAGGGATTTTTGAAACTGGGCTTGGGGTAATTTATGGCAATTGCCAACAATTTGATGTGTGGGCAGATGTTTGTAATGCCAAGCGGTTCCAAGGGTGATAAAAAGATGACTCGATAAATGTAGCTGTTTATGTGCCGCTTCGGTGACCTGATTGATGTGGTCTAGGAGGTCAGTTTTATTCGTGTTATGGAATTTATAGGCGAGCTGGAGGTGATGATAGGATGCGGATTCTGAGTTGGTTTGGGTGTAAATTTCTTCGGCGGTGCAAGTTTTGTTCAATACGATCCGCTCCAGATTCTCTAAAAGCGGTATGGGATGAAAAATTGTTCCAAAGGGATTTGAAATAGAATTGCTATGACCAATCTCAATCATTTTTTTGTGAATCTCTTCGCCAAAACAACTGCCAATAAAAAACAAATTCGATGTATTGTCGATCGATTTATTGGGCTTGAAGTCAATATGAATCCTTCGCTCGTTTCTGTCGTTGCTGCTCATTTCAATTGCAAACCAATAGTAAAAATGTGGGATTTACTTATTGTAGTGGAAAGAATCATTTCTATTTCTGAGTGAACATTGTATTTTTGTATAGAATGAGAAAATTATTACTGATTGGAATTTGTTTGATTTCGCAAGGTTTGTTCGCTCAATTGAGTGGTTCTTATACGATTGGAGGAACCACGGGTGCAACCAATTTTGCTGCGTGGTCTGATTTCACAAAGGCGCTATCCACCTCTGGTGTGAGTGGTAATGTGGCTGTGACGGTTATGTCGAATCAAACAGTGACGGCGGCGGTTCAGTTCGATCAAAACGCAACCAACCCAACATCGTCTAGCAAGAAAATCTCAATTGATGGCAATGGAAAGTCGATCAGTGGCAGTTTGACCTACGAATTGATGTTGTTCAATGGCGCAGATTTTATCGAAATAAAAAACTTGGGTATTACGAATTCCGGAACTGCGAGCTCAGTTTTGGGCGTTCGATTTGCGGGTGGCGCGGATAATAATTTGTTAAATGGCTGTACGATTGACCTTTCTGGAATATCATCCAGTACTAAGGCGGGCGCGGCTTATATCGCTTTTGCTTCTAGCCAGAGCAGCTTGTCCACCACAACTACCGGCAACAACGGCGTTTCCAACACGATTCAAAATTGCACGCTCCAATCTACTGGTAGTAATAGTCCCGGCGCGGTTTACGGCATCATTGATCAACAAGGGACGTCTGTATATAAATCTACAAGTACGGGTAACACTTTTACCGGCAACACGATTAAGAATTTCTTTAAATACGCCTTCTATTTGCGATACGTAAACGGCGAACAAGTTCTATCGAACGATATTTCTAGGTCGCTGTCGTCTAGTTCTTGTGCCATTGATACAGCGCTGCACGCGGTTTTTCTTAGCGATGCTTTTGCTAGCAGTCGTTCTAATTTGGTTTCTAGCAATTCGATTCATGATTTGCCATACAAAGGAGCTTCGGCCTCGTCGACTACCAACAATATCAATCGCTTTTGGGGTGTGAAATTGTATAGCATTACCGGTAATG
The DNA here is from genome assembly GCA_041192805.1 of Bacteroidota bacterium. GTDB lineage: Bacteria > Bacteroidota > Bacteroidia > NS11-12g > UBA955 > UBA955. The sequence continues at coordinate 7,596 of JBEEMF010000031.1, read as the reverse complement.
GAACCTACAATACAAAGATCGAAAGTAATTCTATAGTTCGGATTGCGGCGCTAAACAGTTTAAATATGGTGGAGGTGAACCAATGCGCTGTGGTGGTGGTGAATAAAAATACCGTTTATAATTGCGCTACTGATAATTCCTATTCATACGTGATGAATTTCGTGACATCCAATGATTTGGATGTGAGTAATAATACCATTCGCAAAGTTGTAGTGGGGAATAATGGCAAGGCAAATGGTTTGTATGGTATAAGCTTTAATACATGTGATAATTCTGTTTGGACATGGAATCGTATCGAAAATAATGTTGTTGATTCACTATTGGCTGCGGATCAAGTTTTCACGTTGTACTTGTATGACGGAGGGAGTTGGCAAATCAATCGGAATAGGTTGACCAACGGATATTCCTCTGGCAGCGGAGAATTGTATGGTGTTTATCTAATGATAATCAACAATTTATATTTTAGTTCCAATTTGATTGCAAACAATGTTGGAGTAGCGAGTACATATAATTTTTATGCTGTGAATTGGATTAGTGGAAATAAATCTGTGTATCTGCAGAATACCATTTATGCTAGGCCTTCATCAACGAGCGGACATGTGGGCTTTGGGTATTACATTGAGGATGAGTCGGAAATTACCTTTAGTGGAAATATATTGGACATGGAAGGCGATCCAAACTCTTATGGATTTCCTATTAATGTATTCTCCAGTACGAAATTTAACGAAGCGAACTTCAATACCTGCTTTATAAAGAACTTCGGTTCTGAGTATTGGGGGATGGGGCAGACTGGCTACACAAATTGGGGTAGTTGGAAAACAAGTGGTATCAATGGGTCAAGTGAGTATTTTGGCGATCCCAAGTGGAATTCGGTTTCCAAGCTAGATTTCAAATCCAATTGTTTCGAAAATCAAAATAATGTGCCAACGGTTTCTGGTCTTCCTACTGATGTGACCGGTGCTGTGAGAAATCCAATCCGCTCCGATCGTGGTGCGTTTGAGAATTTCATGGATTTGGCAGCGGTTAAAACTACATATACATTGGCAAGTCAGGTGTGTTCTGGGTACAATGGCGATATGAGTTTTACCGTTAAAAATAATTTTGTGGATACAGCCTATAATTTTTATGTCGCCTATTCGCAAAATGGCAAAGCAACGCGCCAAAAGGTAACAACCAAAATATTGCCAAATGATTCAGCGGTAATCAGTTTTAAAGTCCCAATGAATTTGTCGGCCACGGGTTTAACTTCAGTGAAGATGTACATTGATATTCCAGACGACAAGGTTTCGAACGACTCACTGCGTTTTAGTACAACGGTTAAAACGGCACCTGGAGGTGGGGCGTTTAATGCCTCAAAGAAGACACAAGTGGGTAACAATCCGGTTTATATCAAAGTGAAACCCTTTGATGTAACTGTATTGTCGGTTCCGGTGATTTACGACATTGATCCACCTCGTGCATACAAAAATTCGGATTATGGCACGTCGGGTGCGGCCAAGTGGAATGCCAGTGTTACAGCCGTAACATCGGCGGGCAAGTCGGTTACCGGAGCCTCTTTAACAGCCCCCAGCGGATCAAATAGTTTGGAATTGCAGTTTAAGACTACCGATGCCAATTTGGAAGACAGTATGATTACTCTGTTGCTAAAGATTTCAGATCTATCAAATGGTTGTGATACAATCCTCAAGCGTTCTGTCTTGATCAATCCAACTGTGACTGTGGATTTCTCGCTACCAACAAAAATCTGTAATGGTGACACAGTGAATTTCATCAATAAGAGTACTTACAGGTCAGGTTATGCTGAGAACTGGTGGGATTTTGGCACCGGGAATCTAGATGATACATTAACCCAAGTTGATGGCTATTTCATTTTCAAGAAATCGGGAACTTTCGTCATTACCCTGCGCGCTACTACGGCACCGTATGGTTTTGTTTTTACCAAGAAGGTTACGGTGACAGTAAATAACATTCCTAAGGCAAACTTTTCAAAAGACAATGCTTGTTTTGGTAGCAATATCAAATTGACAAATCTAACCACGCCTACATCGGCGAAGATGTATTGGGATTTTGGTGATGGCAAAGGCTATTCACTGAACAATTCTACGATAATAAATGTCGGTTATGCTACTGCGGGCAATTACACGGTTACTTTGAAGGCCGATATTGGCGGTTGTGAGGCATATTCTATTCAGAAGGTCTATCAATTTGAAAAGCCTTCGGCGGCCTTTACTAAAGATTCTGGTAGATGTGATAATGAATGGTTTACTTTCTCAAATCAGAGCACAATTTCGAAGGGTGCGTTGGGTAGTAGCTGGTATTATAATTCGGCGGATAGCAATTCAAATGAAAATAACGGCAAAACAAGATTCTATTCCCCGGGTAAGAAATCTGTAAAATTGGTTGTGAAGTCGGAGTTTGGTTGCAAAGATTCAGTGACAAACCAAGTGACTGTTTTTGGTGCGCCGAAGGTTGATTTTACGAATACGCAGCCATGTTCGAGGACGGCCACGGTATTTAAGAATATAACGCCAGCGGTGGTGGGTGGAGTGCCAAGTTATTTGTGGGATTTTGGCGACGGGGCCACATCTAAGGCGGAATCGCCTACCCATTTGTGGACAGCATTGGGTAAAACGAAGGTTATATTTTCTGTGAATTTGGATAATGGTTGCAAGTCGTTAATTACAAAAGAGTTGGAGGTATTACTTCAGCCGAAAGCGGCATTTAGTAGCCTGAATCCTTGTTCTGGAGATCCAGTTACATTTATCAATGAAAGTACGACTTTGAGTGGTAAGATGACATATTATTGGGATTTTAGCGACAATACCACATCGACATTGGAGAGCCCAAAGAAAACGTTCGTAGTGAAACAGTCTACCAATTACAATATTACGTTAACGGCTTATTTGGCGGGTGGATGCGCGGACTCAATTACCAAAGGTGTTAGTGTGCAAGAGTTGCCGCGGACATGTGACTTTTTTGCCAAGCCGGATTATGCATTTGCATATTTTGGAGTGAATTTGGAGCCGATGGATGAAAATAATTTGGTTGGCGGACAGGCAGGTATCGATTATTCATGGTTAGTGAATGGGCTAGGTGCTAAAACATCAAAAGATGTTAATGCGGGTGTAGGGTATGATTTGCAACAGGATGGAGTGTATACAATAACTGTGCAATCTACGGTTCGCGGATCGGGTTGTATTTGCTCCAAAACAAAGCAGTTTCAACTCAATCGTGCCGATGTGAGGTCTTTGCAAAATGGTGTTTCTGTTTATCCAAATCCAGTGAGTGATATACTACATCTTGAAACCAGCACCGGCTCTAATTTTACAAGTTGGAATATGTATAATTCCTTTGGTGCGTTAGTGAAGAGCGGGTTTTTGACAATCAATTCTACGGGGTTATTAAATCAATCTACAGTTGATGTTTCTGGATTGTCGGCCGGTATTTATATGTTAAAGGTTGCCGGTGGGACGGGTGTCTATCAGCAGTCGATAGTGGTTGGTTCCGCTCGATAATTAATAGAGGGTTGATGCGAACTACACCCGGTTCGGGTGGTGAACGGATTTTCGCAAGTGACACAAGTGGTGGTTGGGTGTAAACTCAAGAGGGCCGCGCTTAGCGCGGCCCTCCCAAGACTAACCTAACCTATGAAAACAACTACACTACCTCTTGTGGCAGATATAGAACTGTTTAAATTGTTTCTCAGATAGCAATTCCTTAATCGCTTCCAAGGTGTTTCGGTAATTCACCGATAAATGAATTGCATTTTTCGATATTACCCTCTCCCTTTTTAAATTCTCAGTAAACCATCTTTCAATGGATTGGATTTCAATTTGAAATGAATCCATTGAACTATTGCCCGAATTCAGCGTATCCATTGCTTGCTCAATTCGATTCTCAACACTGTCGTTCAGACGCTCAATGATCTCAAAGTGATTTCTTAATAAAGGCGACTGCAATCTGTGATAATCCTCCAGAATAACCTTGATTTTTACTTTTTTCTCAGCACTCAAATCCACTTCCGTTAAACTCTGTCCAAATCCGTCTGATATTATTCTTGCATTTTTACAACTCAATTGCCAAGGCTCCTTTGCGTTAGAACTGTCTTTGCTCTCGCCCAATGCAGCATAAAAATGGGTTTCATCCACAAAATAATCTGCACTTAATGATAAATTCTCGAGAACTATTTTTTGGTGTGTTAGGTCAACCGCTGTTTTGAAATTGTTGGTTTGCGACTCTGCCTGAACCACCAAATTTGTGATTTTATCGTCGCTGCTTGCCGGAATGGTATCGCCTCCATTGCACCCTATCAAAACAAAAGCCCATAGTAATAGGCTTTGTATGCCAGGATTAAAGATGGAATGGTTTTTCATGGCGGTTGTTGTTGAATCCAAGGCCTTTAACACCCAATTGGAATTTTACCCCCAAACGGGATGTCGATTTTCTTGGAGATGAAGCGAATAGGGGGTTTGACAAACAAAGATTACCTTTGCAGTTCAACGCCAAATCAATGGATACAACAGTGTATGTCCCGAAGAACAAGGTTAGGGTAGTTACGGCTGCCAGTTTGTTCGATGGTCACGATGCCGCAATCAACGTAATGCGCCGCATCATTCAGTCAACCGGTTGTGAAGTGATCCACTTGGGTCACGATCGCAGTGTGCAGGAAGTAGTGGAGACGGCCATTCAAGAGGATGCGAATGCTATCGCAATGACAAGCTATCAAGGCGGTCATAATGAATATTTTAAATACATGTACGATTTGCTGAAGGCCCGCGGCGCTGAACACATCAAGATTTTTGGTGGTGGCGGCGGTGTGATTTTGCCCGAAGAAATCAAAGATTTAATTCATTACGGCATTACTCGGATTTATTCGCCCGACGATGGCCGGGCGATGGGTTTGCAAGGCATGATTAATGATTTGGTGATGCAGGCCGATTACCCCACTGGTGCGCATCTTCAAGGCGAAGAAAAGAAATTGAATACTGGCGTACAGGCCAAATTGGATATCGCGCGATTGATTTCGGCGGCCGAAAATTACCCCGATCAAAATCAGGAAGTATTGAACGATTTGCGCAGCCAAGCCATGTCGATCAAAACCCCCGTTTTGGGTATTACAGGTACCGGCGGCGCGGGCAAAAGTAGTTTGGTGGATGAGTTGGTGAGAAGGTTCCTCGCGGATTTCCCCGAGAAAAAATTGGCCATCATTTCCATCGACCCATCGAAAAGAAAAACAGGCGGTGCCTTGCTGGGCGACCGTATTCGAATGAATAGCATCAACCACGACCGTGTGTACATGCGTTCGATGGCAACCCGTCAGGCCAACTTGGCGTTGAGTTCACACGTAGACGATGCGGTGAGCATTTTGAAGGTGGCTGGGTACGACCTGATTGTGGTGGAGACCAGCGGTATCGGTCAGAGCGATACCATGATTACCGAACACAGCGATGTGGCTTTGTATGTAATGACCCCCGAATATGGGGCAGCTACGCAGTTGGAGAAGATCGATATGCTCGATTTTGCCGACGTGGTGGCGTTGAATAAGTTTGATAAGCGCGGGGCTTTGGATGCATTGCGCGATGTGCGTAAGCAGTTCCAACGGAACCACAAATTGTTTGAAACTGAGGTGGATCAAATGCCGGTGTTTGGCACCATCGCATCGCAGTTCAACGATCCGGGGATGAATAGTTTGTATCGCACATTGATGGACACCATCGCCCAGAAAACGGGTGCAGCTTTGGGTAGTGAGTATGTGTCGGGCACCGAGATGAGCGAGAAAATTTTCATCATCCCGCCGCACAGAAATCGCTATTTGAGTGAGATTGCTGAGAACAATCGCAAGTACGATGAGCAGGCCCGCGAACAGCGAAAAATCGCCCAGCGGATGTATGCGTTAACCGAGTCGGTGGAGCAGTTGAAGGAAAGCGGCGCATCAGCAGAATTGTTGTCGCAGTTGGAAGTCGAATTGGCCAAAGTATCGGCAGAATTGTTGCCAAAAAACAAGGCGTTGGTAGAGGGTTGGAGCGGTGTTCAGGCCTTGTATCAGGCGCCGGAATACGTGTTCAAAGTGCGCGACAAAGAATTGCGTATGGCCACACATACTGAGAGTTTGAGTCATACCCAGGTGCCAAAAATCAGCACGCCACGCTACGAAGCTTGGGGCGATTTATTGCATTGGCAGTTGCAAGAAAATGTACCGGGTGAATTCCCCTACACGGCGGGAATTTATCCATTTAAGCGCGAAGGCGAGGATCCAACCCGCATGTTTGCTGGGGAAGGCGGACCTGAGCGCACCAATAAGCGTTTCCATTATGTGAGTTTGGGCATGCCTGCCAAGCGATTGAGTACGGCATTTGACAGCGTTACCTTGTACGGACGCGACCCCCACACCCGTCCGGATATCTACGGAAAAATCGGGAACGCCGGCGTGAGTATTTGCTGTTTAGACGATGCCAAGAAGTTGTATTCTGGCTTCAATTTGGCGGATCCAAAGACATCGGTGAGTATGACCATTAACGGTCCGGCGCCTATGTTGTTGGGCTTCTTCATGAATGCGGCGATTGATCAGCAGTGTGAATTGTACATCAAATCGCAGGGGATGGAGAAAGAAGTCTATGCCAAGATTGATGCGATGTATGCGGCCAAGGGCTTGGAGCGTCCGAAGTACAACGGGCCATTGCCAGAAGGAAACGATGGTTTGGGCTTGATGTTGTTGGGCGTAACGGGTGAGGACGTGTTGGAGAAAGCGAAGTACGAAGAGATCAAAGCGTGGACTTTGAGTCAGGTTCGTGGAACGGTGCAAGCCGATATTTTGAAGGAGGATCAGGCGCAGAATACTTGTATTTTCAGTACGGAGTTTGCGTTGCGGTTGATGGGTGATGTGCAGCATTATTTCATCGCCAATAACGTGAGGAATTTTTACAGCGTGAGCATCAGCGGGTATCACATTGCCGAGGCGGGGGCTAACCCCATTACGCAGTTGGCTTTTACGTTGAGCAACGGCTTTACCTATGTGGAGTATTATTTGAGTCGCGGCATGCATATCGATGATTTTGCGCCGAACTTGAGTTTCTTCTTTAGCAACGGTATCGATCCAGAATACGCGGTGATTGGTAGGGTGGCACGCCGAATTTGGGCGAAGGCGATGAAGTTGAAGTACGGTGGCAATGCGCGTTCGCAGATGTTGAAGTATCACATTCAAACGAGCGGACGGAGTTTGCATGCGCAGGAGATTGATTTCAACGATATCAGAACCACTTTGCAGGCGCTCTATGCGATTTACGACAACTGCAATAGCTTGCACACGAATGCTTACGACGAGGCCATTACAACGCCAACCGAGGAGAGTGTTCGCAGGGCGATGGCGATTCAGTTGATCATCAACCGGGAGTTGGGATTGGCGAAGAACGAGAACCCATTGCAGGGCAGCTTTATCATTGAGGAGTTAACGGATTTGGTGGAGCAGGCGGTGTTGTTGGAGTTTGATCGGATCACGGAGCGCGGTGGCGTTTTGGGTGCGATGGAAACGATGTATCAGCGCGGTAAGATTCAGGAGGAGAGCTTGTATTACGAGACCTTGAAGCACACGGGTGAGTT
>JBEEMF010000030.1:0-11038 GCA_041192805.1 Bacteroidota bacterium | reverse complement strand
TAATAACCGTCTTTGTAAATAACCAAAACCTTGTCATCGCCGTCAAACTCTCCCAAGAACTGACCTTTTGCATCGCCGTTCAATCTACCCGTCATAACATCCCACCAAATCTTCACTCCGCCCAAAGTTGATCCGCCCTTTTCCTTCAAATCCACCCGTTTAATCGGATATTTCGTAATTTGATTTCCCCGAGCACTCTTTCCTTTGATCGCCAAATTTGAAAAATCATATTCTAAGCTCTTAATCCTCGCATTGGCCATCGCACTCATATGCAACGTAACACGCTCCGCCTCTCCATTGGGGTTGGCAGAGAAATATAATATCGTGGACTTGGGATGATTGCTCGAGAACACATATTCCTTCTCACGAATCAATCCCGTAGCATTGAAACGTTTTGCCATGACTTTCTTGGCTTCTCCGTCCCAATAAATTACATTATAAGTAGTTCGTTCATCGTTTTTGCGCCATACATCTATGTGAATCAGATCCTTACCATAGAAATATTTATCCGTCACCTTGGCGATGCTATATTTCCCATCTTCCCTAAACGCAATGATATCATCAATGTCAGAGCAATCACAAATGAAAGTTTCTTTCTTTAACGATGTTCCGATGAAACCCTCCTTCAAATTGGCATACAACTTCACATTCGCCACCGCAACCACATTGGCCTCAATGGTATCGAAAGCCCGAATCTCCGTCTTCCTTTCCTTGCCCACGCCAAATTTCTTCAGCAAGCGCTTGTAATAGTCCACCGCATAATCCACCAAATTGTCCAAGTGATTTTTCACCTCAATAATATCGTCCTCCAGCCCCTTGATATATTCGTCCGCCTTGAAACTATCGAACTTAGAAATCCGCTTAATTTTTATTTCCGTTAACCGAGCGATATCGTCCTGTACGATTTCCCTGCGGAACAACTTCTTATAAGGCTCCAAACCTTTGTCGATGGCCGACAGCACCGCTTCCCACGTCTCGCACTCTTCAATGTCGCGGTAGATTCTCTTTTCGATGAAAATCTTCTCCAACGACGAAAAATGCCACTTGTTCTCCAACTCGCCGAGCTCGATTTCCAATTCCCGACGCAATAAATCCAATGTGTTTTGGGTTGATGCTTTCAGGATATCATTCACCCCCATAAACTTGGGCTTGTCCTCGTGAATCACACAGGCCAACGGCGAAATACTAACTTCGCAATCGGTAAAGGCATACAAAGCATTGATGGCCAAATCAGGACTAATCCCCGGCGCCAATTGCACCTCGATTTCCACATCCCTAGCCGTATTGTCAATCACCTTCTTAACCTTGATCTTCCCGTTATCACTCGCTTTGATAATACTCTCAATGAGCGATCCCGTAGTGGTTCCGAAAGGAATTTCCTTGATTAATAACGTCGACTTATCCTTCTCCTCAATTTTGGAACGAACACGAATCCTAGAACCCTTCCTACCCTCGTTGTACATCGAAAAATCGGCGTACCCACCGGTTGGGAAATCAGGCAACATATTCACTTTCCGACCCCGCAAAATATCAATACTCGCCTCGCACAACTCTATGAAATTGTGGGGCATAATTTTCGTACTCAAACCCACCGCAATACCATCAACGCCTTGCGCCAACAACAATGGGAATTTCATTGGCAAGGTGACCGGCTCACGCTTCCTACCATCGTAACTCAACTGCCAATTGGTGGTCTTCTCGTTAAACGCAACCTCTTTCGCAAACGCACTCAGCCTCGCCTCAATATACCTTGGTGCCGCAGCCCTATCGCCCGTTCTAACATCCCCCCAGTTACCTTGGGTGTCGATCAATAATTCTTTCTGACCCAAATTCACCAACGCATCGCCAATCGCAGCATCACCATGGGGGTGATAAGCCATCGTAGACCCAATGATGTTCGCCACCTTGTTGTAACGACCATCGTCCATCTCGTACATGGCATGCAAAATCCTGCGCTGCACGGGCTTCAAACCATCTTCTAAGGCCGGAATGGCACGCTCCAAGATTACATAACTGGCATACTCAACAAACCAATCCTTGTACATCCCACCCACGGCACGAACCTCGCCCAGATGACCTGTAACGCCAGTCCCAGAGACTTCCTCCTGTGGTGAATCCAAATCTTCGTCGTGCTCCATATTGCAGCTTCAAATCAAGCCAAAATACTGCAATAAAACCCAACAGTTTATTCACATTCAATGGTTTAAAACCCATTTTTATCTACCCAGAACCTATACCCATCGATAATAGCGATTCTATATGACAAAAAGTCAGTTTTTTTGTATCTTTGTAAATAGGAACGACGCGCATGGACATTCAACTAATCAAACAGAGATTCAGTATTATTGGGCACTCACCACTATTGACAACCGCTTTAGAGACGGCGATCAAAGTGGCCCCAACCGACATGAACGTGTTGATTCTTGGAGAGAGCGGAGTAGGAAAAGAGAGTTTCAGCAAAATCATTCACCACCTCAGCGCAAGAAAACACGCTCCTTTTATCGCGGTAAACTGCGGTGCAATTCCTGAAGGAACCATAGATTCCGAATTGTTTGGTCATGAAAAAGGCTCATTTACGGGCGCTACCGACAAGCGTAAAGGATATTTCGAAACAGTTAGCGGTGGTACAATTTTCTTGGATGAAGTGGGCGAATTGCCATTGAGCACCCAAGCCAGACTGCTGCGTATTTTGGAAAACGGCGAATTCATCAAAGTAGGAAGCTCGGTGGTTCAAAAAACCGATGTGCGCGTGGTTGCAGCCACCAACAGAGATTTGCTCGAAAGGGCACGACAAGGCAAATTTAGGGAAGATTTATACTACAGATTGGCTACAGTTCCCATTCGCGTTCCAAAATTGAGCGAGCGCAAAGAAGACATTTATCTGCTGTTTAGAAAATTCGCATCGGATTTCGCCGAAACCCATCACAGCCATCTACTAGAACTCACAGCACAAGCACAGCAATTGCTCATCAACTACCCTTGGCCCGGCAATGTACGTCAGCTCAAAAACGTATCCGAGCAAATTTGCGTACTTGAGTCCGGCCCGAGCATCAACGAACACACCATCACCAAATATATACCCCACGTAGAACCGCCATTGCCGATGCTTTTAGGCAAAATCGATGGTACGGAAGGCATGAGCGAACGTGATATTTTTTACAAAGTGTTGATTGATATGAAGCGCGACGTGAACGACCTAAAAAAGGTGGTTTTCGGACTCCTAGATGGCAACCTCGATGCACGTCAGCCAATGAGTACCGCAATGTCGACCGTAACACCCACTCCAACAGTTCCCGCCACGATGGTCAATCCTGTTTACGCAGAACCCAGTGGAACGCCGAATCCCATCATCATTCATCATGAAGAGGAAGACGACGACGATTTCCAGGACGCCGAAAGTTACCCATCTACCCAAACGCTGAGTTTAGAAGCCCAAGAAATTGAGATGATCAAACGGGCTTTGGTAAAAAACCATGGCAAACGCAAGAAAGCCGCCGATGAATTGGGCATTTCGGAGCGCACATTGTATCGAAAAATCAAACAATACGAATTGGAGGACTAAGCCATGAAAGTCATTGCAAAACCCTATCGGTCGATATACTTTGTGCTGCTATTTCTGGCCGTAGCCACAAGTGGTTGCAAGCCATTTTGGAAGTATTATGATTTTAAAGGGGCGAATATTCCCGCCGACATCAATACATTTTCAGTAACTTTTTTTAGCAACGAAGCGCAGTTGGTGAATCCGCAGCTGAGCATGAATTTCACAGAAAATCTCAAATCCAAGTTTCAAACCGAAACAAGATTGGGGATGGTTTCTGGGAATGGCGACTACCAATTTGCGGGCAGCATCACCGATTACAGCGTAATACCGGCTTCATTAAACGCCGACATTGGGACCGCACAAAACCAATTCAACATCAAAGTAAGGGTGGAATTCACCTGCGAGAAATACCCTGAAAAGAGTTTCACGCGCGATTATTCGTTCTTTAAACTGTTCGATGCTAGTTCGTCGTTTCAAAGTGTAGAGGAAGGACTTTCTGCCGAAATCCAAACCCAAATTGTTCAACAAATTTTTGCCGCAGTGGCCCTCGACTGGTGAACCAACAGGAACTCAATCATATCATCCAATCGCCCAGCGAAATCAATGCGGCTTCGGCCAGCGAGTTGATTGCCTTGTGCGACAAATACCCTTGGTTTTCGGCGCCACATAGTTTGTTGGCCCATTATTTTGCCCGCACCAACGATTTCCGAAAAGAGGAATGGTTAACCCTTGCGGCCAGCAGAATCCAAAGTCGAGAATGGCTTTATTACTTCTTACAACCCGTATCGAGCCATATTCATGCGGGGATTTCTATGGCAGACGCATTGGAGAACTTGGCCCCTGAACCGACAAATGTCTCCGCAAACTCAATGACCGAGTTATCGGCGATGCAAATTCCTCAACTGGAGCTACAAACGCAAACCGAGGAGGTTCAAGATACGATTCCCAACAAAACGAGCTTTACGCCGGTTGATTTCCCAGCGGCAACCGTTCCGCTATTCCAACCAGCGGAAGAATACGACATCGCCAAGGCAATGGGTACGACTTTCAATTTTGAGCCTGTTGATTTCAACCACAACAATCAATCATCAGAGCACTTAGATCAACCAAAACAAACCAGACCTTATAACATCGAAGAGTTCCTTTCTTTGGGTTTGATCAATAACATCAAAGAGAATATCGAAGCGCCGGAACCAATCAAACCAGCGGTCGTTAAGGCCCCTGAAGAACTCGATTTCTTTGATTGGCTAGAAATAAAAAATTCAACAACCACTTCAACGAGTACATCCAATAGCGACCGTGGCTCAATAGACCAACAAAACCAAGGGGCTTCAACATCAAATGCGGCGGAGGTGAATGAGCCTTTGACGAATCTTGACAAATTCGGACTCATCAACCAGTTTATTGAAAAGCAACCTAGCATCAGTAGGCCGAAGCAAGAATTCTATTCCCCAGAACGGGCAATGAAGCGCAGCGAAACCTTTTCCCCCGGCATTGTAACCGAAACACTAGCAAACATTTTCCGAACCCAAGGGCACTTTGAAAAGGCAATCATTTCCTATAAAAAACTGCAGTTGAAATTCCCAGAAAAAAGTGCTTACTTTGCATCCCTTATCGAACAAATTAAAAAAGAACAAAACCAATGAATTGGATATTAATTATCGGAATTATTGCAGCCACATTGTTGATGCTGATCATTTTGGTCCAAAACCCTAAGGGCGGCGGATTGGCTTCAAATTTCTCTCAAGGAAATCAATTGTTTGGCGTTGAAAAAACTACCAATGTGGTTGAAAAAATCACTTGGGGCGGTGCCCTGTTATTGGTGGTAATTTCGTTGGTTGCTGCATCTTATAACAGCGAAAAGACCAAGTCTCAAAAAGGCAACGGAAAAGCGCGTACAGAGCAAGGTGCTGCTTTGCCAGATGTAAAAGCGGGTAAGTAATACCCAATCCCCTTATTTAATGCGATCGCAACTTGTTGTCGATCACTTCGGAAACAAAGTAACTGTCTCCCGGTCGGGTTTTGCATAGCTCAATCGACTCAACCAGTTCACTCCAACGTAACCGTCAACCCCTATCGAGGCTACTGATTTCGCCTTTACGAGATCCACAGAACCATCGTTCGTAATCAACGCATCCTCGATTTCAACGTAAACCACCTTTCCTATTACGATAAGTGTCCCGTTGCATTCCACACGATGGAACTCTTGCAACTCCAACCCAATTTTGATTGCACTCTCAGCCACAAACGGCGCCAATATCCCGTCTCTGTATTGCGAATCCAGGGCCACGGCATCAAATTCAGAGACTCCGCGCTCATATCTCGCTGAGGTTTGGTGTGCCTGTCGGTAAATCTCCTCCCCCACAGAATTTAGCGTATAACTTCCGGTGGATTGAATGTTCTGCCATGTATGTCGATCTACACTATCCGGACGAATCACCATCCCCAAATAAGGCGGGTTGGCACCGACATGAAAAATCGAATTAAAGACCGCCAAGTTTTCTGTACCATCTTCACCCCGCGTACCCACCAAGTTCAACGCTTTGATACCTGGCATCGAATTAATTAGCTGGGCCCGGAATCGCTGCTCCATTTCGGAGAAATCCTCTGTCCGATATACGCTCTTTTTACTTTCCATTATTTTGTGATCGATCGATGGCACAAATTACGCACGCAAACTCCCCATTCCACCATCCACTGCCATCACTTGACCCGTTATCCAATCGCTGCCATCGCCCAGTAAAAACAATACCGCCGAAGCGATATCACTCGCCTCACCCACGCGCTGTAAAGGATGTCTTTTGCCACTAGCCTCTACTTTTTCGGGAGTCGATAGCAATCTCGCCGCCAAATCTGTGTTCACCAAACTCGGCGCAACCGCATTCACCCTAATCTGAGGTGCCCATTCAGCCGCCAAACTGCGCGTTAAACCTTCTATGGCTCCTTTTGCCATGGCGATGCTTGCGTGGAAAGGCATTCCCGTTTGTACGGCGACCGTACTAAAGAGCACGACCGACGCTTTTCCGGCGGACTTCATGCCCGGCAAACAGGATTGTAAGGCTTTTACTGCGCCCATCGCGTTGACTTCGAAATCGGCGCGAAATTCATCCAATTTTAGACCTCTGAAGGGCTTCAAATTGATACTTCCCGGAGCATATACCACGCCGTGAACTTCTGCTGGAAGACCCTGGATAACTTCATCAGAAATTGCATCCCACGCAATACTGGTTGCACCATCAGCGGCTTCACCGCTTCTGGAAACCGACCAAACACTATGTCCTTGCGATACCAATACGCCTACTACTGAAGCGCCAACACCACGACTTCCTCCGAAAACTATGTAATTCATATACACAAGGAACAAAGTTGTATCGGATAGGTTTTGAATGTCGCAGACCTTCCTACATTGTGATTTTCACAAATCAAAAAATATTTTTATTGTATATCGCTTTTGTATATCTTTGTATTATATCTAATTTTGGAGGACCAACAAATGAAATCGTACAAAGAATTAAAGAAACCAGACATCGTTATGATATCCTTAAAATTACCTCGTTACCTGCTGTCGGAAATAGACCGCCTATCCGATGGCCTTGCGCTGTCGCGCAACAAATTCATCGTCGAAACCTTGGAATCACGCACCAAAAGCATCATAGAAAATCAAACCCGCATGCAGTTGGTAGCAGAAGCCAAGGTCATTTACAACAGCTCAAAAGAAGCTTTGGATGAATTTGATGCCCTAGAAGATTTAACCGAAGATTAACCATGATTACAAAGCCGTTTGAAATCTATTTGGCCAACCTCAACCCCAAAAAGGGACATGAAGTGGGCAAAACCCGACCGGTGGTTGTGATTCATAGTCAATTGATTGAAGGACTGCTGTCCACATCCATCATTTGTCCGATCACCACCCAATTATCTTCCGCCACGTTATTGCGCGTAAACGTTTCGCTTCAAGATGCATCAACAACCGGACTCTCGGAGCCTAGCGATATCATTGTGGATCAAATTCGCAGCATCGACAACCAGCGACTTGTCAAAAAATTGGGAGAATTACCACCTGCTCAAATTGAGCAACTGCAAAAAAGTTTGCAAACCATTTTAGCCGTGTAAATTCCGCCTTAATCAAATAGAATTACTCCTCGCTACCGTGCAAACGGGCATACAAATCCAAACCATGCTCTTTCGCCGTAGCTTTCGCGATTTCGTAACCGGCATCGGCATGACGTACAACCCCCATTCCTGGATCGTTGTGTAAAACACGACGTAATCTGCGTTCCGCATCTTCAGTACCATCTGCCACAATCACCATCCCACTATGGATGCTATAACCCATACCTACGCCACCGCCATGGTGCAAACTCACCCAGCTAGCACCGCCAGCCACGTTCACAAAAGCATTCAAAATTGGCCAATCCGCCACAGCGTCTGAACCATCCATCATCGCCTCAGTTTCGCGGTTCGGCGAAGCCACAGAACCTGTATCCAAATGGTCGCGACCAATCACAATCGGCGCCTTCACAGCACCTGTCCTAACCAATTCATTGAATGCCAATGCCGCTTTTTGTCGTTCCCCCTGCCCCAACCAGCAAATGCGCGCCGGCAAGCCCTGAAACTCAATCTTCTCCTGAGCCAAGGTAATCCAACGCTTCAAACTCTCGTTCTCTGGAAACAACTCCAAAATCTTATCATCGGTCACCTTGATGTCATGGGGATCGCCACTCAACGCCACCCATCGGAAAGGACCTTTGCCCTGACAGAACAATGGACGGATGTAAGCAGGCACAAAACCAGGGAAATCGAACGCATTCTTCAACCCTTTCTCCAAAGCGCGGCCCCGCAAATTGTTGCCATAATCGAAAGTTACACTGCCCATCTTTTGCAACTCAAGCATCAACTCAACGTGCCTCACGATGGTTTTGTAACTCAATTCAGTATATTTCTCAGGATTATTCTTGCGCAAACGATCCGCCGCTTCCACATCCATATCCATCGGATAGTAACCAATCAACGGGTCATGGGCACTGGTTTGATCCGTTAAAGTATCAGGCACAATACCCCTTTCAATCAAGCGCTCTAACAGCTCAACCGCATTACATAAAACGCCAATACTGAGGGCTTCGCCGCGTTCTTTCGCCGCCAATGCACGATCAATTCCTTGGTCGATGTCGCGCGCCATCACATCCAAATAACGGGTTTCCAACCGTTTGCGAATGCGCCATTCTTCCACCTCAGCCACCAATGCTACCCCCTCGTTCATGGTAATTGCCAATGGCTGAGCCCCGCCCATACCACCCAATCCCGCCGTCACGTTCAAGGTGCCCTTCAACGTACCACCAAAATGCTGATTCGCACACTCGGCATAAGTCTCATAAGTCCCCTGTACGATTCCTTGAGAACCAATATAAATCCAACTTCCGGCCGTCATCTGACCGTACATCATCAATCCCTTTTCTTCCAATTCACGGAAATGATCCCAGTTTGCCCAATTGGGTACCAACTGCGAATTGCTGATCAACACCCGCGGCGCGTCCTTGTGCGTAGGCAAAATGGCAACCGCTTTTCCGCTCTGAACCATCAACGTTTCATCGTCGTTCAGGTCCAACAAAGCCCGACAGATATCGTCAAACGCAGGCCAATTGCGTGCTGCTTTTCCCAAACCGCCGTATACAATCAAATCTTCCGGACGTTCAGCCACTTCGGGATCCAAGTTGTTGTGCAACATGCGATATGCCGCTTCTTGAACCCAACCTTTACAATTCAATTTGCTGCCTGTGGGAGACTTCAATACCCGTGATTTACCTGTGAATTCGCTCATACTAAGAAAGGTACAAAGTTAGTCAATAAGTGTTTGCCAAACCTCAAAACTTCATCGTCAATTGAATCCGTTTGCGTGTACGATCCACCTCCAAAACCCTCACCTTCACGCGCTGCGACAAAGCCACTGCCTCCGCCGGGTTTTTCACAAACTTGTGCCCCAACTGCGAGATATGTACCAAGCCATCTTGCTTCACCCCGATATCCACAAATGCCCCAAAATTGGTGATGTTCGTCACCACACCCCACAGCTCCATCCCCACTTGCAAATCGTTGATGCTGCGCACCGTATCGTCGAAGGTCACCGCCTCAGCCACACCGCGGGGATCCAAACCCGGTTTCTGCAATTCTTTGACGATGTCTTGCAGCGTAGGCAAGCCCAGTCCGGCCGTTTCATCCACGTACTGCGCAAGGGAAATGCCTTGCAACAGAGCATCGTTGCCCAACAGATCCTGCACCTTCACGCCCAAATCCTTGGCTATTTTCTGCACCACGGAATATCGCTCCGGGTGAACACCGGTATTGTCTAGCGGCATATCACCGCCCCGAATACGCAAAAATCCCGCGCACTGTTCAAAGGCTTTTCCACCCAATCGAGGCACATCCATCAGCTGAGAACGCTTTTCAAATCCGCCCAACTTCTCACGATAATCCACAATATTTTTGGCCAACACCGGACCCAAACCACTCACATAACTCAGCAAATGCTTGCTCGCCGTATTCAAATTCACACCCACACCATTCACCGCCGACTCAACCACCGTATCCAGGCGTTTTTGCAGCAACGTCTGGTTCACATCGTGCTGATACTGTCCAACACCGATACTTTTTGGATCGATTTTCACCAACTCCGCCAAGGGGTCTTTCAATCGTCTTCCGATACTCACGGCACCGCGCACCGTAACATCCTCCTTGGGAAACTCTTCCCTGGCCACCGCCGAAGCACTGTAAATACTCGCACCCGACTCATTCACCATATACACTTGCAACCCTTGCTCGATCTCATCGGCCAACGCCTTACGCACAAACGCATCTGTTTCCCTGCCCGCCGTACCATTCCCAATGGCGATGGCTTCTATGCGATGTTCTTTCACCCATTTTTGGAGCAAATCTGTGGATTTCTGCGTCTGAAACTGTGGTTCATGCGGAAAAATCGCTTCGTGCAACAACAAATCGCCATATTCATTCAACACCACCGACTTACAACCCGTTCTAAACCCTGGATCTAGTGCCAATACGCGCTTTTGCCCCAAAGGCGGCGCCAGCAACAACTGCTTGGCATTCACGGCAAACACACCAATCGCCTCCTCGTCGGCCTTCTCCTTCATGGCCGATATCATCTCGTTCTCCAAACTCGGCTGCAACAATCGATCATACGAATCCGACATCGCCAAGCGAACCTGGTCTGTAGCATCTGAATAGCCATGCAAACAATGTCGTTTCAGAATATAGGTCGCCCGGTCTTCATTTGGGGCGATAGACATTTTCAAAAACCCCAAATCCACCCCGCGCATCATGGCCAAGAATCGATGTCCGGCCGCACGCTTCAATGGTTCATGGTGGTCAAAATAGTCCCGAAACTTCTGGGCTTCTTCGTTGTCTTTTTTGCCACGGGCATTCTTACAGGAGAGCTGGGCATCTTGTTCAAAAAGCTGACGCAATTTGCTACGGAGTGGCGCA
>JBEEMF010000029.1:0-26819 GCA_041192805.1 Bacteroidota bacterium | reverse complement strand
CCTTTTAAAATAAACTCTCCCAATTTTCTATTTTCCGCCACCATTTCGCGTTCGCCTTGAAACACTGCGATTTTCATATTCACCTGCCCGTCGATTGAGGTGGTGTATTCCCGACCCACTCTGGCTGGGATCTTAGAATTCCTTGGTATCAACACATCCATAAGTCCGCCAGCGGTTTCGATGCCCAAACTCAACGGGGTGACATCTAGCAGCAACACATCGCTTCGATTACCGGCCAACACATCCGCTTCGATGGCTGCGCCCAAGGCTACAACTTCATCGGGGTTGATTTGGTCATTCACCTGAACATGCGGGAAAAGCGCCGTTAGTAATTTATAAATTTCGGGATAACGGGTTGAACCGCCAACCATCACAACGGCTTGAATGTCGGACTCCTTTAAATGAGCATCCTTTAATGCGGCCGCAATGCAATTTTGGGTTTTTTGCAAGATGGGATTTGCGGCCGCCTGCAACTGACTGTAATTCAATGTCAAGTCCACTGAAACCCCACCCACTATTATATTATTTCGATAAACACTCTCCGGATCGCCACTCAAATCAATCTTCGCCGATTCCGCCATCAATCGCAACTTCTGCTTATCACCGGCATCAAGACCCTGAAGCACCTCCTGCTCCGAGATCCAACACTGCATCACCGCGCGATCAATATCGTCGCCGCCCAAAACTGTATCGCCCTTGGTCGACAAAACCTCAAAAACACCCTCTTCGATGGTCAAAATCGAGACATCAAACGTCCCGCCGCCCAAATCATATACCAATACTCGCTCCGCCTCGGTTGCATTTAAGCCATAGCTCAAACTAGCCGCCGTGGGTTCATTCAAAATTCGCAAAACATCCAAACCCGCCAATTTCCCCGCATCGCGAGTGGCCTGACGTTGCGCATCGTTAAAATAGGCCGGAACGGTAATCACTGCTTGGTTGACATCGGCACCCAACGACTTCTCTGCTTTTTGCTTCAACGATTTTAAAATGATAGCGCTGAGTTCAATTGGATTGTAAAACGCATCGTCGATCATCACTTTCACTAACGCGTCGGTTTCATCATCAATGATGCGATAACTCAGAAAAGACTGAACATCCGACACATCTTTATAACTGCGGCCGAGCAATCGCTTGACACTATAAATGGTACGATCCGGCGACGCAATCAAACCCTCCTTAGCAATATATCCCACCTGGGGTAACTGACCCGGCTGAAACCCAATCACCGAAGGCACCAAACTACCCATTTCGTCTACGATGATTTCTGGCTGATGCGTTTGCGGATTCACAAAGGCCACCAAACTATTCGTAGTACCCAAATCGATGCCCACCACTACGGCTGCTTTTGCTACTTTTCCCGATGCAATATCGATTTTAATTTTTGCCATTTCTTCGCAATTTCAATGCACAAAGTTAACCCTTAGCACCATTGAAAGTTGATTCCTATTGATGAATAAATCGAAGAAAAAATGACAAATGTCGCCATTTTGCTGACATTATTATGACAAAATCATTACAATAGCTCAAGTCCTCTTCTTTGCTCACCAAAGTAAATTTGCATCATCAAAAAAATGAAAAATAAAAATCAATTCATCCTAACCATTTGGGCAGCCTTATTATCAGGGCAGCTTTTTGCACAAACCCCCGTTTCAGACTCTGTGTCCATGGGCGCTGGATATGGCAAAGCGGTTTATTACAACATCAGAACAGGTGCAGAAGCATCTTCCCCAGTAGACCAGTGGCATTTTTCACACACCACCGTTTCGCGCGACAACTGTATCCGCGTGAACCACATGGGCGGTGTAGAAGTATATGCTTACCCGAAAGGTGACAACTCAAAGTTTTCTCAGTTCGATACTTCTGGATGGGCCGCATGGAAGAAATTCTATAACGATATCAATGTGCATGAAAAAGGCGCATTAAACCAGGCCGCCAACCCCGGCAACATGTGGGATTTTAGTTGGGGTGTCTATGACCCAACCACCAAAGATGTTAATGGCGACTCGCTCTACCTACTTGTAATCACCCACCCTGGAATAGGTACCGGCAAATCCTTCGTAAAGTTCATGCCCATCAAACAAAACGCCAACGGCGATTTCATTTTCCGCACAGCTATGGTGGATGGTACTTCAGACAAAACGGATACGATGTTACAAAGCAGTGCCACCGGCAAGAGTTACAAATATTACACTTTGGGTGTGGGCGATGTATACCCTGAACCGTCACGCGACAATTGGGATTTGTTGTTCACCCGTTACTATGCACTCACAACCCCTCCCGGTGGTGGAACACCCGTAATGTACCCAACCATGGGCGTTGAAAGCAAGCGTGGCACCCGTGTATCAAAAATCACAACATACACTTGGGACGTTATGGCAGCCAATCCGGCCCAAACACTTATCGGAGTAAAGATGACTGGCACACCATCAGAATTGAGCAAAGACCTTACAAAAATTGGAGGCGATTGGAAATCTTTCGACAATTCAACTGGCAAATGGACTATCCAAACTAGCTGGAACTATGTAGTTGAAAGCACCAGAACCCTTGGCGCAATCAAAGACACCGCCTATTATATGATGTCGTTCACCGGCTTCACTGGCTCATCACGCGGAGAAAGTCAGTTCCGTAAATTAGCCCTTACACCCACCGCCTCCGTGCGCAGCGAAAAGAAACAAGCCATGGTGAAATTGTTCCCCAACCCCGTTCAAAACAGCTTGATGATTTGGGCACCCGAACAAAAATCAGTATCTAGTGTCAACATATTGTCCGCCGATGGCAGAATCGTTTTGCAGCAAACCATCGATTTCAGCAACGAAACGGCAGTGAGCTTGGATGTAACTGCTTTAACCGCCGGAACCTATTTTGTGCAAATCAGTAGCGAAACAGACCGCGTACAATTGCCTTTCGTAAAACACTAATTCCGCATGCGGAAAACGCTTCTTTGGTTGATAGGGATCATACCCGCAGTGCTTTTTTCACAAAGCAAAGACACCCTGTATGATTTGCAGGTGCTAGACCCTGCGAGTGTTTCCTGCTCCGTCAAAGGCGTTGCCGTGAGTGGTGCCACAGAGCAAGTCAAAGTCATTAGCGCCCAAACCATCAAAGAGATGGGTGCCCAAAATGCCGCGGAGGTTCTTCAGAACCAAAGCGGCATTTTGATTAGTCAGGATGCCCAACTCGGTACCGGCATCTCTTTGCAAGGCCTGAGCGGACAGTCGGTCAAAATATTGGTCAACGGTGCGCCGGTGGCCGGGCGTTTGAATGGCAACATCGACATCTCACAAATTCCCACAAACCAAATTGAACAAATAGAAATCATCGAAGGACCGATGAGCGTGTTGTTCGGCTCCGATGCCATGGGTGGTATCATCAACATAATCACCAAACAGCCCATATTGAATCGCACCAAAACCAATGCGCGGCTATTTTTGGATGGCACACGAAATACCAATCTCGATGTGGATTTTGCCATTCCGTTGAAGCGACAGCATTCGACGTTGCAGTTATTTGCTGGTCGACATTTTTTTGGCGGCATGGACTTCGACACCCTCACCCGCAATTACGACTGGAAACCAAAAACTAAATATTTTGGGGGATTGGGATTTCATGTTAGGGGCGATAAATTTCGGCACGACGTCCGCGCTAACCACTTTTACGAAAACATGCTGGATCGCAGCAATGCGGAATTCAACCTAATCACCGTAACCGGCTACAACAATCGATTTTTTACCCAGCGCAGCGATGCAGCGGTTCAGAGTAACGGCAGATTCAGCGTGGGAAACAAATCCATCAACGCCAAATTCAACAACAGTTGGAACGGCTACCATCGACTCAACACACTAGTGAAAAGAAACTTGATTACCGGTGAGGAAACACCCTCATTCATTGGCGAGCGAGATACAACCCGAAACCAACTCTTCAACGCCCGTGGATTTTTTGAAATCGAAAAAAAGCGCGTTCTCAAAAACACGATCATGCTGGGTTACGATGCCAACCACGAAATTTTATCTACCGGAAAAATTCGCGAGCCCAAAAGCATCACCGATGTGGGAATTTTCGCTCAAGGGAAATGGCAACCCAACCATCGATTGCTCATTCAGCCTAGCTTAAGGGGCAATTTCAACTCCCGATTTGGTGAGCCCATTCTCACAAGAACACAAAATCTTCGCTTCACCCCTATCATTCCTGCCTTACAAACCCGCTATAAAATTGGCAACTCGATGTGGCGCTTGTCCTATGCAAAAGGGTATCGCGCACCCAGCTTGAAAGAATTGTATTTCTTGTTTGTAGACATCAACCACAATGTGCGTGGCAACGAACAATTGGAGGCGGAGGTAGCCCACAATGCCATGGCTTCCTACAAATACCGTCATACCTACCCCAACATCAATTACAGAATTTTGGCCGTGGAGTTAAATACCCGCGGATTCTACAACCATGTTTCGCAGCAAATCCAACTGGCGATGCTGGATCAAAGCACTCAGTTGTATCAATACATCAACATTGGCAAAATCAATAGCTCGGGGGCAAACCTCGATATCGACCTCACCTATAAAACTAACAGTCGCTCAGCATGGACTACCACAGCCACCCTAGGCGCAGACTGGATCAACACACGCAGTCAACTGTCCGATTCCAGCGATTGGCAGGGTTTCAATACCATTCAAGGTAAGTTCAACCTGAAATTGAGTCACCAAAAAACCAAAACCAGCGCTCAGCTATTCTGTCGGTACAGCGGCAATACCCGAGGATTTTTAGCCAATGGAAATACTTACCAAATTGCGCCCTACACACTGGTTGATTTCACCCTAAATACCGCCATCGCCGACAAATCCAACCACCCAATCATGCTGCAAGTGGGGTGTAAGAATTTGTTGAACGTCACTCAACTTCAAGGCCAGGCCGGTGGAGGCATCCACGGTGGCAATGGCGTTCTGAATATTTCACCCGGCAGGGCCTTATTTTTGTCACTCACCTTCCAATTCCAATGATACGCTGTAAAAATATCGCACTGCTAGGCTTGATCGCGACCGCTTTTTTTACCGCTTGCGAAAAACCCGAACCCCTGTATCCACAGCCCAAAACCTCATTGGGGGTGCAATCGCAAATTTTCGCGATGGGTGAAAACTACGCCAACCAGCTGTGGTTTGACTTCGCCACACAAAAAACCGAAAGTAATGCGTTTGGCTTGTGGCATTTGGGTCTTTCGTGCGCCGATGTCCCCAGGCTCAGCATCAATGGCGGCATTGGACCCAATTTTAGCGTCGCGCGGTTTGCGGGAAGCTCATTCGGAAGCATCACCATCGACAGTCTTAAAAAAGCCAAATGGCAATTCGACAACCCCAATGGAAATGCAGATTCATCGGCCTTCACAAATGCATTTGTAAACAATGCCGGCAAATGGACCCCCAACAATTTCACTTATGTGATTGATTTAGGAGAAAAAAACAAAGACAGCGTGCGTTATGTAAAATTAAAAATCAACCAATTCGAGACGGGAAAATCTTACCAAATTTCCTACGGATTTCTGTTCGATGCTTTGCCTACGCACAACCCAACCATCCCCATCAACCCCAACAAGAATTTTGTTTACTACCATTTCAATAGTCATTCCGTGGTTGAAAATGAACCCATGGATTGGCCCAATTGGGACATCGTTTTTACCACTTACAAGGAAACTGTGCCCGATGCCAATGGCGTGCTTTATCCCTATGTAATTCGCGGGGTACTGATTAACCCCAAGAAGGTTTCAGTGGCGCAGCTCAACAACATTTCCTTTGATGCTGTAAATCTCACCACCGCTCAATCTGTTTCATTTTCCAAAAAACAAGATGAAATTGGTTACGATTGGAAACAGTACGACCAAACCGCCGAGCGATATACAATGGTCCCCAACCGCGTGTATTTGATCAAAACCACAGACGCCATCATCAAAATGAAGTTTGTAGATTTTTACAACGATCAAGGCGTCAAAGGGTATCCAAAAATGGCTTGGGAAATTTTGAAATAAACTTTCCTCGCAATTTTTACCGCTTTGGTACAATGTCATTTTTATTTCTCGATTTTTTGAATAATTTGCATCCAACAAATCGGTTTTCCGATGCAATGTCTAACCTTAAAAAATCAAACCATGAGTAACAAAAAAAACGACAAAGGCAAATGGTTCCACAAATTGCACCAATTGCAAAAAAGAATGACACGCATGAATTTGAACGATGGCCACGCAGTTGAAAAACTGGCCATTAGACAATCCCGAATTAGAACATTGCTTACCCAAATCAAAGGCCGCGGAAGATTTTACGTCCCGCCAATAGAAATAGAACCAAACCTACAGTGAAAAACCTTATCATAATCTTAACAATGGCCACCTGTGGATCTACATTGGTGGCCCAACACGAAAGTCACAACCACCAGCCCGCGGCATCACAAACTGCACCTGAAACCCACCTCAAGAACTTGAGACAATTGACCTTTGGCGGCGATAACGCAGAGGCATATTGGAGTTTTGACAGTAAAGCAATCACTTTCCAAAGCAATTTCAAAACGTGGGGAGTTCAATGCGATCAGATTTTCACATCACCCATCAAAAAAATGGGAATAAAGGATACCACGCGAAAATCTACACTCGTAAGTACCGGTTTGGGTAGAACCACTTGTTCTTATTTCATGCCGGACAACAAGCACATCCTCTACGCCAGCACCCACGAAGGCGATAGTGCTTGTCCGCCAACACCAGAATCAAATGGCAAATACGTTTGGGCTATCTATTCCAATTTCGATATTTATGTCGCTGATTTAAAAGGAAATATCCACCAAAAATTGACAACTACTCCAGGATATGATGCTGAAGGAACCGTATCTCCCGATGGCAAATCTATCGTTTTCACGAGCACTCGCTCAGGCGATTTAGAACTCTGGATCATGGATATCGATGGCAGCAACCAACGACAAATCACCACGGGATTGGGTTACGATGGTGGCGCATTTTTCTCGCCGGATTCTAAAAAACTGGTTTTTCGCGCTTCTCGTCCGGATACCGAAGAGGAAAAAGCCAAATACATTGATCTTCTCAGCAAAGGACTTGTAGAGCCTACGAACATGGAAATTTACACCTGCAACGTGGATGGCAGCAACCTCAACCAGGTCACTCACCTAGGCAAAGCAAACTGGGCACCCTTTTATCATCCCGCAGGCAAAAAAATTATTTTCTCTAGCAACCATCACAGCAAAAGAGGCTACGATTTCCAACTGTATATGATCAACGAAGACGGCACAGGTCTTGAGCGCATCACCAACAATAGCATTTTTAATGCCTTTCCGATGTTCTCTCCCGATGGCAAAAAGTTGATTTTTAGTTCAAATAGAAACAATCATGGTACGCGCGACACCAATCTTTTCGTCGCCGAATGGGTTGACTAATTTTCGATGCGATGCTTGTTAAATCAGAAGCCCTGGTCATCAAGCGCACCCCCTATACGGACCATTCCGCCGTTGTAAAACTGTTTACCCGAGAGTTTGGGCTACTCCCCTTTTTGATTCAAGGCCTCCACGGCAAACAAAATAAAAATTCCCTTTTCCAACCCGGAACCCTGATCGAAGTCGTTTTTCACAAGCAAAATCGCGGTATGATGCGGGCCAAGGAAATTTCGCTGATTTCAGGCTGGGGATACAGCCATCACCCACTACACGACCAAGTACGATGGTTTTTTCTTGAGATTTTGAGTCATAGTTTACACGAAGAGCAGCCAGAAGAAACACTATTCGACCTTAGCAAAGTCACATTTCAATCGCTAAACGACGGCTGCAAACACTTACCGATTTTACCGATTCAATTTTTATATAAATTTTGCAATGTCACCGGTCACGGCATTCAAATCACACAAGAAACGAAACGAATTGGTTTCGATATTTTATCGGGGATGCCTGCCACATCAAAGAGCGTTCCTTCCAACATGATCGACGGGGAATTGTGTACCGCACTCGAAGAAATTTCCATCAACAACGATTTCACGCTACCGTCCAAACAAAGAAGGAGCCTCGTCAATAAATTAGTACAGTACTTAGAAATTCACGCCATTCCTGGCAAAACATTGAAGTCGCTAGACATCCTGCAAATGATTATGCAAGAACCGCAGTCGTAGCCTCTTCGTTAAGCATCGCCACAGCCAAATCCACCATATTCTTAGAGCCGATAAACAAAGGCACACGCTGATGTAATTCCGTTGGCTTCACATCCAAAACTCGCTCAGTTCCAGTGCTCGCAGCGCCACCGGCCTGTTCAACCAAAAACGCCATCGTATTACACTCATACATCAAACGCAATTTGCCATTGGGTGTCTTCTCGGTGGGAGGATAGAAAAAGATACCGCCCTTTAATAAATTCCTATGAAAATCGGCGATCAATGACCCAATATACCTCGCAGAATAAGGTCGGCTCGTTGATTTATCCTTCGTCTTACAATAATTGATATACGCTTGAACACCCGCTGGGAAATCCTCAAAATTCCCTTCGTTCACACTAAATATCTTTCCGTCTGCTGGCGTTTGAATATTGGGATGACTCAAGCAAAATTCCTGAATGCCATCGTCCAACGTAAATCCATTCAGGCCCACGCCTGTTGAATAAACCAACATCGTACTAGAGCCATAAATAAAATATCCCGCAGCCACCTGATGCTTACCTTTTTGTAAACAGTCATCGATACTTGGGGCAGCCATTGGGTTTTTGCGACTGTAAACCGAAAAAATGGTCCCAATACTCGCATTCACATCAATGTTAGAACTACCGTCCAAAGGATCCATTGCCACCACATATTTCTCATTTTCAGCACCTTCAACGTAATACACATCGTCGTTCTCTTCAGAGATAATCATACAAACCTCACCACTTCTCTCAAGGTTGGCAATAAAAATATTGTTTGCAATGATATCCAACTTCTTCTGCTCCTCGCCCTGAATATTCGTAGACCCTTGATTACCAAGAATATCAACCAAACCCGCCTTGCGAACATCGCGATTCACCATCTTAGCTGCAAGCTCCAACGACCTAAAAATCTTACTTAAAGAACCTTGGGCGTCTTTATACAGCGACTGCTGATCAACAATAAACTGTTCGAGGGTGATAACTTTAGAATAGGACATGACTACTTTAACAACAAATGGTATTTATTTTGCAAAACAACAACAAAAACCCCAATTAAACGACTACTAACACATCCATGAGAATTTTCAAATTTGGAGGTGCCTCCATAAAAGACGCTGCAGGAGTAAAAAATGTGGGTTCCATCCTTACCGCAAATGAATCCAACGACGTGCTGGTGGTAATTAGCGCTATGGGAAAGACTACCAATGCGTTAGAGTCGGTAATTCACCACAAATATCACAATACCGGCCAAGTAAAAACGGCATTACAAGTAGTTTTTGATTATCACAATGGCATCCTTGCAGAACTATTTGAATCGAGCAATTTATTTGGTGTAAGCGACATAAAAAACTTGTATTTGGAGCTAGAGAACTTTGTTGATAGCCCAAGTGCTCAGGATGATTACGATTTTCTATACGATCAAATCATTGGTTACGGGGAATTGATAGCCACCAAAATCGTGAGCAAGTATCTTTTGTCGCAAGGAATTGAAAATCAATGGATCGATGCGAGGAAATTCATCATTACGGATTCTCGGCATCGGGATGCTAGGGTTCAATGGAAAGAAACCGAAGAATTGATCAAATCCGATTTAATGCCCATCACAAAGACAAATTTGGTCATTACCCAAGGTTTTATCGCCAGCGGAAAGAGCGGGGAAACCACAACACTAGGCAGAGAAGGTTCCGATTACAGCGCTGCCATTTTTGGAAGCGTTTTGGGCGCCGATAGCATCACCATTTGGAAGGATGTGGCCGGTGTGATGAATGCCGACCCTAAAAAGTTCGAAAATGCGGTATTGATTCCAGCGCTCACATACAACGACGCGATAGAATTGGCCTACTACGGAGCTTCGGTGATCCACCCCAAAACAATTCAACCCCTCAAGGCCAACTACATTCCTTTATTTGTTCGATCGTTTTTGAATCCAACCGCGCCTGGAACCAAAGTGAGCGATGAGAATTCCAGAATCGAAGTTGCATGTAAAATACACAAAGACAATCAGTTGCTACTGGAAATCAGCACAAAAGACTTCACTTTCATCGCCGAAGACCACCTAAAACAAATCTTCCAAGCCTTGTCGGAAAATAAAGTGCGATGCAATTTGATGCAGAATAGCGCCATTGTATTCCGATGCGTAATCGACAACAAGGAAAACAAACACAATCCTTTGGTTAAGGCGTTAGAGCAACTGGGTTTGGAGGTATCGGTGCAGAACGACCTCGAATTATTGAGTATTTACCATCCCGAAGGCGAATTTGATTCAGCGGTACATTTCGCATCAAACCAAACCCTCGTTTTACAACAGAATATGGGAAATTCGATCCACTATTTATTGAAAAGAAACGAAAATTAATTGGTTGAACGAACCTTTAATCGCTGTCCGACATTGATTTGGTTGGACGACAAAGTATTCCAAAAACGAATCTGCTCCACCGTGACTCCATAGGTTTTGGATATCGAATACAAAGTCTCTCCGGATTCCACGAAGTGATACGTATCCATCGGTTTTCCATTTGGCGATACATCATTGCTCATGAACTTGCGATAATCAACTGGTTTTGCCGTTTGCATTCTACTGGCGGTGTCGCTACCAGGAATTAAAGTGGTGGGTGGGTTGGATCGTTGAGAACGCAAATTCAATACTTCCCCAGGCTGCACCTCTTCACCGGGTTCCAAGCGATTTAACTTATACAAATGCTTCACCTTTACACCGTATTGCTGCGATATTTCACGCATGCTTTCGCCGGGTTTTACTAGGTGGTTGGTTTCAGTAGAACGACGTCTTTTGGGCTTTAAATAGATGATCTCACCGGGATTTAACATTTGTCCTTTTTCGATATCGTTGTACTTGTAAATCTGCCAAATCCCTATGTTATATCTCGCTGCAAGCGCTTCAGGGGTTTCGCCGGGCTTGGCTATAATCGCTTGAATTCCGTTGACTTCAGAAACACCGGCCAAAGGGGTATTCCCACCTCCAGGCGTGCCATTGGAATTGCCATCAGATGGAATCACATAATCATCACTCATAACCACCATACTATCAAACTGACCCAAATGATACTTTTCGATCACCCCGATTAAAATATTTGAATAACTTGGATTGGTAGCATAACCCGCCTCTCGCAATCCTATCGCCCAACCCTTATAATCCGTAGCACTCAACTCAAACAAAGGGAAATATCGTTTGCTATTTTTTAGGAACAAAGAATGGTCGCGGTAACTTTCATAAACCGAAGGATACCCCCTAAAACACTCATCTTTTGCATCGTCATCGGCCAAACAAAAAGTACCCGTCCAATTGTTTCTGCATTTGATTCCAAAGTGATTGTTACAATTTTTTGCCAATTTGCTATTGCCGCTAGCACTTTCTAAAACGCCCTGACCTAAGGTAATACTGGCAGGAACGCCATGCATTCGCATCTCTTGCATCGCAACGACCTTAAACGAGTCGATGTACTCGCGCGTACTAATCAACTGGCCTTTTAAATCTGATGAAATCAGCAATGCCAACAGCATCATAAAGGGAATTAAACGCCCGCACAGTATCCTGTTCAATTTCATAAAAACAAACCTAAGCAATGCAATCAATGACCCAAGAATCAAATTATCCAAGGAATGTGAACTACCGTGTAAATTTTCGCCGATAAATCCCGAAATTTGTACATACCATGTTAAAACGTTTTCTATTAACGCTCCTAACAATTTTAGCCGTTTCGCAAATCTCTGCCGCCGGCTTTCCCAAGCCCAAGTTTGTAGCAACCTTTTCAAAAACCACCGCCAAGTCCGGTGATATCATTGAAATTATTGTTCGATTTGATGTCGCAAAAGGCTTCCACGTATACAGTGAAAAAAGCGATTGCCCAGAAGATGATGGTCCAATTCGTGCAAGTTTCGACTTTACTCCGAATGCTTCCTATCAATTAGTTGGGAAATTCTATGGCGTGGGCGACCACATGGTGAAAGAAACCGATATCTGGAATTGCAGCACCGGTGAATTTGTTGGCAAAGGTGAATTCCGCCAGAAAATCAAAGTGTTAAGCTCAATTGCAGGCAATGGCATTGAATTAATTTTTAACGGTCAGATTTGTAATGAAAGCGGGTGCGATAATATTCGGGATCAGAAAATCAATACCCCTACATTAACAGTTAGTGGCCCAACTTTGGCCGCAGACCCCATCGCCACCCCAAATACCGAAGCCGCAAATCCTTCTGATGTCGCTGCGCAAAACAACGATTCTAGTCAGATCGCCGTTACCCCCAATACCGACGCCAACCCCGATCAACCTGCCTACCGCAGCGGAAAATCGGTTGCTGCTAAAACTTTCAATGGCATGGCCAGCGAAGAAAAAAGCGAAGGTTTCATGGGATTATTTATCCTTGCCTTTTTGAGCGGACTTACCGCATTGCTTACTCCTTGCGTATTCCCAATGATTCCGATGACGGTTTCATTTTTTATCAAAAACAACAATAGAAAAATCGCTTTGCGCGATGCCGCCATTTTCTCAATCAGCTTAATCGGCTTTTATACAATCATCGGCACAATTGTCGCCATGACCTTCGGCTCTAACGCCGTAAACTTTGTCAGCACCCACTGGATCCCCAACATTTTCTTTACGTTGATATTTATCGTTTTTGCCGCTAGCTTTTTTGGCGCTTTCGAAATCACTTTGCCATCATGGATTGTCAATAAGGTAGATCAGCAAGCCGACAAAGGAGGAATCACCGGTGCAATCTTCATGGCGGTGACCATCGCTTTGGTATCGTTTTCTTGCACAGGACCCATCGTAGGAACGGTTTTGGTTGAGGCGGTACACGGCGATAAGCTCAGGCCTATCATCGGAATGTTTGGCTTCTCATTGGCCTTCGCATTGCCCTTCGGATTACTTGCCCTTTTCCCATCATGGTTAAACAACCTACCAAAAAGCGGCGGATGGTTGAATAGCGTAAAAGTTGTTTTAGGATTTGTAGAACTCGCATTTGCCCTGAAATTCTTGAGCATCCCAGACCAAACTTACCACTGGGGAATCCTCGACCGCGAAATCTATCTCAGTATTTGGATTGTCATTTTCACCCTCATGGGATTGTATTTGATGGGTAAAATCAAATTCTCGCACGACAGTGAAGTCAAATATTTCAGCGTACCTCGCTTGGGACTAGTAATTACCACATTCACTTTTGTTGCCTATATGATACCCGGATTATGGGGTGCCCCGCTCCAAGGATTGGCAGGATATTTACCTCCGTTGAGCACCCAAGACTTCAATAGCAACATCAAAGGCGGCGCTCATGGAGAAGGCAATATCACAACTACCCCGTCCTATGCCAACGAACTGCACATCCCTCATGGATTGGTCGGTTACTACGATTACGATGAGGCCTTGGCCGCTGCAAAAGAATTGAAAAAACCTCTATTCATTGATTTCACCGGACATGGTTGTGTAAACTGCCGAAAAATGGAAGAAAAAGTTTGGTCTGATGAAGCCGTATTAGCCATCCTCAAAAAAGACTACGTCATCGTTTCACTTTATGTAGACGATAAAAAAATAAAATTGCCAAGCAGCCAATGCTTTACCACACCCGATGGCAAAAAGATTACCCGCCTCGGCGATAAGAATGCTTTCATTGAAGAACTTTATTTCGGCAAAACCACCCAGCCCTTATACTGTTTGTTAGACCAAAATGAGAACTTGCTACAACCTGCTTTGGGTGCCGATCATTTCCAGTTCAATGTCGACCCCTTTGTGGAGTTCCTAAAAAATGGAACTTCAGAATTTAACAAGCGTAAATAATTCAGAAGTCATGAATCGCATCATATCACACTTTGAGCAAGCATTAGAGACCTTAAAAACCTTCGCGGCCGATAAGGAGCAAATGCAAAACATACAAAAAGCGGCCAATGCAATGATCACCCAACTGCAAGCGGGAGGCAAGATCCTTTCCTGCGGTAACGGCGGAAGTCATTGCGATGCGATGCATTTTGCAGAAGAACTCACGGGAAGATATCGTGCGAACCGACCTGGAATTGCGGCCATTGCCATCAGCGATGTGAGTCATATCAGCTGTGTAGGAAACGATTACGGATTCGACCAAATCTTTTCGCGTTATGTAGAGGCCGTAGGCTCTAAAGGCGATGTTTTATTGGGAATCAGCAGCAGCGGAAATAGCATCAACGTGGTGAATGCAATGCAGGCTGCCAAAGCCAAAGGCATGGTTGTGATCGGGTTAACCGGTAAAGACGGTGGCAAAATGGCCTCGTTGTGTGATGTTGAAATTCGCGCCCCGCAGTCAGAATTCGCTGATCGCGCGCAAGAAATTCATATCAAAGTCATTCACGCCCTCATCGATAGCATTGAAGTGGGCCTAGGTTACAGCAAATAGTTGTATTATTGCCGCGATGCATTTTATTGGATTTATCGGAATCATTGCCATACTGGCCCTAGCCTTCCTCCTTTCAAACAACAGAAAGGCAATCAACTATCGCACCGTGGGTGTGGGATTGCTCATACAAGTGATACTTGCCGTCTTCATTTTAAAGACCCCCGTGGGCAAATCTGTTTTCGGATTCCTAGGTAAAATCGTACAAAAACTGCTTCAATTTTCCGATAAAGGTGCTGAGTTCATTTTTGGACCGTTGGCACGCGATTCTCAAATGCAGGAGGTGTTCGGACAGAATTTTATCTTCTTTTTCCGTGTGATGCCTACCATCATTTTCATTGCGGTATTGGTCAAAATATTCTATCACTTGGGGATTTTACAGTGGATTATCAAACAGATTGCCAAAGGGATGCACTATACGATGCGCGTTAGTGGCAGCGAAGCCTTAAGCAATATTTCCTCCGCCTTTGTAGGTCAGGTTGAAGCACAGCTGATGATTGGACCCTACGTAAAAGGAATGACGAATAGCGAATTATTGGCTTCGATGACGGGTTCTATGGCTTGTATTGCCGGCGGAGTAATGGCTACCTACATCCAAATGGGCATTGATGCATCGAGTTTGCTCGCTGCGAGTATCATGGCCGCACCGGGAGCATTGGTGATTTCAAAGATTGTTTGGCCTGAAACCGAAGTCAGTGAAACTGCTGGAACTGTTAAATTAGAGGTCAAAAAAGAAAATGCGAATCTACTCGACGCTATTTCTCAAGGAGCATCAGAAGGCTTAGGCGTCGCTTTGAACGTTGTAGCCATGTTACTCGGCTTCTTGGCATTGATCTACTTGTGTGATTATTTACTTGCTAGCATTGGCAACCTGTGGGGAGCACACTTAACCTTAGAGAGCATGTTGGGCTATGTATTTTCGGGCTTCGCATACGTGATGGGCGTTCCGAGTCAGGATATCCATACTGTAGGAGGCTTAATGGGCACAAAACTCGTGGTGAACGAGTTCGTTGGATATTTGCATTTGAAGGAAGTGGCGAACACCCTACAGCCAGTTAGCGTAGTAATTGCAACCTTTGCCTTGTGCGGATTTGCGAACTTTAGCTCAATCGCAATACAAGTGGGTGGGATTGGAAAAATAGCGCCTTCGCGTAGAACTGACCTGGCAAAATTGGGTTTCAAGGCATTGATATGCGGAACCTTGGCAAATTACTTAAGCGCGACAATTGCAGGTATTCTGCTTTGGTTCTAAAAGACTCTAAAATCACAAGGACATTGCGATAATTTGTCCGATGAATTCTGTTGGATTTCTATAAATCGAGGTGAATTCCTATGAATCGCTCTGATTCACATCAAATTGTAAATATGGATCTTCAGGGGCTGGCAAACGATTGGTTCGACGCTCCTTCCATCGCAATCCCAGTGTAAGTGCTAAAATAATTCCGGCCACAGATCCAGCAATATGTCCTTCCCATGACACCTTCGGATCGATAGGAAGCAATCCCCATATAAATCCGCCCATCCACACAAACACCATAAACATCACCGAAAGCGAAGCTTTATCGCGATGAATGACCCCCGTGGTAATCAAGAAAAAGGAAAATGCATACACCCACAATGATGCGCCAATGTGGGATGAATTGGCATCACCAAGCCACCAAAGGATAATCGTCGACAGTAAATGTTGCAATATCCAGAACTTGAACCAATGTCGTGGGAATTGAAGAATAAACAGGACCGACAATACCAATAACGAAGTGACGTTACCCAAGAAATGTTCAAAATTTCCATGCAAAAACGCGCCAAAAAATTGGGCCAAAATTGCGTGCGCATCGTGCGGTCGAATGCTACAGTCTGATAGATTGGGGCCGAAGGGTGTGAGCATCGACCAATGCAAAACATCAAAATACTGAAAAAATGAAACAAGTAGCAAGATCAAGCAAAGCGCAAGAATTGAACGCTTCATCAAGGAAACATGGCGGGGAGAAGAAGGTTTAATGGGGAACGACACAAATTAGCGGATAGCCAATTTCAATGTTTTGGTGGCATCGCCACTTTTGATTTGAAGGAAATAAACTCCTTTGTCCAACATCGCGTCACTCAAATCGACACGAATTTGTGAAATGGCATAATCAGATTTTCTGATTGGGTAAGAAAAAACCACTTTCCCTAAAATATCGTTGATAACTATTACCGCTTCCGGATACTGCGCTTCGGTAAAATTTAAGTTTACATAGAAAAAAGTCCCAGAAACTGGGTTTGGATTGATGCTGAACGTGGGACCCAAATCCACTACGCTTGCTGGTGGCAAATCCGCAGAAGCACTGAGTTTCACACTGCCAAAAGACATTGCAAAAATCATGATCATTATGGCCCAAAAGCGTTTCATTGCAACAAAGTTAAAAAAAAAGGCGTTTGTTTCCAAACGCCTTTTGAATTTTCTTGTTAAAAAACTGATTAGTGAGCAGCAGGAGCTTCAGCAGCAGGAGCAGCAGCAGTTGAATCAGTTGCAGTTGAATCAGCAACAGTTGAATCAGTTGCAGAAGAATCTACCAATGTAGAATCAGTTGCAGTTGAATCAGCAGCAGCAGTGTCAGCTGAGTTAGAGCAAGCAGCAAATGCGAACATAGCGCAAGCGGCAACGGCGAAAGTGATTTTTTTCATTTTTTTTATTTTCTATTAAGTGTGATGCAAATATATAGGTGAAATCACAAAAACCAAAAAAAATGCAAAAAAAAGTGATTTTTTAACTCAAAATAGACAAGTAATTGAATATCAATTATTTAGTTGTTTAAAAATCTAACATTTTATCAAAAATGTGAGAAAAAATGTGCAAAAAAAATCACCTTTTTTATGTTTTTTGTCGTTTCTATGTCAGCATAATTTCAAAAAAAAGCCACCAAAAACCCACAATTGCTTTTTTTCATACCGCCGCTAGAACAAAAATAAAAAACCTAACATTCATCTAACCTTCAATAACGAACTCAAAAACAAATAGTTACAGAGCCCAATAAAACCAAGGTGTTTTGTTACAATTACCGAATTTTAATCAATGTTAGGTGAATCTTAGGTAATTTTAATAACCGACTATGTATGTCAACGACCAACCGTTACACATTACCACTTTCGACGTAATATTTACCCCATTCAATTTGCAGTTGCGGACATCCACAACTAAATTGCAGGGCCATGAACAACGTTGAAAATCGATTCATCACCTTGGTTGCCATCATCTATTTTGTTGGGATTTTGGGCTTCATGATTCCATCACTTACACCTACTTTTATTTGGCTTACCCCATATAATCTCATTGCAGCATTTGTATTCTCTTGGATTTTTCACAAAAAATGGGAAGCCAAACACGTAGCAATCATCATCACCGTTGGCATCTTAGGATTCCTACTAGAATACGCGGGTGTAAAAACAGGCAGTATTTTCGGTAGCTACCATTACGGACATACACTAGGCAGAGGCTGGCAAGGTGTCCCCTACCTCATCGGTCTCAATTGGGCAGCACTCATATTCTTTACGTCAAGTCTTCTCGCTGGGCGCGTCAACAACCCCTACGCTGCCTCTTTCCTTGGCGCAGCGATGATGACATTGTACGACTTCTTTTTGGAGCCTGTGGCCATGCGATACGATTTCTGGCACTGGGACAACAGCAAAATCCCATCGCAAAACTATATCGCTTGGTTTATCGCATCTCTTCTGATGCATCTGCTATTGCACCTCAGCACAAAGCCACAAAGAAATAAAATGGCTGGCGCCATGTATTTCATTCAACTAGGATTCTTCTTGATCCTTTACGTATGGATTAGATTGTTTTAATTGACCCCAAGAATACTTAAGCGTACATCGCTTCAATCTCGTCGGCGTACTTTTCCATCACCACCTTACGCTTGATCTTCAAAGTAATGGTCAAATCCCCTGCCTCAACGCTAAACGGTTCACGCTTTACAATAAAGTCCTTGATACGCTCAAACTTAGCCAAATTCTCACTTAGCTTCTTCACGTCCTCCTGCATCCACTTTTTGATTTCTTCGTCCTGGATGAATGGATCCGACACTTCAAAGTAGTCTTTACGCCCGCCAAATGCCGATTTCAACTCATCCATACTAGGGTGTATGATGGCTGTCAAAAACTCCCTTTTATCACCAATGATAAATACCTGCTCCAATTTCTGACTGCGCAGCAATACATTCTCGATCTGCGTAGGATAAATATTCTTTCCCAATGAGGTCTTTAGCATATTCTTCAAGCGATCCGTAATCCGCAAATAACCGCGATCAAACTTTCCGATGTCACCCGTATGAAACCAGCCTTCCGCATCAAACACCTCTGCTGTTGCCTCCGGACGATTCCAGTAACCCTGCATCACGTTAGGACCCTTTACCAAAATCTCCCCTTCTTCACTCGCGTAATTCGCCTCAAACGTATCGTAAGTCTGCGTGGCCAATATTTTTTTCGTTTCGATATCTTGAATCGCGACCATCTGCCTTGGTGCTACCCTGCCCACCGTACCATATACTTGTCGATGGAACTCATTCACCGTCACCAACGGACTCGTCTCACTCAAACCATAGCCTTCCTGAACCCGCATGCCCAAATTGGCGAAAAATTCACCCACATGCACTGGCAATGCACCGGCCCCACTGACAAAGATTTTTAATCGGCCGCCCATTTTCGCTTTGATCTTGCTGTAAACCAATTTCTCTGCGATGGCAACCTGTATCGCCAACAATGGACCTACCATCTTGCCTTCGTCGCGCTTCACCCTTGCTTCTCCACCCACTCTTAGTGCCCATAAGAAAATCTTCGCACTTAGACCCCCTTTTTCCGTACCACTCTTATATACTTTATCGTGGACACGCTCCAAAAGCCTAGGCACCGCGGCCATCAATGTAGGACGCATTTCTTGAATGTTCTGTGCCACTTTGTCGATGTTCTCGGCAAACGCCACCTGCGCACCCATATATGTACTCAAATACATCGTGGCCAATCGTTCAAAAACGTGACTCAACGGCAAAAAGCTTAAGTATAAATCATCCGAAGTAATGGCCGGACATAAATCTTTGGCATCATAACAGTTGCTCATGAAATTATAATGCGTAAGCATCACTCCCTTAGGCATCCCTGTTGTTCCGCTGGTATAAATCAACGTCGACAAGTCCGTCTTCACCACCGATGCGTATCTTTCTGCTATCGCCGATGCATATTTATCCTTCAAGGCCTCCCCTTCAACCAATACCGAAGTATAATCCGTAAATTTCTCCCCTTGATCCAAATCCTTTGGCATAGCAATAACCTTCATTACT
Source organism: Bacteroidota bacterium (assembly GCA_041192805.1). GTDB lineage: Bacteria > Bacteroidota > Bacteroidia > NS11-12g > UBA955 > UBA955. Next base: position 6,980 of record JBEEMF010000029.1, on the reverse strand, counting down.
GTACTACAGTCGCCTTCCACCTTCTTGAACTTCTTGAATAAAAAGGCATTGCCAACGAATAAAACCTTACTACTGCTATCGTTTATTATATATGCTGTTTCCTCACCGGTCAATGTTGGGTAAACAGAGACGTTCACCAACCCTAACTTCTGAATGGTTTGATCGATTACATAATACTCCGGACAATTATCCATTATCAGAGCAACGCGATCGCCTTTTTGCAAGCCCAATTCCATGAAATAGGCACCCAATTGATCAACGCCATCCAAAATATCCTGATAGGTCAACTGCTCCCATGTCCCATTCTCCTTATAAAACATCACGGCCCGATCTGGGCTGTGAATTTTATGCGCTGAATTCAAGTAAAAATCGTGAAGTGAATTAAAATTGGGATCAGGTTTTTCGATAATAGATGTCATATTTTTTTTGTTATAAAATCAACTATGGCAAATATGTCCGAAAAAAGCGTGAAAGCCAAATGGAATCTACAAATCACTGCAAATGAGTGAATAAAATTCCTTCAGAAAAAAATACTATCTAAAACTTAAACCGCTTCCGCTTCAACCGCAACTACTTCTGGCACCATTCGCTTAAGCAAATTCTCAATCCCCGCCTTCAACGTCATTGTGCTGCTCGGACAACCACTGCAACTGCCTTTCATTTGCACCGTAACTACGCCATCGATAAAGCTCTTAAAATCAATCGCACCGCCGTCCATTTCAACCGCTGGGCGAACATGGTCTTCAAGAAGCTGACGAATTTTACGTTCAATTTCTGTTTCCTGTTCTGGCGATAACGAAATTTTTGGTGCCACAATTTCTTTGCCTAGCTCAATCCATTCGGTAAAGAAATTTCTCAAATCCGGAATCAAATCGAACCACTCGTAATCTTCATTCTTTGTGATACTCACAAAGTTATTCATGATAAAAACGCCCTTAACAAATGGCATTTCGAACAATGCTTTCACCAATGCACCACCCTCTTGAGCCTTTTCCGCATTGCGGAAATCAGCACTGTCGTTTGGTAGCAACATTTTGTTCGCCACAAACTTCATACTTTCAGGGTTTGGAGTCGCCTCCGCGTAGATGGTTACAATGTCGTTCAAGCTTTTTTCCATAACCCTACAAAATTAACGAAACTTTTACCGATTTACCATGCTTATTTCTTTGTATACTTGCGTTTTTTACAATCAAACGCGGGTAATTCACACAACAACGACCATGACCAAAGCCAAAACTACATTTTTTTGCAAATCCTGCGGATTCGAAAGCCCCAAATGGATCGGAAAATGTCCTGGCTGCAGCGAATGGAATACATTTATTGAGGAAATCAAACCCACAAAACAAACCACCGCTTGGAAAAAAAGCGGTCGGAAAATTGCCGAACCCAAACCACTGAACCAAATCCAAGCCAACCAAAGTGAAAGGTTGATCCTACCCGATGAAGAACTCAATTTGGTATTGGGTGGCGGACTTGTTGCGGGAGCAGTCGTGCTTTTGGGTGGTGAACCAGGCATCGGAAAGAGTACCTTGTTATTACAAATCGCGCTGCAAACCACAGCCAAAACCTTATACGTTTCTGGGGAAGAGAGTGAAACGCAAATTAAACTTCGGGCGGAACGACTTGGCTTTGGCGATAGCACTTGCGAAATACTCACCGAAACACTGTTAGAGAACATAAAAGATGTCCTTACAAAAGACCAACCCGAACTACTCATAATTGATTCTATACAAACCCTTTACAGCGACCAACTCGATGCCACTCCGGGAAGCGTTTCGCAAATCAGAGAATGTGCCGGTCAATTGTTACAGTTTGCCAAAGAAAATGACGTCCCCGTTTTCCTTGTTGGACATATCACAAAAGACGGCAACCTTGCGGGACCGAAGATTTTGGAACACATGGTGGATACGGTACTTCAGTTTGAGGGCGATAGGCATCATGCATATCGAATCATCAGAACCTTAAAAAATCGATTTGGCAGCACGCAAGAAATGGGCATTTACGAGATGCATGGCGCGGGATTGAAAGGCGTTAAAAATCCATCCGAAATTTGGCTTGCCCAACGCGAAGAAGTTCTTTCTGGCATTGGCATTGCGGCCGTACTTGAGGGAGTTAGGCCTTTGCTTTTAGAAACCCAAGCCTTGGTGAGCACAGCGGTATATGGAACGCCGCAACGATCAGCTACGGGATATGATCTCCGCCGGCTAAACATGCTGCTCGCAGTATTGGAAAAACGGTGTGGATTTAAATTAGGTCAGCAAGATGTATTTGTAAACCTCGCCGGCGGCCTCCGACTGGAAGATCCAGCATTGGACTTGAGTTTGATGGCGGCCATCATGAGCAGCTTCTATTCAGAACCCCTTCCACCCAAATGCGTATTCTCGGCCGAGGTGGGCCTTAGTGGCGAAGTTCGTGCGGTTCAGCGCGTGGAGCAACGCATAGCCGAAGCAGAAAAACTAGGATTTACAGACATCGTAATATCGAAATACAACAAATTCAACCAAGAACATACAGGCAAAATTAAAGTGCATTCCTTTGGACGAATCGACGAGGTATTTGGTTGGTTGTTTGGTTAAGCACCCATCAACTTTTCCTTCACAAAACTCTGGGCCAACAGGGCAATTTTCTGAGTATTTGGAATGCGGACGCGACTTTCTAGAATATCGACCGCAGTAGTACGCTCAATTTTTTCGAGCAGTTTCAAATAATAAATGTAGGCAGTATAAACACCCAATCGGCAACCCACCGGAAGCTGAACGATGCCTTGATAAGCGTGGGCAAAGTCGTTTTTTACATCTTGAATTATTCCGTATTTGTCCGAATCGGAAAATTGATTAAAATCAACCCCTGGGAAATATACTCTACCGCGCTCTTCCACATCGGAACGGATATCACGCAAGAAATTCACCTTTTGAAAAGCCGCACCCAAACTTCTTGCAAAAGGCACCAAATGATTGTACTGCTCTTTATTGCCATTGCAAAAAACCTTCAAACACATCAAGCCAACTACCTCTGCGCTTCCGTATATATATTCTGAATAACTCTGGGCATTGTGAGAACTCGTATCCAAATCCTCTTCCATCGAATTAAAGAAAGGCTCTATGAGTTCCTGCCCAACGCCATATTGATTCGCCGCCAACTGAAACGCATGTAAAACCGGGTTGGTACTAATCCCCTCTTCCATCGCTCGATAGGTCTGACTTTTAAAGTCCATCAGCAGCTGTTCTTTATTGTAACCGTGGAATGTATCAACGATTTCATCCGCCACGCGCACTAGACCGTAAATGGAGAATATCGCCCATCGACATTCTTTTGATAACAACCTGATGCCCAAGGAGAAACTGGTACTGTAATTCAGCGCCAATCTGCGACTCATCGCGATAGAGGTTTCATCAAATAGCTTAATGCTCATTTATAATCCTTTCCGTTACTAAACGAGAGCCGATGACTACAATAGGCAATCCTGTTCCAGGGTGAGTACTGGCTCCAACATAATACACATTGTTGAGCTTTTCGTCTTTATTCGCTGGCCTTAGCGCGCCAATTTGATTCAATCCGTGCGCCAATCCCAAACCACTACCCTTGTACAAGTTAAACATTTGCTGCCACTCGTTGGGTGTATAAACAACCTGCGTGAGAATATTGTTTTTGATATCAAAATTTACGCGTTTCCCTAAATCTTCAATAATCTCATCCACCAATTTATTTGCATCGCTCCAATCCGGCTTCACCCGCAAATCTGGAACCGGACAAAGAATGAATAAATTCTCACAACCCTCGGGTGCACAATCAGGGTTGCTTTTGCTCGCCACATTCACATAATAATAAGGTTTCTCCGGTGCTACAGTGCTTCTGAAAATCGTATCGGCATAGCCTCTAAAATTATCGCCCAAGAAATAGTTGTGGTGATGAATACCCGGAATGGTTCCTTTTACACCCAAATAAATGGTAAATGGCGCCAATGTCCATTCCATTTTATCGAGTTTCGCTTCGGTATATTTTTTACGATCCAAAAACTTGCCTCGGAACCAAGCCGCGTCGGCGTTGATTACAAATAGGTCCGACATATATACATCTCCAGCGGCACTGGTCACTGAAACCATTTTGCCACCTTCATGCTGTACCGACATAATCTCGGTGTTGTAAATCATTTTCACACCCTTCTTCTCTAGCAAGCCTATGATGCCTTCAACAATTTTATACATCCCACCTTTCACATTCCAATACCCATCGTGCTCCAGCTCTGTGTAGTTCAGAAGATTGTATACACTTGGCGTATTAAAGGGCGTCGCACCCAAAAAGAAAGCCACCAATGAAAATATAATTTTCACCTCTTCACTCTCAAAATGTCGCTCTAATTCCGCCCAAAACGTCCTAAACATCTTCGGCAAATGCTTCATCGGCACCGTCGCCATACTTAATGCATATTGTACGATGTTATCGAAATTTCGCTTGATGATTTTGTATTCCGTATCGTGAAAAATCTGTTTCGCCCCTTTCAAATAGCCCCTCACCTTCACCTCGAAATTGTCCTCTATCCCTCTAAATTCATTGGCCAGCTTGTCCAAATCTTTGTAGATCTGAAACACGCGATCACTTCCCGCCATGTTCACCGTATATAACGGATTCAACTCATTCAATTCAAATGGAATGGGCTCGCCGATAGAATCAAACAGTTCTTTGAATTCATAACTCATCGAAAAGAAGGAAGGTCCAACATCAAAAGTAAAACCGTCTTTCTTTAGCACATGCAAACGTCCGCCCGGCAAAGCCTGCTTCTCGATGATGGTTACTTGATAGCCTTTGTAGCTCAATCGAAGAGCTGTTGACAAGCCACCGAGACCCGCACCAACAATAGTTACTGACTTAGTCACGTCCGTATTTAGTTAAATATCTTTTTGGAACAAATAGAAATCCAAAGGCTTCCGCACCTTCTTTGGTATGCACCGCATGATGCAAGTGATGCGTCTGTCGCATAGCCTTGAAATATCTCAATCTCGCGCCGCGCAACCATTTTACACGTTGATGCACAAAAACATCGTGAACCAAAAAATAAGCAATGCCGTATAACGCAATTCCCAACCCCGCAAAAAATCTCCAATCGTAATCTGCAGCGCCCAAAATAATCAACCAAGCAGATGGCAAAGCGAACATGAATCCAAACAAATCATTGAGTTCAAACCTGCCTTTTCTGGGCTTGTGATGACTCTCATGCCAAACCCACATAAAGCCATGCATCATGTATTTGTGTGAAAACCAAGCCACGAATTCCATGAGAAAGAAAAAGAGAAGTACAATTAGGAAATTAATCATTGGGTCGAATGTTTACATTTAACATTTCTGCGTGGGAAAGGTTTTCTCTTGCCGATGGAAATTTATTAAAATTACGCTTCTCAACAAACTTTTTCAATCCACCTGCAGGGCCGCCGACCTAATTAATGCGAAAGGATACCTTTGGCTTTAGGGGCCGACAATCTATAGGTAACACCAAGGGAGATCAAATAATCGGCGAAAGCCGCATCGCCATTTCTAGCAACTCCGGTGGCATCTTGCACCTCTTTGTCGGTAACAGATTGTTTGCGAATGCGATACATCGCAATAGGCATATTGAAATTTACAGTGGTTTTGCCTTTCATGTACGTTACCCCCGGCTCTGCAGCAATGGTATAACCCGGTCTGCGAAAGCCATAACTCTCACCCACCAAATCCCGCACTGGCACGCCTTCCAATCGAACACCCCACGAAAACGACAATCCATGCAACTGCGATTGTGATAAAAACCCAAGTCGTGCCGCATATTGATCGGCCACAGAACACATGTATTCGTTGGTGAAAACCTGCGCCACAGGATTCCCTGGCACCATAATGCTCGCTCTCCTGTTGGTCATCGTCCCATTCACCCCGCGAGGATTCAAAATATAAAAGGCATTTCCATAAGCGAACAACCCTTCGGCCATTTCCCAAAAACCTTGCAATTCCAAAGACAAGCCAAGGCCACCATCTCCCAATTGAATACTTTGGTCAACTGGACGGTAAACGGTCTGACGCGATGAGGTACCAGAAACCGGATCCGTAACCAACACATTGTAAAAGCTGTCTTGCACGTTCCAATTGCCGGTGGGCAATTTCAGTCCTACACCCAACATCAAATTGCTTTTTGTGTGCGACACCGGATTCCAAAGCCAAGAACTTATGCCAATTCTCGCATCGCCAATACCGGCCGATGTTGAGGTTTTTCTCGCACCAGGGAATGTTGTTGTTTGTCCGCCATGCTCATAATAACTCGACCGATCGGTGTAAGATACAGGCAAACTCACGTTCAACTGGGTGCGGAGGGTCAATCCCATTGAGGCAGAAAGATCCAACGTATTGGAATGATTGATTACTTGGGTTTGTTTTACCAAACGATCAAACTGTTCTTCATCCCCTTTAAAATGTCGGAACGACTTAAAATACCTATAGTTTGTACCCACTTGCCATTGACCGGGCGCCAACGCCAAACCGGATCCACCTGCAACACCGCATCCGCCAAACCCACGCACGGCAACACATCCTTGAGCCGATAAGTTCTGCAATGAAAAAACCGCAAAACAAGCTGTGATAACTGTAAAAATTTTTCTCATAAAAATAAATATTATGCAATAATAAGCCCCATCATTCACTTTACAAATGGTAAACTTCAATAACTTCGCCGCGATTCCCTGCATCAAAACCATGTTGATTCAAAAAAATTGGCCATTAATAGAATGTAATACTTTCGGATTCAATGTAACCGCGAGTGAATTCATTTCTATCGCCCACATAGACCAACTAACAGAACTTTTTCAATCACAACAACTTAAACGAAACGATATTGGAATCCTTGGCGGCGGGAGTAACATTACGTTCACTACAAATTTTGTGGGGCTATTATTAAAGAATGAAATTTTTGGCAAAACCATACTTGATGAAAACAGCGAGTCGGCCATCATCGAATTTGG
>JBEEMF010000028.1:0-18222 GCA_041192805.1 Bacteroidota bacterium | reverse complement strand
AATCGCCAAGTGAGGCCAACCAAGAAGTTGCGGGGGGCCTGCGGGAAGACAAATACCTCCTGGGTGATGTCGCGAGAGCCGTACATGTAGCCATAAGTATAGCCGTTGCTGACATATCGCGTGGAGAATAGATTGATGCACTGAGCTTTGAGTGCCAATGAAGTGCCGCCCCGGAATTTGTGTGTATAATTCACGGTCATTTCACTGAATTTGTAAGCGTTTAAACTGCGAGATACATCGCCCGTATTGTCCAAAAACTGACGTCCAACCCACTTGCTCAACCACGTAACATTCCATTTTTTGAACTGTGATTCTATGCCCAAAGCCGCAACCATATTCGGTGAATAGGCAATAGGGGCATTCTTGTAAATTGTATCAACCGGAATCCCCGTGCCGTAATCTTGCCAAGTGACCTTAGACTCAGGGATGATGTTCTGACTCAGCGATAAATTGCCAATCAAATGAACAAAATGACGGTCGAAATGGCTGTGATTGGCTACAGAAACATCCTTTTGCCATAACACATACTGACCTTCGAATTCTAAGCCGCGACGGTAGCTCAAACCCACGTTTTTGCGCAATGGCGTACCCACATCGTTCACTGCTCCGGTTAACACCAGCTGGTCTTTGTAGTGCATATAATATGCATTGATGCGGATGTGGTTGTCCTGACTTTTACCATTTAAGGTTGGCAACGATGGGAATGTAGAGAGGTAAGACAGTTCGCCATTGATCATTCGTTCGGGTCGAGGAACTGCGCCATTGGGGTTGTCGGTGAAATCCGAGCGGGCCGGTTCGCGGTGAGCCACGCCAATATATCCTGTAATATGATGGTGGGTTGCATGCTGCAATTGGAATCCCGCTTTTGGATTAAAAAATAGGAAATTGCCCTTGAAATCAATGTTTCTTAGGTCGTTGTCGGTCCCACTCCCCACGTGATTCACTTTTCGCAATTGCAAATCGGCAAAAAAACTACCCCGGGTTTTATCGTATCGTCCAAAGTCCACCCGATGGTTGTATTTCATGAACGCGTTCACATCCGATTTGTTTCCGATGGCTCGATAGTATTCGTGCGTTTTAAATAAAGAGGGGTTTGGAAGTGCCAGAATTTGGGTCACCTGTCCAAAGTGGTTGCCGTAATATTGGTTCGCGCCCAGTCCAAAAATCCACCAGTCTTTGCCACTTGAGATCGAATGATGCAGATTCACACCAATGAGGTTGTTGCTTAGCCATCGTCTGCGAACCAAATCCGAAGCACTCAGTAGCACAGTTAAATTGGTATCGCCCGCCATTCGGATAGGACGGATATTGTACTTCGAAAACGCATCGCCATAGCGAAATTGTTCAAAATAGCCGGTGCCAAAAGTATGGTAAATGGTTGCGGCCAATTGTTTTTGATTGTTCTTTTTGCTCGTGTAATTGTGCGTGAGGTATAGGTGTTGGTGGTGTTGTTGGTAGTTGTCGACTTCGTTTTTGTAGGTGTAATAATTGTATTTGTTGGGGTTGGCGTTGAACAAGTTGGCGCTATCGGTGCCATTGCGGTAGGTTGCTCCCATGAAACCGCTATTTCTGAGGTAGTGGTTTTGGAGTGCGGCGCGGTTGGTGGAATCCGCGTTTTCGCTCATGTTGTACTTTTCGATGGGCACGCCCCACCAGGATTGGTAGGTAGTTTCGCGGCCACCGAAGGCTAAGAATTTGATTTGGGTGGTGGCCGTATTGATTTTTTTGGGTTGTTTATCGTTCTCAGAAAGTTGTTCCGTGCTGGATTGGGTTGTAGGTCGGCGCTGAGGTTTTAGAGATTTCTTTTCATAAGCGATGGAAGTTTGATAGCCGACGAGATTTGAGGTTGCGCGATCAACGAATCCATTTGACATGATTTCACTGAGTCGGGCGTTGATATAAAGGGTTTCTTTGTTCGATAGTTTTATGGGTTTGAAGGCTCCTTTTAGCGTTGTTTTGAGGGTTCCGTAACTGCCTAGGCTTTGGTCGATTTGGTAGTAGGGTTCTGGGCTATTTCCTTCAGTTCCGATGGCCAGCGTGGCGCCGAAGGCGCCCGCTCCATGGGTAGAAAGACCCGCCCCTTTGGTGAGCGAAAGGGTGTTTATGGATGAGCTTAGGTCGGGCATGTTGACCCAAAATGTGCCTTGACTTTCGGCATCGTTAATGGGCACTCCGTTGATGGTGACATTGGTTCGGGTGGCATCAGACCCGCGGACGCGAATGCCTGAATAGCCGATGCCGTTTCCTGCATCTGATGTGGTGATGACGTTAGTAAGGGATTGGGTTAAGAAGGGGATATCGCGACCCAAATTTTGTTGGTTGATGGGGTCCTTTTTTTGGATAATCATCACGCTGCTCATATTACTACGTGGATTACCTAGGTTCACGGCATTTACCATGGCGGCTTCGATCGTTTCTACATCGATTGCAGTGTCGGCTGGGGAATTGGCACCGCTGTTGGTTTGTTGTGCCGAAAGGATGCTGTTCGAAAAGCCCATGAGGGAGATAAGCGCACTGAAAATGAGGTGTTTTTTCATGGATGAAGTGTTTTTTCATCCGGAGCACAGCCAAAGGGGCGGTGACATTTCCTTGCGCAGGCATTATCCTGATCAAGTTGGCGGGTCTAATCTCAGCGCTCTTTTGGAGGCACCCCGAATGATGTCTCAAAGATAGGGTTTGGTTTGTATTTTTGTTGGAAATGGACTCCATGGATTTGCGTTTGACTGTAAATTTTTTCTCAAAAACAGATTGTTGAGGTTTTTAATGGCTCAATCGATGACATCGCTGCCACTGAATTTACATCCTGGTTTACAGGTGCTGCATTTGCCGGCCGGCGATGTTTGGATTCAGCGCGATGACTTGATTCACCCCATCGTTTCTGGAAATAAATGGCGGAAACTGGTTGGGCATTTGGCGCAGATAAATATCGAAAGCAAACGTATTTTGGTGACATTTGGCGGGGCTTACAGCAATCATTTGGTGGCTACAGCTGTGGCGGCTGAGTCGGCGGGTTTTAGATGCATTGGCATTTTACGCGGCGAAGAGGAGATGCAAAATCATTACTTGGATATTACCAAGGCTGCCGGGATGGAGTTACAAGGTGTTTCTAGGGCTTTGTACAGAGATAAAGCGGCGGCGTTGGACAATGTGTTGGTCAGGTTGGCATTAACTCCAGAGGATGTGTTTGTGGTTGCCGAAGGGGGTAGTGGACCTTTGGGTTTGATAGGTTTCCGAGATTTGATTAACGATTGGCAAAAATCAGGAAATCGGATCGAACATATTTTTCATGCCAGTGCCACGGGAACCACGGCAGTGGGTTTGAGGAAAGCCTTGGTTGATTCTGCGATGAATGAAAATGTACTAAATGAGGTCGCGGTTCATTCGATTCTTGTCCTGAAAAATTTGACAGAGCAATTGGAATTCGCCCAGCGCCATAATGCTGAAATATCTTGGGTAGAAGGCTATGAATTTGGGGGTTATGCCAAGTCGACCGGTGCGCTAAACGACTTTGTACAATCGGTAAGTATTCGTAACGGTATCGCTTTTGAACCCATTTATACGGGTAAGGCTTTGTTTGCGTTAAACGATTGGTTAATTGCTCAGAAAGAATCTGATGCTTTGGAATTGGATAAAGAATCGGGCGTGTTTCCTGTCGTTTTTTTACATACAGGCGGCACTTTGAACTACTCGGGCGTTACGTTGCCGGTAATCGAAAGTTGATACGTCCGTCCGTCGTTCAAATCAACGCGAATGAACTTTTTGAAGTATCCGAATGCACCTTTTGTCGTAAATGCCGCGGTAACTTCACCAAATTCACCGGGGAGAATTTCACCCTTTGTAAATTCGGAAATCGTGCAGCTACAACCGGGTTCAACCAGAATGATTTCTATGGGTTTAGGCCCTAGATTCTCGATTCTAAACTTTGTTCTAGCGGGTTCTGGCGCGTTAACATAACCAAAATCATGGTTGGTCTTAATCCACTGAACTGCGGAACGTGGGCCTTCGCTGTTGTTCAATCGAATATGAACGGGTTTGTAAATGATGGGTTTTGTTCCGGGTTTAACAATGGGTCTAACCACTTTGATATTGCCTTGAATTATTAACTCAACAACTTTATCGTCGGGAGTTTCCAAATAGGCCTTTTTGGTAAATGTACCCGGGGGAATATTGTTGGTGTTGAGCACGACTACGATAGAATCGATGGTGTTCCGGGGAACCAATTTTGGGAAGACGGCTTCCACACAATGGCAATCGGTTTGAACTTGTGCAATATAAAAATCGTCGAGGGAATTGTTGCGAATCAAATACACCACTTCAACCATGTCGCCTAGATTGGCGTTGACCTCAACCACGGTTTTACCCAGTACTTCAACGGGCTTGTAATTCTTTTCTTGACCTAGTAGTGTGCTACTTGAGAACACAAATGCTAGCAGAAAATTGACCAATAAAAAGCGATTGAAGGGTTGTTTGGTTTTCATGGCTTCAAGAATTGTATTTGGATATTGGGGTGCTTGGTTTCCTAAAGGGTGGGAGCTGTACTTTCTGAAAAAAAAGACTGGCCGAGGCCAGTCTTAAAGATTATCTAATAATAATTGGAGAGCGTGGCTTTTCGGGTTCTTTCACAACATTACCGGAGATGGTAAGTGTTAGATCACCGCCATTGCTTTTCACAAAGATGCTTTTAGTAAAGGTTCCGGGACGACCTTGGCTGTTGTATTCAGCGGTAATGATTGCTGATTTTCCAGGTTCAAGGGCTTCGCGTGGCCATTTGGGTGTTGTGCAACCGCAGCTGGCAGAGACATTCGATAATATCAAAGGTTCTGTTCCAGTATTTACGAATTTAAAATCGTAGCGTGCAATCTGTCCTTCGATGATGTTTCCAAAGCTGTGCGATGTAGTTTCAAATTTGATACTCGCATTGCTGCTTTTAATCTTTACATCGTTAGGACTAGTGATTACTTGAGCATTTGCGCTGCTGATAAGCAGTGTGCAAAGACCCAATATCCAACCCAATGACAATCTCATTATTTCAATTCGTTACTTTTTCCAGCAGGAGCAGTATCTGTGTTTACAGTACCACTGATGATCAAATCGGTAGTAGTTCCGTTATCGAACGTTACTTTTACTGATTTTTGGAAGAAACCCGGGCGACCGTCTGTACCGTAGCTCGCAGTTACCTCACCAGTTTTACCGGGCATGATAGGAGTTTTGGTGTAATCAGAAGCAGTACAACCGCAAGATGGGTTTGCTGAAGTAATTACCAAAGGAGCTTTGGTAGTATTTGTGAACTTGAAAGTAACATCAGCTTTTGGACCCATTTTAATAGTTCCGAAGTCGTGTGATTTCTTTTCCCATTTGATACCACCATCTTCAGTTTGTGCAAAGCTGGTAGTCACGAAAGCCAAAACAGCGGCCAAAAGAGTAAGTGTTTTTTTCATGATTGTTTATTTTTTGTTTACAAAGCAATGTCTGTGCCAAAAATCATCAAAGTTTACGTTTCACCTCTTCAGTTTTGAAGATTTCTAGGTAATCGCCCACTTCAATATCGTTGAATCGGTCTAACTGTAAACCACACTCGTAGCCTTTAGATACGTCTTTCACATCGTCTTTGAAACGTTTCAATGAAGACAATTCTCCAGTATGGATAACAACACCATCTCTGATTACGCGCAATTTTGCTTTGCGTTCGATGACACCTGAGGTCACATAACAACCAGCAATTGTACCCACCTTAGAGATTTTGAACACCTCACGGATTTCCACGTTACCAATAATTTTCTCAACCACTTCAGGACTCAACATACCTTCCATCGCCAATTTTATTTCGTCGATGGCTTGGTAAATTACAGAATAGGTTCTGATATCGATTTCTTCGTTTTCGGCAATTTGCTTTGCTTTTGCAGAAGGACGTACTTGGAAACCAACTATAATCGCATCAGACGCAGAAGCGAGCAATACATCGCTTTCGGTAATCTGACCCACACCGCTGAAAATTACAGTCACGGCAATTTCTTCCGTTGTCAACTTCATCAATGAATCCGCCAACGCTTCCACTGAACCATCCACATCACCTTTCACGATCAACTTCAATTCCTTAAAGTTTCCAACCGCCAAACGTCTGCCGATTTCATCCAATGTAATATGTCGTTTCGTTCTGATTCCTTGCTCACGAACCAATTGTAAACGCTTGTTAGCCAATGTTTTTGCTTCACTTTCGTCGGCAAATACCACATATGCATCACCGGCCGTAGGCGCATCGGAGAATCCTAGCATCTTCACTGGTGTACTTGGTGGTGCATTGTCGATTTTCCCGCCTCGTTCGTTATAAAGTGCACGTACTTTGGCATAATAAGGTCCAACAACAACGTGGTCTCCCACGTGAAGTGTTCCCGTTTGCACCAACATACTACAAACAATACCTCTTCCTTTTTCCTGTGTAGCTTCGATTACTGTTCCTTTAGCCCTTCTGTTTGGATTGGCTTTTAGGTCCATCATTTCTGCTTCCAAAAGAACTTTTTCGAGCAGTTTATCGACGTTAAGACCTTTTTTCGCTGAGATTTCTTGACACTGGAATTTACCGCCCCAATCTTCAACAAGGATATTCAATGCGGAGAGCTGTTCGCGGATTTTGTCTGCGTTGGCACCTTCTTTATCGATTTTATTAAAGGCAAACACCATAGGGATGTTTGCTGCTTGAGCGTGGGCGATGGCTTCACGAGTTTGCGGCATCACAGAATCGTCTGCAGCAATTACGATGATGGCCATATCTGTTACCTTAGCACCCCTTGCACGCATCGCGGTAAACGCTTCGTGACCTGGAGTATCAAGGAAGGTAATCTTTTTACCGTCTGCTAGAGAAACTTCGTAAGCTCCGATGTGCTGGGTAATTCCCCCTGCCTCACCTGCGATTACGTTTGCCTTACGGATATAATCCAGAAGAGACGTTTTACCGTGGTCAACGTGACCCATTACGGTAACGATTGGAGCTCGCGGCAACAAATCTGCCTCGTTATCCATTTCGTTATCTGCAGCTTCGATTTGAGATTCTGCATCAACAAATTCTACTTCAAATCCAAAATTGTCTGATACAATTTGAATGGTTTCGGCATCCAAACGCTGGTTGATCGAAACTACAACACCCAACATAAAACAAGTAGAGATTACTTGGGTTACGTTGATATTCATCATAGTTGCCAATTCGTTTGCTGTAAGGAATTCGGTTACTTTAAGGATTTTACTTTCCTTTTCTTTACGGATGTTGGTTTCGCGGCGATCATTGGCACGTACTTCTTTGTTACGGGCTTTGATCTTTTGCTTCATGCCACGCGTTTTACCGGCATTTCCCATTTGCCCCATGGTATTACGCACTTTTTGTTGCACGGCTTCCTTAGTAATTTCCGCTTTCGGTACTGGGCGATTTGGATCTGGGGTAGCTGTGCGTGCTGCAATCTGAACGCGTTCTTGCACAGCCACTTTTTCTGTGCCAGCTTGTTTGCGTTTGCGTTTGCGTTTTTCGCGTAGTTCGTCGCGGGCTTCACCAGCCAAAGACTTTACACCTGTTGGTGCAAGCGTTGGAAGGTTTATTTTTCCTAATACTTTTGGACCCGAGAGGGTTTCGAATTTGGTGTTGATTTTTTCAACGTCATCGTCTTCCAGCGTTTCAGCAGCCGGAGCAACCACCGGGGTTGCTGGTGTTTTAACCACCGGAGCTGCTGGTGTTTCAACCACTGTGTCTGCGACTTCAACTGCAACAACAGGTGTTGACGGAGCTTCAACAACGGGAGGAACTTCTATGGGTTTTTCAACAACCACAGGTTTCAACACTACTTCTTTAACAGGCGTTTCTTCTTTTACTGGAGGCGCTTCAACGGTCTTTTTCTTACCGATGTCGATTTTCCTTAAAATTTTTGGACCCGCCAACTCCTCCAATTTTGAAGCCATTTTCTCTTGAGGAATGGGTTCTGGTGTTAGAGCTTTGGGTTCTACTGTGGCCAATACCTCCACTGCTGGTGAGGGCTTTGTAGCAACTGGAATTACTGCCGCGGGTTTTGGATCGCGATTGCTTTTCAACAACTTGGCTTCATCCTTTGCAGCTTTGTCTGCAGAGAATTCCCGAAGTAATGCTTGATACATATCTTCGGTGATTTTAGTTGTTGGCTTGGGCATGACATCGAAGCCTTGCTGATTTAACAAATCGGCAAGTGCTTGAAAACTTCGATTCAATTCTGTGGCTACTTTCGCTAAACGGTATTCCGCCATATTTTCTTTCAAAATTAGTTCTATTGACAATAATTCCCAAGGTTTGTGTTTTGAACAATGTGTTCGCCACTATTTCTTATTCAAAGCCCCGTGTCCTTGGGGTTCACTGGGCTTTGCTGATTGTTAATTAGTCTTCGAATTCTACGCGAAGTATCTTCTGTACTTCGATAATGGTTTCTTCTTCCAATTCAGTTCTTCTCATCAAATCTTCCACTGTGGCATTGATGACAGATTTCGCGGAATCCAAACCAATTTTCTTGAATTCTTCGATGATCCAAGTATCGATTTCGTCCAAAAATTCGTCCAAATCCACATCATCCTCATCGGAAATTGTGGCGGCCATTCTGTACACTTCGATTTGGTAGCCGCACAATTTGCCGGCCAATTTGATGTTATGTCCACCTTTACCAATGGCCAAAGAAACCTGGTCGGCCTCTAAGAATACATCGGCAGTGTTTTTCTCTTCGTTCAATTCTATGCGAGAAATCGCGGCGGGTTGAAGCGATCTTTGGATATAAAGATTGGTGTTGGTTGTAAAGTTGATCACGTCGATGTTTTCGTTGCGCAACTCACGAACGATACCGTGAATACGAGCACCTTTTACACCTACGCAAGCGCCCACTGGATCGATGCGATCATCGTAGCTTTCAACGGCTACTTTGGCACGCTCACCGGGTTCGCGGACAACCTTTTTGATAGTAATCAAGCCATCTAAGATTTCAGGGACTTCCAATTCAAATAAACGCTCCAAGAATTCTGGAGAGGTTCTAGAAAGGACAATCTTTGGCGACCCTTTATCCATATCCACTTCATGGATTACAGCGCGGAGGGTATCGCCTTTTTTGTACATATCGCGAGGAATCATGTGGTCTTTCGGAAGCGACAATTCATTGCCGTCATCGTCGAGCACCATAATTTCACGTTTCCAAACATTATAAACTTCGCCAGTGATGATTTCACCGCGCTTGTCTTTGTATTTTTTGAAAAGTTCGTCTTTTTCAAGTTCGATGATACGACTCATGAGGGCTTGACGAGCATTTAAGATGCTACGACGTCCGAAATCGTCCAAGAAAACCTGCTGGATGCAATCTTCACCCACTGCGTAGTCGGGTTCTAATTTTTGGGCATCTTCCAACGCGATTTGAAGGCTTTCATCTTCTACTTCACCGGCTTCAACAATCAGGCGTAGGTGATACATTTCTATGTCACCTGTTTCTGTGTTGATGATGATGTCGAAATTGGCATCATTGCCATACTTCTTTTTCAGAATGTTGCGGAACACGTCTTCCAAAACGCGCATCATTGTGGCGCGGTCGATGTTTTTAAACTCCTTGAATTCGGAGAAACTCTCCACAAGGTTGATACCTAGATCTTTTGCCTTGACTTTCATATTATTTGAAACTGATTATGATGGTTGCAGATTGAATGTTTTCAAAAGGGACTTCTATGATTTGGGTAATAGCTTTCTTGCCTTTTTCTTTGGTTGTTTGTTCGATGAGGAACACGTTATTTTCGTTGATTTCAACCAATTTACCACTCACAAGTCCTTCTGAAGTAACAAAATCGAACGAACGGCCGATATGTTTTCCATATTGTTTGCGATTGGTAAGCGGTCTTTCGGCACCGGGCGAAGAAATTTCGAAGGTGAAAGCTTCATCGCTAAGATCGGAGTCATCAATTTTTTCAGAGATATGCCTGGTAAAATCGGTGATTGATTTCATTGATAATACTTCTTCACTGTCCATGTAAAACTGGAATAGTTTGGCGGGACTGATAGTGTGTGCTACCAAGAACAATCCAAACAGGGGAGCTTCCTGTTCTACTAGGTCGGTTAGATTCTTTGCGAGGTTTGTCATAGTCAACAAAAAAGGGGACTGCTTTTGGCTTGTCCCCTTCCTAAATTTTATCGGAAAGTGCTGCAAATATACTACAATTCAGAAAAATCTCAAAATGAAATTAATCTATATTATAATCGATGGTTTTTGGGCCAATGAATTGATTTATTGGTTTTATAGGCACTTTTGAGTTTGAATTATTCTTGAATGAAAGCCTCAATAATTTTGACATCCTTTTTGGGGCGGTCTGCGCTTCCGGTGGGTTCGTTTTCGATTGCACTAAGCACATTATATCCAGATACCAACTTCCCAAAAACGGTGTAGTTGTTGTCCAAACTTGGAGCGCCTCCCCAGTTAGCATATCGCTGCTTTACATCTGATGGCATTTTTGCGTATAACTCATCGATGATGGGCTGCATTTTTGCTTGAACTTCTGTTTCCAGTTCTCGCATCGCTGCCATATTTCCTGACTGGTCTAGGGCTTGACCTTTTAAAATCGTTTCCCGATTGGCGGGGTCTTGTTTGAAGTTTTCAAAGGCCACTGCCTCCATAGATTGTTTCATGCGAAGTTCATCTACCAGAGTGCCTGTAACGATAAAGAATTGTGAACCACTGCTCCTTTTCATCGGGTTAACATCGTCGCTCTGCCTAGCGGCTGACAATGCTCCTTTGAAATGATATAAATTTGGTTTGATTTCACTCGGTACAGTATAGTTTGGGCCACCGTCGCCAATCATTGCTGAGGGGCTTGCATTTACAGATTTAGGGTCGCCCGATTGAACCATAAAATCTTTAATTACGCGGTGAAAAAGTTGACCGTTATAAAATTTAGATTTTACCAATTTTAAGAAATTCTGGGTATGTTCTTTTTGCTCGGGGTTAAGTGCTAGGGTTAAATTTCCAGCAGTGGTTTTGAAAACCACCCTTGGCCATTCCGCCGCCGCAGTTGAATCACTGTAATCTGCGGAATCTGTCTCAACCACATTTATTGCACTATCTACTACATTTGTTTCTGTGGTGTTGCTGCAACTACCAAATGCTAGCATAATAGGAAGCATCAAAGCATATTTCATCATCGTAATTCAAAGAAACTAAGTTTTTTGCTGGAAATTACCAATTTGCTTAATGAAACTGAATTATTTCTTCATTTTCAAAATACTCCACAATGTGTTGTCGGATCAAATTCTCTTGCTCTAAATACCCCAAGTTTGGCAAGGGAATGATATTTTGCCAAGCGGGCCAACCATTTTGGTCAGATCCAACGTGCTCATAATAACCTGAATAGCTTAAAATTTTGCATGTTGCGATGTGCATTAAATGTACCTTTTCTTCTTTTGAGAAAGGCGTATCTCTCAATTCGCCTAGTTCTCTCACGCCAATGAGAAACAAAATGGCGTTCAAATCGGGTTTCTTATCAAAATTCTCCTCCACAAAGGCGATTATCTGTAACCACTTGTCACGTATTTCCTGAATTAGTCCGTCTGCCATAGTAATATTGACAAAGTTCGCGATTTATCTGCGGTATTGAGCAAGATGGCTTGGTTTTTGTAACATGAATTCCACATTAATTTATTATGTCGGCTACTAAAGACTTTTTAACTCATTTGTTTGATCGGGCAAAGAACGTTACGGATATCTTGGTGATTAAAAGGGCTCGTGCTCAAAAATGGCAGGACGCAACGTTAAAAAAATTACTTTACAAAGCAAAAAATACTGCCTACGGTCAGGAATACGATTTTGATGGTATTTTAATGCACGCAGATACAGTTGAACAATTTAAATCAAAAGTACCTATTGCGAGTTATGATGTGATGCACCCATGGTGGCAACGCGAATACAACGGAGAATCTGATATTACTTGGCCAGGATCACCCAAATATTTTGCTTTGAGTTCAGGAACCACGCAAGGTGCGAGTAAGTTTATACCCGTTACGGATGCTCAATTAAAGTCGATTTTTCGTGCGAGTAGACGCCAATTGTTTGCGGCAGCCAAAAGCGATATCCCTAAGGATTTTTTCACCAAACATTATTTGATGATTGGCGGAAGTACCGACCTTAACTACGATGGCAAGAAATACAGCGGTGATTTGAGTGGCATTTCCGTGGCAAATTTGCCTTTTTGGTTTGATCATTTTGCAGTGCCTACGGAGGAGATCAAACGGGAGCGTGATTGGCATCTCAAGGTAGAAACCATGGTTAACGAAGCACCCAATTGGGATGTAGCGATGATTGCAGGGGCTCCGTCTTGGGTGAAGATGCTGTTAGAGAAAATCATCGAGCGGTATGAGCTAAATAACATTCATGAAATATGGCCTCACTTAAGTGTTTATACCTGGGGAGCGATTTCAATAACGCCATATAAGAGTCAGATAGAGGCCATGATGGGCCATCCCATCCATTATATTGAATCGTATTTGTGTAGTGAGGGCTTTGTGGCAGCGCAAACAAAAATAAACGCTTCTGGAATGGGGTTGGTGTTTAGAAACAATACCTATTTTGAGTTTATTCCTTTTAATGAGGAGAATTTTGACGAGACTGGCGATGTTAAGCCCGGTGCAAAGGCATTGGATTTGGATGAAGTTGTTGAGGGTGTTAACTACGCCATTTTAATTAGCACTTGCGCCGGTGCTTGGCGCTATTTGATTGGTGATATCATTCAGTTTACCAATGTTGATGCGTGCGAGATTAAGATTACCGGAAGAACAAAGCAGTATTTGAGCTTGTGTGGTGAGCATTTGAGCGTGGAGAATATGAATCAGGGTACCGAATTAACGGGAAGAGATTTAGATTCGCCGATTTCTGAATATTGTGTCCGGGGGTTAAAATTGCCAAACGGCGAAATGGGACATCGTTGGTATGTTTCTTATCCCACAGGTCTTGAAAAACCAGATCCTGAAAAGTTAAGGTCGATTTTGGATCAGCATCTGTGCGTGTTGAATGATGATTATGCTACGGAACGACAGCATGTTTTGAAGACAATGCAAATGCATGTTTTGCCCGAGTCGGACTTTTTGGATTTCTTGGAGTCGAAAGGAAAATTGGGCGGCCAAAGTAAATTCCCACGTGTGATGCCAGAGGTTATGTATCAGGAGTGGATTCATTTTTTGTGTGATCGATATCAAACCGATACTTTTGTATAAATGCATACAGAATCCAGTTCCAATCATTCCCATTTAGAGCAGCAAGATTTTTTGAGTTTAGTGACGGGTATTAACCGGGAAGATGCATTATGTCATTCCCGAATTGCCAATGAGTTGCCGGTAATTTCAGCACTTTGTGAATTGATTTATGATCGATTGAGTAAAGGGGGCAGGTTGTTTTATTTAGGTGCGGGTACATCGGGTCGATTGGGTATCGTAGATGCCAGTGAATGTCCGCCTACCTACGGTGTTCCGTTTGATAAAGTCGTTGGTTTGATTGCTGGCGGTGATTCTGCCATTCGAAAGGCGGTTGAATTTGCGGAGGATGATTTTGAGCAGGGGTATCGCGATTTAGAGAAATACAATATTGGTGCGGGTGATGTTGTGGTGGGTATTGCGGCCTCCGGCCGCACTCCCTATGTCATTGGCGCTCTGCGCCAATGCCGAATCAATGGCATCGCAACCGGTGCCGTAGTTTGTAATAAAAATAGTGCGATGGCTGCCGACTGCGATATCTGCGTGGAAATTGAGACGGGTCCCGAGTTCGTAACAGGTAGCACAAGGATGAAAGCGGGTACGGCGACAAAAATGGTCCTTAATATGCTAACTACCAGTGTGATGATTCGGTTGGGACATGTGAAAGGCAATAAAATGATCGACATGCAGCTTACCAATCTCAAGTTAATTGAAAGAGGCACGAGAATGGTGATGGAAGAAACAGGTCTAAATGAGCTCGATGCCAAAGAGCTACTGCTTTCAACGGGTTCTGTCCGCAAAGCGGTTGATGCCCATCGCGGTTAATATCGTAGAATCGTTAGAGCGTTGTTCGGGGGTCCTAGAGTTAAAATACCCTTAAGCCAAAATTTCCCAAGTGCGATCCGCTAGCATTCGAACGGTATGCAAATAGGTGTGAAACGCTGCTGATTTACCCCATTCGTAAGGCGCAATCATACTCAAAACTTGGGTGCCATCATCTTTTTGGTACAAGTGATAAATTCCGTGAATGATTGGCTCAAAGTTGAGGTCGGCTTTGTAAATCGCATGCGACATTTCAACTCTCGCTTCAATTTCTTTGGCCTGATTAATCAAAAGCTGGGCTTGTTTGCGGAGCATCGTGATTTGTTGCTCGGCCTGATGCTGCATGCTTTCGTGGGCGTTTGCCACCATTAATCGCTTATCAATGGGTTCGATTTTGGGCGAACTGACACTGATTGCGTAGGGTGCATTGTGCATTTCACCTTGATAAACAGCATCCTTGAGGACCAAAGGGCGGTTGTCGGGAGCGTTTAATTCTTCGTTTTCTTGCACTAGCATGTTTAGATTAACAAAGAGGCATGAAAAAAGTTGGAATCAATCAGAAATTCTCTTCAATTAGGCATCGAACCAGCCTTTTTGTATCAATAATTCAGCAATTTGAATGGCATTTGTGGCGGCACCTTTTCTCAGATTATCGGCAACTACCCACATGTTAATCGTGTTGGCCTCGCTATCGTCCATCCGGATTCTACCCACAAAAACATCGTCTTTGTCGTGGCTGGTCAAAGGCATTGGATATTCAAATATTTCGGGATTATCCTGCAAAGTAACGCCTGGGGCATCGCTCAATATTTCTTTGATTTCGGCCACACTAATGGGCTTTTCAAAACTCGCATTGATGCTTTCGGAATGTCCGCCCACGGTAGGAATTCTTACGGTTGTGGCAGTGATTTTTAGTTCCGGCAGTCCCATAATTTTCCGGGTTTCAACCATCATTTTCCATTCCTCTTTGGTGTAACCATCGGCCATAAAAACATCAATATGAGGCAGTGCATTTAGGTCGATTGGATGCGGATATACCCGTTCTGCTGTGTTTCCCGCCCGCTCATCGAACATTTGCTGAACCGCTTTCTGGCCTGTACCGGTTACGCTTTGATAGGTGCTAACGACAACCCTTTTCAATTGAAATTTTTGATGTAGGGGTTGCAGTGCGACCACCATTTGGATGGTTGAGCAGTTCGGGTTTGCAATGATTTTATGGGACGGTAAAACGTGGTTGGGATTGACTTCGGGTACCACGAGGGGCACGTTTGGATCCATACGCCAAGCGCTGGAGTTATCAATTACGATGGTCCCGTTCGCGGCAAATTTTGGTGCCCATTCCAAGCTAACACTACCGCCTGCGCTGAACAAGGCGATGTGGGGTTTGGCTTCAACGGCCTGTTCTAAAGTGATTACGGGAATTGACTCTCCCCTGAAAGTGATGCTTTTTCCGATGCTATTGGCCGATGCAGCAGGCAATAATTCTGTGATGGGGAAATTTCTTTCCTCCAGAATTTGTAACATTTTTGTTCCCACCAATCCGGTGGCACCCACTACAGCGATTTTCATTGTCGATGCATTTCAATTGGAGTATTTTCGATGGGGGTGTTAGGCTTTGTTTCCGTAGTTACATCGCCAGGTTTTCCTTTTGCGGTATCTCGGTTTAAAGTGTCCTTATACAAGTCATCGAACATAGCCGATTGGTCTATGCTATCAATAGAATCTTGAGTGCTTTTTTCACTGGCGTCGAAAGCTCCTTCAGGATTGTTTGAACAGGCAGCGATGGATAGGGTGGCAACAAGGCCTAGGGCAAAGGGAAGTGTATATTTCATGATTACCAAATTTCTAACGTTTCTAATAGGTCATTCCAAAGGTCGTAATTTTTCATTCCAACCACCATTTCTTTTTCACAATCCAAGGAAATCGCATCGAGGTTTAAGGCTTTAATGTCCGATGCGCTTTGTTCGGTGGGGTTTACTTTGTTGATTGTAACATTGGGGTCGCCCAAGGCAATGGATTGGTTGTCTGATGTTTGAACGATATACTGATAGTCGGCCGACAAATGTTGTTTCCAAAAATTCATGTCGTCTTGAGCACATTCAATCGCTTCTACCGGCAGCAAGGTGCACCAACTTTGGACTGTTTCTAGCGTTTCAGGAGAGCCTACTTCTAGGGTGATTTTGGGGCCAGAGCACCAACCGATAATTTCTTGAACTTGTTGTATGGGCAATTCTCCTACGGAGAAGCCAATCCACTCAGCCATCGCAGCCGCAGCATAACGGGCATCGGAGAGGTCTTTTATATTGTTGAATTTTATTAACATAGCGCATAAAAAAGGGCTGCTAAAGCAACCCTTTTCGTTTATACCAGTAAGCGATAGGGTTCTTCTAAATATTCTTTCAGTGTTTTGAGGAATTGAGCGCCCATGGCTCCATCCACAACGCGGTGGTCGCAACTCAAGGTAACTTTCATCGTTTTCACCGGCTTGATTTCACCGTTTACCACACCAACCGTGTCTTTTACTGTTCCTACAGCGAGGATACACGCATCGGGAGGATTGATGATGGCAGTGAATTCGTCGATGCCGAACATACCCAAATTGCTGATAGTGAACGTATTTCCACTCCAATCTTGGGGTTGTAATTTCTTTTCTTTGGCCTTTTTACCGTATTCTTTGACCTCAGAGCTGATTTGACTCAAAGATTTATTGTCGGCAAAGCGCACAACAGGTACCAACAAACCATCTTCAACTGCCATAGCAACGCCGATGTGAATGTGGTGATTGTATCTAATTTTGGTTCCCAACCAGCTAGAGTTGATGTTTGGATTTTTGCGCAAGGCAGCGGCGGAGGCTTTGATTACCAAATCGTTCATCGAAATCTTGACATCGCTGATGGTATTCATTTGCTCGCGGGCAACAGTGGCTTTGTCCATGTTGATTTCCAAGGTAAGATAGAAGTGGGGTGCTGAGAATTTGCTTTCTCCCAATCTCGCGGCAATGGTTTTACGCATTTGCGAAACATTGACTTCATGGAAGCCTTCGGTACCCGAAACAACAACAGCGGTATTGGTAACGGCGGCTGATGCAGGGGTGGGTTTGGCAGCGGTGGGAGTGAAATTCTCAATATCTTTCTTTACGATTCTACCGTTTTCACCGGAACCGTTCACTTGATGTATGTCGATGCCTTTATCCTGTGCCAATTTCTTAGCCAGCGGACTTGCCTTCAAGCGTTCATCACTATCAGTGCTTCCTTCTGCTGATGATTCAGCAACCGGTGTAGAAACAGGCTGGGCGATGGGCTCAGCTGCGATGACAGGTGTAGCGGCGGGTATTGGTGCAGCAGGTGCCGCGGGTGCGGAAGCAGCGGGAGCGGCTGACACGGGGCCTGCGGAGAGCAAAGAAGAAAAATCTTCACCAGGGGCACCTACAACAGCAATGATACTATCAACCGGTGCGGCATCGCCTTCTTGCAACGCCAAGTGAAGCAGGGTTCCTTTGGCATAGACTTCCATGTCCATGGTGGCCTTATCGGTCTCCACTTCTGCCAAAATATCACCGCTTTTCACGGAGTCACCTACTTTGTAGTTCCACTTAACGATGACACCTTCTGTCATGGTGTCGCTCATCTTGGGTAATCTAACAACTTCTGCCATAATCTTATTGGACTGCAAACTTACACGATTTTTCCCTTTTAATGAGGAGTTTGGCTGTAAAAATGTTTATCATTGTGAAGTTAAATGAATACACAATCGGGCTTTGTTTATGAGGACTTTTTGCGACATGTGTTGGCACATGGCGACCATAAAACAGATCGCACCGGCACCGGTACAGTGAGTGTTTTTGGTGGTCAGTTGCGCTTTGATTTGCAAAAGGGCTTCCCATTGATTACAACCAAGAAGGTTCACTTAAAGAGTATTATCTACGAATTGTTGTGGTTTTTGAAGGGTGAAACAAATACGGCTTACCTCAAAGAACATGGCGTAAGCATTTGGGATGAGTGGGCAGACGAGAACGGTGAATTGGGTCCAGTTTATGGCAAACAATGGCGTTCTTGGGAGGCAAAAGATGGCAAAGTCATCGACCAGATATCAGAAGCGATAGAACTCATCAAACATTCTCCGGATAGTCGACGAATCATTGTCAACGCATGGAATGTGGGCGAAATCAAGCAGATGGCTCTGATGCCTTG
>JBEEMF010000027.1:0-9328 GCA_041192805.1 Bacteroidota bacterium | reverse complement strand
AGCTTTCGCAGTATCGCGTAACTCGATGGCAAAATGGTTCTGCCGCTTGGACAGCCCAAATGTCGGATGCCCTTTCTGGTACTCTGCAACCCAAAGATGTGGTTGTGGTAGTTTTGGATCGCCGAGATACTACAAAAATTGGCGTAGATACTCCAGTCGTACTAAAGTTGCGGTTGAAAGCCGACCTTTTCCTGAGTAAAGATTACAACACCAGCTTTAGTATGAGTTTCAATGGCGACGATGCCATGAGTTTGGATAAGTTGAATACCACCACCAGCAAATATGTCCCTGTAGATATTTTTGGAAAAATTGGCGAACGTCCAAGTCCAGCTTGGAGTGATAAAGCACCTTACACCGGAACCGGTACTTGGTATACCATGGACAAAACATTAATTCGTAAAGACAGTGTAATGACCGGTGTGGCTAAAAATCCTCTAGAATTCAATCCAACCAAAGAATGGGAATTAAATCCGCGCGATCAGTTTGATTCCTTGGGTTATCACAAGTGTTTGTGCGAAAAAACGGCTTCCGTAAAAGTATTACAGATTCACCAAGTTGTGTTGTTTCCAAATCCAACACAGAATTCCAACAACGGTATGGTTACCGCCATTACATATTTTGTTCCTGTGGCAGTGATTTGCAAAAACATCCAAGGCGCAGATGTTTCTATTCCCTATTCAATCAATTCTGCTTCTTCGATGATTCAAACCCAACTTGCAACGGCTGATTTGGCGGCAGGGATTTATACATTGGATTTCGTTTCTGCCAGCGGCGAACACGTTTCTGCCAGATTGATCAAATAATGCGGAGCAAATTCTTACTGCTTTTTGTCGTCTTGGCGATGGGTTCCTTAAAGGCCCAAGTCACCGTAAAAGGTCGTGCCATGGACGCGATCAGTGGAGAATTGTTAGAAAATGTACTCATTTCTACGCGAAATCAATCGGCTCAAACAGCCAAAGATGGGACGTTTAGTTTGGTTCTTCCAATGGGAGAATATCTCTTGGTTGCTAAGTTAGACGGTTACGATAACGACTCGATTTTTATTCAGGCCGATCGCAATCTGATCACCGACATCAATTTCAAGTTGGAGAATATGAGTGCCAGTATGCAGGCGGTTCAGATTACCACTTCGATTGCCAAGAATAGAAAAACGCCTGTTGCCTATTCAAACGTTACAGGTAAGGATATCGCGGAGCGTTTGGGTAGTCAGGATTTGCCTTTGCTTTTAAACCAAATGCCGGGTGTTTACGCTACCTCTCAAGGAGGGGGATCTGGAGATGCCAGAATTAGTATCCGTGGTTTCAGTCAGCGCAATATCGCAGTGATGGTGGATGGTATCCCCGTGAACGATATGGAGAACGGGCAAGTGTATTGGAGCAATTGGTTTGGTTTGGGAAGTGTTACGGCGTTAACCCAAGTGCAGCGCGGTTTGGGCTCCAGTAGAATTGCCAACCCAGCGGTGGGTGGAACGATGAATATTATCACCAAAGGACTTTCTCAGCAAGCAAAATTGGAGGCCAGTGTAGAATTTGGTGATTCAAAATATGAGCAGTTTGGTGTGAATTATAGCAGCGGTAGGTTGAAAGGAGATTGGGGCGTAATGATGAGTTTCACAAAGCGTCAGAGTGCCGGATATGTAAATCACTTGTTCGATGACATGTATTCCTATTTTGGTAAGGCTGAAAAGCAATGGAAAACCAAATCCCATGGTTCACATACGCTGAGTATTGCCTTAATGGGCGCTCCGCAAAGCCATGGTCAGCGCAGTTATAGGGCTCGTTTGAGTATGTACGATAAGGCGTTCGCAGAGAAATTGGGCGTGGATACTGTTTTGCCAAGAATGGCTTACAATCAGGGCAGGAAGTACAATCAGCATTGGGGAAATTTGAATAAAGCTACGGTGAGTGACGACAAAACAGATACGATTTGGGGCAGATCTCAAGTGGTAAATGAACGAGTTAATATGTTCCACAAGCCCCAGATGTACGTAAAGCACGACTGGGCAATTTCCAAAAAAACACTGGTTACGTCTACCCTTTACGCATCATACGGAAGAGGCGGTGGAGTGAGTTCCAATAGCAGCTTGAAGATTCCTCAGATTCCTCAGAATTATGGTCAGTTTGATTTTCAGAGCACTTACTTTTTAAATACATCGGGTAGTGATTTTACCACGCCGATTGATCCTCAGTATTCACTGACAGAGAACAAATCGACAGGTATTTTGCAAAGGGCAGTAAACAATCATAATTGGTATGGGTTGTTGAGTACGGCACAGCACAAAATCAACAATTTTTGGTCGTTTACAGGCGGAATCGATTTGAGAACTTACCATGGAAGACATTACCGCGAAGGCTATGATTTATTGGGCGGGGACTATTTTATCCCTTATCAGGCAGAGAAAAATCCCAATTACGATGCAAAGCACATGTATAGGTCGGGCGATATTTTTGGTTACAACAACGATGGTTTGGTTCGATGGGCGGGTGCCTTTGGTGAGATGGAATATAGCAAGAATCGGACGACGTGGTTTTTTAACTCTAGTGCATCGAACACTTGGTTAAAACGCATCGACTATTTCAAGTTGGATAAGGATAAAAACTACGGTCAGCCAACGGCGTGGGTTCAGCGCAGAGGCGTTACTTTGAAAACGGGTTTGAACCACAACATCTCAAGGAAATTCAATCTTTTTGGGAATCTGGGTTATTTGAATCGTCCTACGCGGTTTAGCAATGTATTCGACAATCGAAATGTGCAGGTGAAAGACATTCGCAACGAGAAAGTATATGCGTTGGAGGGCGGATCAGGATATAAGTCGAAGCGATTGGCGTTGAATTTTAATGCGTATTACACTTTGTGGAAGAACAAGCCGGTGGATTTCCTTTCTACTTTTACAGATTTAGACGGCAACAATTATAGCTTCAATATCAATGGTTTGGGGGCCAGACACATGGGTGCAGAGCTTCAGGCATCGTTTAAGGCGGGTGACGGTATTACCTTGGAAGGAAGTTGGTCTTTGGGCGATTGGATTTGGAACTCAGGCAGTGAGGTCATTGTGCGAAACGATTTGGGCGATTCCATTGCTAAGGTAGATTTTGATGCTACCGGTGTGCATGTGGGTGATGCCGCTCAACGTCAACAAGCCTATTTGTTGCGATGGGAGCCAACCTATTTTAAAGGGGCTTATTTTACACTTCAATACATTCATTTTGCCAAGCACTATGCCGATTTTGATCCAACGTCGCTTACCGGAAAATACAAAGGACAGGAATCGTTTTTGTTGCCAAGGTATTGGTACATGAACATAACGGGGGGGTATAAATTGGATTTGAAAAATGGCATTAAAATGCAGTTTTACGGTATGGTAAATAACATTACGAATAACCTTTACATCACGGATGGCCAGCATCGCAAGGTTGACGATAATTCGATGAATACGTTTAACCCAAAAAATTTGGAAGTCTATGTATCTTCGGGATTGAGATTTACCACGGGAGTTCGAATTGGCTTTTAATAAAATAAAATGAAAAACAAGAATATATTTGGTTTGATGCTTGCGATGGTAGCGGGTATTTCCTCGTTGGTTGCGCAGGCAACATTGCCAGCATTTTGGAACTGTAATGATCCAGCATCTGTGCCTTCAGGTTGGACATTGAACCAGGGAACCACAGGAACTTTCGTTTACACCTCTGCCACACTTGTAAAGAGTACGCCAGCGGCAATCCGTTTGGATGTAACTGGTGAATGGATGAAGGTAAATTATACAGGTTCTGCCGATACCGTTTGGTATTACATTTCAGGCACTGCCGCCTCTGGCGTTACCGTTTGGAAGGGTACTTGCAATGTTGAAGAGAGCACCGATGGAACTACTTGGAAATCCGTACGTCAGTATGTGGATGGCAATATGCCAATGGGTATCACCCAGCATTTTACCCAAGTGAGCAGTGGTGCAAAATATGTACGATTCATTTTAACAACGAAAGTTTCTGGATACAATTTGGCGATCGACGATGTTACGGTTCGTCCAGGAAAAGGCGGTGTAAAACCAGAGTTGCAGGTTTTGTACAGTGGCAAAATCCAGTTGAACAAAGCCGAGATTCGTCCGGGCACAACCACCCCATTTGCGGTGGTGGTTAAAAATAATAGTACGGCTGGAGATTTGATAGTTTCTAAAATTCAATTTTCGGGTAGCAATTCGGCGAGCTTTAGTACCAAGCAAACAACACCATTTCTTGTTAAGGCGGGCGAACAGCTTTCAATTGATGTGGATGTGGCTAGCGGTGCTCCTGTAGGTTCTTTGAGATCTACGATGAGTTTTACCAGCAACGACAGTAACAATTTGCCTTTTGATTTGAATATTTTTGGAATTTCAGGTAAATATGGAACAGAGCCTACGGCATCAACCACATTAACAATGGTTAGCAATTTGGCTTGGAAAACTTCGATCAATGCCAAGGGTGTTGCGGCGGATGGATATTTGGTGATGGTGAGTAAAAATCCAATTACAGAGGTTCCTGCAGACGGTACAATTTATCAACGCGGACAAATCATCAATGGGGTTCGTATCATGCATGTGGGTGCCGCGGGAGACATCGTTTTGGACAATGTTTGGGCTGATACAAAATATTATATCAAGGCGTTTTCGTTTGGCGGTTATGATGCGTTTGTGAATTATTATTCAGGTACTTCGGCAGACTTAACCTATACCAGTGTTGGGCTAAATGAAGGTAGCTATTATGGCGGATTGACATCGTCTGATACTTCTTTGGTG
Organism: Bacteroidota bacterium; assembly: GCA_041192805.1. Lineage (GTDB taxonomy): Bacteria > Bacteroidota > Bacteroidia > NS11-12g > UBA955 > UBA955. Next base: position 4,560 of record JBEEMF010000027.1, on the reverse strand, counting down.
AGTAAGATTCGCAACGTGGTACGTCCTCACTTCCAGGTGTATTATTCCAATTTTGGCAGTACGATGGCGATGAATTTTGAGGCAAGGGATACCACCGAAGGCAAGAAAATCATCAATTGCTTTTACACCGGCTTTCCGTATGTGTTTACCCCTCCTTTCTTTTTTGATGTCAACGATCCAAACTATTTGAGTCGCGAACACTCTTATCCTTTCTCTTGGATGGGCGAGGCGAGTCAGGACAGCGCCAACTACAGCGATTTATATCTTTTGTACCCGGTGCATCAAAACAAGGGAAATGCGGTAAGAAGCAACTATCCGATGAACAACTTAAAAACCGTTACCACTACTTTTTGGGGTGGTAAATTTGGTACAGATTCTATGGGTGGATTTGCTTACGAGCCAAGAGATTTTGCCAAAGGTTCTATGTCGCGCTCTAATTTTTATATCTGTGCAACATACAACCGTCCGGGAGTTTCTTTCACCATTCCAACTGCCAATACTTTTTTGGGAATGGATCAGGATCAGAATGTGTTAAAGCGTTGGAACAAGCAATTTCCCCCAAATGGTTGGGAAAAGGCGAGGGCCGAATATGTGGCTTCGATTCAGAAAAACCGCAATCCATTCATTGATCATCCAGATTGGGCTTGTTATATCGATTTTTCAAAGATGAAATACGTTGCCAATGGCGTTTCATGCGGTGCGGGTCCTGTCACTTCAACGTCGGTTAAACCATCGATTGTGGGTGTTGTGGCTTATCCAAACCCATCGAGCAAGACAATGACGGTTGATTTGGCTTCTTTCAAGGGCGAATCAGCGGTGGTTACATTGGTTGATTATTTTGAGCGCACTGTATTTGAGCAATCGAATGTAAACGAAAGCCTTTCTTTGGATGTAAGTCGTTTCGCCGCAGGTAGCTATTTGTTGTTGGTACGCAGTGCAAACAAGCAAGCGGCTACGGCTGTGGTTGTAAAATAATGGATTTTAGATCTCAGGAAATTTCAGATTTGATTGATGGCTGTTTGGCTGAGGATATCGGCAGCGGCGATCATAGCAGTTTGGCAGCCATTCCGCAGGGAACTGTAGGCGTATCGCGATTGCTATTAAAACAGGATGGGGTTGTTGCGGGTCTTGAATTGGGCGAGGTGATTTTACGTCGTTTAGACCCCAATTTGGAATGGGTTGCGATGGCCAAAGACGGGGATTATTTGCTTTCGGGCACCCAGTTGGCATCGGCTAGGGGGAATGTGCATGCTTTGCTAGCGGGTGAGCGTTTGATGCTCAACTTCATGCAACGGTTGTCGGGTGTGGCAACCCAGACGTACAATGCTGTGGGGATAGTTAGGGGCACGGGCGCTACGATTTTGGATACTCGAAAAACTACGCCAGGTCTTAGGTTGTTAGAGAAATGGGCAGTGACTATGGGTGGCGGAAAAAATCACCGCATCGGATTGTACGATATGGTGATGCTAAAGGACAACCACAATGATTCGGCAGGCGGAATTACGGCGGCGGTGAATCGTACCAAAGCCTATCTTTTGGAAAAGGGGTTGGACCTAGGCATCGAAGTGGAAACCCGAAATATGGATGAGGTGAATGAGGCATTGTCGGTAGGTGGAGTACAACGAATTATGTTGGATAATTTTTCGCCTTCGGCATGTGTTGAAGCAGTGAAAGTGATCGCTGGTAGATGCGAAACCGAAGCGTCAGGCGGCATCAATTTGGGGAATTTGCGCAGTTATGCAGAGACCGGAGTGGATTTTATTTCCTTGGGCTCTTTAACGCACAGCGTATCTTCGTTAGATATTAGTTTTAAAACCAAAGTTATATGAAAATGCAAAAATTGAGAATCTTTGGCGTTGCCGTGGCTATGATTTTTTCATTGCTCACGATCGCTGGATTTCAGGGTGGCTGTAATTCACCAACTAAAGAGGCAACCGCAGATAGCAATACATCCAATAGCTCATCAGAGGCAGTTCAAGGCGATGTGTCCAATGCATCAACGGAAACCTCTTCGGGCGATTCGTCGGTAAAATCGAGTGAAACCGCATCGTCCGCTACGCATCAAACCGATGGAAAGTTGACCTGGATGGACTTCGCCGAGGGGTATACAAAAGCCAAGGCTGAGAATAAGATCTTGTTGGTGGATGCCTATACCGACTGGTGCAGTTGGTGTAAAGTGATGGACAGAGAAACCTATACCAATGCCCAAGTGATTGCGGTGTTGAACAATGAATTTGTCTGTGTAAAGTTCAATCCCGAAGTAGAAAAAAAGCACAAATTTGGTGCTTACAATTTGAGCAGCAATGAGTTGTTGTATTGGTTGGCCAACGGTCAGCCCGGGGGATATCCTACGAGTTATTTTATATTTAATCCCGCCAAGAACGACAAACGCGCGTCGCAAGCGGGGTATTTGCCGCCAGATCAGTTTTTGAACTTGTTGGGCGAGGTGATAAAGAGAAAGAAGCAATCTGAATGACAAGAAAAGTAAAAGAGTTTCGCATATTCGAGAAACTGACCATTGAATCGGCTGGGGCCGAGGGACATAGTATTGGCCGTCACGACGGACAGGTAATTTTTGTGAAATATGCAGCGCCGGGCGATGTGGTGGACGTGCAAATCGTGAAGAAGAAAAAGAACTTCATGGAGGGCAAGATTATCAAGTTCCATGAAAAATCGTCGTTGCGGGTTGATCCTACGTGTCAGTATTTTGGCATTTGTGGTGGTTGTAAATGGCAGCATTTGGGCTATGCGGATCAGTTGGCTTTCAAGCAGCAGCAGGTGGTTGATGCGATGGAGCGGATTGGCAAGGTAGAGGGATTTGAGGTGATGCCTATTTTGGGTAGCGGTGAGGTTTATGGGTATCGCAACAAGTTGGAACTGACGTTTGCTGATCGCAGTTGGGTAACGGTGATGCCGGCGGAGGGAGAGCCCTTTCCAACGGCGTTGGGGTTTCATATGCCGGGAAAATTCGACAAGGTGTTGGACATTGAGGCGTGCCATTTGATGCCCGATTACGTGAATTTGATTCAGCGTGGGGTGAAGGGGTATTGCGAGGCGAATGGGATAGACTTTTTCAATGTGATTAAGCAGGAAGGACAGATGCGCAACATCATGTTCCGATGCAACCGCGATGGCGAGTGGATGGTTTTGGTATCGTTTCACGAGGATCGGGAAGAGAATGCGGGGCTGATGCAATACATCAAGGATACCTTTGATAAAATTGTGTGTTTGGTGTACGTGATCAATCCCAAGCGGAACGATACGTTGCAGGATTTGGAGGTGCAGTTGTTTGCGGGCAAGCCTTATTTAACGGAGCGATTGGGCAACAGAACGTATAAGGTGAGGCCGCAGAGCTTCTTTCAAACGAATACGTTACAGGCCGAGAATTTATATGAGATTACCAAGGATTTTGCCGCGTTAACGGGCGATGAGTTGGTGTATGATTTGTATACGGGAACGGGCAGTATTGCTTTGTTTGTGGCCGATCAGGCGAGGGAAGTTGTGGGGATTGAGTATGTGGAGGAGGCGATCAAGGATGCCAAGGACAACATGGTATTGAACGGGGTGGAGAACTGCAAATTTTACGCAGGCGATATGAAGGATATTCTCACGGCTGAGTTCATTGCAGAGCACGGTAGACCCGATGTGGTAATCACAGATCCTCCGCGCGATGGCATGCATCCGAGTGTTGTAGAGCGATTGTTGGAGGCCAGACCCAAGCGCATCGTTTACGTGAGTTGCAATCCAGCCACTCAAGCCAGAGATGCGGCGTTGTTGGATGCGGCTTATCGCTTGGTGAAGGTGCAGCCGGTAGACATGTTCCCTCATACCCATCACGTGGAGAACGTTGGACTTTGGGAGTTGCGGGATTGATTTATCGCTTCAAATAAATATTCTTTGTGAGGTTGGGGCGATGTCCATCGTTGTAGTTGAAGACGATGAAATAAACGCCTTCGGGGAGTAGCTCCGCAGATGTGTTGTTTTGGTTTTGGCCCGATGCGTGATTGCGGCCGTCCCACGCAATGTTTTGCTGGGCATTGGATTCAAAAACCACCTGTCCCCAGCGATTAAATATCACCCATGAGGCTTTTGGGAAGGCCCATAGTCCGGGTATCACCAAAGTGTCGTTTACGCCATCGCCGTTGGGTGATATGCCTTCCGGGATTTGGATTTCGACTTCGGGTTTGATGGGTAGATCCAGACAAAGCGTGTCATCGCAACCAAAGGAATCCCTCACCACCAAGCAAACCTTGTAGCTGATCCATAGAAATGATTTGACATAACTGTGCGTGGGACTTTGTATGTTGCTGCCATTGAGGTCCCCCAAATCCCAGATCCATTGTTTGGCGTTGGTGGTTTTGCCGATGAATTTGAGCGTTGGAAACTGCGAAGAGTCTATCGAAAAATCGGACTTTATGTTGTGGCTGATGACCGATAACTCAAAAACCGAATCGCAGCCAGTGAAGGCAGACAGCGTATCGCGGAGCGATAATGGCAATGGGTACTTTTTGTTTCGGTAAGCAAAGGAATAGGTGTTGCAGAGACTGAGCTGCTGCGATA
>JBEEMF010000026.1:0-4202 GCA_041192805.1 Bacteroidota bacterium | reverse complement strand
TTTTGCTATCGAACGACCACGTGATGGGATCGAGCTGGGAGGTGTCGGCCTTATTGCCAGTGCCAAAATACCACCAAACACTGGGCGAGTTGGTGTTTGCGCTAAAGGTGAACGAAGTGCGTGGTAGCCTGACAACGGTATCCGGACTCACAGTGTAACTGATGGCCAACGTGTCTTGAACGCGCAGACCAATTGAACCATCGGCGTAACAGTATTTGGGCGATTCAATGGCAAATATTGCCTTACCCACTGCTACCCTTGGGGTGAAAATACTGCCGTTTTTCTCAAAGATCCGCTGGATATTACTGGGAGGATTGGTGTTGCCATTGAAAGACAATAATGATATGTTATAAAGGGTGTCGTTCAGTTCTCCTGAGCTCAGTTTGATGTTGTCGCGCAGTCGCTGGGGGGCATCGTTCGGACAGAAGAGCGAATCTCCGGTGTATTGGAATCGGATTTGGGGTTTGGCGATGATGGTGGTGGTATCGCAGGCCCTACATCCCAATGTAGAATCGGCGGTGCAAGCTTGAATTTTATAATTGCCCACCGCGATGGAATCCAAATGGGTTACCAAGTGGGTTCCGGTTTTTCCACCCACAGTGAGGGTCATCAATTGGGCGATGGATTTCGATGGCATCCCTATGATTTTCCAATCGTAGGGGAGGGCATTTTGGGCGGGGGTGATAATTGCGTCTTCCAGGAAAAAGGTAGAATCGCCGCTACAAGTGGTTTTGGTTGTTGTGAGCGTGAATTGTGGCAAGTACATCACATCGATGGTGTTGTATTCACTGCTGATACAGCCCAATGTGTCATAGGTGGCCACCAAATTCAATGTAATTTTTGAAACACCCGCAATGGCTGGCGGCGGATTTAGTTTGTAATAATTTGGACCAATACTATCGAGGTATTTGCCATTCATACACCGAATGTGCGAGTTGGGCCCCCCATCGAGCATGTCTTTGGTCACGGGGTCAATGAGTTTTAGTGGGGGATCAGATCCACAAATAGGCGCTAAGGGTTTTTGCTTCCATTTCACTGGGTCGCTAAATATCTGCTTGATGTTCATTTGCTGCGTTTCTGTGCAGCCTTTGGAATCCGTGATGGTGAGGAGTACGGATGTATCGACATTGGTTTTTACGCTGATGCCTTTGGTTGTGCCGATTTTGGCCAAATTGGTAAAATTGACACTCCTTGGTTGGATTGTTTGCGCGGCGGTGGATGCATCCATGCCGTACCATTGGTAGGTGATGGTACCTTTGCGGGCGGAAATGTTCTTGGGTTCGAGGTAGATTTGGCTGTTCGGACAATTGATGGTGTCGGCGAAAGGCTTTTTGCTACCCAAGGCGAAATCAATCACTGTATCGAGAATGCTAATGGTGGTGTCCCAGTATTTGAAACAGCCGCCTTCATTGGAAAACAGTGCAAGGATTTTGTATTTTCCGGTTCCATTCAAACGCATGCTGTCGTTGACTTTGTTCGATGTTCCGACGGTTTTGCCAAAGGTGTCCAAAACTTGCCAACTTACACGGGGTGCACTACCACCTGTGAAATTTTTCACATTCAGGGTAAGATTGTTGCATCCTTTGTAGCTGATTTGGGGTGTTCCGGTGGGCGTAGGGTACACTTTGACAATCAAATTGTATGTGGTAGACAGGGGTTCGCTACAGTGCAGATCCACCACTTTGATTGGGAATACATATCCATCCGCGAAGGTATCAGCGAGTGTGGGTGTCCAGTTGAATTCCAAACTCCGCTTGTTTTTTGCAGAGCTGTATACTTTGATACTTGCCCCGCGATAGGTTGGTGGAACAATGACTTGAAGGCTATCTGCTACGGTTTGTAAAGGGGCAAAGACATCGTCAAAATCCACAAATTTCTGTTTGATGGTTGACCCTACGCATACTTTCAGTACCGTTTTTTGAGAGAGCACAGCTTTGGGTGTTTCATTATACCCTGAAGCGCTCACAACAACAGCGGAAATTTCTCTTTGGTGTTCGGCGATGAGTGTGTATTTACCGTTTTTGTTGATTCGGTATTCTTTGACTTTGACACAGGCCATGCCAATTTCGTCAACTACACTGGGCGTGAAGATGAAGACACCGTCAGTGGTATCGAAGAAAGTGCCGCGCACGGGGTTGGTTTTGATGTTTGAACTGCACAGGGTGGTTACAGCACACGTTGGCGTGAAAGGGTGGCTTAAGTCTTTGGTTGGTGTATTTACACAAGTCCTGTTTTTGTAAGGAACATCCCAATTGGATGGTGAGAGCTCATAGCGCAATACATCTCTTTCTGCCGTGTCTGAAAGTCCCTGGTTAAAGATTGTGCTTCTGTCTACTTGGATGATTCTTAACGGATCAAACATTCTCGCCGGAGGCTTATTGGTGGTTTTGGAACAATTGGCCAAATTTTCCAAATAAATGGTGGTTGCTGAATAGGCATCCCAATTGAAACAAGGCAACACGGTGGGGTACAAATATCCGTAAACAGCGAAAGTGATGTTCTTGCAGGTACTGCCTGATAGAATGTTCTTGAAAATAGAGCTGTCGAGGTCGGCCGTGCATTTGTAGATATGCTCTCTGAACAAATAGCTCTTATCACAATCAATGGCAGTGGAGCATTTTGGTCCAATCGCCGAACTGGAAACCAACGAAGCCGTCATTGATACCGTTCCACATGCAGCACTCGTACCTCCATATGCAACCACAGGGACTGATGTGGGAGCTGAAGTAGCTGCGCCACACATTCTGTATGCGCGGTAACTGATTTCGTATTTGTTCTTGGTGATGTGGGTGGCCCAAACTTCACTGCCAAAAGTGTAGTGAGATGCTTTTAAGGGCGATGCAAATTGTCCCAACACGATCAATAGAAAACAAAGGGCAATTTTTTTCAAGGGGTAATTTTTTTGCATGTGATGGAAATGATTCATATTGACACAGTTTCGCTTTGTGGTGTTGCCTAAAAACAGAGGTGAAAAGTTAAGTCAACTTTATCAATTTTTGATGGGGCTGTGCATTTATGACACAAAAGGCAACAATGGTTGCACTCTGTGAATTTTGTATCTTTGTAAAAATTTAAAAATCTACGATTATGCCATACCCAGAAATGCTTGTAGCACCCATGCGTGCTGAATTGACAAACGGCGGTTTTACCGAGTTGAAATCGGCCGATGAAGTAGTTGCTTTCATGGAAGGAAATGAGGATACCACCTTGGTGATGGTTAATTCTGTTTGCGGTTGCGCAGCGGGTTCTGCCCGTCCTGGTGTATTGAAGTCTTTGAGTGGAGACAAAAAACCCGCGAAAATTGTCACTGTGTTTGCTGGACAGGATTTGGATGCGGTTGCCAAGATTCGTGAATATATGGCACCATACCCACCCTCATCGCCCGCAGTGGCGTTGTTCAAAGGCGGGGAGGTTGTACACATGGTTGAGCGCCACATGATTGAAGGTAGAACGGCGGAAATGTTGGCCGATAACCTTCAAGGTGCTTACGCGAGCCATTGCTAAGCAATGACTTCGTCGATGACGCTCGTGCAATTGCAAAACTGGCTCGGACAGGTTGAGATGCTTTGCGCGGAAGTGGGGGCTTTTCAAATGCAACATTGGCAGGCGGTTAAGTCGCAAGACATTGCCGATAAAGGCTTGAATCAGCTGGTGAGTTTTGTTGACAAAGAATCTGAGCAACGGCTGATGGAAGGATTGGCTGCAATTCTGCCTGGGTCCTGTTTCATTGGGGAAGAATACAATCCAGATTCTGTTTTAACAGATCAGCCCACTTGGATCATTGATCCTTTGGATGGGACAACGAATTTTTTGCATGGATTGCCGGTTTTTGCAGTGAGTGTTGCTTTGTGGGATTCAGGGGATACCCAATTGGGGGTGGTGCATGCGCCAGCCATGGGTGAGACTTTTACGGCTGTTCGCGGTGGGGGTGCACGGTTGAATGGTAAGCCGCTCGTGCTTGAGGGCGAAGTGCCTTTGTCGCAATCGCTCATCGCCACTGGATTTCCCTATTACGATTTTGATAAAATGGCACCCTACTTGGAGTTGCTTTCCGATTTGATGCGTGGTACACACGGTTTGCGGAGAATGGGTTCGGCTGCGATTGATTTGGCCTATACCGCTGCGGGTAGATTCGATGCTTTCTATGAAATGGGCTTGGCGCCATGGGATGTAGCAGCGGGTGCTTTGATTGTGGAAGAGGC
>JBEEMF010000025.1:0-6067 GCA_041192805.1 Bacteroidota bacterium | reverse complement strand
ATACTGGTCAAAATCTTTGCTCACAATCCAAACAAAGGGGAAAATCATATACAAGATTGAAATGTAAAAAGCTTGGAACTTGTGAAATGCCTTGTACGGATGCTTTGGCGTAAATCGAATGATTGTTTTGCGAATGTCCTCGTCGTAGCCCACGATATTCGTATAAGTATGATGAAAAACGTTGTGCTGTATTTTCCAATTGACATTGTAAGCACCCACTAAATTCAAGGTCCCGCCCATCATATCGTTGACCCACTTCTTTGAGGAATAAGCGCCGTGATTCGCATCGTGCATAATAGTTAGCCCAATTCCAACCATCCCAAGACCCGCAATCGCCCACAGTCCATATTGCATGCCTACACTCGTTACATCGCCAAAAATCAAATAGGAAAGGGGGATGAAGTAAAGCAATAGGATTATAACCGATTTGAATTTCATTGCGAAGTTCGCATGCCGACTCGTTTTGCTTTCCTGGAAATAGTCGTTGACGCGCTTTGTGACCAATTTGAAAAATTCAGGATTCTGTTTTTGGTTGAAAACTACTTTGGGCTGTTCCATATTTTGAATATATTCAAAATTATTGATATATAGCCTGATGCTATTACGGATTATCGCAAAACAGCGGGGTTGATTTTAAGGTTTATTGCAACTTCATATTGTAGATTAAATGTTGGTTAGGGTTTCTTTAGTTTGGATAACTTCGCATTATGAGAGACGAATCAAAAGCCTTTTTAGAAAAGTACCTGAATAACGTTAGCCCAACGGGTTTTGAACACTCCGGCCAGTCAATTTGGTTGGATTATCTCAAGCCCTATATCAATGACACGATCATTGATACTTATGGCACCGCAGTGGGTGTGGTCAATCCGGGTCAGCCGTATAAAGTCGTTTTGGAGGCCCATGCCGATGAGATTTCTTGGTTCGTAAATTATATCACCGACGATGGATACATCTATGTCATCCGAAACGGTGGCTCTGACTTTCAAATTGCCCCTTCGATGCGATGCAACGTCCATTGCGAAGGCGGTGAAATCGTGAAAGGTGTCTTCGGTTGGCCCGCAATTCATGTCCGTACCGATAAAAACCCGGAAGCCAAGCAAGAAAATATCTTCATCGATCTTGGTTGTTCCACCAAAGCCGAAGTTGAAGCACTTGGCGTCCACGTAGGCGCTGTCGCTGTGTTTGAAGCCGATTGCTTTTGGTTGAACGAGAATTACCTGGTGGGTAGGGCGCTCGATAATCGCATGGGCGGTTTTATGATCGCAGAGGTGGCTCGAATTTTATCTGAAAAGGGCGATAAATTACCATTTACATTATACTTAGTCAATAGCGTACAAGAAGAAATTGGATTGCGTGGGGCGGAGATGATTTCAAGACGACTTCAGCCGGATGTAGCGATAATCACCGATGTGACCCATGACACCCATTCGCCATTATACAACAAGAAAATTCAGGGCGATTGTAAGTGTGGAAAAGGGGCTGTGGTGACCTACGGGCCTGCGGTTCAAAACAACTTGCTACAACTGATTATTGGCGTGGCAAAAGACAATGAAATCGCAATTCAACGCAATGCGGTGAGTCGGAGCACTGGAACCGACACCGATTCTTTTGCGTATTCTGGTATGGGCGTGGCGTCTGCGTTGATTTCACTGCCTTTGAAGTATATGCATACCACTGTTGAAACCGTGCATCAATCGGATATTGAGAGCTGTATCCAGTTGATGTATCAGTCGGTTAAAACCTTGAAAGCGGGACAACAATTCAACTATCTATAAGCCATGCAGTTATTGACCATGAAGCGAGTCCCGGTTCCAAAAGGGAGCACTGCCTTTAAATTTTTGGCTTGGCCATGGTTGAAATTGATTTCCTTACTGCCATTTTGGGCTTTATATGGCATTTCAAACGGTATTCGATTTTTGCTGTATCATGTATTTGGATACCGAGTGAAAGTGGTTCGCGATAATTTGAAAAATAGCTTCCCTCAGTTGTCTGATGCTGAACGAAAAACGATCGAAAGGAAATATTACAGCCATTTATCGGATTTATTCGTTGAAACCATTAAGGGTATGTCGATATCTGAGAAGCAGATGCGGGAAAGGATGCTCCATATCGACCAGCATGAGTTCGACAATTTATATAAAGAAGGCAAAAGTGCCATCATCGTAATGAGTCATTGTGGCAACTGGGAATGGATTTGTTTGATGTCGCAAATTATTTGCCCACAGCGAATTCAATGCTTGTATAAAACCTTGAGTAACCCAGGGTTCGACCGTTTGATGTTTTTGGTTCGATCCAAATTTGGCGCGAGTCCGATCCCAATGGAACAGACGCTTAGGGTTCTGGACGCGAACAAAGAGGTTGTGACGCTGAATGCATTTATCGGCGATCAAAATCCGAGTTCTGGTAAAGGCGCCGCATGGGTTGATTTCTTGGGTCAGGATACCGCATTTATGATGGGTGCTGAGAAAATCGCAAGGAAAATGGATTGGCCGGTTTATTACTTGAGTTCTTCCAAAGTCAAAAGAGGGTATTATCAAGCGCATACAGTTCCGATTTGCTTGGATCCAAAGTCGACCAAGGATGGAGAAATTACTCAGCTGATTGCCAATCACACGGAAAAAGAAATCCTAAATCAACCTTACGTTTGGTTGTGGAGCCATCGCCGGTGGAAGCACAAGAGGGTAGTTTGATGTTATTAAATTACTTATATAAGTTAAATTGTTTAATTAACTCATTAAAAACGAGTTAATTTATTTTAAAAATGCATCTACGATCTCTTCTTTCATCACATTAACCTCACCAAAAGCAGCGTTTTTGGGCTTAGATACGAACTTTCTTAAGGTAGCGATCACTGGCACCACATGTTGTGTTTTGGCTTTGGAGTTTTTCGCAGCTTGTTGAGCGGCAAAGTCAATTGCGGCCTGGGGAAATTCAGCGCCTTTTTTGCGTAAAATCACATGTGAGCCAGCGACATCCTTGGCGTGAAGCCAGAGATCATTCTTTTGACTTAGTTTGAGCATTTGGTCGTTTGCCTTATTGTTCTTGCCGATCCAAATCGTAAAGCCTTGAAATTCTACAATTTTATAGGGTAGGGTGTCCGGTTGCTTGGCCTCCGGCTTGGCAATATTGGATTTTTGTAGCGGTTTTAATGATTTGAATTCTGTGGCGGCAAGTGCGGAAATTAATGATTGTTCCAGCTGCTGCAACGACTTCTCTGTTGTCCTTACCTGATCTTGCAATTTAGAAATCTCAATGGATTCGTTTTTGGCTTTTCCGTAGTATTTCTTGGCATTTTCGGGTGCATTCAACTCGGGATTGAGCTTAATCCAAATGCGTTGATCGGTATAATAATCCGTAACAATCGCTTTCGTTAACCCAGGTTTTATTGAATGCGCATTCGTTAGGATCAAATCCCCCAATTCCTTGTTGCTCCTGCGTGTTGCGATGTCGGACAGTCGCTTATTTGCCTCACCTAGGATCTTTTTGAGGTGCTTTACCTTCTTTTCTAAATTACTCGTTATGTTTTGCTTGGTCTGGTCGAAATAATACTTCCTGATAAACTGCAATTGCACATCAACCAATCCAGTAATAGAGAAGGGTGCATCACCAATGGCTTCAGCGTTTATAATACTTCCATCATTAAATACAATTTGTTGAACGCCCTCAAGTGGCTGAAAGTGACCATGGTTTTCTGAGACGTCAGGATACTGAAATTCCCAATCGGATTTTTGCGATAGTCTAAATATTTGTAATGTTTCAGAAGATTGGGGTTTTCTTAATAATACGTTGCCATATTTGCCAAATCCCTTGAACCAAAGCTCCATTCGGTTGCTAAAAATGACACATATCCATCGATCTGATGGGTTGTTGACGATCTTAAAAATGGGTTGATTCTCGATTTCCTTGAATTGTACAATACCTTTTCTGTAGTCGTTGCTATCAAAAACTCGGTCGCTGGTTAAAATCATCAAATGCCCATCTAGGAATTTGATCTCTAGTGTGATATGAGCCTTGCTATCGCTTGCAAATCGTAGATATAATGTATCCTTGTCAAAACTCAGCCCGCCTTCAAAGCAGCCGCCGTTCAGTGCCTCGCGCAAATGGTCTGCCCATGCATTGTAAATCCAATTCGCGCTAAACATGGGGCGAATTTCGGTAATAATTATGACTTGGGTCGTAACAAAGTGACAGACGACGATAAAACGCGCTTGGACTGACGGTTTCCTTTGAATTTAACTACGACAGCATATACACCTTCGGGACATGGTTTGCCTGCCGAATCACCATTCCATCGCTGGGAAGTTCTGGTGCTTTCAAATACAATTTCACCCCAACGATTGATGATGTACACGGTAACTTCGGTTGCCCCATATAGCTGACAATCCAATTCATCATTGATTCCATCGCCATTGGGCGAAAAAGCATTTGGAATAAATGCAAAAATGGTATCGTGGTAACAAATGTCTTCCCAAGCGGTGTCTTTGCAGCCACCATCGTTCTCTATGGCAAGCATTACCCGATACGATGTTTGCAATCCATCAAAAGTATGAGTGGGGTTGACGATTGGATCAAATAAACTCGACTTGCCATCGCCCCATTTCCAATTGCCTTTGGTACCACCTTTACTTTGATTAAAAAAAGTAGCCGTTTGATCTAGTGGCGTTAGACATTCGGTGTCGGTACTCTTTTGTATTGTAAAGCCCGCTTGAACGGACTCGTAACCTGGAATTTCTATAGTTGTGTCACCGAAGCATCCCGTTTTACTATCTGTAATCATAACCCGATAGCGATTGTCGGCCGGAGCAAATAAGGTGTCCTTTTTATAATTTGGATCATGTGTCCATTTGGTTTTGTAGGGGTTGCCATTGCCCAATTTTACGTGAGCCCAGCCATTCAGTCCACGACAAACCGTATCGCTTAAGGTAACAGTACTCCAAACCCTAGGGTGTACATGAATTTTTGCGGTATCTGATGCGTTATCCGAGCAGCCATCGCTACCGGTAATAATCAAATTACCACTTTTGTTGCCAATGTAAAACGCTTTCAGGCCAATCTGTCCGTGCGACCAATTGAGTTTTTGATTCGCCCCAATTCCGCCATTGATTGACCCGGTGAGTGTTGCTATGTTTCCGTAACAAATACTGTCCTTTTGTGGCGTTACGGAAACCGAAAGAGGCGTATTGACAATAAAAGTCATGCTGTCTTTTGTTGCGCAAGCGTTTAAATTGAGGTTGTAGTAGATCTTCAGATTGCCCAATCTAGCCAATTTGGGGTTGATATTGTCTCCAATCACTCCAGTTCCTGAGAATGTGCCACCCAATGGTTGGGCTTTGAGCGCAAATAAGGAGTCTTTGGAGCAGTACAAAGTTGCAGAATTGAATTTTATGATGAGGACTGTATCAACAAAAATGTTGACGGTATTTAGGCAGCCGGTGGATGCGCGGTAATTAATCACGTGTTTTCCTTGTCCAGCTTTGGAAGGGGAGAATGTCCCCGTTGAATTGGTGATTCCGCTGCCCCAAAATACGCCTTTATTATCTTTTTTGTATAAAGTTATAGATTTGTATATCAGGCATATAGAAGTATCTATTTGAATTAATGGTTTATCTCTTACAAAAACAAGCAATGTATCATCACATCCTTTTGAGTTATAAGTGATTTTAAACAGTCCGGGGCCCGTTTTCTGAGGATTAAAGAACTGATTTTTGACGATTCCGGGTCCAGACCATGTGCCACCTGGTATTGTAGTTGAAACGCCTTTTTTACTAATTAATGTGGTAGTATCTTCCTTGCAAAAGAAAAGTGTATCGGGTTGGGTAATTTGGTTGTTGACAATATACACAAATTTTTTATCTTGACATCTAGGTGTTGTTAGCGTTAATGTATCAATATTTGATTTCCCAGTCTTCCACCACGATGGGTCGTAAATATTGCCAACGCCATTGATTCCTTTGCCTTTCCATGAGTAATTGGTCAAGGGTCGAAACGTTTTTAGTAATTGCGTCCCCGCCGTTGGGCAAAAGGTATCATTTAATCCCGCATCACCTGGTAATAATGTGAGTCGGGT
>JBEEMF010000024.1:0-3370 GCA_041192805.1 Bacteroidota bacterium | reverse complement strand
AGGAGATGTGCCCAAGCGAGTTGATTGAGGTTGAGTTTGCGTCGGAGCAGTTCATTGGCGCGATCTGGGCTATACCCTTGGAAGAGTTCTGAGATGAGGATTTGTTGTTTGCGGGCGTGGAGGAGTCGGAGTCCGGGCATTTTTTGGAGCCAGAATTCATTGGCTTCGTAGGTATTTTCGAAGGCTTGGGGATTGAGTTGGAGCGGAAATTCGAGTTTGCTACCCCAGTGGTTGCAGGCGGTTTGAAGTGCTTGCAGGTGGGGTGATATGGCATCGATGTTAGTGGCATCCACGAGGAGCGCCCACCGGTGGGGCGAGAAGAAATAATTCAATCGATCTGAGGCTCGATAAAACTCCATGGTGGCAAGATAGTTCAAGAGATGAATATTCAAACTGAGAATTTGTATGATTGCGACTCTTTTACATTTGTAATTCAGGGATTTAGTGAGGTAATTTGTTTGAAACTTCATCGATGAAATTACTTCTTACCTCGTTCGCCATTTTATTACTTTCAGTGACGGCTGATGCGGCCAATTACCAATCAAGCGCCGCTGACTCCACTATAGAAAAAGGACACATAAGTTACAGTATTGGCACTGCTTTACCATTGGGAAAGTTCGGTTCAACTGATTATTTCGAAAAGGGCGCAGGATATGCGATGCCAGGCATCGCACTGGAACTTAATTTGACTCGAAAAATTCACGGAGGTCCTTACAGTTGGTGCATTTCTTCGCGTTCATCCATCAATTTTGCGAATGAAATGGCTTTGATCAATGATATAAATTATGCGAACCCCGGGAATGGGTATGACGTTCAATGGGGTACGTATTCGATGAGTGGACTGTTTGGGGGTGCCAAATACGATTTTAAACCCAATGAGAAAATTTCTATCGTACCAAGGTTCATGATGGGCATGGTCGTTGCCACATTGCCAGAAATGTTGCTCAGATCGAGTTGGAACAGCAGTTATTGGTACAAAGAATCAAGTAGCTCAGCGTCAACCTTTTCCACCCTACTAGGATTGGGCATGGATGTAAAAATCTTTCGACACATGAAATTCTTGGCCAATGTAGACATGCAAAGGGCATATCCGTTATTTGTAAACATAGAAACTTTATCAAGTAGTGGTAATAGAAACTTTGAAACTTTGTCGCAGCGGATGCACTCGTTGAGTTTTACTGTCGGCTTGGCCGCTGAGTTAAAATAGAGACCTAAATACCGTGAGATTTTTCGCAATAATTTTCATTCTATTATCGGCTTGTGGCGGTGATGTGGATTCGGGATCTGGGAGAAAAGCGGTGTATGTGAAACCGAGTATCGATTCAAGGGGCCGCTATCGAAAAGGACATGTAAGGATGCCAGTGAGCACTCGCAAAAACGCGTTAAAAAGCCAGGCTCGCTCCCGCTACTATTACCAATCCCGGGGCAAATACAGGCGTAAGCGGAGTTAGATGTTATTAACCAAAGATATGCTCAGTTGTGCGCTGACAATGTCTTGAATATCGACCAAATGGCTTTCATTCAACCCAACTAGCGAACCTGTTAAAATTAATCGGTTTTTGAAAAATTTCGGGAGGTCATTGAGAGACTTATCATCGTCAATGATGATAAAATCATCATGGATATCATTCGATTCAAACCAATTCAATATTTCAACCTTCCTGCTCTGAAAATCGTTGTTATCGTTCAAAGATTCCAGTTTATTTACTTTCAACCCCCTTCGTTCGAAGATGATTTTCCATTGACTCAGTGAAAATCTCGATTTATGTGATGTTGTGAGGATGATTGTCGTATCAGCGTTTTGAGCTAGAACATCTTGAAGCACACTCACGGCTTTCGAAGAAAAGTCCACAAACCCATCTTCCAATACATCAGGACGCTGCCAACTTTTGGCTGGCGCCATAACACCGTCGATATCCAAAAAAATCAACATCCTTACAAAAATAGTATTTATTGAAGTAACTCTGTTAGGTCAACAACATCAATACCATTATAATTTGCGTCTATCACATTTAGCATCTGTATTTTAGCAACTGTATCCCAATCCTCTAAAATCAAAATCACTTCACTCCATTTAGTAACAATTGTTGCAGATGATTTACCTGAAGGTGAAGTTTCCAAGGTTTTACCTGCCAACAGTGAAGCCAAATATCTGTGATGTCCGTCAATGATGAGATCACCATAAATTTTGATACTTGGAAATTTTATACCCAACAGCATTTTTTTTGTAAATCCTGAGAATTATTGGCAAGCATAATCTTTCGTGTGTGGGCTTTAATGTCAAATCATCTCTTTTGAGCAGATCCATTAAAAATTCATGATTAACTGGGTTCGTCGTAGGCATATTTAAATTGTTAAACACTACTTAACCCCTTAAGCCAGATCAGCCCCCTTCTCTTCCAAGAAATTATCCGTTTATTATTGGATTGAGATTGAATACCTTTCATTGCGAAGAATTAAGTCAAGCGATCGAGCGTCGTTTTAATGGTCTAATTGCAACTTAGTTCAAGGAATTAAATATATTTGATGACTTAATCAATCACCTTTAAATGAGATGAAACGAATCACTGGATATTTACTTTTGATGATTGTAAACTTTCAAATTGCTCAAGCGCAAGAGTCTAAGGGTACCATTGCAATTTTATTGGGCCCTAGTATTCCAGTAGGCGATTTTGGAAGCAAAGACCTCAACAATGGATATGCGGGCTTCGCACAAACTGGTGTCGTTTTCGAAATTACTGCAGATTATAAACTAGGAGAAAGAAATTGGGGAATTGCGGCAACTTTAAGAGGACAAGCAAATAGCCATGATTTCATTGCTTATGAAAACGAATTACAAAACTACTACGGTGGCGTTAATTGGTTTGTAGAAAGCGATGCTTGGACTCTTGGTGGCATCATGTTGGGTGCATTTAGAGATTTCCCCGTAGACAAATCCATTAGTTTTAAACCGCGGCTTCTATTAGGTTTCCCATCTGCCAGCTCACCAAATATTACAAGAACTGCTTATGGATTTGGCAACTCTAATTGGGTAAGATATAACAAAACTTACACCCGCAACTTTGGCTACCTGTTGGGATTGGGATTCAAATTTGATGTAAGTAAGAAGTTCAGCATTCTTGCTAATGCAGATAACTTTGGAACGCTACAAGAATTTCGTCAGGTCGAAATCATAAACAGCGATGGCATGAGGTCTTACGACACCTACCTACAACCCATGAACTCTATCAATTTATCGATCGGACTGGCTGTGAAAATTTGAGTGATTAAAACTCCGTCCAACTGATATTATAAATAATCACCAAATAGTTCCAAAATCAGGGGCTTTTCTCGTTAATTCAAACTGTCGGAAAGAAGCAACTCTGTTAGG
>JBEEMF010000023.1:0-6966 GCA_041192805.1 Bacteroidota bacterium | reverse complement strand
TAATGAAAATGGGGGTTGGGAAATTCTAATTCCAGCGATAGCGATTTTTGGCGACCCATTTGTAAATGGTATCGGTTAAGGCGATTGGTAAAAATCGAAAAATTGATAGCCATCGCCAAGGCGCTTGAGTGTGGCGGAGGATGTTGAAGGCCGCAGCGGATCGCACGGACACCTTGTCGCTTACAAAGTAAACCGTTTGTAAATCGATGTATTGAATGCCATGACTTTTTAAAAGTTCTTTAGCTTCTGTGGTGCGAATGCCCATCGCTTTGATTTTGGAGTTTTGGCCCAATGCCCAAAAGGTGATTTGGGTGCAAAATTTACATTGGTCGTCGTACAGAATGGTCATCATGTGCAATGTTCGAATTTACATTGTATACATGATTGATATTCATTCTAATTGTTGCGATTTTTAACTCTTTCTTCACCGGCGGAAAATCGTCAGCATTATGGCATAGTCGTTTTTTCATTTTTTGGGATTATCCAAAATCTGCTTCAACCAGCCCCGAAACAATCTTAGCACTGTTCAAACAAAGAGGGATCCCGCCGCCCGGATGTACGCTCCCACCACAAAAATAGAGTCCTTTGATTTCGTCTGAAAAGTTCTTGTGACGCAAGAAAGCGGCAAAGCGATTGTTGCTAGATGTGCCATACAAAGACCCGCCGTATGAGGAGGTGCGTGATTCAATTGATACAGGGTCTAACACCGTTTCACAGGCAATCAATGGTTCAATATCTCTCCCAAGTATCCGATGCAATTTACCCAAAATATGTTTGCGTGCCTCCGCGGTGATTGCGGTCCAATCTTGTCCCACATGACTGGGTACATTGATCATTACAAACCAGTTTTCACAGCCTTCGGGTGCATCCTTGGCATCGCACTTTGAACTGATGTTAATGTAAATGGTCGGGTCTTCGTAGGGTGCGCCCCCTGCGAATAAGTCCTTGAACTCTTGTTCATAATCCCCGGAAAACAGGATGTTGTGCAGATCCAACTCGGGAAACGTGGCGGCAATGCCCCAATAAAACACTAAGGCCGATGAAGATCGCTCTTGTTTTAAGGTGCGCTTTGGAGCAGTGTGCTGGGGTAATAACTTGTTGTAAGTAGTGTAAATGTCGGCATTGCTCACCACCACATCGCCCAGTAGCGTGAGGCTTTCACCAGATGATTGATTCAAGACATGAACCCCTTTTGCTTTATGATTCGGGGCGATGATCTCCTGCACGGGATGTCCAAAGTGAAAGGTAACGCCCTGTTTAACCGCCAACTGATATAGCGATGTTGGAATGCTCACCATCCCTCCCTTGGGGTAATACGAACCCAGTTGCTGCTCGAGGTGAGGAATCATGTTCAACAATGCGGGTGCGCGGTAAGGATCGCTTCCGTTGTAAGTGGCGAACCGGTTGAGATATTGTACCAGGTATTTGTTACCCACCCGCTGCTGGTTCTCGTTATCCATCGATTGAAATAAGTTCAATTTTGGGGTGTAAAACAGGCCTTTGAGGGTCTTGAAATTGAAGAAGTTGCGTGCTTTGTGCAAACTCTGCTCAATGAACAAGGGTGCGGTGGTATTGTATCGGAATGCGGCCTTCTCGAGCTGTTTTTTCAGTGCCTTTCGCTCGCTATCGCTCGCGATCCCCTGCAACGATTTATCAAAATCATCCCAGGATTTGTGGGCCTGAAATCGAGTGCCATCCTCAAAAAAGTAATGACAAATGGTGTCGAGCTGTTGGTAGTTGAAATATTCGCCTGGCTTCTCTCCGCAAAGGGTGAAAAGCTCGTCGACCAGATGCGCCATCGTAAACAAAGAAGGACCCCCATCGAAGCGATACCCCTGATTTTCAAACGCACTCATTTTGCCACCGGGGTGTTGGCTGGCCTCAAAAACATCAACGGTATATCCTTGCTTGGCCAAACGAATGGATGTGGCGATGCCCGCAATTCCGGCTCCTACAACGATGGCTTTTTTCGACATATTATTATAACAACCCAAAAGAGGTATTGGTTTCTAGGTTTGCGTATTTAATTGACATGTTCTCAGTGACCTAATTATGGATAATTTCCATAATTAGGCTTCAGATGGGTCAATGGCTTTAGTTTGGTGGGATGAAAAAACTCATACGATTTACGGCTGCGTTGGCCTTGACACTGATGTCGGCTTGCGGTGGTGGTGGCGAAAAAACGACCTATTCACTGAAAGATGTAGCGTTTACGCTAGAGGGCCCTTTGTTTGAAGGCCCTAACCCAGCCCAATACACTGTTGCAGTTGATTTGAAAGCAATTCTAGGCGATCGCTATGCGGAAGGTGTGAAAGTAACTGGCGCCAGTTTGAAATCGGCCCATATCCGCGCGGTGGATTCTGCCAATTTTGATGGGGTGGGTAGTTTTGTGGTGAGTTTAGCGAGCGATAATCCGGATTTGCAAATGAAGGAATTGGCGTTTTTGAATCCTGTAAAGCCAGGTACGTCTGATGCGGTGTTATCCGTATCTAATGAGGTTACCGCGGAAGAGTATTTTGCCGAGAAGCAATTTTATCTCGTTGTGGATGCTAGCTTGTTAAAGGATTTGGAGGCCAATATGTCGTTCAAAGGCGACTTCGACTTTGAATTATCCTACAAATAAGGTTCATCAACCAATTACGGAAATCTAAAAATTAAGAAAATCAGATATGAAAAAGTTCATTGTACCTATGTTGTTGGTCTTGGTGGCCGGCGTGTTAACTGCTTTTGTTCATCAAAATCCAGAAGCCGATCGCTTGATGGGTGTTTGGGAGCCAAGCAATGGCAGAGCCCGTGTGAAAGTTGAAAAAATTGGTGCCAAATACTACGGTAAGTTTGTGTGGTTAAAGGAACCCATCGAACCTACAACCGGTCAGCCAAAAACGGATAAGAACAACCCAGATCCTAGCATGAAAAATGTGCCTCTTAAAGGTTATCGCATGTTAAAAGATTTCGTTTACAAAGGCAACAACGAATGGGCTGATGGTACCATTTACGATCCTTTGAACGGTAGCACTTACAGCTGTACCATCAAAATGACCAATGCCAATACGTTGGATATTCGCGGTTATATTGGGGTGTCGGCGTTAGGTCGTACCGATGTTTGGAAGCGCATGATTGTTAAGTAACGGTTCATGCAAGCAAGCAAATTAATGTTGTCCGCAGCTCAGCGCCTGTTGATGCTGACGGTGTTGTGTTTGGTTGGTAATGTCCTACAAGCCCAGACCGATGTTGCAGCACCCAAGGATACCACTGTTCCGGCGGTTGAAGCGGAGGAAGATTACAGTCAGTACGACAATGTAGGCTTCGCAGCGGAGGGTTCTAAGCGATATTGCAGTCCCAAAATTGAGGGGTTGAGTCCTGCCAAATTGATCAGTTTTGGATACGACTATCAGATGGGGTATCACATGAATGCAGATTCGATTAGAACGCTGAAACAGCCCTATTTGATGCCAGACAGTGCCCACGTGATGACTTCGAATGGGATTCGTTTTGGGTGTAATATTCCCGTAATTTCTCGCACCGATTTGGTGTGGCAGATGGGGGCGAATTATTGGGAGCAGCGCTACAAATTTGAGCAGCCCGATCAATTGCAGAATCCCATGCTTCGTGCACTGAGCGAAAATGGTCTCCGTACGATGGGTTTAAATACTACGTTGTTTAAGCCATTGAATGATGTGAAATTTTTGTTGTTTCAGGGTTCGGCTGATTTGAGTGGCGATTACAAATTTGGCAAGTTCATGCCGTTGAAATACACCAAGTATTCTGCAGCGTTGATTTACGGCAAGCGTACGTCTGAGAAAAAGCAGTGGGGTGTTGGTGTGGCCAGAACCTATCGGGTTGGGGAGTTGAACTACATTCCGATCATTTTTTATAATTCCACCGATGTGGCCAACAAATGGGGTACTGAAATTTTATTCCCTGCGCGGGCTCATGTTCGCAGGACCATCAACAGCAGAAACATGTTGTTTGCGGGTTACGAGTTGGAAGGACAGAGTTATCGTTTATGGCGTGGTGATGATGCGGCTAGTGGTAACATGAGAAACGAGGATTTGGAAATCCGCAGGGGCGAAATTCGTTTGCGCATGGTTTATGAATTCTCTTTGAAAGACTTCCTTTGGTTGTCGATCCAAGCCGGATACCGCATCAACTATCGCTACGATGTAGATCGATTGCAGGAAGGCAAAGAGGTTTATCGTGCATTTGGTTTGGCCAGCGATGCGCCATACGTGATGGTGAATCAGTTGTCGAACCCCTTGTATTTTAATATCAGTTTGAATTTGGTAAGTCCATAAGTGAACGTGGCTTCAAAAAAGGGAACAGTGCTTTGCATTGTTCCCTTTTTTTGCGACCAACACACAAAACCAATTACACTAACACTTGTTAGTTTGGTGTGACTTCTACCCTCAAGACATCGCTTTGGCTGGTTTTTCCGCATCAGTTGTTTGATCAGCTGCCTAGCTGGGTTGAGACGGTGGTGATTGTAGAGGAGGCATTGTTTTTTCATCAGTATGCTTTTCACAAACAAAAGTTGGTGTTTCATCGTGCCACGATGCAATGTTATGCAGATGGGATGCGCCAGCGGGCATTGACAGTGCGATACTTGGGTGTTGAAAACGGTGAGGTTGAATTGGATGCGTGTGTGCGTGCTTGGAGCGAGGAAGGTATTACCCAATTGGGGTTATATCGCCCAGAAGATGATTGGCTGGTAAGGCGATTGACGGCTGCAGCGAAGGCCTATAATGTGAATCTCGAATTTGTGGATACGCCCCAGTTTTTGCTCGATAGAGCTACAGTGAAGGGATATTTTCTTGGAAAGAAGCACTTTTTGCAAGCCAATTTTTATTCGGCCCAGCGCAAGCAGTTTCAGGTGTTGATGGATGGCGCCAAACCTTCGGGTGGCAAGTGGAGTTTTGATGAGGACAACCGACAGCGATTCCCCAAAAATCAACCTGTGCCGGATTTGGCCAATGTTAGAACGGATGAGGAGGAGAAATACTGGTCAGAGGCTGTGGACTATGTGCAGCAGCATTTTCCTTCTGCTCCGGGTGATATCCAAGGTGATTTTCACTATGCGGTATCTCACACGGGAGCGCAGCGTTGGTTGGATGATTTTTTGCAGCACCGATTGTTGGGTTTTGGTACCTATGAGGATGCGCTTGTGGCCAAAGAGCCCTTGTTGCATCACAGTTTGCTGTCGGTGTATTTGAATAATGGATTGCTGTTGCCCAAAGATGTATTGGAAGCGGTCTTGCATGAATACCAACAGCGCGATTTGCCCTTGAACGACATTGAGGGTTTTGTTCGACAGTTGTTAGGGTGGCGGGAGTTTATTCGGGGCTTGTATTTGTCGGTTGGACGTCAACAAAGAACCCTTAATTACTGGGGATACACACGGAAAATTCCGCAATCTTTTTACGATGGGACTACCGGGATTACGCCTGTAGATGTGGTGATTAAGAAGGTATTGAAGAATGGATATTGTCATCACATCGAGCGGTTGATGGTGCTTAGCAATTTTATGTTGCTGTGCGATTTTGATCCTGATGAGGTGTATCGATGGTTTATGGAGTTGTTTTTGGATGCCTATGACTGGGTCATGGTGCCCAATGTTTACGGGATGGGACAGTTTGCGGATGGCGGGATGATGAGCACCAAGCCATATATCAGCGGGAGCAATTATTTGATGAAGATGGGGGATTTTGAAAAGGGCGATTGGACCGAAGTATGGGATGCGTTGTACTGGCGATTCATCGACAAGCACCGCGATTTCTTTTTGAAGAATCCTCGAATGGGGGTGATGGTGAAATCGTATGATAAAATGGATACAGAAAAGCGAGAGCGATTGTCGGCGGTGGCAACAAGTTTTTTGGAGGGATTAAACGATGAATAAACAGGAATTAACATTGGCTACGGAGACCAAGGCCCCGGCTGCAGGGTCTGTTGAGTTGGTGGGCAAGGTCTGGGTGGCCAACGAGCGCAATACAAAAGCGAAGGCTATTCCCGATGCGGTTTCGGAGCAGCAACTGCGCGATGTGATGGAAGATCGCATCATCGAGATGGCTTGGGAAGATAGAACTTCATTTGAGGCAATCAAGGCGCAATTTGGGTTTTCGGAGGCTCAGGTGATTGCTTTGATGCGCAAGCAGTTGAAGAGAAGTAGTTTCAATTTGTGGAGGAAGCGGGTGAATAGTGGGGCGAGCATCAAACATCAAAAATTGCGCAGTGAGGCGGTACAACGGTTTCATTGCAGTCGACAAAAGTCGATATCGAACAATAAAATCAGTAAGCGATGATGGGAGAAATAAATAACCTTGGACACTCAGAGAAGGTGGCATCGCTGTTGGCAGCGATTGATGTGAAGCGATATGGTAAAACCCGAAATTATGTGTCGGGCAGTGTGAGTGAATTGGGCCCGTATGTATCCCGCGGGGTGATTTCTACACGTATGGTGTGGGCGTATTTGTTGCAGCGGGGACATAGTTTTGAGGAGATGTTTGGGTTTGTGCAGCAGTTGGCTTGGCGCGATTTTTTTCAACGGGTATGGCAGGGGTTGGGCGATGGGATCAATGTGGATATTCGCAGGGAGCAGGAGGGTGTGTTGCACCGGGTGTTTCCCGCCGCGATCGCGGCGGGAAACACAGGCATTGAAGGGATTGATGTTGGCATACAGCGACTTTTGTTAACGGGCTACATGCACAACCACCTGAGAATGTATACGGCTTTTTTAACAGCCAATTTGGCCGGCGCTCATTGGCGTTTGCCTGCGCAGTGGATGTATGCTCATTTGCTCGATGGCGATTGGGGTTCCAATGCACTTTCTTGGCAGTGGGTGTCGGGCACGTTTTCCAATAAAAAATACATCGCCAACCAAGAGAATATCAATCGGTATACGAATACCAATCAAGGGGGTACTTATTTGGACGTCGAGTATGAAAAACTCGCGGAGGAGCCTGTCCCGGAGGT
>JBEEMF010000022.1:0-3068 GCA_041192805.1 Bacteroidota bacterium | reverse complement strand
CTCCGCGGTATGAAAAAGAAAAGTGGGAGGTGTCTGTGCCCATTTTGTTGGAATACGATTACCGCAGTCTCCGTGCAGGATTCTCACTGCGCGCTGGATGCTTTTACATCGGCAGTAACAGCGCCCTGAATTTTCTGTATACCCGCAATGTGCGCGATGCGGACATCTACCTGGGCTTCACCATTTCACAGCTCAAAGGCACCAAAAACGATTGGTTCATCAAGCGAAGGAAAGAGGCGAGTGAGCAAAAAGACAACAAAAAGCCCGACTGCGAAAAGATGTAATTGCAGCGTTCGTTTCTGCCGCAGCAGTTCTGATTGAACGGTTATTCTGCGCAGAGCAACGACGATTGTCCTACCACCTCATCGCCCAGATAGAATCTCAAACGATACAATCCAGCGGCACCTTCGAACGTAAAACCATTGCCCGTGATCATCGCCCGGTTGAAATGCATCATCGGTCTGCCCGAAGCGTCGGTGATTTCACAGCGCGACCACATAACATCTGATTGTACCTGAATCCACTGTCCTTGAGAAACGGGATTGGGGTAGAGGTTGAATTTGCTTACAACCAATTGAGCGGCACTTAATTCGCCGAGGACCAAGTCTTGATAGGTCAAAGAGAAGCAACTATCGCCCTGGCGGTTCAACTCGTGGAAAACGCGCACGGTTTGGTTGCTATACGGCGCGAGGTTGTGTTTGGGTTTGATGTCGGCACTCAACCAACTGGGCGCGGTTTGGATGTACCACATGTGATCGCCCGTGGTGTCTATGGGTGTAAAGGTGTACAATGGACCTTGGTTACTCACCGTGAAATTGGCATTGGGTAAGGGGTTTACTTGGATGCGCGCCTTGGCAGAATTCGCCACACAGCCTTTGCCGGTGTTCCCTTGCAGCCATACAGAATCGCCTTGTTTTACCAGTACTTTGTTGATGCCCGATTTGGGGTTGTTGAGCGATAAAACTTGTTTGCCGTTCACCACAATCCAGGCCTTTTTTACCGATGTGGTATCGCAATCGTGTGTGAGCCAAATGCTGCCGCCACAAATAATTTTGGGGGTAAGGGTATCGATATCGTGTTTTAATTGGTTTGCCCTGATCGATTCGGCACTCCAAGAAACACTCTTTTTCGTGGTGCCACAAACCGCTTGCGCTGAATCCAGGACCGCCAAATCTACCTTGCCGTTCAACGCATTGATATCAATCTGAAACTGTGATTGCTGCTGTTGCGATGTGCCGTTCACCCAAACGTTGTAGGCCTTGGGCAAATTTCCGAGCGATAAAGTTGCTTTGCTGCCCACGCATAGCGGACTGCTGCTCCATTGGGCGGTATAATCGATGGGTGTGCACGACTTGGTGGTGGCGGAGAAGCGGGCGATAGGACTCACCATGCAATCGTTGTTGATGCTGTATCGAACCCATAGCGAAACGGGTGATTTGTCTGATGGTGTAGCTACCGCAAATTGCGTATCTAAGCCATCGTTGCCGCTGTTTGTCCATGTTTTTCCGGAATCCTTGCTGCAACTGTATTGGATGGCGAGGGGTTGTGATTTCCATTTGAAAACCACTTGCGTTAATTGCGAATCGATGCCAGACAGTTGGGGCGCGAAGGACGAGTCTACTACGCTGTAACTCAAAGAGAGCGGTACACTCACACAGCCGTTGCTCCCTTTAACCCAAAAGCGTTCTCTGGGATTGGATAATTTCGCGATGGTGGTAATGAGGGTGTCGCCGGAATATGGTCCCGTGGCCCCGATGGTGGAAATGGAATCGCCTTTGTTCAATTTGGCTTTCCAGGTCACTTTGCTGTTGACGCAGTAGGCCATTGATAGTAACAGGCTCACGTTGACAGTGGGCTTGGGGTTAACCAAAATCTTAATGGGGTCTGTGAGGGTTGAGCAGCCTTCCAAACTCGTGGCCAAATTGAAGTAAGAGCCGGTATCTTTTAGGAAAATCGTGGTTTTGGTGCTGTTGTTGTGGATCCACTTTTGTTTGTACAAGGTGGTGTTTAAGCCAGCCACAGTGACTTTTAATGAATCTCCTGCGCAAATGGTGCTAGTTCCCTTGGGTGTGGTGCTTGCCTTTGGCGGGGAAGAATACGTTACGATGTTTAACGTAACCGTATTGGATTTGCCATACGCATTGGTGGCAGTGAATAGGATAGTGTGTTTGCCAGCCGTGAGTAGGAGCGTAGGGTTTTGAGCCGTAGATAAGCGGGTATTGGCCCCGGTAGTGGGTTTTTCTTCCCACAAGAACGACGAGGGCGAATTTGTGGCGCTGCCAGCGAACTTGGTGCCGTTGGTGCATGAAACAGGGTCTGCAACCTTGGCCGATGCTACTGGCAAAAGGGTAGATGGCGTCATGGTGAAATCCTTTTTGTAGATGTAATCACCACTGGAGCTACTGTTGTCGTTGGTCGCATTGACGGTGGTGTATAATTTTACTTTGCCCACGTTGGTCGATGGGGCTTTCCATTTGAATGACCATGCAGTACTGTCGGTGGCAACCCTGGCCGATCCGGTAGTGGTTTGTCCGATATAGTAGCGCGTTTTTCCGCTTACACTGGTAGAACTCGTGCTGGTGCGGTTGTCGGCGGTTGAAAAGGTGCCTGCCGCGGCATTTGTGGTGTCGAGTGCTGTGAGTTGGAATCCAAATTTGGATATCCCTGATTCTGCATATGTAATGGTGATGGTGTAGGTAGAATCGGGGAGATATCCTGTGCTAGGAATATTGCTTCGCATCCGGATGCGATTCCACTGGTTTCCTGAGGTAACCAAACTGTAGGATGAATGACAGCTAGTACAATTGCCTTCTGAGATGGCTCCCGTGTATGCCGGACTCGCTCCGCTGGTGTACGAGACAACCTCGCTCACTACGGCGATGCTCAACAGTAAGAATAAGAATTTGATGTATTTCATGGTTTGAGAACTATGGACAAAATTAGGGTATATCTGTTGCCTTTGTTGACAAGGTTTGGTTTGATTTGATAGATGTAACAATCAATGCGACATTTGGTTGGTCTTGAATTATGGCTCGTTTCAATGGGTTATGGGGGTTTTGGGAGACGTA
>JBEEMF010000021.1:0-9529 GCA_041192805.1 Bacteroidota bacterium | reverse complement strand
GTTTATGGATGTGAAGGGCTGGAAGGTTTTGGGCAATCGTTTGAGTCAGGACAAGGTGAAGAAGTTGGTTTTGAAGAGCGATAAAGTGGGCGAGGCTCCGGTGGTAACACGAAAATTGACACCTGCTCCAGAAGAGTTTGAATCTGAAGGGGATACTGAAGTTTTGGGCGGTGATGGTTCACCACAATTAAATTTATTATGAGTCAGCGGATTTGTCCAACCGCCTGGAAAGACTACGAATTGATCGATGCGGGTGGCTTTGAGAAGTTGGAGCGATTTGGCAAATGGATTTTGCGCAGGCCAGAGCCGCAAGCTATTTGGGATAAGAGTTTGGATGAGCGGGAATGGCAGAAGTTGGCACATGCTAGTTTTGCCAAGGCGGCTGGGGCGGATGCGGAGAAGGGTCAGTGGTATTTGAAGCCTGGAATGGCTGATCGTTGGTGGATTCAGTATCAGCAGGGAGGTTTGTCGTTGAAATTCCGATTGGGATTAACATCGTTCAAGCATGTTGGGTTGTTTCCTGAGCAGGCGGCGAATTGGGATTGGATATACGAAAAGGTGAAATCATTTCCCAAGGGTGAAAAGCCAAGGGTATTGAATTTGTTTGCGTACACGGGTGGTGCGTCGTTGGCTGCATGTGCGGCTGGAGCGGATGTCACGCACGTGGATAGTGTGAAACAGGTGGTTTCATGGAGTCGTGAAAATATGGAGGAGAGTGGATTGGACGGAATTCGATGGGTGGTTGAGGATGCATTTAAGTTTGTGCAGCGAGAGGTGAGGCGTGGGAAGACGTACCATGGGATTTTGTTGGATCCCCCGGCCTACGGCCGGGGCCCCGACGGAGAAAAATGGCTCTTGGAAAAACAACTCAATGAGTTGATGCAAATGTGTGGTCAGATATTAGAACCTACCGGCTTCATGCTTTTGAACCTCTACAGCATGGGCTTTAGCGCCATGGTGGCCGAAAATTTGGTGAGAAAACACGTTTCCTGCCTTGGTGTAAAATCCATGAACAGCGGCGAACTATTTTTGAAAGACCAAGCCGGGAATGCCCTGCCTTTGGGGACTTTCGTGCGATTGTAAATTTCTTTTTGGGTCGTTCCCGATGAAAATCATCGAAACTTTATTTCCTTTTGGCGAAACCTTTGGTTTGGAAGAAATTGCGCGAAATCTTAATGTATTTTTGTTTCAATGAGCAAGGTTATTGAAGCCATCAACGTCTGTAAAACCTTTGGGGAGCAGCGCGTTTCCAAAAACATCGATTTGGCCGTTTCGCAAGGGAGTATCTACGGACTGTTGGGCCCGAATGGTGCGGGTAAAACGACCCTTATCCGTATGCTTTCCACCATCACCCAGCCCGATTCTGGAGAGATTTTGTTTAAAGGAGAACCCTTGAAGGAAAGTCATGCCCAGCTTATGGGTTACATGCCCGAAGAAAGGGGTTTGTATAAAAAGATGACGGTGGCCGATCAGCTTTTGTTTTTTGCGGAGTTGCGTGGTTTGAGTACCAAGGATGCGAAAGCCTCAGTTAAACATTGGTTGCAGCGTTTGGATATGATGGAATGGGCGAGGAAAAAGGTGGAAGAGATAAGCAAAGGAATGGCGCAAAAAGTGCAATTCGTTTCTTGTGTGTTGCACAATCCGCAACTGTTAATTCTCGATGAGCCTTTTAGTGGTTTTGATCCCGTGAATGCCGATTTGATCAAAGATTTAATTATCGAATTAAAAAACCAGGGGACGAGCATCATTTTTTCGACCCACAGAATGGATAATGTGGAGAGTCTTTGTGATCATTTGGCCATCATACATCAAGGTGAAAAAGTCCTGGACGGCGGGGTGAGCGATATACGCAGAAAATACGCCAAGGGGATCTACGAAGTGGGATTTTATCAGTCGGTGGAATGGGATGCGGGGAGGTCGGCTGCAGGCGAATCGACCTTAATTTCTGAGCAGCAACAGAGCGATGGGAAGGTGGTTTATCGTTTTCAGACATCGGAGAGTTTTACGCCAGAGCAATTGTTGAAACTGGCTACAGAAAAAGGGAATTTGGTGCATTTTTCGGAACATGTTCCTAGTATCCATGAGATTTTTGTCGATACGGTTTCTAAAACGGCGGAGCCCGTCGCGGGAGCAATCATCGCGGGAGCAACCATCGCATCAGATCCATCATAATATTTTGATTATCATATAGTTTAACACACAACAATGAAGAATATTTTTATCATTTTTAAACGCGAATACCTCACCCGGGTGAAGAATAAGACCTTCATCATCATGACCTTTTTGGCGCCTTTGCTGATGGTGGGTTTTTATGCGGCAACCATTTATATCGCAACGGAAACGGGGGATGACGATCGGACGAAGACGGTGTACGTATCGGACAATAATCCGGAGTTGTTGTTGAGTCATAATCCACCGGCGAACTATGTTTTATTGCCTGCGCCGAGTGATTCGGATTCGGCCTTGGCCCATGTGGAGCGCGGCTTGGTGCATGGTTGGTTGAGAGTGGAAGACAGGGATTTGCGGGTGGTTGATTCGGCGACGTATTATACGAGTGAAACGCCATCGATTACGGAAAAAGAGTCGTTGAAGGAATGGATTCGCAATAAGGCTACGCAGCGACAGTTTGCGAGGTTGGGTTTGCGAGAAGGTCAGATCGATAGTTTGCAGTCGAGTTGTAGCCTTGAAACCAAGGAGGTGACGGGCCAGGGCGATGTTAAGGAGTCGAGCAGTGGCTTAAAAAGCGGGATTGGATTTGCGCTCGCGTTTATGATTTACATTTTCATTTTTGTTTACGGTTCGATGGTGATGCGGTCGGCGATGGAGGAGAAAACGAATAGGATTGTAGAGGTGATTGTGAGTTCTGTGAAGCCGTTTGATTTGATGATGGGCAAGATTTTGGGTGTTGCGGCGGTTGGTTTAACGCAGTTTGTGGCGTGGATTGTATTGGCGGTGGGCTTGGTTTTTGGGATCAGTGCGCTGTTTTTGAATTCAGGAAACGGGATGACAACCCAGCAGGCGGTTCAGACGGGAATTGAAGCCAGGACTGGGATGGGCGGCATGGGCGCTGGTTCTGGGGTCGCGGTTTCGATGGGTGGAGATATGTCGGCTCAAGGGTCTGGTATGACATCCGGTGCAAGGGATATGGCGGCGGAGTTTACGGAGCCGCTCAGCAATTTGCCTTATTTTCAGATTTTGGCGGTTTTCTTGCTGTTTTTCGTGGGTGGATATTTGTTGTATTCGAGTTTTTTCGCGGCCATCGGATCGGCGGTGAATCAGGAATCCGATGTCCAACAGTTCATGATGCCGGTGACATTACCATTGGTTTTTGGGTTTGTGATTGCGCAAACGGTGGCCTTAAAAGCGCCTCATGGTGCGATGGCTAAGTTGTTTTCGATGATACCGCTCACCAGTCCGATTGTGATGGTGGTAAGGGCGCCATTTGGAGTTCCATTTAGCGAATTGGCACTGAGTTTCGGGTTGTTGGTGTTGACCTTTGTGTTGATGGTATGGCTCAGCAGCCGGATTTATCGCATCGGTATATTGAGTTACGGTAAAAAGCCCACTTGGAAAGACTTGTGGAAGTGGTTGCGGTAGGCAGTTCTATTGCGTAAAGGGTAATTGATGAATTGTCCAGGAGCCGTCAGCTATCGGGATTGAGAGGACTGCTTTAGAGTGTGTAGTTGATGCCCCAACTAAATCCAATAGAATTTACGCCACCGCCAAGGGATGCTTGGTAGCCGAAGTTGCGAAGACCTTTGAAGGATTGTTTGATGGAAATTAGGGTTATCTGAATGCCGGATGCGTTGATGCCCCCGTTGAACGCAGGAATGTAGGCAGTTCCGGTATCGTACGACATTCGTCGGGTTTCATAGTCGATTCTGCTGTTTCCCAATGCGATGCCTGACGAAATCGCTATCGTGCTTTTGGGTTTGGTTTTAAGATACCAAGCATAGTTGATGGTCCCCATAAAGGCATTCATGTTTACCACGTATTGAAAGTATGAGTAATTATTGAGTATGTCGAAATCTGGATAAAGCAGCGTATCGGTTTTTACTTGTGCCCATGAATAAACCAGTCCCATGGTCCATCTGTCTCTGAAATGATATTGATAGCCAAGAGATTGAGGTTTTTTGCTGACGATGCTATTGCCCATTGATCCAAAAGAGGGTTCTAGGTTTTCTTTGAGTCCTTTGGAAATGATGTTTACCAAAACATTAGAATTTCTATCCCAGTAAAATGTCATTGCCTCTTTTTGAAAGGGACGCAAGGGATGTTTATCGATGCTAGTCAAGTTTGAATTCACTGAGGTCTGACTCCCATTGTCATTTTGGAGAGGAGATTTATTCTCAGATGAGATTGGTGTTTTTTTCGTTGATATGTTAGCGGATTTTCTGGGGTTTTCGACGGTGGGTTCTTGAACCTTGATGGTATCGTCGTTGCCTGAGTATTGGGCTTTTGCTGGTTGAGCAATGAAAAATGCAACTGCTAGTGAAACGGCTGTAATTAGGCTACGCATGTCGCAATTTACCTAGAAATTCTAATGTTTGTCGTTTTATTACGAATGAGACAGCGGTTTTTTCAACGTGCAATTTGCTCCTGCGCAAGCATAAGTTGTTTTTTTAAGTGTGAAAGGGAGGCCGCGCTGCGCGCGGCCTCCCTTTTTTTTTGTTTCTTTGTGTATGCATCAACTAAAAGTCCGTCAGAATAGTTTCCTCCTGCTGTTGGTTGTATTTGGCATTTTCATCGCATCGCAGTTGTTGGGCTTCCTGTCTGGATTTTTAGGCGCCCTTACCCTATATTTTTTTCTCACTAAACCACAGGCCTATCTTGAGAAACGATTTCAATTGAATAAATACAAATCCACCATTATTCTCTTGATATCGAGCTTTTTATTGATTGTTGTCCCCGCAGGATTCATTATCGGAATGGTAACTTCACGCCTTGCTGATGTTGTATCGCACAGTCAGGAAGTCTTGCAATCGATCAATGAATTCATCTCCCAGCAGGAGCAACGATTTGGTTTTGAAATCCTAACTCCGGAAAACCTTAAGCAGGCAATGAATTTTGTGACCGATGCGGCCACTTCCACGGTGGGTGTTATTGCAAGTTCCTTTGCCACTGTGGCCGTAATGTATTTTGTCTTGTACTTCATGTTGCTAAATCGCAGAACGATGGAAGCATGGTTCTATAGCTATTTGCCCCTAGAAGATGATCATATCGCATTGATAGGAAAGGAGTTGAATTCATTGGTGGTTTCAAATGCTGCAGGGATTCCCGCGACCGCCTTTGTACAAGCTTTGCTTGCTACGATTTGCTACGCGATACTTGGGGTGGATGATCTGCTATTTTGGTTTTGTGCGACTGCAATCGCCTCCATTATTCCCCTGGTGGGTGCGAGTATTTCCTATATGCCCTTGGCGGTTATGCAGTATACTACTGGGCATGTCACGCAGGCTTGGATTGTGCTAATTTTTGGGATAATTGTGTTGGGTACCGTAGATAATTTGGTTCGATTGTATATCCAAAAGAAATGGGGCGATGCGCATCCTTTGATTACCATATTTGGTGTTATTATTGGCGTCAATATTTTTGGATTTATGGGGTTGATTTTCGGGCCTATCCTTATCAGTTTGTTTATCCTACTGGTGAAAATATATATGCGCGAGTTCCATGTCGCAGGGTTTGAATTGCCTGCCGACGCATCGTCCGATACCACACCTTCAGAATCATAAAAATGTCGGCGTATCACCACTACCAGCAACAATTTGAGCTTTTCAATGCTGCGGCCAAATTTTTTTTGGATGGATTGCCGGGGCTAGTGGCTGTCTAAAATATTGAAATTCGGTAGTTGGATTTTTTACAAATTGAAATTCGGTTTTTGCGATTTTCATCCTTGTGGGATGGAGTTTAATGTGCGAAATTTGTAAAACCTTTTGTTGTAACTTTGTTTAACATGATTACCACAGAGTAAAGAAGGTTGCAGGCGTCATCGTCGAAATGATATTGCCATAAATTTTGTAAATTGCCATACTTATGAAACGTGCATGGATCGTTTTTGGAATGGCTTACTTGTCGAATTTAGCCATCGCCCAGACCAAAGGAAATTGGCAGCAAGAAGTGAATTATACCATCCAAGTGACATTGGACGATCAATCCCACATGTTGCGGGGCAGCGAAGAGTTCGTTTACACCAATAATTCGCCGGCAACACTCAACTCAATTTACATTCACCTGTGGCCCAATGCCTATAAGAATAGCAAAACCGCACTAGCCAAGCAATTGATGATGTCGGACAAGGATTTTTTGTTTCGAAATGATCCAGAATATCAGGGATTTATCGATTCGTTGGACTTTAAGGCAGACGGGACATCTGTAAAATTGACCTATGATGCCAAGAATATTGATATCGCTCAGCTGACGTTGAATAAGCCATTGGCGCCTGGAGAAAAAGTAGTGATTACTACGCCGTTTCGGGTAAAATTGCCTTCTGGCGAGGTGTCGCGCATGGGTCATATCGGACAAACGTATCAAATCACGCAGTGGTATCCAAAGCCAGCGGTGTACGATGAAAAAGGTTGGCATCCGATGCCTTATTTGAATCAGGGTGAGTTTTATTCTGAATTTGGAAGCTTCGACGTAAGTATCACATTGCCAGAAGATTATACGGTGGGTTCGACGGGCGATTTGCAGACAGAGCGCGAAATCAAGCGTTTGAATTTATTGGCTGAATACAATGGGGTGACGAGTTTAAAGCCTTCCAAGGAGGAAAAATCGGAGTCAGTGTATCCGTTTCAAGAAAATTTGGATAGGGAACTCATCCCTGTGGGTATGTATCGCGCTGCCGATATCCCCCTGCGGAGGTCGGAATTGGATTGGTCGAAAATCGATGGGTTCTACACCAGCAACAACCCCGACGGAAATCGGGATTCTTGGGTTGAGAAGGCTAAGGTCATGAAAACGATTCGTTACACGCAGTCGCGGGTGCATGATTTTGCTTGGTTTGCCGATAAGACGTTTCTCGTGTTGAAAGGACAGGTGGTGTTGCCTCGCAGTGGAAGAACGGTAACAACTTGGGCAATGTATACCAAAGGTTCGGAGGAATTATGGAAGCCCCATGCGTTGGAGTATCTGCACGATGGTATTTTGAAATATTCGCAGTGGAATGGCGATTATCCTTACAATCAGGTTACGGCGGTTGACGGGACAATCAGCGCGGGTGGCGGAATGGAATATCCTAATGTGACGGTGATTGGCGGCGTATCGAATAAAGAAGAGCTTGAAGTGGTGATCGTGCATGAGGTGGGTCACAACTGGTTTTATGGTATTTTGGGCAGCAACGAGCGTGATTTTGGTTGGATGGATGAAGGGTTGAACACCCTGAATGAGATGCGATATGTGGCGTCGAAGTATCCAACGAATACGCGTTTGAGTGATATGGTGAAGGGTTTTGCGAAGAAATTGGGATTACTGGGTTTGTCGCACAAAGACGAAGGCGATTTTATGTATCGATGCATGGCTTCGTTTGGCGTGGATCAACCGATACAAACGTTGTCAACGGATTTCTCTTCAGCCAATTACGGCGGGGTGATGTATCAAAAAACGGGGTTGGTATTTCATTATTTGAAGGCTTATTTGGGCGATTCGATGTTTGATGTTTGCATGCAAGCGTATTTTGAACGATGGAAGTTTAGGCACCCGCAACCCGAGGATTTTCGGGCGGTTTTGGAAGAAACGAGCGGACAGAATTTGGGTTGGCTGTTCGATGATTTGATTGAGTCAAGAAAGGTGGCGGATTATAAAATTGTCCGTGTAAAGCGGCATTTGGGCCCCTCTGTAAATAAACTTGATCGTTTAGGGATGGATGTGAAAGTGAAAAATGTTGGCGCAGTCAATGGCCCCATCGGCGTACAATCCATTCGCAATGGCAAAGTGTGGGAATCGGTTTGGGTATCACCTGCGGAATTGAAAAGAACACGTGGCGTGGTGAAACTATCAACCCTTGCCGATACGGTGATGATTGATGCAGATCGCAACATTCCCGAGGTCAACCGCAATAACAACATGTGGACCAAGGGCGGTCGTGAATTTAAGTGGAAATTTGGCATGGGGAATGATTTGCCGAACGAACGAAACCATTATTGGTTGCCGGCGGTGGGATGGAATCAATACGATCGAATGATGTTGGGAATTGTGTTGCACAATACGAGTTTGCCTGCGCCAAAGTTGAGGTATACTCTGGTGCCCATGTATTCGTTTGGACGGAAGAATCTCTCGGGCTTGGGGGACATTAGCTATAACCCATTGGGCGGAAAGCGATACAAAAGTTTGCGCATCGGGGTGAGTGCGATGACGTTCCAGTATGACAAAACACAAAGTGATGGAGGATTTTTTAAAAATAATCCTCGACATCCGAGTTTTTCCGTGATCAAACCCTATGTGGTTATGGAATTGGGTAAATCGAATCGCAGGAATGGGTTTTCGAATTTTATAGAAGTTACGGGTTTGTTTGATTGGCAAGAAATAGTGATCCCGACGTTTCCGTTTTCTGAACAAAGCGGTTCAAATATGGTGAATGGTGTGCGTTTGAATTATTTTGGAACCAAGCGCGGACCGGTGTCGGTATTTGAGTACAAAACCAGTTTTGAGAGTGTGTCTCAGTTTTCGCAGTTTACAAACTCTCTCACCCGCAGAGGCCAAGTTGAGGCTAAGTATACTTGGAATTACATCGCAACAAAAAAGAAGGCGAGAAGCATAGAGTTGCGCGTTTACTGGGGCAAGGTGGGTATGTTAAGCGATGGACGACATTCGGATCGGGGTGCTTATACTGAAAACATGTATTTGATGTTGAGCGGTGCCTCAGGTCAGCAGGATGTATTTTACGATGAGTATTTCAGGGGGCGGAATTCAGCGCCTTCGCGTGTGAATAATTCTTGGGGCGGGCAGTATGGTTTTTCCACCAAC
Organism: Bacteroidota bacterium; assembly: GCA_041192805.1. GTDB lineage: Bacteria > Bacteroidota > Bacteroidia > NS11-12g > UBA955 > UBA955. The sequence goes on along the minus strand of JBEEMF010000021.1, from coordinate 565 downwards.
GGACAGCAGCGCATGAACAACATGGGTGGTATGGGCACTGCAACTTTTATGGGTAGTAGGAGTAGTTTGGCAGCGATTAACTTTTCGATCAGTTTGCCCAAAGTGCCTGCAATGATTCGGGTATTCGCCGATTATGCGAGTATGCCCAATCCAGTTCTTTTCTCCGTGCCCGAAGAATTGCCTTTACCAACCAAATTTTTTGATGCAGGTCTGATGATCCGCACCGGACTTTTGCAGGTGAGTGTGCCTTTGTTTATGAATAATGATTTGCTGAAGACCTTGGGTGGTATTGAATCTGTAGGCGGACCTGGCGGAATCAAACAATATGTCTTACCCACTTACAAGATGCAATTGCAGCGCGGGATTCGCTTCAGTTTGAGTATCCCACTAAACTCCGGTTTGTTTTTGCGGAAAACGCTACTCAGCGAACTTTGATAGACGGATTTTTTTGATGTTCCTTCACATCATCGCGGCGGTATTGATGGCATCATCTGGCCATCCAGGGGCATTTTCAATATCGGTTATAACCACTTTTTTCGTCGGAACCACACGTAAATGAATATCA
>JBEEMF010000020.1:0-6968 GCA_041192805.1 Bacteroidota bacterium | reverse complement strand
CTGCAGTATCCATAAGCGTTTACCTTTCGGGGCGATGACGTATTAAGCGCCCAAATTTGTTATGAAAAACCACACAACTTCACTGATTTTCGGTCTGATGGCGATGTCTATCACACCGTTTGTACAAGCCCAAGCCACTGGCAACGACACCTACAACGAAAACAACCGCTTTAAAAATAACGGATATTACAAAGCCGAGGACAAAGCAGCTCCGGCGGCAGCTTATCGGTCAGATGATTATGACGGTGTTGAGGCGGTCGGGGTTCGGAGTGCTGCCAACGGCAAAAAACGTATGGAGCACCTTGGAGGCCGATGAGGTTCAGGATGCTTCGAAATCGGGCATGCCTCAGCAAACGAGCACGCAGCGCACCACGATGTTCTACAACCAGGTTTCATCGGACGGTTTCGACGCGGTGATCAATCCAGCTCCTGTGACCCCTACCATTCAATTCGTTTACAACATCGATGTGCGGTACAAGATTCACGTGCCTGTTCAGACCAAAACGGAGACCATCAAGCAAACTGATTTGTTAATTATTACTCCGCAAGGAACGATCAAAGAAATTAGTAAGTAATCACAAAGTAAACTCAGCCCAGGTAGGACAGTGATCGGAGTGTTTGGCAAAATAATCAATGCCGGCCTGCGATAACTGCTCTGCCAACTTGGGTGTTGCACTCACATAATCGATGCGCCAGCCCTTGTTGTTTGCCCTGGCATTGGCCCGAAAACTCCACCAAGTGTATTGATGTGGCTCGGGTTTCAACGACCTCAGCGTATCGGTAAAGCCCGACTCAAACCACTGATCCATCCACGCCCTTTCCTCAGGCAAAAAGCCCGTACTGTTCTTATTCCCAACCGGATCATGAATGTCGATGGCCCTGTGACAAATGTTATAATCACCACACACCAGCAACTCCCCCACCTTTGAACGAATCGTTTGGGCATATTCATGGAAGTATGATAAAAAATCCATCTTTACATCCTGCCTTACGTCACCAGCAGTTCCACTAGGGAAATACGCACTAATCACTGAACCCCAAGGGAAATCGCAGCGAATCACACGTCCTTCAAAATCATACATCGCATGGCCACAACCATACTCAACGTGTTTGGGCGTTTGTTTGGTCAATATTCCTACCCCACTATATCCCTTCTTCTCTGCTGAAAACCAATAACACTCGTATCCCAATGCCCGCAATGGCTCCTCGTCAATCTGCTCTGGCATCGCCTTCAACTCCTGAAAACACACCACATCGGCGTTTTGCTCAGCCAAATAATCCACCAAACCCTTGCTCATCGCACTGCGAATGCCGTTCACGTTGTAGGAAATCACTTTCATAGAAAACAAAGATAGGGCGTCAATCAAAACACTCCATCATCAGCAGATGTCCTTCTGCATACGTAATTTCCACAAACCCATCTTCCAATACCTGGTTTGAACTTCCCGTACTGTAGGGCAATTCCAAGCGATGGTTTTCTAAAGGATATTGCAAATTTTTCGAATGGATTCCGTCTGCATAACCCACGGGAATCAAACTCAACTGCGTGCCCGCCGGATACCATTTCTTGAATTGCTTACCCAAGGGATATACCCGAGAGTGGTCGTCTAAAATGCTCAAAGTAATTTGATCGTGGTAGCGCCACAAAGTAGCCATGTTGTTGAACGTGTGATCTGCTCTTCTACCCGTAGCCCACAAAATATTCGCCGCTGAATGTCCCTTTGCAATCAAAAACTCAATCCCCTTGTGCAAGTCGGTCTTGTCTTGATCCAACGCATGTACCCTTTCCACAGGACCCATCGAAGCCATCGTTTCTAAATCCAATCCCTCACTGGAATCGAAATCGCCCAGCCAAGCATCAAAACGCAACTTGCGCGCCAACAATCGATGAACCGCACCATCCAAAGCCAGTACGTAGGGCGACCACTCCATCAACTGCTGAAGCAACGCATCACTGCAATCTGCACCATTGGCGATGATCAATGCTGGCTCCTGGTTGTCTCTGACGATGTGATGTGAACTCATCCAATGAAATCACCCCAAAGTTCGTTCAAAAAAACCAGCGTTGTGGCACGAATTTTGGCAAGTAAGCGTTGTATTACCAAGATCATGAACAAACCAAAAATTCTCTGGGCCGACGACGAAATTGACTTGCTCAAACCCCATATCCTATTCCTGGAGGGCAAGGGCTACGATATGCACACCGTAAGTAGCGGCAGAGATGCCATCGCAGCCGTGAAATCGCAAGAGTTCGACTTGGTATTTTTGGATGAAAACATGCCTGGAATCAATGGATTGGAAGCGTTGGCGCAAATCAAACAACTCAAGCCCAACCTCCCCATCATCATGATTACCAAAAACGAGGAAGAACACATCATGGAAGAGGCCATCGGGGCGAAAATTGCCGATTACCTCATCAAACCCGTACACCCCAACCAAATCCTCCTCGCCCTAAAGAAAAACCTCGATGAACGCAGGCTTGTAAGCGAAAAAACATCGCTGGGATATCGCAAAGAATTCATGCAAATTGGCATGACTGTGAGCGACAAACTCAACTTCTCTGAGTGGAAAGACGTATACCGCAAATTGGTTTACTGGGAAATTGAACTCGATAGCGCTGGAGAAGACAGCATGAAAGAAATCTTGGAGACCCAAAAATCAGATGCCAACCGCAACTTCTCCAAGTTTGTCAAAGACAACTATGCCGGAATGCTCAAACAAACGGGCGACGACGGTCCAACCATGAGCCACAACCTCTTCAGAAGGGCGGTAAACCCTCATTTGGATGGCGATTTGCCCGTGTTCATGATTCTGATGGACAACCTTCGTTTCGATCAGTGGCGGGCGATTTCTGAAGTGATGCAAGAAAGGTATCGCGTGGAACAAGACGACCTGTACCTGAGTATTCTGCCCACCACCACCCAATATTGCAGAAACAGTATTTTCAGTGGCCTTTTGCCCTTGGATATCGAAAAACGATTCCCCAATAAATGGAGCAACGACGAAGACGAAGGCGGGAAAAACCTCTACGAAAAAGACTTTCTGGAAGACTTGTTGCAGCGATTGCGTCGCGATATCAAATTCAGCTACACAAAAATCACCAATTTAGAAGCGGGGAAAAACCTTGTTGACCAAGTGCCCAACATGATGAAAAACAAACTCAATGTGGTGGTTTACAACTTCGTGGATTCCTTCTCTCACGCCCGTACCGATATTCACATCGTAAGGGAACTGGCCGAAGACGAAGCAGCCTATCGAAACGTGATGGCCACCTGGTTCAAGCACTCCCCGCTTTGGGAAGCCCTGCAATGGCTCGCCGATAAACCCTGCAAAGTCATCGTGACCACAGACCACGGCAGCATTCGCGTGAAAGACCCCATCAAGATCGTGGGCGATAAAAATGTGAACACAAACCTTCGCTACAAACAAGGTAAAAACATCACCTACAACCCCAAGGAAGTGTATGAAGTGAAAAAACCGCACGACGTTTTCTTGCCGCTGCAACACCTCACCTCGAGCTTCGTTTTTGCGGGTGAAAACGACTTCTTTGCTTACCCCAACAACTACAACTACTACGTGAATTACTACAAAAACACATTCCAACACGGTGGTATTAGCTTGGAGGAAATGTGCTGTCCGATCGCCGTATTAACACCCAAAGCTTAAGCCAAAATCTCCCAATTTACCGACCAAACGGGCCTCACGCAATGACATCTTTCAAAACCACCGCCTACATTGACACCACCGAAACCCAACTACAAGGCGTAGTGGATGCCATCATGGGCAAAGACCTCAGCGCTTGGGTTTGCGATTATCCGTTTGGAACCGATGGGCCGGAAATCATCGCATTGGAAGGCAACCTCGGCGCAGGCAAAACCACCCTCACCAAAGCCCTTTGCGCGGCTTGGGGCTGCGAGCAAGACGTAAGCTCTCCCACCTTTTCGCTGGTCAACGAACACACCCTACCCAATTTCAATGGCAAACTTTATCACCACGATTGGTACCGCGTGAAAGATGCCGGTGAATTGTACGATGCAGGTATCGAAGAACTCCTTCACGAATACCCCAGCAAACATTTGGTGGAATGGCCCGAAATTGGCGAGTTTTTTCTGCGCGATTTGGCCGAAAACTACAAAGCGAAAGTGCTGTGGATCAACATCGAACACAAAGAAAATAGCCGGGAATACAGGTTGCGAATCCTCAGCCAAGCATAGTCGTTAAAATTCTGGTGGAATATGTGGCCGGAATTTTTTCATCGGCACCGCCACCATCCTAAAACCCACATAGGAGGTCGCCGGCTCCTCACCCGCAACACCGTAAAAAATGATTCCACGACTCCCAATGGTGCAGGCAGCCTCAGGTAAATTCCACGAGCCCCCCTTGATGATTTCACCCTCCTGGGTATACTCCCCAACGCGGTACGTCACCCCAGTTGATGTCCACTCCGCCACATTCCCCTGCATGTTGTAACAACCCGCATCGTTGGGAAAATACGACTCTACAGACGTTGCATAAATCGCCCCGTCTATACCAAAATTACCAGCTAACGGACGAAAATTGGCTATGTAACAACCCTTGCTGTTTCGCAAAAAATCATTGTACACCGGCGAACCCGAAGATTTCTTGGAACGCTTTTCTGCCACCACAGACGCGGCACGTTCCCACTCCGTTTCTGTAGGCAATCGATACCAAGTTTGGTATCCCTCCTTCTCCTTCTGTGTGTTTTCCAACGTAAACCACGAACAATACAGGTTTGCCTGTGAATTCGAAACACCCACCACCGGAAACTTGTCGTACGCAGGATGAACAAAATAATATTCCTTCATCGGTTCATTATAACTGTATGGAAAGTCCATCACCCATGAATTCGTATTCGGAAAAACAGATACCCCCTCGTAAGAAATCTTCTTCCAATCCAACTTTTTCAAATATAACTCACCCCAATTGGCTGCGGGTGATTGCAAAGGTGCCGACTGAACCGCGCCGTCCACCGCAGATGTGACTTGGTTCGATGCCAACCACCCCTGAACCGCTTGCACATATTCCGGAGACTCCCACTTATATTTCTGGGCGATTTCTGGGCGATTTTCCTTCATCCATTTTGCGATACAATACTCCACAAACTGCCTATACTCGGCATTCGTCACCTCCGTTTTTGAAATAAAAAATGAAGGCCCTTCCACCATTTTTTCCGATTCATAGACCTGTGATGCCGATAAATGAGCGTCCAAAAACTGGGTATCATGATTGTAATAATTCTCCATGTCACGAAAATTATTGACCCTCCGTCCAAAAGGCGCGTCCATACCCATCAAATAATTCACCCGATTGCTGTCGTTCACCGCACGCTGCGCAACTGTGATGTAAGACCATCCCTTGCCCATGTTGATATACACCGATTGGGCATTCGCATGGCCAAAGCTGAAAATTGACAACGCCGCAATCAGCAACGGAGCCACAGGAGATTGGGGGAAATTATACAAACGCATCTTCCTATAAACGCCATCTTTTATAAATAATTTCATCGCACCGTTGAAAACGGCAAGATGGTTGCAGACATTTGCACCACACTTCATGAATACAATGATCAAATCCATCGTTTCCCTATCCCTCTTGTTGGGGGGAATGCAAACCAATGTGCAAGCACAGTACGACGATAACGACAATCAAACCGAAACAAAAATCGACAAAAGCAAAGCCAACGAAGACCGAGACGATTCAAAAAGAATCGAAGTCATCCAGAAATCCCTCGAAAAAAAGAAAGGCATCCAACTGGGCGATACCGTTTATTACATGGGAAAACCCAACTGCCTGTTTATCATAGAGAAAAAGTTCTTGGGAAGTACCATCCAAGCCACCTGCAAAGCCCTCAATGGAAAAGAAGCTTTTTGGTTGAATTTTAAAACCAACGAATACCTCCCGAACAACGACCCCAACAAGCGCTATTATGAAAGTGTGTTTGTGGCCAGCAACGCCAAAATCCACTATCAAGGCAGCGAAAATACCCTCATCCGAGACGTAGCCAAGTTTAACTTATTCCAAGACGGTGTTTTCAACCCGGAAGCCGAGCGCAAGTTTTGCGCCATGACCAACAGCACCACCATCAATTCGGGTACCGTGGTTTACCAAAACAACGTCCCCAGCAACCCAAACAATCCCTATGGTAAGGTGGAACGGAATAGAAGCGGCATGATCCAAGCCCAAGGCAATCAAATTATCCAAGATGGCCAAGTCATTGGCACCTTCAACCAGTTCAAACAGGCCACCAACGGCACCATCCAAAACGAGATCACTTTCTACTTGCCCAATGGCTCCGTGATTGCGCGATGCACAGCCTATGGCGCCACTTCCCATAACTTCAACGTCATCACCACAGTTGACAACCGCAACATTGAAATCAATACCGGCATGATCACCGAAGCGCAAGACCTATCGCGCTACCTGGTAAACAATGGTTACATGTAACTATTTCGTTGGCTTTAACACAGCCCGGTAAATCCTCAGCAAAGGCAGCTTATGGCGATAAAACGACTGATCCAATTCCCAGGAAACCACCCCATGCATGGTGGGTTCCAATGGCTCTTTCAATTGCAGCTCATCACCAAAGGCTATCCAATAAACTTGCTTGATGGGTGGAATCGCCGCATAAGACATCGCTAGGTTCGATGAAGTTTTAGGCGGAATTTCCTTCAATTTCGCATTCACTTCGGGCCAAAGGGCATTGATCGATGCCAGCGTAACCGTGGAATCCAAAAACTCCGGCGTCACGGTGTGTATTCTCCACTGCAATGCACTTGGCAAAAACATCGCATTCAACATCAACGACTCTCCCTTTCCGATGACAAGGGCCGAACCATCCGCCGGCAACTGTTTGCCCACCCATTCCAAAGCCTGATAGTTCGTCTGATGCCAATAATCAATCTGCATGGGGTATCGTTTTATCAATTTATGTCCCAATCCATTGAAAT
>JBEEMF010000019.1:0-5862 GCA_041192805.1 Bacteroidota bacterium | reverse complement strand
CCCCAAGCATTCTTGGATCGCATCGAAAAAGCGTTTGGTTTTCACCCACCACAAGCCCACGGCTACGATGTGGTAGACTGTATCCATGCCATGCACAAAGGCGATGCAAAAGTGTTCTTTGCGATGGGTGGAAACTTCCTATCAGCGAGCCCAGATACTGAATATACAGCCGATGCGCTGCAAAATTGCGACCTCACCGTGCAGGTTTCTACCAAGTTGAATCGAAGTCATTTGGTGACCGGCAAAGAAGCCATCATCCTCCCCTGTTTCGGCAGGTCCGATTCCGATATCATCAACGGCGAGCACCAGTTTATCACCTGCGAAAACTCTATGGGTGTGGTGCAGATGTCGAAAGGAAAACTTAAACCCGTCTCCGGCGATCTCCGCAGCGAACCCCAGATTGTGATTGGCTTGGCCCAGGCCACGTTGGGTAGCAAAAGTGTTATTCCTTGGGACAAATATGCCATCCATTACGACCACATTCGCGATGCGATTGAAGCAAGTATCCCCGGGTTCGATAATTACAATGAGCGCGCGCGCGAAATGGGTGGATTCTATTTGCCCAACTCTGCCCGCGACGGAAAGTGGAATACCTTGAATGGCAAAGCCAATTTCAATGTGGCAACACCGGTGGCGATTACCGTGGCCAACGATGAATTGATGATGATGACGATTAGAAGTCATGACCAGTTCAACACCACCATTTATGGCTTAAACGATCGATATCGCGGGGTGGAGAACGAACGGCGTGTCATTTTCATGAACCCCAAAGACATCAAGAAGTTGGGTTTTGAGGCTGGCGAATTGGTGAATTTATACAATTTCCACGGCGGGGTGGAGCGTGTGGCAAAGAAATTCATCATTTTGAGCTTCAATATTCCGTTGGGCTGCGCCGCGACGTACTTCCCCGAGGCCAACATTTTGGTACCGATTGATTCCGTGGCCGACAAGAGCAACACACCTACCAGTAAGATGGTGATTCTCAAGTTGCGCAAGCACGGGTAAGTAGAATCGCACCGAGCAAATTTCCCTGACAATTTTCACTTAACAAATACTGATTAAAATCAGTCAATAAACCATTTTATTAGTTATTTATAGTATATTCGAATATATTTAACCAATATAATAGTTAAAATGGTATTCGAAATCGTCACCATCAAGGACATCAAACTGAGTATCGGAAAGATTTGTCGGGAAAAAAGGGAGGCGCAAAAACTGTCCCGCGACGAGTTCGCCACCCTGCTCAATCTGTCGAGAAACACCATTCAGAATATCGAAATGGGAAAAAATTCCACAATCGACAATCTGCTAAAAGTGGCGTATCACTTTGATTTGCTCAGTCAAATCCACCAAGGACTTCAATCGCTGGAGAAATCACAGCCCAGCAATTCCATCTCATCGTACTATTAAACCATGGGCGATATCCTAAATATCAAACTTTTCGGAGAAGAAATCGGTCGGTTGGGATACGACAACGACAAACGCTGCAGTTATTTTCAGTACAGCCCTGATTATCTCACCACAAATAATAGTAAAAGCCTGCCGTTCATCATCAAACGCAACCCTGAAATACAATCCTTCCCACAGTTCGAAGGAAAGGCCTTTCGAGGGTTGCCACCCATGTTTGCAGACTCACTCCCCGATGTTTTCGGAAACCACTTGTTTCAATCATGGCTAAACGCCCAAGGCAAACCCATTCAGTTGAACGCTTTAGAGCAACTGGCATACGTAGGTCGGCGTGGTATGGGCGCCTGGGAATATGAGCCCACTTTAACGATGGATGCTCCGAGTAGTTTTCGCATCGCCGAAATGGCACAATTGCTCAAAGAAATACTGGCTGACAAAGAATCATTGATGCCCGAAATTGCTAATGCGGAAGGCCTCTTGAATCTATTTCGCATCGGAACATCTGCCGGCGGGATGCGTCCAAAAATACTGGTAGCTCGGCATCGCAAAACGAACCAAATTATGCCCGGCGATCTGCTTTATGGACCGCATCATGATTACTTTTTGGTAAAACTTAACCTCGAGAACGACCCCTCTCATCCGAAGGAAACCATTGAATTCATTTACGCGAGCATCGCCCAGCAACACGGTATTGACATGATGCCTTGCGAACTTTGGGAAGGGCAGCACTTCGCTACGCATCGCTTTGACCGACAGAACAACCAGAAACAGCATGTACTTACGGCTTCCGGATTAACGGGCTGGGACTATCAAAACACCGAGGATAGCAGTTATGAAAATCTGTTCAAGTTGGCAATGGCTCTAAAAATACCGCTCAGCGAACTGCAGCAACTTTTCAGGCGGATGGTTTTTAACGTGGTATTTAACAACATCGATGACCATTTAAAAAACCACAGTTTTACGTATCATCCCAAAACGGATCAATGGCATCTGTCGCCGGCTTATGACCTCACTTATGCGCTCAATCCAAAGTTGAAGTTTCACAAGGTGAGTCGCGCCCTTTCCATCTGCGGGAAACGAGAGCAAATCGCACGAAAAGACCTATTGAAAATTGCGGACACTTTTAGCATCGAACAGGCAGAACAGATCATAAGAGAAATTCAGGAAGGACGATCGCTATGGTCGGATATGGCTTACCAGCACCATTTGTCACCGACACTGATCAACACCATACAGCAGCAGATGGTTGAATTGTAATCTATTTGATTATCGAATTACGAAACCTACCTACCCCAAACATCAAACTTTTGAGTCTCAGCCTCACAACACCCTAAAATCTGCACGCGGCGGAAAGTCACGGCATCAAAGACCCTTCAAAACCTCTACGGTGCGATGAATCATTTCTGGAGTAACGCCCAAATGGGTAACCATTCTGATGTGCGTGGGCGACATCGCCGATACACGGATGTTTTGCGATAACAGAGCGGCAATAATTTCCGGGGCGGTTTTGAGACTTGAACTAATACCAGCAGCTGAATCACCATTTCCCAAAACCTCAAAAATCACAATATTGGTTTCCACCGGGAAGATTTCACCCACCCAATTGCAGCTTACCAACGCCGATGCCAACAACTTCGCGTGGGCATGATCCTCTGCCAAACGATTGATGTTGTGTTCCATCGCAAAGAGTCCGGCCGCCGCCAAATACCCTGCCTGTCGCATCCCGCCGCCCATCACTTTCCTCACCCTGCGTGCCTGTTTGATAAAAGCCGCATCGCCCAGAAGCACACTGCCCACCGGAGCCCCCAAACCTTTGCTCAAACACAGCGATATACTGTGAAACATCTTGCCATAATCTTTCGGATTTTCTTGGTTCGCCACTATGGCGTTCATCAGTCTCGCCCCATCCAAGTGAAGTCCAAGTCCATGCGCATCGCACAGTGAACGAATTTTTGCGATTTCCGCCAAATTATAACAACTGCCTCCCCCGCGATTGCAGGTATTTTCCAAACTCACCAAACGGGTTCTTGCACGATGCACATCGTCCGGGTTAATCACAGGCAAAATCTGCGCTGCTGTTATTTGTCCGAACGAACCCTGAACCAACCGAACTTGTGCACCTGAATTCTTGGCGATGCCACCGCCTTCATAAAAATAGACGTGGGAACCCGCTTCGCAGATCACCTCATCTCCGGGTTGGGTATGCACCTGAATGGCGATTTGGTTTGTCATTGTGCCCGACGGACAGAACAATCCAGCTTCCATACCAAAGAAATCGGCTACACTGCGTTCCAAGGCATTCACGGTAACGTCTTCCCCGAAAACATCATCACCAACTTGTGCTGCAAACATGGCTTGCAACATGGCTTCTGAGGGTTGGGTAAAGGTATCGGATCTAAATTCTATGGGGGCAGCTTGTTGATTCATGTAGGTCGTGAAATTACAACATCAACCAGAAATTATTGTGCTTCAAAAATCCAAACCTACTTTGGTAAAATGAAACAGCCCGCCAAATACGGATAAGAAATGAAATTTCGCTCCGAACAAATCACTCCATAATCTGTACTTTGTTGAGGTAAAACACCTTTGTTTTGTTACCATCATCGTCTTTTGTGGTTTGGTAACCTGATATGATAAAATTTGCATCGTACCAGTGACGCATAAGGGAAATAGTTCTAATTACTCGTTCATCTTCTCTGCCAGTGGCTACAATCTCACATTTCTTCTGTGAAATTTCCGTACCTGACTGGTCGAAAATCTTGTAAGTCAAAAGGTCGTCTGTAACATAACTCAAGGAAATCTGATTTGGAACCGATGCATTCACCGTTACAAATTTCAAAACATCTTTGGGCTTATAACCAATTTTCAATGGCAGACATTGATCCATCTTGCGGTTGCCATTGACGTCGAACTTCACGACAACTGAATGTGTATATTGGTAACCATCAAATACAGTAGTATAGGTTCTATTGCCGTTGACAATTCGCTCCTCTCTGTGATACGTTGGATAAAATGCCTCACCCACCAACATGTAACCATCAGACAATGTAACGATGGGGTGTATTGTCATCAAATAATCCATGGTCAATTGCTTGCCCGCATTCTCTGCCCTTTCCACACGCTTATCGATACTGTTTTGCCTTCGATCCGACAAGAAATCAGTAAAATTCTCCAAATCAAGAAAGTTGGTTGGGGTTAAAAACTTTAAACCGCGCGTATCGCTTTCGGCGAAAAAGAAACCTTCGGCCAACAACGACTTTTGATTTTGTAATTTGTTGTTGTACGTGCCTGAAAAAATGAATTTCGTCTTGTCTGTTGCTGTTATTTTACACTCAATCAACACAATGTCTTGCTTTGGAGTTATCTCAATGGTTCTAACCAAATCGCCATTGGGTGAGTACATCAAACATTGATTGTGGTACCCGCTTTTTTCATTGATTCGAAGGATTACTGCAAATTCATTGATGCTCGTAATCTCTTGGAAACTTAAAATGGTTGCTTTCTTTGCTTTTACATCCTCCGGTAATTTTATCGGTGTCACGTGGGTATCACCGGTTTTCCAATCGATAAATAGTAAAGAAACTGCTGATTTACTCCTAATGACAAGGACTAATTTATCCGGCAGAGATGCGACGAATTGAATGACGCCTTCGATGGGAAAAGACCCCAGCACTTCGGTAGCCTCTCCCAATCCAGACCGAGGTACAGTGTGAAGGATAAAGTTCTTTTTACCAAAAAACAAATGATGATAATTGGTTAGTCCCAAAAATGCTCGTTGATCCATCCCAGATCCAATCACCATCCTGTCCACAGATAGAACATACTCTTTAATAATTTTAAGGTCGGTATTGACGATATCGTAATGGTAGCGCATTTCACCTCTTTCTATTTTATAGGTTTCTGATGTAAGCAGAACACCCTCTTTCCCTAACTGAAGAGCACGTAAGTTGGCAAAGCCTTCCTCAGGGTGAAATTCTTGTCGCAACAAGCTCTTGGCCGCAGGATATTTTTTGGTTTGTGCGGATAGTGAATTTGCTGTGAATAGAACCATTGCCAAATAGATAAGGCCGGCGGAAATGGAGTATTTTTTCTTTGTCATCTGTACGAAGTTTTGTGAGTCTGATGAATTGTTTCTGGGGCTTCTAGAAAGATGTAGGATCATTACTCACTAGAAAGACCCTCCAATCATTTAATCAATTTGTATACGAACATATGACAAATATTTTTAATTCTCCAAATGGGCAATTACTTGTCGACATATTTTTTATAACCGATTTGTAAATTTTTCCAAAAACAGCAAGGCCCCAAATTTCTCTGAGGCCTTGATTTTACTTGGTCGGGATGGCGAGATTCGAACTCACGACCCCTTGCTGGGAAAAACGCTGACGATAAACCCTCTTCGTCGCTCTAATTTGACCCCACTTCATCGGAACTATTCACAACTCAAAATACCCA
>JBEEMF010000018.1:0-5737 GCA_041192805.1 Bacteroidota bacterium | reverse complement strand
ACTTTCACACCGGTAATTCCCGCCGCCGATGTGCTCGGTTTATGGAGTCGCAATTTGAGCAGTACCTCCGGATTTTCGGCATGCACTTGTGTGGTTGGCGTATCGTGAGAGGTATTTTTGGTGTGTTTATGATTGTCCATGTTGAACTCGTAAACTCAAAAATACCAAATTCTTTTGGTGAACGCATCAAATCCTTTTCAACGGGGCAGTTGGGTGTGCAGTTGTTTGGATGGGTAATGGTTATTTATCACGCATCAAATCGAGTTCGACTTCTATGTTTAGGGCCTGGGTTGAGGGTTGGTCCGATGAAAAAGCGATGTGATGTTTGGGCGTTTCCATCCAGATTTCTCGGGTGCCTTGGGCCAACTTGATAATGTATTTTTGATTGGTAAAATGGGCTTCTGATTGCGCTTGATGACCAATTTGCAACACAAAAGTTAGGGTTTGATTGGGGAAGGGAAGATGATTTTCCAATGATTCGCCGCTCAAAAGTTGGGCAAGCTCCTTTTCCTGAATTCGGAATCGGATGTGGTTGTCTTTGATGCGAATTTTCATGGTTGTTTATTGTGCGGTTTCCACCCTCCGACTATGGGTGTAAATGTTGCAGCGGTCGCCGCGTAAAAAACCAATGAGGGTGATGCCCATGTCTTCGGCTAGGTCGATGGCTAGGCTCGATGGTGCTCCCACCGCTGCAATCATTCTTATTCCCGCCATGGCCGCTTTTTGGACCAGTTCAAAGGAAATTCTGCCGCTCAACAAAAGGATGTGATTGCACAAAGGGATTTGATCTGCTGCTTCGGGGGTCGATAGTACGAAATGACCTATGAGTTTGTCGAGCGCGTTGTGTCGGCCCACGTCCTCGGAGGTGTGGATCAGATTTCCGATCAGATCAAATAGTCCGCAACCATGAATCCCACCCGTTTGGTCAAAATTCGATTGCTCGGCCCGAAGTATATCGGGCAGGGTATACAGAATACTCGGTTCGATCTTCCATTGGGTTTTGGGCAGTTCGATGTTACACTGCTGTTCCACGGCCTCCATGGATGTTTTGCCGCACACACCGCAGCTCGATGTGGTATAAAAATGCCTTTCCAGCTTCACCAAATCCACCGATACATGGGGTTGTAGCTTTGCAATGATTACATTTCCGTTGGGGTCATTTCCTTGGGTAATATGCTCCAATTCTTGTCGATTTTTTATGATGCCCTCTGAGAAAAGGAATCCCACGGCAAGGTTGACATCGTTTCCGGGGGTTCGCATCGTAATCGACAGTGGTTTTTCGATGAGCGATGCGGCTTCTGATTCAGCTTGAGATGTTGCGAGTGGGTCAGCTTGTGAATTTTGACCAGGCAATGGGCCAATGATGAGCTTGATTTCCAGGGGCTCTTCAACCACCACAAAATCGGGTTGGGTTCGCGCATTGGAACCATCCAAACGTTTAATTTCTGTGGGGGATATGCTGAATTTATCGCTCATTGGTCGAAGCTTCTCAATGTCAAAATGCGCTGTGAATCGGTTGGCAAGATACAAGGATTGTGGGCTTGCGCAAACTGCTGCAACGAGGAATTCTCAACAGCGAAATCCTTTAAATGCATTAAATCAGAAATGGGGTAATATGCCACCAAGGGCTCCAAAAACTGTGTGATGTGGTTTTGATAACAGCAGATCCGCGATTGCATTTGTCCAACTGCAACCACATTCTCCAATGTTTCTTGGGTCATGTTCCGATAATCGCAACCCAAAACAAGCAGTCCATCAAACGGTATTTCCGCAGGCAATGTTTCCAGTTGATCAATACCTATATGCGCCATGCAACTCAGCAGCCCGGTGAGCGGACCTTTGTCTGAGTATTCGGATTTATCAAAAACCGCCTTAAGCCAGGTGGGTTGTTCGCCCAGGTGTGACATTAGATCTTGATTTTCACGGCACGATACAAACACCGTTTCGCAAAAGTTCTTCAGGAGTTCCGCGGCATGTAAAAAAGCCGGCTTCCCGTGGATGGATATCAACGCTTTGTCGTGCCCCATCCTGCGACTTTCACCTCCTGCCAATACCAAACCTGCAATCACCGATGTTTCTTTAGTTGTTATTACTTTGTTGCGGCGTCGGCCTTTGCCTTCGCTTGTTTGATCATTTCATCGGTTCGATTTTTGGCCGCCAACTCAACTTGGTCCGCTTTGTCGTTCACCGTAGATTCCAATTGGTCCGCCTTTTGGTTGCCTTTGGCCTCGGTTTGATCCGCCAATTTATAACCTTCGCCCTTGGCTTCTGTAGCTTTTTTATCCGCTTCTTTGAGCAGTTTTTCAGCGGCTACTTTGGTCAATTTCTTTTGGAGTGGGTCTTTTGCCGCCGCCACAAGAGCATCTGCTTCTTTTTTGGCTTTCTCCATGGCCATGGTATAGGCTTTGTCGGTTTCAGACCTCTGTTTTGCGGCCAGTTCTTTGGCCTCAGTACGCATTTTATCGGCCGTCTCTTTTCCGTTCGATCTCAATAGGTCTGCTTTTTCTTTGGCCTCTTTCAGTATGTCGGCTACCTGTTTGTTGAGTGCATCAAACGCTTTGTCTTTCAACTGATTGATCACCGGTGCCGCGGCTTCTTTGAGCGCGCCTTTCCAACCCACGGTGAGTTTGGGGTTTTTCATGTCGCCAGTAATTGTGAATGGCAACTTCCTGCCTTTGGCCATCAAGGTGCCACCTAAGTGCAATTGTTTGCTCAGGTCTACATAGCCACCCAATTTCATTTGACATTCTTTGGGAAGGTTTACGCCAATGGAATCCTTTAATTTGAACTGTCCGTTTTCTATCAAAAAACCGGCTTTGGTGGGCTTCAACGACATTTTATCAGCAGCGCCCCATTGCAACTGTTTGGCGGTCTCTCCCATCCAGGTGGGGACATCCAAATTGCCGCTAAACAAATTGAACAATCCACCGGCGGTAAGCGTGGCCAAATCCATGTCCATATTGGGCTTCAACTGCATGCCCATTTGCGTTTCGATGTTCGCCAAACCATGGATTCTGCCCACAATGGGTGCGTATTCTTTCACCAGCGATAGGGTGGTGGCCAAATTGGCTGGGTTCACATTTAATATATTGAATCCCCCTTTCACAGTGGGTTTTCCTCCGATGGGGTTGGTGTACGACAACGATTCAATTTCCATACGCGCACCGAAAATGGATGCTGCTAATGGATTTACATTGAGGATACCGTATTTGATTTCGGCTTTTGCCGTGACTTGCTGTAGGTCGTAGTCTTCATAAATCAACCGACTAGCGTTCATGTTGAACATCAAATCCAAATTGTCTGGGATGCGGGGCGATTCGGTGGTCGCTGTATTGGACGCGCCATTTGCCGCGGCGGTTGTGCCCTCAGCACCGTTACCATCAGATTTTTTGCCTTCGGTCGCTGCGGGTACTGCGCTTGAAGACATCGCCGACATCCATTCATTTAGGTCGATGCTTTTGCTATTGATTACCAACTGCCCTTTGAGGGTTTCATCGTTGAGGTAATACCCCAACATATTCTGAAGTTTTCCATTGAGGCTCATTGCCGATTTTCCGTACTGAATCCCATCGCCCACCACGACAAAATCGCTAGGACTTACGCTCATCGATAGCGATTTCATTGACAGGGGTAGTGTCCCGGCAGCATTGTATTTGATTTGATTCAAGGCGATGTCTCCGCTTGCCTTAAGGTCGTTGAGTTGCTCCTCTGCGATGTTCTCTTTTGCAAGCGCGCTATAATGTCCGTCGAACGCGAAATGGGCTTTCACCTCGCCCGAAATACCCGTCCCCGATTCCAATGGAATCAGTTTCTTCCATTCATCCAAATGAAGGTTGATGTCGATTTTCCCCTTCGCATAGGGGTTGCTAATCGGCGTTTTCATGTCTAGTTCAACAGAAATCGGATCGCCACCCAAAACAGCTTGTAAAGGCGCAATTACCAGATGTGTATTGTCTGGATTGCCATCGGTGTTGTCCATCAAGAAGTTAAGTTTGATGTTGCTTGCGCTGGCGGGCATTCCGGGGTATTGGAAACCTGCCTTGTCGACATTTAACTCCGCGTGTGTTGATGGCATCCGCACATCGTCCATGATGCCTTTCATCAGGAACACGAGTTTCAAACTCCCCGATGCTTTCACGTCGGCGAAATTCTCTATATAACAGCCTGGAACAACGCTGAGGAATGATTTGAAATCGCTATTGGGGGTTCGCACATCGATGTCCATGTCCATGTCCTTTTCACGCATTTCCACCCAGCCCTTGGCTTGAAGAGGCAACGCATTGATTTTGAATTCGTTGTCGGCAAAACCAAACCGCATCTTTTTCAAATCCATATCTATGTTGGTATTCGCATCAATTTTGGCTTTGCTCAGCATCGTCATTCTACCATACGACATTGTAAACTGATCGATCAGCAGATCGTTTTTGAGTGTAAAAATCTCATCGGCAAAATCGCCATTGGCATGCCAGTTGAGGCCGTTGCTGGTGATTTCGAAGTCCATGGAATGGTCCACGTAATGCAATCGAGTATTTTCGATAGATAAATCGTTTATTTTGATGGCAATGGATGTCGCTGCGGTGTCTTGTGTTGCGGTTACGGCGGTTGTATCGGGTTTTGCGATATCGAAGTTGGTAGCGCCGCTCTTCAAAAAGATGATTTGTGCTCTTGCGTCTGAGATCGCAATTTTTCGGATCACAACGGTTTCGCCTTTCCAAACGGAGGCAAGGTCGAGGACCAGACGAATGCTCTTCGCATCAATCAAAGTATCTTGGGCAAAGGAGTCCACGCCCACCACTTTTACATTGTCGATACCTAGGCTAAGGTTAGGAAAATTGCGGAGTAGGCTCAGGGAAACATCGTCGTTGAAACTAACTTTCGCGTTGAAGTTGTTGTTGGCGGCTTCTTTTACGGCGTTTACAATTTTGCCTTTAAATAAAAACGGAAGTACAAAAAGCAGGGCGATGACGGCTCCGAGGCTGATGCCGGTGATTTTACCAATTTTTTTCAAATTCATGGGAGAGGGGTGTTACAAAAATAATCAATGATGAGGTTGGTTGATAAACGCATTTACTCGTTTAACGGCATTCTTCCTCACGTCCAAATAGAACAAATTGATGTCGCCAATATGATAATTGGGGTCGGTGTAAAATCTACTCCCTGGGAATTTAGGCTTGGTAATCCATAAAATGCCGCCGTGAACCTGGGCGTCGCAAATTTGGGGTAAGGTATTTGAAAAGGGTCTCAGAACGGCTCCGGCCTGCTGCGATTTATCTACGTATTCTTCGTTGAGCTCCCAGCTGATCGGATTCACACAAATGGCGCGTTCCAGTGCCAACGGGTAATAGGGCGGTATATAACCTCGCTGGTAAGTACTCCAACTTACAAAACAACCTGTGGCAGAATCGTTGGTGCATGGCGGGAGACCAGGTAGTGAATCTTGTGGCACCGGCATTCCAATTAAATAAGTAGCCACCAACTGCCGCTGTAGCGGGGTTCCCAAAATATGCTCTTTGATGATGCGGGCCGCGTGAATTGTTCCCTGACTGTGCGATGCGATGATGATGGGTCTGCCCTGGTTCCAATGCTTTAGGTAATACAAAAATGCCTGTTCCACATCGTTGTAGGCGGTGTCCAATGCCGCTCGTTTATCGTCCTTGTGTGGTGTGAGAAATACCGAATAATGGGCCTGTCGGTATCGTGGGGCATAGATTTTTCCGGCGGCGTTGAAAGCGGAGGC
>JBEEMF010000017.1:0-7675 GCA_041192805.1 Bacteroidota bacterium | reverse complement strand
GATTGAGCCATTGCGTTATAATTTGTATTAAGTTTGATGCAAATTTAACCATTTTTCTCATGATACATGTCAAACCGATCTCAAACCCCACCGATTTAGCCCAAGCTTTTGATATACGTCGCAGAGTTTTTGTAATTGAACAAGAATGTCCGCCCGATGAAGAGTACGATGAGTTTGAATCAACCAGCATTCACTACCTAGCGACATACAATGGACTTATCGTGGGCACTTGTAGGTATCGCACAACAGACAAAGGCTATAAATTGGAGCGATTTGCGGTATTAAAGGAGCATAGAACTGCGGGCATTGGCGCGGCATTGCTGAAAAATTGTTTGGAAATTGTATCCCCCTTGGTTAGCCAAGAATTGTCCATCATTTATCTACACGCCCAAGAGCACGCCATGAAATTCTACCAGAAATACGGATTTGCGGCTCAGGGAGAAAGATTCTACGAGGCGGGAATCCCCCATTTCAAGATGGTATTTGTCGCTTAACGCGGCTGTAAAAATGCAATCAACTCCGCAGTATTCCGTTTGAGATTGTGGTGTTGTTCCACATAAACCCGCGCTTGTTGGGTCATCTCTTGAGAGGCTGCAGGATTCAATAATAACTGAATAATTCCATCTGCAAAACCCTCAGGATCATCCGCGATTATCATTTGTGTACCTGATTCAACCGTAAGTCCCTGTGCTCCGATTGAAGTAGACACCACGGGAACTCCCAACGCCATCGCTTCCAAGGATTTTATCCGAATCCCACTCCCCGCTTGGATTGGGACGATCATAATTCCATGACTCTGCATAAACACTTCCGCATCATCCACTTCACCGTGATTTACGATGCCCGTTTGAAAAAATCTAGGATCCGTCTTACTCAACCCCTTTCCGGCCAAATGGAATTTCACGTTTGGTTGGGCCGACAAAACCAGTGGCCATACTTTTTTCAAAAACCACATCACCCCCTGCTCGTTGGCCTGCCATTCCATGGATCCGATGTGAAAAATCGAGAGCGGACGATGCACGAAAGCAAACGGACTTTCTATTGCTATTCCGGGTTGATAGACATGAATTTGCGGTTGGTTCAAAACCGAATACCCACTATTCAGTTGATTGTTTTTCTGAATTTCAGAAACGGTAGCCTGGATAACGGTTGAATCTGTTTCTACGATGGGCACAATGGCATCCATCTGACACCAAGCATCGATTTCGTAACGCTTTAAACGTTTTGATTGTAGAGCGAAATACCATCGCTTCAGAGGCTGCTGCTCGGAAATCGCCAATCTTTCCCAAATCTGATATTCTAAATTATGGGATCGATACACCCATTTTATTGATTTCTTTTGGACCGATTCGTTGCTATTTTCGTGGATTTCGTTCGATCCCAATCCATCTGCTTTCACAGACAATTGCTTCATAACGCGCAATGCGATAGGCATCGAATACAAACCTTCAGCCATCACGCAGTCGTAATTGCTGGACTGAATCAAATCGTAAAGTTCAACGGCCGCATCTAAATTATCGTATCGCTCCATGTGATAACTACCGCCGAAGAGCAAATTCCATAGGGCCTTCAATGGCTTAATGCTGGCATCCAACGACACCAAATGTACCTTACAAAATCCAAAATACTTTTCGATAATTGCGTTTTCCGCAAAGTGTTTTTTTGTATTGAAACTAAAAAAATCGACCTCCGCGCCATTTTCCGCCAAAGACCGAAGCATACCATACGTGGCAATGGCTCCCCCATCATGCAGCGGCCAGGGCACTCGATTTCCTAACACTAATATTTTCATACGCCGGTATCGTCCGTTTTGGATTCAGTTACTGCCGAAGTTTCAACTTTTGTTTCTGATGACTCAACCGATTCGCCCTTGGGCTCTTCAATTGTGGACGTCGACTTTCTACGCTTCAGTTTCTGCCACATCGAAACGAACCAATTTTTTAGCGGATTTGTACCCTGAAAACTCTTGTCGATGCTGGCGCGATAGGTAATAACCACCCCAATAGGCAAAAGCAACATCGAGCTCATCCAACTACCAACCCAAACGGGGACAATTCCTTCTTTGCCCATTTTCTCTCCCGTAAGATTCACCGCATAAAACAACACAAAAAGGACCACCGAAATCACCAATGGCATTCCGATTCCGCCTTTTCTAATGATGGCACCTAGAGGCGCTGAAATCAAAAACAGCAAGATCACCAAAATCGAAAACGCGAATTTTTTATGCAACTCGGATTTGTATAAATTGATATCCGTTTCTTCAAATTCTAGCGATGTCATCAAGCCTTCCACGGTGCTTTTTATACTCCGCGCGTGGTTAATGGCACTCGCCGCTATGGTTGCTTGCTGGGTTTCTGGGTAATTCTTCAATATTTTCTTGTCCGTGAGCGGATCAAAAACGGTAGTGCTTCTCTTGAAAGCTGTCAATTGGGTATCAACGGTCATTACGCCTGGGGTGTGTAAATACCGACCCAAATAGCGACTATTATCGGCCTTCAGCGAATTGCATTTCAAGTTAAAAGTATCAATTTCTTTAAACAATTGCGATACATTTTGAAGTCGATAATCCGATGCAATCAAGTCTCTGTCAGAAAACTGATAATCCAAACTAGAGAGGTCGATTTGAATCTGCTGCTTTTCAAAAAACATCTGATTAAAGGGCTGTGTTTTCCGATACTCTGGGCTATTGGTCATTTCTTCATATCGCACACCTTTGTACAACGTAAAATTCAACACCCGCTGATTGTCGGTCAGCTTCATTGTACCCCATTCCGCTCTCACCACATTTAAACGTTTAGAATCGTCTTTTTTGTATTCATAAATCAGGACATCTCTCACAGTTTGATTGTCGGACTCCTTTTTTCCCACGCGGATGGCGAACCCTTCAATTTGATGATAGAAAATCCCTTCGGCCAGATTAAAGGTGGGCTTTTTGGAACGCATATCAATCAGCATCCCGGCTTGTTCGAGTTTGGCTTTGGGGATTACATAATTGAGGAACATGAAATTCATGACTGCAAGACAGCACATCAATAAAAATATCGGTCGGAGCGCACGCAAAAGGGATATTCCATTGCTTTTCATGGCTACCAATTCAAAGCTTTCGGAGAGGTTTCCAAAGGTCATTAGGCCGGCGACCATTATAGTAAGGGGCATGGCCATAGGAACCAAATCAGCCAAGGAAAAGAATATCAGTTTGGCCAACAAATCCGGGGCGATGCCTTTGCCGACGAGTTCATCGATAAATTTCCAGAGGAACTGCATCAAAAACAGGAACATCGACAAAAAAAAGGTGACGGCGAAGGGTCCCACATAGGAACGCAGTAGCAGCACATCGATTTTTTTGAGCCCAGGGATTTTGAATTTCATGCCTTAGGGTTCAAATATAGCAAAAGAAAGGGCAAGGTTACGAGGGGCGGTTTGGAAAGCGCATTAGGGTAACAACACAAAACCAGACGGGTTGACACCGGTGGAGAGCGTAGTTTTTTGACTGGGTTGTTGGAGTGGATACCGAATCACATCACCGTTGCTTACGAAGTCTTTGGCATCAGCGAGATAGAAAACCTGGTTTAGGGGGTTGAAACAATAGCCATAGAGTTGTTTCAGGGCTGGGTTGAAAAGGATGGATAGATCTGCCTGAGACGTTGCTGTGATGGGAAAGGTAAATATTTTGTTTTGCGAGGAGACGTAGAGTGAATTTCCATCGGCTGAGGGATAGATATTCCCCAGAGGGGCGTTGGTTAGCCAGCGCGCCTTCGGCGCGCTGGCTGAGGCTCCAAAGGCGGCTACGCCGCCTTTGGAGCCCACCGAACTCACCACCCACAACTGATTCTTTCCATCCACCGCCAAATACAATGCCCCCGAATCCACATCCATCGAACGCTTATACACCCCACTCAAATAATCATATACCAACACCTTGCCCGAATAACAAGCCACCGCAACCTCATCACCCCACTTCACCATCTGCTCCGTCCACCCTGGCACCACAATCTCCCGCTTCAAATGCAAATCCTGCGTATCCAAAACCGAAATTCTGTTCGCATACAAATCAGTCACCCACAAATCACCCACCACCATCATCAAACATCGTGGCGATTTCAACTTGGCATTCATCTTCTTCTGCTTAAACGTATAAGGATCCAATCCCAACACCTTCCCGCTGTTATTAATGCTCAAAAACAAATTGTTTCCCGCAACCAAACCCGATTGCAACACATCCCCAATGGGCTTATTGTTGGCCTTCTCGTATACGTTACTCAGCAGTTGCGATATCCCAGAATCTGTCTGCATCAAATCCAAACGAGCATTCGCCCACATAAAATTGCCCTCACACAATACCGCAACCCGCTCCCCACCTTTGGGAAGATCCTTCTTGTCTGGAACAATAATTTCGTCGGTGCAGCCTGCAAAAGCCAACACCAACAAATATGCAAAATGGACGAATCTCAATCTCATCGTTTTACGATCACACTCGACTCCGCGCCGTTAACGGTTGAGGCAGAAATCGTGTAGACACCCTCAGCCCATGACTTGATATTGATTTGGTGTATCATTCCACCGCAATTCTTCGTTTGATAAACCAACTCACCTATCGCATTATGAACCTGCAAATCCAAAATAGCACCCTTCGTTTCAATCGAAACAACATCATACGCTGGGTTGGGATAAACCTTCGCAGTAATTCTATTTACCGCATTTACACCAAGCCAACGCGCCGCTATTACCTCGTCGATAGCGAAAAATCCTGGTGTATTCATTCCAAACTGACCGTTGTCAGAACTCATCAACTCAAAAACAAAGCTGTCGCGCGGACCCACTTCCTTTTGAGGCATCGACAAATCAACGGTTGTCCAACTATCTAAAATATAATCTTTTGAATTATCCGCAAAACGAAAATCCGCCAAAACCACTCGCTTGCTAGACAAAAACTGACCCTTATGAAATGCAGAAATTTTCAAAACAAAACTATCCGGATCGTTCCCCGAAACACCACCAAACTTCTTGGCAAACGCATCGCCCGATTTCATGCTATTGTAGGCAAAAGTGGTATTGGCGATTTTAAAGCCCAAAATTCCACTGCCAGGACCCGCCTCAGAAACAAAAAAGGAACCATTCATCCCAATCGCATAAGCCTTGCCATCGTATTTGCCAGCCATATTTTTCTCAGAACCATAACCCGGCTTGGCGCAATACAAGTGTTTTGCGAAATCAGATGCTCCACCCGAACCATCCAACTTCCTAGAAACCGCCCATCCCGCAGCCCAATAGCCACCGAATGAAGTATCCCACAAAACAGGCATGTGAGAAGCAAATGGGCCTTTGGGATGCAATAAAATATCGCGTTCTCCGCGACTTCCGTTCAAGACAGTTCCAGAATCCATAGGCATCGTTTCGAAACCCTCTGTAATAGACTGACCGCTAACGGCCGAGGCACCCATAAGGGCAATGAATAGCGACAAAGCGCGCATTTTGATACAATTTTTCATATTTATTTTGTTTGATTTGATTTGATAAGTAAGGTCATTCTGATAGCGCGTCCAGGCATCGGCCGACCTGGCATATTTATATACTCTTGGTTTAACACATTCAACACCTCCAACTTGCACTGCATCCCCAACCCCATTGGCAGCGTGACCTTTCTCAACCCAAATTGCAGATTGACCAAAGCGAAAGGATTTAACGATTGTTGATTGTCCGTCTGAATGAACCTACGTCCCGTATAATCAACCCCAATTCCCGATTCAAAGCGCAGATTCTCATATCCTAAATACGCATTCCCATTCCAGTCAGGAACAAAAATCTGCTGATAAGCCAAGGCCTCAGGCGTCTGCTTCACCCGACTACTCACTCGGTCCACATTCGATTTTAGCACTATAGCTCCTTTGTGTTCAATTTGATATTTCAGCAAAGCACTAATCTGACATCCCGCATACTTTCCGCCACCCGACAAATTCGTCGCAAACCAATACGTACCTTTTGGCACCCATAAAATGGGCTGATCCACCGTGCGATAATAAACGGTTATTTCAGACTGGCCAGACCAAGGACTCGAAGAACGATGCCATCGACCCGCACCATTCGTCAACGACTTAAACAAATATCCTACCTCCGCGCCCATGCCTTTTTCTGGCTTTAACCCCTGCGCCGTAGCGCCTGTTACCCAAAACAAATCATTCAACGTTGGACGTCGGAAACTACTGTGCACATTGGCTTTGATCGAACCTTGTTTTGATGCTTGATATACCAACGACAAGCCCATGGTAGGCACTTTTTCATGCCATTCATAACGACCATTAAAACCATATGACGCTTTTCCTTTGGCAGCACTCAGGCCCACCAATGTAGCCGGCAGAACTCGCGTAGACCAACCCAAATAAAACTCCGAATGAGCCTGCTGATATTGTAGGTCATTCCCCAAAAAGGCTTTCCAAATTCCCCAAATCCGATAAAACTCACTTTGAAAATGTACCGTCTTCCCTATGCTCAAACTGCCTTTGCTATCGCTAGGCGATGAAAAATAATTGATTTGATCCTTCACATACCCCAGTCGATGCGTAGCCGAAAACCCTCGATTGGGCTGATAAATATACTCCAAAACAGTTCGCATGTTATTGTCGTCCTGTCTACCCAACGCCTGAAACGAACCCAACGCCAAACCCAACTGACGTTGCATTGTTGCAAATTCCGACACCGCCTTTAAATAATGTGAACCTCTATTATATGCTAGCACCGAACGAAACATCGACTGCTCACGTTGGGCATTTTCCATCAATCGTGCGGGCAAATCCAATCCCAAATCCGAGAAATGGAATGTATTGTTCGACATAAATCGCATCGCCGAAACCTGAACCATCAAATTACGATTGTGCACAGAAACATCGGCAGCAACATTGCGCTCGCCAAAACTTCCTATGCTACTAAGCAGCTTGGATTTTTGTTCAAATGCTTTGGTAGATCCAAAAGCGACGCCATTTCTCAAAAACAACGTCCCGCCCATACTTCCGCTACCCACACTGGCCGAATTTCCGCCTTCAACAAGGAACATTTCTGTATTTCCCCAATTCAACAGCGTATTAAAATCCGTCATTCCTAGCATGGCATTGTTCACCGGAAGGCCATTCCAATTCACTTGGGTTTGATTTGCATCGGCGCCACGACGAGAAATCGTACTGGAACCGGCAACACCATATTGCTTAAAAAACACACCCGCACCGCCCAAAACTGATGTCAGCGATTTATCATCGCTCCCCGCCTGATAATCCCTCACTACCCTACCCAATGTGGCAAAATCAATCCGCTGAACATGGACAAATACTGTGTCGGTAGGCTTAATGACCTCCATTTTCCTTGAAACAGAATCTAACTTCGGAATAATTTCCGAAACCATAGAAAGGAGCGATATGGCGCACAGGGCAAACATAGATTGCGTTGGCACAAAAACGAGAAAAGTGAGAGAAGATACGGGAACGCAAAAGCAAGCCCGATTCCTCGCTGCGCCTTTATCCCGAAAGCGTGCAATGTGGTTATCAGGCAGGTCTTCTGACTTCTCCATCTTGGGCGCCTTCCCGTTGTTACACAGTGGCGTTAGATGCCCAAAATATAAATCAAACGATGTTTGATCTGGAGTTACAGCTGCGGGTACAGTCTCGGTTTTTCACCGAAGTTCCCTTTT
>JBEEMF010000016.1:0-7346 GCA_041192805.1 Bacteroidota bacterium | reverse complement strand
AACATCGCCGAAGGGTCTGGGTTGGCGCCCGTTTCGTTAATACCCACGTTTTGGGCATTTGCAGAGAATTGCGTTCCGAAAGTTAAAATAAAAACTAAAGCAATTTGTTTGAGTAAGCGTTTATTCATGGGTGTAAATTAAGGTGCTAATATACATTTTTTTTATAAAGAACAAGTAGTTTTGTGTATTATCGTTGTCTATATCTGCTATTTGGGATAAAGTATTTTTATCGTAAATGACTCGAGTGAAAAGGTGGTGGTTTTTGGTTGAAACAAATAAAGTCACTCAGAAGGCATCTACAGAATTACTATTATTGGTTTTTCAACTTCCATCACTTTAATTTGTGTGCAATATGAAAAAGAACTTTCTTAATATGGGTAATATGACCCTTGGAATCGTGGCAAGCATCGCTTTGATTTCTGTGGCCGGCTGCGGTGATGAACCATTACCTGCTCCTGCACCTTCAAAAACTGAGTTGATTTGCAAAGGCAAATGGGAAATCGCTTCCTTGCCTATCGAACCGGCCCTTGATTTGGTTGGTGGCTTGAAATTGAAAGACTATACCCAAATGATGCAGGATTGTGAAAAAGACAATTTTTATGCATTTAAGGCCGATAACACATTTACATTGGATGAAGGTTTGTTGAAATGCAACCCAGCAGATGCTCAAACAAAGCCAGGTGTATGGAGCTTGAGCGCTGATGGAAGAACATTTACATTGGATGGCGAAAAAGCGACATTGATTTTGATTGATGACAATAACTTGCAGTTCAGAAGAGATAGTTTCTTGCAGAACAGCAGTCTAACAATGAATTTCCGCAAAAGACCTTAATCGTTTCTTTGGATTCGATTGATAAAAAGCGGGGCGCGAGAGTGCCCCGCTTTTTCGTTGTTGTCTGTTGCGAATTTTAATTCATCCCGCTAAATCACCCCGGGAATAGACTCTTATACAACGGTATTCTTTATAGTATTTGGCACTTTAAATCAAATCGCCTATCTTTGCACTGCAAATAACCACACCATTTTCTCTCTTAATTCGTTATTTGCATGTCAACCCAAAACAATTCCAAAATCGCCCTAGAAGGACTCACATTTGATGACGTTCTTGTTGTTCCACGTTACTCTGAGGTTTTGCCTCGCGACGTAAATACATCGGTTCAATTGACCCGCAATCTGCGCCTCAATATTCCTATCATGTCGGCCGCAATGGATACCGTTACCGAAAGCGGGATGGCCATTGCATTCGCGCGTGAAGGGGGGATTGGTATCATTCATAAAAACATGACCATCGCCCGTCAGGCCGAGGAGGTGAAAAAAGTGAAGCGCTCCGAAAGTGGGATGATCATGGAGCCTGTGACATTACCTGCCGATGCTATTCTGCGCGAAGCAGTGAATTTGATGCGTGATCACAAAATTGGTGGAATTCCCGTGGTAAACGATAAGAATCAATTGGTGGGAATTATTACCAACCGAGATTTACGTTTTGAAAAGGACTTGGATAAGAAAGTAAGCGATGTGATGACCCGTGATAATTTGATTACGGCAGCGTTAGGTACAGACTTGAAAGGGGCTCAGGAGATTTTAGAGAAATACAAAATTGAAAAATTGCCCATCGTTGATGGCGACAATAAACTGGTTGGCTTGATTACTTTTAAAGATATTCAAAAAGTAAAAAACCATCCAAAAGCTTGTAAAGACGCTCACGGTCGTTTGGTTGTGGGTGCCGCGGTAGGTGTTACCGCCGATACCTTAGAACGTGTAAGCGCTCTGGTTGCAGTAGGCGTAGATGTCATTGCGATTGATACCGCCCACGGACATTCCAAAGGAGTACTCGATGAAGTTAGACGTGTAAAAACGGCTTTCCCTCAGCTGCAAATCATTGCGGGAAATGTTGCAACGGGAGCCGCAGCGAAGGCCTTGGCCGAAGCGGGCGCGGACGCTGTGAAAGTGGGTGTGGGGCCAGGTAGTATTTGTACCACTCGTATTATCGCAGGTATTGGTATGCCTCAATTGACAGCCATAATGGAAGCGGCTCAAGCCCTTGAAGGTACAGGTATTCCTGTAATTGCCGATGGCGGAATTCGCTACAGCGGCGACATCGTGAAAGCATTGGTTGCTGGAGCAAATGTGATAATGGCTGGTGGATTGTTTGCGGGTACCGAAGAAGCCCCAGGTGAAACGACCTTCTTTGAAGGACGCAAAGTGAAAGGCTATCGCGGAATGGGTAGCATCGAAGCGATGAAAGACGGCTCTAAGGATCGTTATTTCCAGGATGCCGAAGACGAGGTTTCCAAATTGGTGCCTGAAGGCATTGTGGGTTCTGTGGCATACAAAGGACAGGTGTCTGAGGTGTTGTATCAGTTGGTTGGAGGTATTCGTGCGGGCATGGGCTATTGTGGTTCGGCTACGATCGATGAATTGCAGACATCGAAATTTGTTCGCATCACCAATGCAGGTATGAGAGAAAGTCATCCTCATGATGTATCGATTACTCGCGAAGCGCCAAATTACAGTCGTTAATATTATTTAATCGGGGAAGTTCGACTTCCGGATACAATTGCATTATTGCTTCGGTTGAGATATCTATCTTTGCCTCTGTATGCTGAAAGTAAATTCTTTTTTTGAAGTAAAGCTGACCCTCGGTTTGGGTTTCCTTATGATATTGGCGGGTTGTGGGTCGATGGGTGCCAAAAAACATTGGTCCAAGGAAGACGCAAGACTTGTATCGGGTTCCAATCAGCAAACGGTGAAGCCATTTCGGGTGTCGTTCTACAATCTAGAGAATTTGTTTGATACGGTAGACGGTCCAAACGACGATGCGGAGTTTTTGCCCAATTCGGCGAATGCGTGGAACGGTGAGAGGTATAAGAGTAAGTTGCGGAATATGGCTAAGGTTATTGATAGCATCGAACCGGATATTTTGGGATTGGTGGAATTAGAGAATGCTTTTGTTTTGGAGGATTTGCGCTCCAATAGCTCGGTGATGAAGGGGAAGTTTGAGATTGCGCATAGGGAATCTCCAGATCTAAGGGGAATAGATGTGGCTTTGATGTATAACGCCGAATTATTTAGAATTTCTGGAATTTATATGACCCCGATTACTTTGCCAGATGGTTATGCTACGCGGAGTATCATGCGGGTTCATTTGGTAGAGAAAGGTACGGGTGATTCCATGGCAGTATTTATTAACCACTGGCCAAGTCGGCGCGGTGGTGCGGCCAGTGCGGCAAGCCGCATGGCCGCCGCCACCGCCCTTGCACAAACCCTGCAAAACAATCCAACCATTCCGGCCAATTATCTTATCATGGGCGACTTTAACGATGATCCAGAAGATCCCTCCATCACAGAAGGACTTCAAGCAGGTGATGCCTTTCATTCCATTGTGAATTTGGCGTTTTTGGCCCGACAAGCGGATAGCACCGTAGGTACAATCGCTTGGCACACCGGATGGAATATGTTTGATCAAATCATGATTAGTAGGCCCTTGTATTATACCAATTTGCATAGCCATGAATCGTCAGGCAGCGGATCGAAGAAGACACCAAGTCATCTCAATTCATACAAAAACAAGCTTTTGGGTTCGCCCCGCATCAATGTCTACAAACGTCCTTGGATGCTACAACACGACGGCAATAAATACGACGGTTGGCCCTTGCGAACCTTCGCCGGCAAAAAATATATGAATGGATTTTCAGATCACTTGCCCGTCTATACAGACCTAGTACTTGTGCATCGTCATTAAATTACTTCAAGCAAGCTTTCACGAACTTCACAAACAATGGGTGAGGAGTAGCTACCGTACTTTTAAGTTCGGGGTGAAACTGCACGCCGACAAAGAATGGATGTGTTGGAATCTCTACGATTTCTGCCAGTCCAGTTTGAGGATTGGTTCCTGTAATACGCATGCCAGCCGACTCAATTTGTTTCTTGTATTTGTCGTTGAATTCATAGCGGTGACGGTGTCTTTCGCTAATCATCGACTTACCATAGGCTTTGTAGGCTTTGGAATCTTTTTCCAATTTGCAATCGTAAGCGCCCAATCGCATCGTACCCCCTTTTTGCGTATGCTCCTTTTGCTCTTCCATTAAGTCGATTACAGGGTAGGGCGTGTTTGGGTCCATTTCGGTGCTAAAAGCGCCTGTTAATCCACAGATATTTCTTGCAAATTCAATCACAGCGCACTGCATTCCTAAACAGATGCCAAAGAATGGTATTTTGTTTTCACGGACATATCGAATGGCTTCCAATTTTCCGTCAATGCCACGATGGCCAAAGCCTGGAGCTACCAAAACGCCATCGTAACCCGATAATTTTTTGGCGGCATTTTCCAAAGTCAGCAGCTCTGAATTAACATAAGTCAATTTAACTTTGCAATCATTGCTTGCGCCGGCATGGATAAATGCTTCGTTTATTGATTTATAAGCATCGGGTAACTCGACATATTTACCTACCAATGCAATATTGATTTCGCTTTTGGGATGCTCCAATTTGAAAAGGAAGTCGCGCCATTGGTCGAGGTTGGGTTCTGTTTTGGCACTCAATTTCAATTTGCCCAAAACTACTTTGTCGAGCTTTTCCTTTAACATCGCCAAAGGTGCTTCGTAGATGGTTTTTAAGTCCATCGCTTCGATAACGGCATTGGGTTGAACGTTACAGAATAACGCCAATTTCCTGCGTATTTCTGCGGTGATGGGTCTTTCGCAACGACAAACCAAAATATCAGGTTGGACGCCCAATTCTAGCAATTGCTTAACGCTATGCTGCGTGGGTTTAGTTTTTAATTCGCCGGCGGCACTCAAATAAGGGATTAATGTTAGGTGCACTACCAGAGCATTTTCATGGCCTTCTTCCCAAAGGAGCTGACGCAGACTTTCTACATAAGGTAGGGATTCGATGTCGCCCACGGTACCACCAATTTCTGTAATTACGATATCAAACTCACCATTTTCCGCAAGGATTTTCATTCGGCGTTTGATTTCGTCTGTGATATGAGGAATAACCTGAACTGTTTTTCCTAGGTAGTCGCCGCGACGTTCATTCTCAATTACGGTTTGATAAACTCTGCCGGTTGTTACGTTGTTGGCTTGAGAACCGGGGACGTTCAAAAAGCGTTCGTAGTGGCCCAAATCTAAATCGGTTTCAGCGCCATCTTCGGTAACATAACATTCACCATGCTCGTAGGGGTTGAGGGTTCCTGGGTCGACGTTAATATACGGATCGAACTTTTGGATTGTGGTGCGAAAGCCACGGGCTTGCAGAAGTTTGGCTAGAGATGCGGCTACGATTCCTTTACCCAAGGATGATGTTACGCCCCCCGTAACAAAGATGTATTTGGCTTTTTTCATGGTGATTTCCCCTTAAGGGAAGGTGATGTTACGGGATACAAAAATAACGTAAGATTAATGTGTGAATGCGAAAGTAATTCGGGAGTTTTCAACAAAGAAGCGGGGCCTCGTCTGTGACGAGGCCCCGCTTCTTTGAATCTCCAAAAAAAATCCTTGGAATTATTTTACGTCCACCAATTCGGTGTCGAAAACCAAAGTGGCATTTGGAGGAATTACTCCACCCGCACCTTGCTTTCCATAACCCAATTTAGATGGGATGATCAATTTGTATTTTGCTCCTACGCTCATCAAGGCAATGCCCTCGTCCCAACCTGGGATTACTTGACCTACGCCCAATTTGAAATCGATTGGCTGACCTCTCTTGTAAGAGTTGTCGAACTCAGTGCCATCGTCCAACTTTCCGCTGTAGTGAACACTTACATTTTTACCAGAAACGGCTTGAGCGCCAGTTCCAGCTTGTTCAACAACATACCACAATCCTGAGGCAGTTTGTTTGGCTGTAGGGTAGTTGGTTTTTACCCAATTTTCAAATCCTTCAGTGAGAGATTTGATGGCCGCTTCGGCCTTAGCTATATCGTCTGCTTGCATTTTCTTGAAAGTTGCATCGTCGGATTTGAAAGATTTCGCTTCTTTTCCTTTACGGATGATGGTAAGTTTTTCGATTTTATCGTCTTGTGCGATGGCGTTTACTACTTCCATTCCACTCACAACATGACCAAAAACGGTGTGTTTATCGTCGAGCCATCCGGTAGCTGTATGGGTGATGAAAAACTGTGAACCGTTGGTGCCGGCTCCGGCGTTAGCCATCGACAAAATTCCTGGGCCAGAGTGACGCAAACTCTTTACGAATTCGTCGGCGAATTGATACCCTGGGCCACCGCTTCCATTTCCTAGTGGGTCGCCACCTTGAATCATGAAATTGGCGATTACTCGGTGGAATTTCAAACCATCATAGTAGGGGGTGCCTGCGGGTTTTGCGGTGTTAGAAATTGTGCCTTCGGCCAATCCAACAAAGTTGCAAACCGTTAGAGGGGTTTCTTTGAAATTCAACTGAAGCAAAATGGTGCCTTTGTTGGTAGTCATTTGTGCATACAGGCCATCTGCCAACTGGGGCTGACCGTCTTGTTCTAAATTCTCGTTATCCATGTTGTAATTAATTGCTGTGCTGTTGCCCCAAGCCATCTGGCTGAAGCTACTAACCGCCAATGCGGCGAGGGTAGTGAGTGTATTTCTCATTGATGTAAAATTATTTCTCGGGTTTTCTTTGGCAATTTCTGTACCACAATTTCATAACTGTGGTTTATGAGTGATTCAACGAACGGCTTGGACAATCCTTCAAAAGTAATATCGTTCCAGTGGACTTTGCTCATGTGGAAAGCCCCCGTGATTTGGGGATGCTCTGCCCGCAGTTCTAAGGCTTTTTCAGGGTCGCATTTTAATGCTATGGACTGAAATGATTCGATGTCGCCGAGGCAAAACATTTTACCCGCAACTTTCCATACGATGGTAGTTTCGTTGAACGGAAATTCGGCCGTTACCATGGCTTTGGATTCACAAATTTGTTGCACCCAGTCAAAATGTTGCATATTGTGGGAAAAATGCTGACCACAAATCTAATACTCCCCTTTAATTTTGAAAAAATTAATTACATGCGTCGTTTAATCTATTGTCTCACTTTGGTTGTTTGTGGTTGGATTCCAGTCACTGTGTTTTCTCAGCCCCAAAAAGAAAAGAATTACCCCTTGGTTAGAAAGGTGCTTGCATCGGCCTTGGAGTTAAGAAATGGTGTCGCCTACGCCCCTATGAAAGCCAATTCACAGATGGAGGGTTCCTCGCCATTCACAGGCGTAGCCATCGTATTGTGGCCCGACAATCGGATAAATACGGAGCAAGGGTATTTGAATGGGTATAAAAATGGCACTTACAAGGAGCTAACCGAAAAAGGGATTTTTGTGGCTGAAGAGACCTGGGAAAGTGGTAAGAAAAATGGCTATTTTAAAT
>JBEEMF010000015.1:0-3366 GCA_041192805.1 Bacteroidota bacterium | reverse complement strand
TCAAAAACGACGTAGTGGTGGCAAACAGCGAAACGTTGGTGAGGACGTTATTTTCCTTCGAAGGTTTAATGAGGAAGCGCAAATAAAAGAACAACACCACGGCGGCGATGCCATAAACGATGTATTGGAACAGCGGACCGAACGCCAACAAGGTGCCCACGTGCAAATGCAAGGCACAAACGGTGAGCAAAAACAACATGGGGATGATGGTGGCGGGCTTTCGACCAATCACCATGGAGAACGTTTCGTATTCGGTTTCCATGTCGGCCGAACGAATCTTCCGCGATATTTCCCAGGCGGTGATGGGCATCGAAACGATCAACAGCAAGATGAAATGGATGGTTTGGAACGACTCATATTCAGCGCCTGAGGCCAATGCGGTGTGGATCAAAAAGAAGTTGATGACGTAAGGCAAGGGCTGGTGATCGAGCATCGTAAAGAAAATGTGCTCACGGTGAAACTTCTCGGCAAAAAACCACTTGAACGTTAACACGGTATAGGTCATCATGATGGCAAACACCGCCAATGTGGGCTGTCCCCAGATCAAATTCACGACAATCAACGTGAGAAAACTGGTGAGGCTAATGGCTTGGATATCGCGTTTCAGTACGAGTTTTTGGGCCGTAGCGCGGTGGGGAAACAGGTGTGCATCGAGTTCAAAATCCTTGAGATCGTCGAACGTGCGCATCATCAGCATCACGAAAAAGGCCGACACCACCCCAGCGAAAGAGGTGCTATCGAACACCACTTGGGCGCCTGCGGCGTGAAGGGCATCGAGCATTTGTTGGGTAGTACCTTCGCCCCAGCAAGCCGTTTTGGCCGCGATAAAGGCCGGAGAATTCAAGATTTGAATCACGATATTGACGCAGAAATACAGAGCCACCACGTAGGGGATGTAAATAAACACGGGGAACATTTCCTTGGAATAAATCCAGGCACGCTGCAGAAAATATTTGGGGGTGTTCTCGTTTCTTAAGGGGCTGTTGCTCATATTGTTCGGCAAGAAACAAAAAACCATCGAAAATTCAACCCAAAATTGATCGCGGTTTTGTAAAAGTTGTAATTTGCAGCATGAAGCAACTGTTTTCCTTGCGCAGAATCACGGCTGGCATCGTTTCGGCCATCGCCAACTACCCTTTGGTTATCATCATGGCTGTGGCGCTTGGCGCTGAGAGCATTTGGCTTATTCATCACGAAGAAACCGATCTCTTCGATGAAGCACTGCCATGGATGTTGGCGCAAGGCATGGGCATCAGTTTGTTTTTCGCATTGCATACCGTTTCTCGTTACAGAAAGCTGTCGCGCGCCGTAACCGGGGGAATCCTCGCGTTGGGCATCGGGGTGCTTTACCTAATTGGTTACCATTTCGATTATATGATGTCGATGGTGTTTGAAGAAACGATGGTCTTGGAGGTCTTTGGCTATGCCTTGGCATCGCACTTATTGGTTGCCTTCTTACCCTTTTTCCGTAAAAACACCTTGAACGGTTTCTGGCAGTACAACAAATCGTTGTTTCTGCGGGCATTTACCACGATTTTATATACCGGCGTTTTGTTTGCTGGGTTAAGCGGCGCCATTGCGGCGATCCAAGAATTGTTCGATGTTGAATTTACGGGCAAAATATTCGCTTACCTGTGGTTTGTGATGGCATTCCCGGTGAGTGCATTGATCTTTTGTGCGGGAGTACCCCTGGCCGATGACATCGATGCGTTGGAGTCGTCCAGCGACCTTCCGTCCGGACTGAGATTGTTTGTGCAGTTTGTGTTGTTGCCGCTGGTGGTGGTGTATTTGTGCATTTTGTATGCTTACATGGGCAAGATCATATTGTCGTGGACGCTTCCACAAGGGTGGGTCACCATTTTGATCATGGCTTTCTCCGTGATTGGGATGTTGGCGATGTTGTTGGTGCACCCCTTTCAGCAGCTCACCGAACACGCTTGGATCAAAGTAATCACCAAAAACTACTACCGCTCGTTGCTTCCTTTGTTGGTGCTGCAATACGTGGCGATTTTCACAAGGATCAGCGATTACGGTTTCACTTCGGCGCGATGGGCGGTTGTAGCGATCACCGCTTGGCTGACCTTTATCACCGTGTACAAGGTATTTTTCAAAGGCAAAAACATCATTTTGATTCCTTATACGTTGTGCGCGGTGGCAATCTTGTTCTTGATTGGCCCCCTATCGCACAGGAGCATCAGCGTTTGGAGTCAGACCGCCAAAATCAACCGCCTGGTAAAAACCTTAAACCTCATCGATGCGAAGGGAAAACTGAAGGTGTACAAGGCCAACGCAACCACAGATTCTTTGATGGGCGAAATATATTCGGCCACCCGGTATTTGAATCGCAACCACCAGTGCACCGGCTTGGAGCCTTACATCAACTTCCCCACCGAATCTGAAATCATCAAGGAGATGAAGTCAACATTTGAGGAGTTTGAATTAGCCCAAACCGTTGAAGCACCAGTACCCACTACAGCGGCAGAGGCCGTTGCACAAAAACAGCAACAAGATTCTTTGGTGGCAGATACTACAACCTTCGCAACATCGCCCAGCGGCGAAAGGAAATTCGACAGATACGACCGCAGAACCGCCATCCGATCTTTACTGAGCGAACAATATGAGTCCTTTGGAATCAAAGAATTTAATGGCAACCGGAGAGCTGACAACAATGCGGAAATATGGATAAAACCTGAACAGCCCCAGGTGTTGATTCCGTTGGGCGGTTGGACAAAATCGTATCCGATACAAGATGCTTATTTCTACAACCTAGAAACGATTACCGTGAGTGACTATCTCAACATGGTGAAAATCACCTTGGACGACGACAATCAAAACATTGTATTGATGATTGATGGTGAGTCTTTTAACATCAACCTGTCCGATCTCCGTTCCCGTTACCTAAAAAATGAAGGTCTGTATGTTGAAATCCCAAACAAGGAACTCGTCATCCCTTTCGGTAAAGGCAAAACCGCCGGTGTGTTGGTTATTACAGAGATGCGTTGGGACAAGGACATCAAAAAAGCGAAATGGGAATTGCAAAATTTAAGAGGCACCCTCTACATGAAATAGCGCTTTCAACTTTTCCACTTTTTGGAGAAAATTGCATCGCTGCAGTTTTTGATACCCATGGTTTGTTGTAATTTTATCGGTTCATGGGCGCCGTTAGAATACTCCATACCGCAGACAATCACATTGGACTCAAATTTAGCAATTACAAAGGTTCTCCCGCACAGGAAGCCTTAATTCAAGAGCGATTTGATGCACTGCAAAACATTGTAGACCAATCCAATTCACTCAATGCACACTTTTTGGTGGTGGCCGGTGATTTGTTTGATGATTTGAAGGTTACACAGAAAGACATCAAAA
>JBEEMF010000014.1:0-2702 GCA_041192805.1 Bacteroidota bacterium | reverse complement strand
TAATTTGATCGATTTCCGTTTCAGGGCCACCATCGATAGGAACACTTCATACGAGCATGCTTTTGAGCATTTGTATTGGCAGGCGGCGGGGAAGGATCACACTACGGGCCGGAAAAATGCGTTGTTGAGCAACTTTGAAAAGCGCTATAAGTCGGATTTCTTGGGTAAGATGGAGGGGTACAATCAAACGAATTTGTGGACGAAGTTTCAGCAGTTGCCGGAGGATGTGAAGTCGGATGCAGGGTTGGTGGCGGCGATGCGACATTACGATTACACGGTGAATGTGACTTGGGTGATGGCGCATTACCATGCGGCGGGCAAGTATTTGGGCGAGGCGGCGGCTACAGGTGGCAGCGATTGGCGCAAGTATATGCATCCGAAATACCAGCGCAGGGTATTCTTTCCGGGCTTATGGAGTGCTGATGAGCTCGCGAATTGGGGCGAAGGGGTGTAAAACAAATTGCCTTAATTTGCTCGTATGAATAGTGAAACAATTTTTTATGTAGGGATAGCGATTGCGCTCGCGGCGACGTTGTGGGGAAGGGTGATTAGAGAGCGCGGATTGAAGGCGTTGAATGCCGAAGAATTGCACGATTTGATGTCGTCTTTTGCCAAGACGCGCACTTACAGTGTTTTCGTGCTAGTGGGTATCATTGCGATTTATTTGATTTTGGGTGCCACGGGCAGCTTTGAAAAGCTTTTGAGTCTGGGTGTCAATCCAATATATCCGTATTTCGGGATGCTGATATTGTACGTTTTTGTAACGCAAGGGTTGGGCATCACGCGCATGCGCAAAATGACATTGCCTGCGGCATACATGAAATCTGTGTACCAAGCGGCAGTATTGCAAGTCATCGGCATTTTGTCGATCGCCGTGGGCTTGGTAATGTATTTATAATTTATTGATTCTGTTACAACTGCACTGTTAGTTTTCCAGCGTAAATCGCGGAAGCATTTCGCATGACTTGAATGAAATATTGGCCTGTTGCAAGGTCTTGCACATTGAGCGAATGATTTTTTACTTTGTTGTCTATGTGCATTGATTTCACCATCGCACCCAACGCGTTGTACACATAGATTTCATCGCCCTGTTGAAAATCCCCGAACATTACCGCAATTTGGTTAGAGGGGTTTGGAACAATTTTTAAATTGGATATGGATAATTCACGCACTTTTGCCATCAATAGAAGGTAGTCTAAACTCGCATTGAGGAAAGCCACGCGTTGAGCAGGTGTTTTGATTAAGGCGGGGTCAAAAAGGGACGACATCACTTTTTTGTTTTGTAGTTTGCTGTAAAACATGGCATCATATCCCGCCAAAATGTAGCCAGAAGGTCCCATTTTATAGATGCTTTCAACGCCATTTCTCAAAGTGCAACCATCTACATACCAAAGGGTTGAAAAGATCCAATCGAGT
Source organism: Bacteroidota bacterium (assembly GCA_041192805.1). GTDB lineage: Bacteria > Bacteroidota > Bacteroidia > NS11-12g > UBA955 > UBA955. The sequence goes on along the minus strand of JBEEMF010000014.1, from coordinate 1,286 downwards.
TTGGTAGCAAAATTAGTTGGTGCACTCGCACTGCGATCCAGTTGCGCCACTCCCAAATCACCATCATCGGATTTGGATTGGTTTTCATAAGCCAAAATCCCCATGTAATCATGTGTGAAATCTCCGGGTTTAAATGCCAATGGGGCCTTGCCATAGGCGTCGTACAATACATCTTGACCAATTATCCAGAGTGATTTCCCTGCATCTACGAAGGCTTTGATGTTGGGATTGATGGCTGAACTATCTTTCCAAAAACGAAGCCCCACACCATCGGTAGATGAATACCAAATTACTACATCGTACTTTATCATCAATGCGGCGGAGGGGATGATACCTGCAGAATCGGCGATGTTATAGTGGTCAAATGTTTTGTATTTGCTGCGGCCCAGTGAATTGATAAGGGTGTCGCTATTGGCAACAATGTCATCATTGTCATTCACGAAAAGGATTTTTTGCGCACTGCTGGCATTGATCAAAAGGCAAATGAAGAGGGAGAAAATGAGTTTTTTCATCGATAAAATATAGCAAATATATCAAATTGTTGTTAACCTACCGAGCGATACAAAACCGCATTGGTGTTGCATTTTGGACTTTTATTGAATAGCAACCGGGACTTAGCGTGTGGGTATGAATGAGATTTCCTGTTCCTTGGGCGAGGGCTTCCCCTTTGGGAGAATACAGCTGCCATTGGGTATGGTTTGGAGCGTTTAAATGAAGGACATCTGAAGCTGGGTTGGGGTAAATGCGCAGGATTGATGGACCAAACTTGTGCGTGGAAACCAATTTGGGTGCCACGTAATGGCCTTCTACACACTGAATGCAACCCACTTGGCCCATGCGGTTTTTAACGCCAGTGCATACATTGTACCATCCGGTATCGGGATTTAACAATTGGTTCTGCTTATCGGCGCGAATGAGTTTGCCATTGTGATACCAATACAGCGTATCCTTTTGCTGCGAGGTGACTTCCAGCAGTGTATCGGATTGGGTGACCCATCGAATGGAATCGTATTGAGTAACGGTTAAGGTTTGAGTGGTGGTCGACACACATCCTTGGGTGGAGGTAATCGTGCAATGAAATGTATCTGTTTGCAGCGCTTTGTAGTGGGGCTTCATGGTTTGGCTCTTCCAACCTTTGTCATTTTTCCAGTTGTATTGATGGGTATTGTTGGTAAAAGTATCGCCAAAAATGACAGAATCACTTGCACAAACGCCGATGTTGGGGAGTTGTTGGGGCACCTGGGGCGATGCGGCATAGATGATTTTCACCGAATCATGGGCGGTAC
>JBEEMF010000013.1:0-4898 GCA_041192805.1 Bacteroidota bacterium | reverse complement strand
AAAGTGGTCGGGGAGACAGGATTCGAACCTGCGACCCCCTGGTCCCAAACCAGGTGCGCTACCGGCCTGCGCTACTCCCCGAGATTTCTCAATACTGGGCGACCCCGACAGGATTCGAACCTGTGACCTACTGCTTAGAAGGCAGTTGCTCTATCCAGCTGAGCTACGAGGTCTTTCCGTATCGGAGGTGCAAAAATACAACAAATTTTTGGGAATTTATTCATCTCAGGAATATTTGCCTGTCACATAGATTTATGACAAATTTCATCGGAAAGAAAAAATTAATTCATTCTTTCTACTGATATTGCGTGAAACCAAATTCTTTGGAGGCCTCGTTTTGCTGATTGCGAGCAACCTTTAAGCGCATTTGTTGGTCATATAATTTTATATTAAACGATTATGAATACTACACAGTTTAAATTTCGCGACATCAAGACTTACTCGAGCATCGAGTGGTTGGCAAATAATACCAAGAAATACCGGACTGTTTTTGAGGAAATGGAGGTCGCTTACGTCTATTGCGAAGTGTCGTTGTACAACAAACGTTTTGATGAAGAGGCTTGGTCGTTGAGTTTACGGATGCGTTGCATCGACGAAAAGAACAATGAAATCTGCTTTTTGAACTGTGATCGTACGGTGAATCCTGACGAATCTGTGGTCTACGTTCGCGAGGGTTGGGGAGTGAAAACGCCGGGTGTTTATTGGAAAGAGGGAATTTATCGCTGGGAGGCTTATGTAAACGATGAAATTTTATCGTCGAAGACCTTTATCATTCAAAATGTGGGGATGATGCGCAACGCCACCAATCCGTATTTTAAAATTGATACGGTTAAGCTATATGAATCCAACTCGGTGGATACTGTATTGACCGACCGCAAATATTACACGGTTTTTAACGCAATGAGCACGCGTTATGTTTGGATCGAGCTGAATTTGAGCAATTTAACGCGCAAGGCAAAAGACCTCTCAATTGAGTTGTTATTTAACTTTCGTACCTCGAGCGGCTATTTGAAGGGCACCGTTTCTAAGATTTTCATCATGAAACCTGACGACGATATTTTTACCGTCACCATTGGATGGGGCAGCGATGTGATTGGGACCTGGAGTCGCGGCGATTACTATGCCGAAGTGATTTTTATGGATCACATGCTCGCGCAAGTGCCTTATGAAATTGGCGATGATTATGTGGCCGCGCATGAGGAGGATTTTGTTCCATTGACACAGATTGAGTATGTTCATTTGGATGATTTTGAAGACCTAATCGCGGGTGGCGAAGCGGCAACGGAAGTAGAAGTGGTAACCATTTCAACCCCGTTGGGCATTGATTCGGTGATGCATGAATTGGATGAGCTTACAGGTTTGGATCCCATAAAGATGAAAATTCGTGAGTATTCTGATTATTTGCGGTTTGTGGCATTGCGTCGTGAAAAGGGATTTGATGAAACCGATAAAATCAATTTACATGCGGTATTTAAGGGCAATCCTGGAACGGGGAAAACCACGGTGGCTCGCTTGTTAGGAAAGATTTACAAGGAGATGGGGCTGTTGAAGAAGGGCCATGTGGTGGAAGTAGATCGCAGTGATTTGGTGGCGGAATATATCGGTCAGACTGCACCCAAAACGAAGGAAGCGATTAAGAAGGCCAAGGACGGAATCTTGTTTATTGATGAGGCATATGCTTTGGCGCGCAAGGACGAAGACAACAAAGATTTTGGCAAAGAAGCGATTGAAATATTGCTGAAGGAGCTGTCCGATGCAACTGATATAGCCATTATCGTGGCGGGTTATCCCGAGGAGATGGATTCTTTTTTGGAGTCGAATCCAGGGCTAAAATCTCGATTTGTAATGCAATACGATTTCCCGGATTATACACCCCAAGAATTGGTGAAAATTGCGGAGTTTGCTGCGACCAAGCGTTTGGTAAATTTCAATAGCGAGTCTAAAGTGTTGTTTACTAAGTATTTGACAGACAAATTCAGGAATCGTGATAAGTTCTTTGGCAATGCCCGATTGGTAAATTCAATGGTGGATGAGGCCAAAATGAATATGGGTTTGCGTATTATGAAAACAGATCATCCGGAAAATTTGGACGCAGCAGCGTTATCGACTATCACCGAAGTGGATCTGAAGAAAATCTTTGCTTTGCATGAAGGCATATTGCCAGAAATTCCGATTGATGAGGATTTGTTACGCGAGGCGATGCTGAAATTGCGCGGAATGATTGGCTTGGATCAGGTGAAGCACGACATCGAAGAAATCGTCAAGTTGGTTCGTTTCTACAAGAGTTTGGGCAAGGATGTGCGGAAATCATTCTCCTTACATAGCGTGTTTAGTGGAAATCCAGGTACGGGCAAAACCACCGTGGCGAGGATTTTGGCCCAGGTTTATAAAGCCTTGGGTATTTTGGAAAGAGGTCATTTGGTGGAATGCGACAGGCAGGGCTTGGTTGGAGGTTACGTTGGCCAAACGGCGATTAAGACATCAGAATTGATCAATAAGGCGATGGGTGGTGTGCTGTTTATCGATGAAGCATATAGTTTGAGTGATGGCGGCAGCAATGATTTCGGTAGGGAAGCCATTGAGACATTGTTGAAGCGGATGGAGGATAAGCGTGGTGAGTTTATTGTGATTGCGGCAGGCTATACCCAAAATATGGAGAAATTCATGGAATCAAATCCTGGTTTGAAGTCTCGTTTTGACCGCGTATTCCATTTTAAAGATTACAGCGCGGATGATTTGTATACCATTGCTTTGAATCAATTGCGCGATCACAACATCATTCCGGAACCAAAGGCGTCGGATCATTTGATGAAATACATCGACTTTATGTATAAGACGCGCGATAAGTATTTTGGAAATGGTAGGGCGGTTCGCAAGGTGATTGAGGAGGCGATTCGGAATCAGCATTTGCGTTTGAGCGATTTACCTAAGTCGAAATACACCAAGAAGGCCATCGAAGCCCTCACTTTTGAAGATGTGGAAGAGTTTAGCACGGTGGTGAAACCGAACATGGCATCCGGCGGAATCGGGTTTAGGGTGTAATTGACTTACTCCCAGCGATTCTGTTTGATGCGTTGGCTGTACTCACTCATTTGGCATTGCAGTGTAGCTCTGAGCCATTCAAACTGAGGGCCTGTAACGGGCTGCTTTTGTGCTTTGTTGTTGTTTCGTAGTTGTTTGTGGTAATCCACGACTTCCCCTTGTTGGTTTAATGCAAGTACGAAAGGGTATTGGATGATGTAATACAAGTCTTTGTCGATGTGGGTTGAATACCCCTTGTAACTCGGGTCAAAAGCGCTTCTACCGAAACCCAATCGCGGATTATTTGCGCCTAGGAGATTCCACAGCGTAGGGATGATATCGCATTGGGACAGGGTTTTTTGGGTAGCGGAGTTTATTATGGTTTCGCGGCCACTGAGTTTTTCGTTGATGTGCTTGATGTCGATTCCGGGAGCGTAAATAAGAAATGGAACTTCGTAATGACCGCTTTGGCTGTAGAAGTACTCTTTGTCGGAATGACTTGTATGGTCGCCGGTAATGACAAAAACGGTGTTGTTGAACCAGGGTTTGGTTGAAGCCGTTTGGAAAAACTTCTGTAATGCGATGTCGGCATAGGCAATGGTATGCTGCACTGTTCCAGGCGATCCGGGCAATTTGTTTAGGTACGGCGCCGGAATGGTATAGGGGTGGTGGGACGACAGTGTGAATACGGAGGCAAAAAACGGATTGTTAGGGTTGTTAAGGGTGTCTAAGCAATTTGAAAAATGTTGAAGATAGGGTTCATCGAAAATGCCCCAATTTCCATCAAAGTCTCGTTTGTATAGGTCTGATGGGTATTGGTCGATGCCATGATATTGTTGTAAACCTGTCTGTTTTAGGAAGGATTGGAATCCCATTGTTCCGTTATTGGAGCCATGAAAGAAGGCGGTTTTATAGCCTTTGGCCAGTTGGTATGCGTTGTTGACTTTGTTGTTGGCGTAGGCCGAAGTGACATAAAACTCACTCATCAGGCTTGGCATCCCACAGAAGATGCTGGGCACCATTTCGATGCTTTTGGTTCCGTTGGCAAAGCAATATGGGAATTGAATCGTTTGTGGGTCTGCCGCTATTTTGTCGAGGAAGGGGGTAAAGGGCTTTCCATTTCCAAAACCGGTGTAGTCGCGGGCAAGGCTTTCAACGACAATAAAAACGATATTGGGTTGTACCCAACCGCCGCCGAGGGTTCGCGACATGGGGAATGGGGGCAGGGTGGTTGAGTTATCAAACAGCCACTGATGGGCTCGGGAATTTTTTGGATCCGAAGAAATCGTGGAATTCGCTGGGAATTGGATTTTAAATTCAAAATCTGGCAGGCCATTACGTTGCCAGGTGCTTATGATTTGCAGGGGAGTGGAGGTGACAAGCGGTGCGATTTCGGGTTGTACGAAGTTTGATGCGTCGATGGCTCTTAGGGGGCGGAGTTGGAATCCACCGCGGAATGAGAGGAGCCACAGGCCGCCGAAGGCGGCCGTGGCAACCAGGCCGCGAAGCGGCCTGGTTCTGAAATTGATATCCGGATATTGGCCGCGAACCGGAACCCACCTGAAAATCAAATATCCCATCGCGGCCAATCCCAAAATGATATAACAATTGTCGGTCAAATACGGTGCAAAACGATTGGCATCGTCACCCAAAGTATCAAACAATTCAAATCCACTTCTTTTGGCGGTCACCTGAGAATAGCCAGTGTCGATCCCATTGAATATCAACACAATCATCGTGGAGATTAAAAATAAAATCCGATTGATATTTGGGAATCTTTCCCGCCACAAATAACCACAAATCACCCACATCCAAACGGGTAAATAAATCAAAGCAACAACTGGAATATCGAAGTAAATGCCCACCAAATGCGCATA
>JBEEMF010000012.1:0-3346 GCA_041192805.1 Bacteroidota bacterium | reverse complement strand
ACAAAAACAATTGGCTGTTTGGACTCGGTGCGAACCAATACTATGGCAACCATTTCGGACAGGTAACAAAAATTTTGGCGCTGTCAACGCCCGAGCAAAACCCACCACGCGAGTACTATCGCGGCATTGGAAACAAATCGGATGTGAATGCTTTTGTGAAATTCAATCGCCGCTTCGCCTATGGAATAGGCGACAGAACCCGCGGGAATGTGTTTGCCGATTTGCAATTGCGCAAGGTGAATCATGTGGGAAGCGGTACCGACAACGACCTCAGAACCATCGATTTCAAGGGCAATTTCTTGTTTTTCAACCCCAAAGCGGGATTCCAATTGCAGCATGCTTCATACCATCACATCGAGGGATACGTGGGAGTTGCCAATCGCGAACCGGCTCGATCAGATTTTACAGACAACCTCAGCGGCGATGTTCCGCGCCCCGAGCGAATGATCAATGGCGAATTGTCTTACCTATCCACTTTCCCGGCACTGCCAACCTTCAATGGGACAAGCAGACAAAACCACATACGCATCAATGCCTATTACATGCACTACAAAGACCAGTTGGTATTAACGGGTGCGGTGAACGATGTAGGAACGCCGCTGCGCAAAAACGTGGATGTGAGTTTCCGTCGCGGTTTGGAATTCGAAGGACAATACGTACTGTGGCAAAAAGATTATCCGGTGGCCAATCACAGCCATTATGAGAGACATTACCTGCACTTGATTGGGAATTTATCGTTGAGTCAGAACATCATCCCCAACTCCAAGGTGACTTGGCAGGATTACGGCAGTGGCATACCGGTGGATACGGTATACAAGAATGCCCCCATTGCGTATTCGCCCAATACGGTGGCGGCTTTGGGACTCCAAGGACAGATAAAGAAGTGGAATGTTTCGTGGTTGAGCAAGTGGGTGGGCCGACAGTTTTTGGACAATACGGGCGATGTATCACGCAGTTTGAACCCTTACAAATTCAGCGAGTTAACGGTGAATTACACGCACAATTTCCGGGGCGGCACGTCGTTGGCGTTAAAGGCGCAATGCAACAACTTGTTTTCGGCGCGATACGCAAGCAATGGCTACACGTACGGATATATGTACGGTTCCCGCGACATCACCCAGGAGGTTTTTGTCTTCCCGCAGGCCCCCCGCAACTTCTTATTTGGCCTCACTTGGCGATTTACGAAGGGTTGATTGATTTCAGGTATTTATTCAACTTCGTATTGATCAAAAATCCCGCCCTTGAAGGCCGTCCAGTAGCACGCTTTTAATCCAGCCGATTTCAATCCTTCGTTGGCCCAAGTGTTACAGGTATAAAACAAACTGTACTTGCCCTTGGCATCGTAAAAGGCATCGTGGTTGGTAAACGACGCACCCACAATCTGTTTGGGCAAACCCATTGAATCGGTATCAAAATGCTGAGTGATATGCTCAACCAATTTGATATAACTTTCCTTGCTCACACAGATTTTTCTGCACGATGCAGTCTCCCCCAATTTCTTGTGAAATGATACATGCATCGCCGAGGAACCGAGATAAAATAAGGCCTTACATGCAGTACTCAACTTCAATTCATCCCAGGTCTTGGTCTCCAAATAAAACCCTTTGTCGCCCCAGCCAAAAGCCACGTTCACCGCACTGCTATCGCCCGATTTCGTATGCGATGGATTCACCCATTTACTCCAGTCCATATATTGATTTCGATACGGAAGCACCAAGTCCGTATGCACCCCATTCGTTAGAATATGGATTTCCACTGCTTCCTTCTCACACTCCTTAAAGTCCGCATTCACCGGAATCGATGACAATATGAAGGCCACCACAAAGTAAAAGCAAATAGACAATAGCAAGAATCCTAGTACTCTGGCAAAGCCTTTGGTAGTAATTACTGCAGATAGCCGTTTCACTTCTTGAAAATTTTATATTTTTTATTTTCAACGTTCCTAATTTACTCAGTCAATATGTTGAATTTAGTAAATAAAACGATATTTTACACCCAATATTAAAACGGATTTAATTCAAATGCAAATTCGTAACTGATTACGCTTTTTTTCTTTTCATTTTTCTTCCATGCTTCTTCCAGATGACTTAATTCAATGATATCTAAAGTGCTGGTTTCTTTGAATGCATTTGCAACTTTTTCCAAAGTAAATAATTCATTTTCAGTGAATAAATCAGCATTGAAAACTCGACCTTTTCTTGTCTTAAACTGTTCCCCAGTATAACCATTTGGAAACTCAGTAGTTTGAATTTCTATCTCCTCTTTGTTAACTAAATATTCGAATATACTTTGAAAATTATTGGGTACTGGACCCATATCAATGGCATTGTATCTCAAACCGCTAATTGAAAAACAACTTTGCTTGAACATGAAAAAATCAGCATAAAACAAGAGTTTATTCATCTTGGTTTTGAACGGCGACAATTTATCGGTAAAAAAAACAACCATTTCAGTGAACTTTTCAAAGTTGGGATTTCTGTATCCAGAATAAATATCAGCCATACGGTTGCCCAGTAAATATTCTTTGAAATTCGAATTGACGCTGTTTCGATCATTTTCTTCTGACAATAACTGTGCTTTCTGAATTAATTTCACCTTAGATTTTTCTTCTAACGTGCCACATAGCTCAATCATAGCTATAAATTTCTTGGGATCGTCAACCATTTGAATCAATTTGGCATTGGCTACGCTGGGCATTTCACCTGATTCATATTGGCGGTAACTGTTCACACCAAACCCTAAGATTTCCGACATTTTGGCTGCTGAAAGACCGTATTTTTCCCGAATTCTAAGGATTTCATCCGGAAACGTAATATTAAACTTGTCTCGGTACTTGTTATATACCTGATTCATATTCACCTCGTCTAATTCCGTTGTAGTAAATTGTTCCCCGCTAATCTCGCAGCTGTAATAATGAAAAATGATTTCAAACATTTCCTTCCTGAAATTCATAGAACGGCGCTCTTTGGTCAATTTCATTTCCTTACCAGTGATTGGACTTTTCATATATCTCTATTTTAAAGGGTAATTCATTTTGTGCTGTGCCAAGTGAAACGAAATGCAAATAACACTACTCCCCATAGGCCCAATTGTGATTTTAATGTATACTTCCTTTTTCTTTATTGTTTTGCCAAACACCCACATATCCGCACCACCATACATCTTTTCTTCCAATGGACCTTCGCTATAATCTCTGGTTTCGATAGCATTGAGGATGGCCTTTCTCTCTATTGGACGAATTTCCAAATCCACCAACGCCTGGGTATTTTTACCCCTGTCGTCCCGAAAAAGCACATCCCAAAACTTCATCTTTTCTTTGAAGTCATTCAAAAAAGTGGCCACTTCC
>JBEEMF010000011.1:0-69794 GCA_041192805.1 Bacteroidota bacterium | reverse complement strand
AGGCTTCGGGCAAGCATGTGGTAGTGGTTGGAAGAAGTAATATTGTGGGTCGTCCGATGAGTATGTTACTCTCAGCGGCTGCTCCTTATGGAAATGCTACGGTAACGCTTTGTCACAGTCGTACCAAGGATTTGGCATCGTTCACCCGCATGGCAGATATTTTGGTTGTCGCGTTGGGTAAGCCAAGATTCGTAACCGCGGATATGGTGAAAGACGGTGCAGTGATTATTGATGTGGGTACCACTCGCGTTGATGATGCAACACGTAAAAGTGGTTGGAGATTGCGGGGAGACGTAGATTATGATGCGGTATTGGATAAGGTGAGCGCCATTACGCCAGTGCCTAAGGGTGTGGGTCCAATGACAATTACCGGTCTGATGATGAATACTTTAGAGGTATACAAAGCCAAGTTTGCATGATACAATTTCCTGTGATGGAGCATTTTTACACCATCCAGGGTGAAGGTGTTCATGCGGGGAAGCCAGCCTATTTTGTCCGTTTGGCGGGCTGCGATGTGGGTTGTGTTTGGTGTGATGTAAAAGAGAGCTGGCCTACAGATGGTTTTCCGATGCATTCGGCTTCTGAAATTTGTGATTGGGTGAAAGCTACGGCGGCAGAAATTGTCGTGATTACCGGCGGAGAACCCGCGATGTATGATTGCAATTCCTTGGTTGATACGCTGCATGAGGCAGGTTATCTCGTCCATGTTGAGACTTCGGCGGCCTATCCACTGCAAGGGAATTACGATTGGGTATGTATTTCGCCAAAGAAATTCAAGCAGCCCCAAGCAAATGAAATGGGAAGAGCCAATGAGTTAAAGGTCATCGTTTTTAATGATTCGGATTTTGAATGGGCAGAAAAATGGGCTTTGACCTGTTCCACTGATTGTGCTTTGTTGCTGCAGCCTGAGTGGGATAAGCGCGATAAAATGATGCCCAAGATTATTGATTATGTGAAGGAGAATCCTCGTTGGAGAATTTGTATTCAGACCCATAAGGTCATCAACGTGCCTTAATTTTACTCGAAAGGACACTCGATTTTTGGGTGTGTAACTTGCTTTTGTTGGGATTGGTACGTGGATTGCGTGGTACCTATTTTTGTAAATATGCGATATTTCGTGAAAGGACTGGTTTTGCTATTGACGCTGTTGGCAATGACATCCTTCCGAAGTATGCCCGAACCACCCAAAAAGCCTAGAATCAATCCCTATGATTTGTCGGGGTATTCCCGTTTTAGTGATACTACCGAGTTTCAGATCGACAGTTTTTTTCGTAGGATGTATCGCTATGGGATATTTAATGGGACGTATTTGTTTCACAAGAATGATAGTCTGTGTTTTGGCGCGATGGGTTATGCCACATTCTCGCAGTTGGATTCATTGAAGCCGGCGGATTTATTTCAGTTGGCCAGTGTATCAAAAACCTTTACGGGGACGGCGATGATGATGTTGGTGCAGGACGGGTATTTGAAATTATCGGACAGTGTCCATTGGTATATTCCAGAACTCACGCGCAGGAATTTAAGTCTGCAAAATCTTATCAGTCATAGCAGTGGGCTGCCAGATTATTTCTACTTCAACATGAAAGCGTGGGATGATCCCAAAGCACATTTGACGAATGAGGATGTAGTTCAATTGTTGAATGCGCAACCGATCAATCATTTTGCAAAGCCAGGGAGATACGATTATTGCAATAGCAATTATGCATTGCTTGCGTTGATAGTGGAACGACAGACGGGCGTTGAGTTTAGAGAGTTTGTGAAGGATCGAATCATGAATCCCAGCGGCATGAAATATTCCCATTTATGCAATTTTGATAGTTTGGGATTGGTGAATTATACGGTGCAGGGGTATGATAAAAAGCATGTGTTTGCCGACAATATTTATAATGGCGCGATGGGTGATAAAGGGGTGTATTCCAATGTTTTTGAGATGTTGTCATTAGACCAAATGTTGAGGACGGATTATTTGTTGCATTCGGACATCAAAAATCAGATGGTAACGCCTCAAACTGCGGTAAGTGCGGATGCGTTTTATGCAAATGGTTGGAGGGTGAAATGGATCAACGGTCAGAAATGGAGTTTTCACAACGGTTGGTGGAAGGGTTTTCGCACGTATTATTGGCGATGTTTGGACGAGGATAAGTGTTTTGTTGTTCTGACGAATAACGTTCAGGGCCCATTTTTGAGAACCATCGACATGGTGGGGTTGCTCAAGTAAGTGATTTTCTTTGGTTGAATTCACCTTAGAAATTCCTATTTTTACGAAATTAATTGATGGGAATAGGTATGAATTCAAGTGGACTAGGTCGTTTTATGCGATTCATTTTTGCCGGTTTGGTTTTGATGTTTTTTTCGTTGACGCCCTTATTCTCTCAAACTCCATCCTCAGGAAATTCTGCGACTGCATTAGAAAAGTCCATGTCGCCAATGGAGATGCCATTGGTTGATACAACCATCAAATGGGTACAGTTAATGTTGTCGCCGCGACCAAATTATTACGAAGTGAAACGCGCTTTTGAGCAACATTTTGGTGTTGCGGTTCCATTCAAAGGGCAGGGATATAAGATTTTTAAGCGCTGGGAGTATAGGGTGATCAATCATTTGGATAGTGCGGGTTTTGTGAATTGGAATTTTGGTGTGATAGACGAGTTGGCTGGTAATTTAGTGAGTGGCGGGGCTACGGCTGCTGGTTCGGGTTCTGGAAGTGGCACAGGTTCCGGATCAAGTGGCAGTGGTTCAGGCAGCGGAAGCAGTTCAGGAAGTGGCGGGCCCACCGGGGGTAAGTCGGTCAATGGTCTGAATGGCGGAAAACCGGTGGCGCCCGCCACATGGTGCCCCACCGCTGGTCGGTGGTCGGCGGTGGGGCCCGTGAAGCATCCCTACAACCAATCATCACAACCCACAGGAACCGGCAGAATCAATGGGATTGCCTTTCATCCCACCGATACCAATACCATTTTTGCAACTGCTCCACAAGGCGGTGTATGGAAAACTACAGATTATGGTGCCAACTGGAGTTTGTTATGGGGCGCTGGGAATGGTGCTAAATCAACATCTACAACCCCTTCAAATCCCTTTTTGACAATCGGGGCTAGTTCCATGGTTGTCTCATACCGAAATCCAGATACGATGTACATTGGCACCGGCGATCGGGATGCTGGAGATGCTCCAGGATATGGGGTCTTGATGTCGTCCGATGGTGGAAAAACGTTTGTTTCTCGCAATTCAGGCTTCGGGAATTACCCGGTAAATCGTTTGGTGATGCACCCAACAAATTCGGCTGTGCTGTTGGCAGCGAATAATTTAGGGATTTCGAAGTCTACCAATTCTGGTAAAGATTGGACACCCTCAATTCTTCCTGGTGCCACAACTGCCAATTTTACGGAACTGGTTTTTCATCCATACAATCCAAACATTGTTTATGCCAGCGGGAATGGTGCTTTTTATCGAAGTGCCGACGGGGGTGATAAGTTTATACAAATTGCCAATGGGTTGCCAATCACGGGAATGCAAAGAGGCCAAATTGCAGTGTCAAAAGCAGATCGCAGTAGGGTGTATTTCTTGGTCGCCGTGGGGTCGAGATTTCAAGGATTATATCTTTCCATAGACAGTGGAATTAATTTCGTGAAACAAAATACATCCCCCGCCAACATTTTGGGATACAGTGAATTGGGGACTGATGGTTCCGGTCAAGCATGGTATGACCTAGATATTTCAGCCGATCCGTTCAATGCCAAAACGGTATATGTACATGGAATCAATATTTGGAAGTCTACAGATGGTGGTGTCACTTTTAAAATTTGCGGACATTGGGTAGGAGGGGGTGGTGCGGATGATATTCACGCCGATCAGCATATTGGAGAATTTAATAATACTGGAAAAACCCTCTTCGCAGGAAATGATGGCGGGGTATATTACTCAAGAAATGCAGGCAAAACCTGGGTTAATATTACCAATGGAATTCAGAATTCTCAGATTTATCGATTGGCAGTGGCCCAGTCTACGGATGATTTGGGTGCTCACGGTTATCAGGATAATGGCTCAATGCAGCATGATAACGGCGAAATATTTACCTATTACGGAGGCGATGGAATGGATTGTGCGGTGGATCCTAAAGATGAGCGATATGTTTATGGGTCTTATGTTTTTGGCGATATTTATCGGTCGATCGAAAGAAATAAATTAACCACCATTGCGGCAAATGGTGTGAATGGAATCAATGAGGGCGGGGGTTGGTTGACACCTTTCGTTTTGCAAGAAGGGAACCCGAATCGGATGTTTGCGGGGTATAATAATGTTTGGCGCTGCGATAGTGTTAAATCTCAAAATAAGATTGTGTGGACCAAGTTGACCTCTGGGTGGACGGGTAATGTAAGGGAGATAAAAAGTAGTATTTCGAACAAACGACATTTGTATGTGATTCGTGGCGATGGAAGAGTTTTCCTGTGCAGAAATGCGGAGGCTTCAAATCCTACATTCGTTAATATTACACCTACCAATTTCACCTTGCGGACATTGGAAGTTGATCCGAAAGACACGAATAAAATTTATGGTGCTAGTACAACGGCAATTTATCAAAGTACAAATAATGGATTGAGTTGGTCTACCACCCCGTTGACGTCAATAAACGTAAAGGCCGGTATTAATTATGGTGTTATCAATGCGCTAAAAGCCGATTCTAGTGCTACTCCCACGGGATTGTATATCGCGACCGATAGAGCAATGTATTATCACAATCCATCTACGGCATTAACAGAGGAATTTTCTAATGAGTTGCCGCTTTGGATGGATATTACCGATATCGACATTTATCATTCACCCAAGGGTAGGGATTATAGCTTCATTTATATCAGTACTTACGGCAGGGGTGTTTGGAAAAGTCCTCTGTTTGATGATGGTTCGGGTCTTTATAAGTCGAGGATGTTTGCGTATGATTCGATTTTCTCCGTGGGTGGAAATTTGAAATTGCAGGAAAGAATTATCGCATCGGTAAACAATACCACGCCGATAGAATGGTCGATCACGCCGGCCACGGGTTATTCTTGGACCAAAGGGAATGCCTATTCCGCCAATCCTGAATTGAAATTTACGAGTCCGGGGATTTATAATGTTTCTCTCACAGCAAAAAGCTGTTTGACATCCAATACTGAAACCAAAAAGGTGTGGCTTCGCGTTTTTCCGAGCCCTGCATCGCCGAGTTGCTTGAGTAAAACCAATTATCAGACATCGAATTATGGCATTGGAATATTTAAGGTCATCCTTTCGGACAATCAGTTTGAGTCGGGGACGTATTTCGACGATGGAGAATATTTGGACAAATCCAAGGACAAAGTTTTTCGTGTCAATCCCAATGTGAGTTACTCTGTGAAAGTGAAAGTGGGGCTTTACAATGCTGAGAATGTTAGGGTTTTTATCGACTATAATAACGATGGCAAGTTTCAGTCGTATTTGGGTGAAGTGTCGGCCCAGGTCTCAGCATCGCCAACGTCGTACGCCGATATGAAAATCAAAACCCCAGCCAATTTGAAGAAGAATCAAGGTCTGAGAATGCGGGTGATCAGCGATTACAACAATATTGATACAACGGGTTGCGGAACTTGTTCTTATGGACAAGCCGAGGATTTTAGTTTAGTTTATGAAAAAACGACGGCCAATTTCAAGGTCGATAAAACTGCGTTTTGTGCGGGCGATACTGCCAGATTTACAGATTTGTCGGATGGTTTGATTGGACTGTATGAATGGGATTTTGGCGCGGGTGCATTGCCAGCGAAAGCGTCCGGAAAAGGACCTTGGACTGTCAAATATACTTCTGCAGGTTTCAAAACGATAAAGCTCCGATTAAACAATGGAGAAGATAGCATCGTGAAGTCCTCAATGGTAGAAGTCATCGCATTGCCCAATGGTATCGTCCGAGTGAAGGAGGGTAGCAATCCCATTTGTGAGGAAAATCGTTTGGTGTTGGCCGTGTCTGATAATCAGTCGCTGTCGATGAAATACAATTGGTATAAATTGGAGACTCCATGGAGCTTGTTGGCCTCGGATAGTTTGTTGACCATCGCAAAAATCGCTTTGACCGATACGGGGAAATACGTCGCCATTATAGACCACCGCGGGTGCTTGGATACTACAACCGAATTTCCTTTGAATGTTTGGGCTAAGCCGTTGGCTAAGATTGGTTACGATCCTAATTATTCGCCCTGCTTGCGAGGGAATAAATTTATGTTTACAGATCAATCTTCGGTTGCCAATAGTACGATTTTTTCTAGGTCTTGGAAGGCGGTGAGTCCGGTTAAAACTGCGGTTACGACTTCGTTTAGTCAAGTTTTTTCATCGGTGGGAAATCAAGCCGTGCAATTGATTGTGGCCTCCGCTGAGGGTTGTTTGGATACAGAGACGGTGGTGGTTAAGGTGAAAGGTCACCCCGTATCACAATTTACATTTGCCAAGGCTGCTCAATGCGATAAAAACAACCGATTTGATGTCGTGAATGCAAGTATGAACCCTGCCAACAGTGGGGGCGGTTCTTTGTGGTATATCTACGATTGGAAGGATGGAGTTTCGGGTGCTGATGTGGCTGCGGCAAGTCATAATTTCTCGTTAAGTGGCAAGTATAATGTCCAATTGATTGTAAAAAATGCAGTTGGATGCTCTGATACTTCCTATCAAATGGCAACGGTGGTGAATACGCCCAAGGCTGATTTTATGCTCGGCGCAAATGAAATATGTGAGGGTGATTTACTGAAGATCACCGATTTGCAAAGTGCTTATTCTGATCCATCGGCCACAGCCAAATACATTTGGAGTTGGGGCGATGCAAGAGCGCATCAAGGGAAATTTGCGTTGAAATCTGCTTCCACCCGCGATACCAATATTGTGTATTCGGTTTTTGGGAACTACGTGGTGAAATTGAAGGCAACGACATCAATTTTGGGCTGTAGCGATTCGATGTTTAAGTCGGTGACGGTTTATTCAATGCCTAAGGCTAAGATTTCTGTCAATCAATTTGCGTTTTGTGCAAATATGCAAACTGCAATTTTTGCAAATCAATCCACCAATGCCGATGGCAAAAGTTTGCAACACAATTGGAATTTTGGCGATGCTATTTTGTCTTCCGCGTTGTCGCCATCGCATCTCTATAAAACGGCGGGTAAGTATATCGTAAAGTATCGCACAATAAATCCGTTTGTCTCGGGTGGTGGCTGCTCAGATTCTACGTCGTTGCTCCCCATTACGGTTGTGCCTGAGGTAGATGCATCGTTTATTTATTCAAAAAACACATTGGAAAAGAATCGCGAATCCTATTTGTTTGAGGCCTTGGATAACAATCTGATTCCAATGGATCGCACGTTTAAATGGGATTTTGGTATGGGCGATACTTCTGCCAAGGGAGATCGGATAACCCATGTTTTCAATAGCAATGGTAAGTATTGGGTGCTATTAACGGCGATAAATGGCTTGGGTTGCAAGGATACGAGTTCTCAGTGGATTGCGATTGAGAGTCCCAAGTTGAAGAATCAGGACAACCCATTCAGTTTTTATGTTTTCCCTAATCCAACGGCAAAATCGGTGAGTTATAAATTTGAAGCCGCTGCGGGTGCAAAAATCAAGGTTCAATTGCATACGATTTTGGGTCAAGGCGTGTTGTATGAACGAAATTGGGATGTTCAAGAAGATGGGACATATTTTGAGACCATCGACCTAAAACGTTTGGGTCTTGCCGCCGGAGTGTACCCGTTAACTATTGAATCGGGAGATCAGCGATTGTCGGTCAAGATAATTTTGATCGAGTAATTTTTGTATTGAGCGATGTAGGTCCCGGCGCTTAGATTGGCAGGGATTTGAATGCTATGTTCGATAGTTTTGGTCGCGGGAATCAACGTTTTGAAACACAACTGCCCGGCCAAATTGTAGACGTTTAAGTCGTTGTTTTGCGGGTGATTCATTGTATTTGCGTTTGCCACAGCATGAATTGTATTGGAAGTGGTATTGAAATAGAGGGGGCGGTTGATTTCGTGCGAATGGTTTTCGCTACTCATTGATGCCGCTTGGTTGATTACACCCACCGCATCCAAATCGAAGCCGGAGCTAGCAAACGGAGTAGGCCAGGGGTCGTTGATGATTCTGTTTTTGCTATCGCGCTGCGCATAGAGGGTGTCGATGCTTCCTACCACGTCTAAAATTCTGACATATCTAATTTCATTGGTCCTGATATTGCTCATCATGGCCAAATCCTTTAGATCGAAAGGCGTTCCATAAGGATGTCGGTATTTCCCGGCGAGATTGTGAATATTTGTCGGCTGGGTAAATCCAAATGCCGCCGTTTGGACTTTGGTTTGTGTAAGGCTTTCGTTGGGGAAGCGAGCCCAGGATTGACTATCGGTGCTGACTTCTACGAAGGCCAATTCGAGGAAGGAATCGAGGAATGTGTTTTCAAAAATGGCAAAATCGAATCCATTTCCATCTGCGATTGGAGGATCAAAAGTGAGGGTTG
This sequence comes from Bacteroidota bacterium, assembly GCA_041192805.1. Classification (GTDB taxonomy): domain Bacteria; phylum Bacteroidota; class Bacteroidia; order NS11-12g; family UBA955; genus UBA955. The sequence goes on along the minus strand of JBEEMF010000011.1, from coordinate 61,303 downwards.
CGATGCCACCGTCGCCTAGTGATACCACGCCGTTGGTGGATGCTTGACCGATGGCTGATTGGGCGGTTCCCACGGAGGCGTAGCCGGAGTCGGGTAGGTTGATTTGTTTCAGTCCGCGCTGAACATGGCATTGTGTGGCCCAATTAATGAAACAGGAACTGTCGGCCCGAAGGGCCGTCGACCCCGGCTGCCCTGCAGCCGGGGCGAACTGGGCAATGGCATGCTGGGACGACATGGCAATAATTAAAATGACATATAGATTCCGGATGATATTTTTTGGGATTCTAGTATGTTTGGACATGCGTTGTCTTTCAGTTCTGTATTTATCAGCCACCAATTTGCGCTTCGATTTTTAAAATAATTTCATCACATGCAGCATGATTTTTTGCCAGAACGGCTCTTGCTTCTGCTACGATATTCTCCGCCCAGGTTCTGTCGCTCAGGCCTTGCGCATTAATCAATACGTTGAGCCAAGCACCGCGGACAGCCGTTTTTATGCAAAGTGCACCTACGCCCACATCAGACAAAGAATTGGGGTTGCCATGCTCTGCCATCTGTTTTAAAAGAGGGATGCATTCAAACGCTGTTTGCATCGTACGGAAAGGAACTTGTGTTGCGTATTTTGATGCGTCTTGTATGGCTTGCTTTCTTGCTGATACTTGTTCTGGGGTGTCTTTGGGTAAGCCAAAAGCATCCATGATAGCATCAAAGGCACGTGTGTCTTCATCTACCAATGCGATGAGTTTGTCTTTTAGCAGCTGACCTTGTTCGGCCCAGGGAGAGAATTCGTGTACGCGATCTTCCCATCCTCGTTTGGCGGCGCTCAAGTTGGCCACCATGGTGCCCAACGCAGCGCCGAGTGCCCCCGCCAAAGCGGAAATGCTGCCCCCTCCAGGCGCTGCACTATCACTCGCCGTTTCGTCGGCAAAGCCGCGAACCGTCATGTTAACCAGTCGAGATTGCTTCTCATCGCTAAGCATATATTCAATTATTTTTTTCTTCGGATCAAATATACCCAATTCATTCAAGCCCATGCTACGAATGGCGCAATCAATCAGATCGGCCTCACTCACGCCCGTGCTCAAACCCTGCTTTTCAAGGAAATATCGACCTGCATCCAACAAAGGCTGCAAAGGAATCAATCCCACCAATTCGGAACCGGTTACGCGCACTCCGCGCTCGTCGGCCGACATTCGAGTTTCTTCAAAAGCAATATGCAAAGGACTGATTTTGTAATTGGTTAGGTTCATCGAGATCTGAGCCATGTTGTACTCCTCGATATACCAGCCAATGGCTTTGACGCTCTTTAATTTGCCCGGAATACGGATGGGTTCTCCGTTTTCATCGTTCATTATTTTGCCGGAATAGGGGTTGCCTTCGCGTTTTACACGACCTGCTTCGCGGACATCAAAGGCGATGCGGTTGGCGATGCGGGTGCTTTTGGTATTTAGATTAACGTTGTAGGCAATTAGAAAATCCCGGGCACCGATTACGGTGGCGCCAGCCGTGGGGTTCATTACTGCAGGGCCATAATCCGGCGCCCATTCTGGCAATTTGATTTTGTCAAAAAAGCCTTCGTACTCCCCGGCGCGAATCACACTGAGATTGTTTCTCTCAGGATTGGCCTGCGCGGATTCATATAAATAAGTGGGGATATGTAATTCTTCGGCGACGCGCTTAGCCAATTTCTGGGCATAAACCGCCGTTTCTTCCATGCTGATGCCGGAAATGGGGATGAGCGGACAAACATCGGTGGCGCCCATGCGGGGATGCTCTCCCGTGTGATTGCGCATGTCGATCACCTCAGCCGCTTTCTGAATCCCGCGAAAAACTGCCTCAATGACATCGTCGGGAGATCCAACCAAGGTAACAACAGTGCGGTTGGTGGCTTTGCCCGGATCTACATCTAATAAGCGAATTCCATCCACCGTTTCGATGGCGTCTGTAATGACTTTGATGGTCTGAAGATCACGTCCTTCGCTGAAATTGGGTACACATTCGATAATCGGTTGCATATTGCAAATTTATCGTTTAACGCCCGAAGTTTAACGCTTATTTCGTTGCGATTTCCCCTAAAGGATTTCGGTTGTTTGTAAAGAATAAGTCATGAAAACTATCTAAATGACCTCAAATTTCGTTATTTTTGCGGTTCTTTATGACTCTCATCAAATCGATTTCTGGAATTCGTGGTACGTTGGGTGGTGTTAGCGGTGAAAACCTTACGCCCATTGATGTTGTCAAATACACCTCTGCCTATGGAAGCATGCTGTTGCAGCGCAAAAAAGGCAAAAGAGTTGTGGTTGGCCGTGATGCTCGAATTAGCGGTCCGTTGGTCCATGAATTGGTGATAAATACGCTGATGGCATTGGGTTTAGACGTGTTAGATGCAGGCCTATGTACTACGCCAACAGTTGAAATGGCTGTGATGGAAGAAAAGGCCGCCGGTGGAATCATTCTAACAGCAAGCCATAACCCAAAACAGTGGAATGCCTTAAAGTTGTTAAACCACAAAGGGGAATTTATTAGCGCACAAGACGGTGAAATCGTTTTGCAACTCGCAGAATCTGCAGATATTTCATTCGCAACAGTTGATCACTTGGGTAAGCGTACTCAGAAAGATTATCTGCCGATGCATATCGAAAAGATATTGGCGTTGGAACTAGTAAAGCCTGAACTAATCGCTGCGCAGAAATATAGAATCGCAATCGACGCCGTGAACAGTGTCGGTGGAATTGCAGTGCCCGCGCTCTTAAAAGCTTTGGGTGTTGAAGAAATATTTGAAATCAATTGCGAACCCACTGGTCATTTCGCACACAATCCAGAACCATTGCCAGAACATTTAGGTCAGATCGCCTCAGAAGTGAAATCTTCAAAATGCGATTTGGGTATTGTGGTAGATCCTGATGTGGATCGTTTGGCTTTGATTTGTGATGATGCCGAGATGTTTGGCGAAGAATATACTTTGGTGGCTGTTGCCGATTATTATTTGCGACATACCCCAGGGCCAACAGTGAGTAATTTGAGCAGTACCCGTGCCCTACGCGATATTACCGAAAAAGCAGGTCAGCGATACGAAGCAAGTGCTGTCGGTGAGGTTAACGTCGTTGAGAAGATGAAGGAAATCGGCGCTGTCATTGGCGGAGAAGGAAATGGAGGTATCATCGTTCCGGAATTACATTATGGTCGAGATGCCTTGGCTGGTATTGCATTGATATTGAGTCATTTGGCTGAAACTGGACTGAGCGCATCAGCACTTAGAGCGACCTATCCAAATTATCGTATGTCGAAAAATAAGGCAGAGTTACAAGCCGGAACCGACGTAGACGGTATTTTGGATAAAATCCAAAAGAAATACAAAAAGCAACCGATCAATACGATTGATGGGGTGAGGATAGAATTTGATAATGATTGGGTGCATTTGCGCAAGAGCAATACCGAGCCGATCATTCGTATTTATGCCGAAAGCGATAGTATTAACACTGCAGAAAACCTTACACGTAAGATTTTGCAGGATATTGGTGATTTATTAAACTAAATTTGCGCCCCAATGGCAATGCAATGTGGTATCGTGGGACTTCCCAATGTAGGGAAATCAACCCTTTTTAATGCGGTTTCAAGCGCAAAAGCGCAATCTGCAAATTTCCCTTTCTGTACAATTGAACCTAACGTAGGTACAATCACCGTTCCCGATGTTCGGATGAACAAATTGGCTGCGTTGGTAAATCCGTTGAGCTTGGTTCCAACCAACATCGAAATCGTGGATATCGCGGGTTTGGTGAAAGGTGCAAGTAAGGGCGATGGATTGGGCAATCAGTTTTTGGGAAATATCCGAAACACAAATGCCATTTTACATGTTTTACGTTGCTTTGATGACGATAATATCATTCACGTAGATGGTTCTGTGAATCCTGTGCGCGACAAAGAAATTATCGATACGGAACTTCAGTTGAAGGATTTGGAATCACTCGAAAAGAATATTTCAAAGGTGTTCAAACAAGCCAAAACGGGCGATAAAGATGCCTCAAAAATGTTGGAAGTGTGCGAAGCATTTCAGGCCCATTTGTTGAAGGGTCAAAACGCAAGAACACTAGAAATTGAGCCGGAAAAAAGATTGTTTATTAAGGAATTGAATTTGCTAACCGACAAACCCGTTTTGTATGTGTGCAATGTGGATCCAGAAAGTGTGAATAATGGAAATGCCCACGTTGAAGCAGTGAAAACTGCCATCGCCGGTGAGAATGCAGGTTTGATTTTGATTTCAGCAGCCATCGAAGCAGAAATTGCTGATTTGGAAAGTTTTGAGGATAGGCAAATGTTTCTCCTAGAAATGGGGTTGGAAAAGAGTGGGGTAGAGAAGTTGATTCATGCCGCTTACAAGTTGTTGAACTATATCACTTACTTCACCGTGGGAGTGAAAGAAGTTCGCGCTTGGACCATCACCGAAGGGACGAAAGGCCCCGGTGCAGCCGGAGAAATTCACTCTGATTTTGAAAAAGGATTTATCCGCGCAGAGGTTATCGCTTACGAGGATTATATCCACTATGGTTCTGAAGCCGCCTGCCGGGAAGTTGGGAAGTTGCGTGTAGAAGGGAAAGAATACACCGTGAAAGACGGAGATTGTATGCACTTCCGCTTTAACGTTTAATTAGAAATTTTCGGGATTACTGATTTTGTTTTCGCTCACAAAGAGTGGGACCTCGCCGTATTTTACTTTGTATAGTTTTTTGATGTACGACCAACAATGCGATTGAAAATCACCAACACGGTCGCGAATTTTTTGTGAACCAAGAGGCTTTCCGCCGCGCGCGACCTCGCTAAAAGATCTTCTAACCGGTTCGATGATCTGCTCACTCAACATATCGGCAAAATAATTGCCCGCCTTGGTGCATCGCTCGATCAATAATTGGGTCAGCTCTTCCTGGGCCTGTGCCTGTTCTTCCGCCGTTGGCAGTCGCTCCAAACTTTCCCATCGCGCCTCATGCTCATGAAACATCTTCGCTATCGATCGTTGGAATTTCTGCGCCGTGGCATCCATCTCCTGAAACTGCAATCGTATGGGAGATAATTCTGCAAATTTGGTCGTTATTTTCGCGCTTTTTTCCTTGGAAATCGCAATCATCATCCCATTGAATTCGTAATGTAAATGCTTTACGCCATAGACTTCCATCAATTGTTGCTTGTGGTAGGCCTGACGTTTTTCTTCTAAAATTTCAAATAAGTCGCGGGTCTTGGCTTGGGATTCGTGAAATTCCAAAATCCGCTGATCGGTCATGATGTTCTGCGCCCGAATGGCGGTCAATAAGACCATTGAATCGAGGTTGGTGCATCTACTTAGTGCGACATAAACTTGGCCGGGTGCGAAACTCTTCCCTGCATCGATCATCGCTTTTTCAAAGGTCAAACCCTGACTTTTGTGCACGGTTATGGCCCATGCCAAACGAACGGGGAACTGCTCAAAGCTGCCAACTTCTTCCTGTTCAACAGTTTCTCCAGTTGGGTTGTAGTTGTAGCGCAGGTTTTTCCATGTTTCTCTTTCGATTTCCATGGCCGGCTTGCCGTCGTTGCAATGAATAAAAATCGTATTGCCGCCAATATGGGTTACGGTACCAATTTTACCGTTGTAGTATCGTTTTTCGTAGGAGGTGTCGTTTTTGACAAACATCACCTGAGCGCCTTCTTTGAGTCGTAAAATGCCTTCGGTGGGGAAACTGCCTTCGTTGAATTCGCCAGATACTTTGGCAACGTATTGTTTTTCAGCGACATCCAGTTTTGCCAATTCCTTTTCATTGATCCCTTCGGCCTGTTTGTTGTGGGTGGTAAGTGTGATCCATCCAGGCTCTTTGGGTTGAAAATCGGTTTGAATTCGTTCTGCAAGATTTTCGTAGTCCCAACTCTCCATTTGGTTGGATCGAATTTGGTTCAATAGGTTGATGAACTGCCTATCGCTTTGACGATAAATGGTTTTTAACTCAATGGTAATCAGCTGAAGACTCGGGAAAATCTTGGAAGAAAAGAAAAACTCGGTGGCATAGTAATGATAAATGAGTCCGCGTTCATGTTCGGTAACTACGGGTGGCAGCTGCAATAAATCGCCAATGAGAAGCAATTGAACTCCACCAAAGGGTTTGGAGCTGTTTCTAGCAAATCGAAGTGCGGTATCTATCGCATCAAATAGATCGGCCCGAACCATGGAGATTTCATCAATCACCAGTAATTCAAGCGCTTGAAATAGGTCGCGCTTCACCTTGGGATAATGAAAATGCTCCCGAATCATCGGCGTATTGTTGGCAACGTTTGGGTCTACCGGCTCGTTGGTGGGCACATAAGCTCGGGTGGGAAGCCCAAACATGCTATGGATGGTGCTTCCGCCGGCATTGATTGCGGCGACACCGGTGGGGGCAACGACAACGGTTTTTTTCAGCGACTGGGACAGCAAGTTTTTTAGGAAGGTTGTTTTTCCCGTTCCTGCTTTTCCCGTTAAAAAAATGTGTTGTTGGGTATCGTTGACGAAGGAAAATGCCAGGGACGCCTCAGAACTGGTGTCGATCGAGAGGGTGTGTGTTGGGTTAATATTTCCTTTTTCAGTTGTCAATATTCGATGAGTGATTTTAATGCCAATGGCAAGCGCTCCCAAGGAAGAAAATGGTCTTCTAGGGTTTTGGCTAGCGGTACGGGGGTGTCAAGACTGCCCAAACGTTGCACCGGCGCATCGAGATCTTGGAAGCAGTGTTCCGAAATCCAAGCGGCGATGTCTGATGCGATGCTTCCGGTAAGTGTATCTTCGGTGAGGACGAGAACTTTACCTGTGGCTTTCACTTGTGCGGCGACTTCCTCTTTGTCCCAAGGGATGAGGGTTCTAAGGTCGATGACCCGGCCGTTAAGATTATGTTCTTTGATGCAATCCAAGGCTTTGTGGACACCCCAACCGTAAGTGACGATGCAAAAGTCGTCGCCATGATCATGGACAGTGGCTTTTCCTTCTTCAATGAGGTAGGGGGCGGCGGCTACGCCGCCGCTCACCGATCGATACAACAACTTGTGCTCAAAAAACAACACAGGATTTGGATCCTCGATGGCGCGCATCAATAAACCCTTTGCATCGGCTGGCGTGCTTGGATAATATATTTTTAAACCCGGAACGTGGTAAAACCATGCCTCGGTGCTCTGACTGTGAAAAGGGCCGGCTTGCACGCCCGCGCCGGTTGGCATGCGAACTACCACATCGGCAGGCTGACCCCACCGGTAATGGCTCTTGGCTAAATTGTTTACGATTTGATTGTATCCGCAGGTGACAAAATCCGCAAATTGCATTTCAACAACGGCCTTTTGTTTGGCGATGCTCAAACCGTAACCCGCACCCAAAATTGAACTCTCGGTGATGGGCGTATTTCGCACACGGCCCTTGCCAAATTTCTCAAGAAATCCGTCGGTGATTTTGAAAACGCCACCATATTCGGCCACGTCCTGACCCATAATCACAAGATTATCATGTCGTACCATGCTCTGCTCCAAACCCTCCTTAATCGCATCCACCAATCGCAGGTCTCGGTCACTCTCCGGAGCGCTATCTGCACATTGAAAATCATTGGCAAATTCAAATGGCGCATACATATCGTTCATTTCCTCTGCCAAATCCGGAACTACTTCCTCTTCCGCAAATGTGGTTTCCAAGCCCACTTCGATCTCTGCCAAAAACTCTTTTTTATATTGATCGATGATCGCATCGGACAAAATGCCCAATTCTTTTAAATAGGATTCGTAATTGCTTAAAGGGTCTTTTTTGCCCCATTCCTCAAATAAATGTTCGGGTACATATTTCACGCCGCTGGCCTCTTCATGGCCTCTCATTCTAAAGGTAAGCGCTTCAAAAATAATCGGACGGGGATTGTTTCTGAGTTCTTCCGCCCAATGCGTTGCGGTATGATAAACTTCTAAAATATTATTTCCATCCACCTGCACTGTCTCCATGCCATAGCCGATTCCCTTGTCGATGAATTGCTTGCACTTAAACTGTTCGTTCGATGGCGTACTTAGTCCATAGCCATTATTTTCGATTAAAAAGATCACGGGCAATTGCCAAACGGCAGCCACGTTAAGTGCCTCGTGAAAGTCGCCTTCGGAGGTACCGCCATCGCCAGAAAATGCGACAGAGATTTTTTTACGATGATTTAAGACGTGGGAAAGGGAAACGCCATTGGCCACACCTAGCATCGCACCCAAGTGAGAAATCATCCCCACGATGGCGTATTCATTGGTTCCAAAGTGAAAACTGCGCTCTCGGCCTTTGCTAAATCCAGATTTTTTTCCTTGCCATTGGGCGAAAAGCTTGCCAAATGGAATGCCTCGCGAAGTGAAAACCCCCAAATTCCTATGTAGCGGCATGATGTATTCGTCTGGGTCTAATGCCATCGTAATGCCCACCGAAATCGCCTCTTGACCAATACCGCTAAACCATTTGCCCACTTTGCCTTGACGCAATAGCACGAGCATTCGATCTTCGATCAATCGCGGCTTTAATAAACCACGGTATAAACTCAGTAATACGGCATCAGATAAATTCTTTCGATCGTACAGCATGCATTAATTAATAGTAGGTTCTATTTTTCAAAAATACATCGCAAAAGTGGCCTTAAATGCGGTCGGTCCCGATACTATGCGTATAAAACACAAAATTTTCCATTTTTCTTTGCAACCAATCGCGATTTGTGCGTCATAACCTCGAAGCTACTTGCTAAACACCAATGATATCATAGCCGGATGTATCAAAAAAGACAGACAGGCGCAAAAGACTCTCTACGAGAAATATGCTGCCAAAATGTTTGGATTTTGCTTGCGATACTCTAACAGCCGCGCTGATGCTCAGGATTTGTTACAAGATGGTTTCATTAAGGTCTTTGACAGTATTGCTACCCTGAATGACACTTCTCAATTGGAAGGTTGGATGACGCGTATCATCATCAACTTAGCCATGTCGAGATTCAGAAAATCAGCTCGCGGCCCCGTTATGGTGGAAGTGGTTGATGTTCTGGATGATACTTCCGGTGAAACCACAACAGTGGATGAACCAATGGAAGTCAATGAAGTGCTCGCCTGTTTGATGGAGCTCCCGGAGAAATATCGCATCGTGATTAACATGTATGCAATTGATAAACTCTCTCACCAAGAAATTTCTGAAGTGTTGGGAACCAGCGTATCGAACAGTAAGAGCCTTTTATTTAGGGCCCGCGTGATGCTCAAAGATTTAGTTGAAAAACAAAGAAACAAGGACACTGGAAAACAGTAACAAACATATCGACAATTGGTTAAGCCAACAGTTCGAGGATTTTACCCCGAATCCCGAACCTGCGCTATGGCAGTCGATAGATGCTTCCCTTGACCGCAAAGAACGTCAGCAAAAATTCATATGGTATTGGCTGGTTGCTGGCGTTCTGTTATTAGTGGTTGCGGGCTCGCTGTTTCAGTGGAATAAGATATCGAATAAGTCAGTTGCTGCCCCAAAAACGGTTGCACAAACTGGCGCAGTAAAAATTACAGAGAAGTCGGAATTGGATCAAACGAAATCTTCTAATTTCTCCGATCTGAATGCTCCAATTCAGAATCCTGAATCTCAATCTAATCCAGAATCACCATTAAACGGAGCTACCTCGAAGTCAAAGTCTTTGAAGTATAATCCTTCTGGCAATTATATCAATCCTGAAAATACCCCTGACCCAATTCAAGCACCAGAATTTAACACTCCAAGTCCTGTCCAACTCATAATTGAAAATACGGCCGATGTAGTACCTGCAATATTGGATTTAAATCCATTTGGAATCGAGTTCGTGGAAATTGAAGGCGCGGTGAATCCAAGTTCAGAGTCTAGTGCCTCTGCCGATCAGTTGGCATGGTCTGTTGACAAGAAATCAGATAAATTGTTGGGTCGTTGGATGATTGAAGCTGGCGTAGACGCGAATCAAACAGGTTTTATGTATCGCAGCACGGCGGATTTATCGAAATACGTCCACAAGAATTATTTCAACCAAATGAAAGACGGCGAATTTACCTTGAGTGCAGGTCGCTTCAATATTTCTAGTGTATACCAAATTACTAAGAATCACGCTGTTAAATTGGGGTTTGCGTATGCTGAGAATCGCACGCAGCAGCGGTTCGACTTTAGAGATAGTATGCCGGCAACGGTGATTCCAGGCAACAATCCTGATGCCTTGGGTTACTATCCTATTTTTGGGTATTTGGGCTTAGGACCGCAAGTGAAATTCAATTCTCAAACCACCTATTCGATGATTTCTGTGCCCGTTGGTTATGTGGGTTATTTTCCAATAACAAAACAATATTCAATTACGCCTGAGGTGTTGTTGCAAGCCAACAAATTGTCGGTATCAACCGGTGCGCAGACATTGGATTATCAAACATTATTGCAAACCGCGCAGCAGGCATCGAACTTTAGAAAACTGATTTGGGGTGCTCGTGTTGCAGTGGGAGTTGAAAAACGCCTCAATTATAGCCATGCCATTGGATTGCGATTCAATGCACAGTCAATGTTAACCTCAATGTATATCCCAAATGCTGCTTTGCAGCCAAGGGGTTGGTCGTTGGGATTGTCCGCACATTATTCTTGGAGAATTCAATAAAGTGAAGAAAAAGTGTTTTATATGGTATAAATTGCATGGGATGAGAGTTCAGTCTTTGTTGACAGTGCTATGTATCCTGTGTGTTTCCGCACAGGCGCAGGTGTTGCAGCCATTGGGATCTGGTTTGCCAGCCCGGGTTGTTGCATCTTACGCTGCGGGGAACGAGTACCTGGCGCTTTTCGAAGAAACCTCTACAGCCGAAATCAATGATTTCACAATGGCTCGCTGGAATGGTGTTAGCTGGAGTTACTATTCAGGGCTAACAACTCCATCACCCGTAAAAACCGTAAAAGGAACATATAATTTCCATTCCATCGCTTTGTATCACGATACGATGTATGCTGCGGCTTATATTGCCAATGCAGAACGCGACGCCGATGTTCCAGTAAGTCATTTGTATAAATGGGATGGTGCGAAATGGGTCGCTGAAATTGGTGTTGTGGATACCAGAAACAATGGAATTATCGCAATGACCGTTTTCGACGATAAGCTAATTGTTGCGGGGTTGTTTGATAACACGGTGAACGGAAATCCAGTTCAAAACATTGCTGCATACAACGGGAAATCTTGGTCTTACCTGGGAAATAGTGGAACCGCACAAGGTACAGATGGTGTGATTCGCACCTTGGCTGTAGTAGGGAATCGACTTTATATTGGTGGGGATTTTCAGACTTTTGCAGGTTCTAGCACAGGAAATATCGCTTACTTTACGGCTGCCAATGGCGGTTGGGGTGGTGTAGGAAGTCCTTTCAAAGGCGAAGTGTTAGAATTGGGAGTTTTCAATAATAAAATTGCAGCATTAGGGAAAAACGCAACGGGCGATAAGCAAATTTCTATTTTCCAAGGTACTTGGGCGAGTCCAATCGGATTTGATTCTTTTAGCATTAGCTCACCCACAACATTAATGGGCGCCGGTACCGATCTTTTGATTGGGGGTTCTTTTGTAAAAAATAGCAACGGCACGTCACTACTAGTCTATGATGGCGCTTCATTGAGATTTACAGGCAACCGCATCAACGGGTCTTTTAACCTAGGTCAGCGCGGCGATGGAGCCTTCATATGGGGCGATTTTACCGAACTCAATACCGATCTGCAATATTTCTCAAAAATCGAATCTGAATCTGGGAATTTGTATGGTGATCTATTTTATGATGTCAATTCGAATTGCGTAAAAGACGATGCCGAAATTGGACTATCGAACCAACTGGTGAGGATGGTAAATAAAGTTTCAGGTACAGTCTATTTTGCTGTTACCGATTCTAGCGGACACTTTACAATGGCGATGCCTGCGGGTGATTATGATCTATCAACCAATCCCGGAAAGCATTTGTATGGTGTTTGCTTAGGCAATAACACAGCAAGAATTAGAAAAGGCGTTTATAGTTATGTGAGTTTGGGTTACTACCAATTGCCATCGATTTTAGATGTTCAGTTGGGAATGAATGCAATTATCCCGGCAGGGGCAAAAGCGGGCGACGAAGTGAAAGTGATTGTGAAAATCGCAAATCATGGAGGCACAGCACTTACTAACGGGACTGTACATATTCAACATGGGTCGGATATTTCAGCATTCCAATCCAATCCGATGCCAGACAATTACGCCAACAATGAAGCCATTTATTCACTGAGTAATTTGGCCGCTTTTGGAGAACAAGTCATCGTGATTACAACGGCAATTCCATTGACTGCGCAAAATGCAGACAACTTCAACTTTATGGTTAAATCCGGAACCGGACTGACTCAGAAAGATGCCGATACCAAAGACAACAATGATACCTTGCAATTGAGTTTGAGTCGGAGAGGTGGGATGGTGACCGTACAGAAATCGAATATCGAAGAGGGAACCGTAGATTACCGTCAAAAGCAGTGGGAGTATCGCGTGGACTTCAGAAACGTAAGTGGAAGTCTAGTGAAGCGCGTTGTTATGGTGGACACATTGGACGCTAACTTGCCATTGTCGCGCTTGGTTCTGACCTCGTTTTATCCAAACAAAGCAAACTATTGCATCGAACAGGGTAGAGTGTTAGTCGTAGATTTTCCTGAAGCAAATTTGAGTTCATTTGAAGCCAATCCAATTGGAAGTGTTGGTTATGTGATGTATCGTGTTGAGACCTATCAAACATTGCCTTTGAAAACGGTAATTAATAACATCGCGATGGTTGATTACGATAGCAAATGGCAGGCTACTTCTAAGAATTGTACTGTGACGTTGGTTGATAAAACGGCATCAGTGAAGGTGATTAAAGGCGGCTTGAATTTGTATCCAAATCCAGCATCAAATCAATTCAATGTTACAGGATTGGGCGCTTACAGAAACAATACTTGGCAATTGGTTTCAATGACTGGCGTTACGATGTTAAACGGACAGGTAACAGCGGATACTGTTTCGATTTCAGTAAAAGATCTCGCATCGGGAATTTACACCTTGCGCATTGGCAATTCCACGGCATTGGTTCAAATCCAACACTAATTAGTATAGTATTTTTTGGCGAAACGATAGAGGTTGAACAGGCCTTTATCTAATTCAATGGCAATTTCTTCCTTCAATTGATTTAACGGGATACTTCTCATTTTTTGACGTTGAATCAATCGAAAGGCACGTTCTGCAAATAGATTGCTGAGATTTTGAATGTTGTTTTGCGTTTCTAGATGAGCCGAAATCGCATCGCTCAATGTTTGAATCCCTTTTCCATCGGTTGCCACTGTGTTGATTACGGGAATTTCCCAACCATCGCTGGTCGACTTGTAATGGGCTAGTTTTTTTAAATGATTGGCAAATGCTTCTGCACCGTCTCTATCGCTCTTGTTGACCACGAAAATGTCTGCGATTTCCATCACGCCACTTTTCATCGTTTGCACCTCGTCGCCGCTTTCTGGGACGGTTACGACCAAAGTAGTATCGGCGATGCCTGCAATTTCGATTTCGCTCTGACCCACACCTACGGTTTCGATGATGATTCTATCGAATTTGGCGTGTTTTAGGATATCGCACACTTCAATAATACTCGCGCTAAGGCCACCCAACGAACCTCGGGCGGATAAGCTTCGAATAAAGACTTTGGGGTCAAGGAAAAGGCCTGGCATGCGCAAACGATCGCCCAATAGGGAGCCTAAGTTGAATGGGGAGGATGGGTCAACGGCAACAATGGCTGTTTTTAATCCTTTTGAACTCCAGTGCAACACCAATGCGTTCACCAAGCTGCTTTTTCCGGCACCGGGAGGGCCAGTTACGCCAACAATCGGGCAGTTACCTTCGAGTTGTTCCAGCAATTCCATCGATTGCGGATGTTGGTTCTCTACCCAACTAATTGCCCTAGCGATGGCTCTTTCGTTGCCCTCGGCGATTAATGTTGGAGTAGGGATGATTGGCATGTCACGAAGATATTAAAATTGGCTGAAACACCATTTATTTGTGTGCTCTTGCAAACGGAGTGGCATTGAGCGGTGTAAATTGATTTTTTTGGAATTTTTCATATCCGGCCATGGCAACCATCGCCGCATTGTCGGTGCAATATTCAAAAGCTGGTATACACACTTGTAGGCCTTTTTCGGTGCCCAAAGTATCAATGGCATCCCTCAATTCACTATTGGCAGAAACCCCGCCACAAAGCCCAATACTGCAGGGTTTGTACACTTCTATTGCCTTGGCAAAACGCTTCGTTAAGCTCATTACGATTTGATGCTGATACGATGCGCAAATATTAGGCAACTCGTTGTTTATGAATTGGTTGTCTTTTTTTAAATTGTTTTTAAGAAAATACAATAATGATGTTTTTATGCCCGAAAAACTAAAGTCCAATCCTTGCGTTTGACTATCGGGAAATTTGTATTTATTTGGATCGCCTTGCTTTGCATATTGATCAATTAAGGGTCCTCCGGGATAGCCTAAATTAAGGAGCTTTGCTGCTTTGTCGAATGCTTCGCCTGCCGCATCGTCTTGCGTAGTTCCCACTATTTTCATATCGTCGATGCCGTTCACCAAGATGATTTGTGTATGTCCGCCACTCACTAAAAGACAGAGCATGGGCAAGTTTACCTGGTGGTCGATAAATAGTGCCGCAACATGGGCTTCTAGGTGATTGATTCCGATCAGAGGGATGTTGTTGGCAATGCAAATGCCTTTGGCAATATTGGTTCCAACCAGCAGTGATCCCATAAGTCCGGGACCTTGTGTGACGGCCACTGCGTTGACTTCATCGATGGAAATTTTGGCTTTTTCTAGTGCCAAATGAATCACTGGAATTATATTGCTTTGATGGGCACGGGAGGCCAATTCAGGTACCACTCCGCCGTATTGTTCGTGTACTTTTTGACTAGCCGTTACGTTGGCAAGGATTTTGCCATCGCGGAGTAACGATGCTGCGGTATCATCGCAACTGCTCTCGATGCCCAATATAATGGAGCGGGCGGGTTTTGGTGGATTCAGCAGAGACAACGAATTTTATATTTGAGAGATTGAAAAATAAGCGTACAAAACTACGGAAGTTTTTGCTTCTGATGTTGCTGTCGTTCCTGCTACTTACAGGAGCCGCAATTGTTTTGTCGCGCAATCACATCGTTCAGAATTATTTCGCCCAACAACTCGCTCAGCAGCTATCGAAAGAGTTAAACACCAAGGTTGAAATTGGATATGTTGAAATTGATTTTTTGCGGAACATTCACGTTGAGCGCCTAAGAATCTACGATCAGAGCAAAGATACGCTGATTGAAGCACGTCAAATAGAGGCCCGATTAACCAAGGTGGATTGGAAGTCGCATAGCATCGAACTATCGTCGGTTGTGATTTATAAGCCCCGCATGAAAAATGGTTATCACACAGAAGAAGGGCCCTTAAATATTGATTTTTTCTCCGATTTTTTAGATCCGCCATCTGATCCAAACGACTATAGTGAGGGGTGGGATTTTGGTATCAACGACGTAAAGATTGTGGATGGGTACTATCAGTTTTTCAACATTCGTCAGCGTTCTAGCGACCCGTACTTCGATCCAGACAATATGATTCTGTCCAATATCGATGCGGAAATGGACTCACTCACGTTTGGGCATCCGTGGTTTACGGTGAATATAAAGTCGATGACGTTTAAAGAGCGAAGCGGTCTGAATATCGTAAAAGGAGCTGCGCGGGTTGTGATTGATAAAAAGCAGATTCTGGCCAGCAATTTATTGTTGGAAACGCCATGCAGCATTCTGGGTGATCGTTTTGAAATGCGTTATAATTCGATGCGCGATTTCAGGGATATTTTCCACAAGGTTACTTTTGATATTCGTTTGCGCAAGTCCAAATTTTGCTTGGAGGAGTTAATCGCTTTTCACCCCTGGTTCAAGGATCGGAATTTGCCGCTGTTTGTCAATGCGCATGCGGAAGGCCCATTGGCTTCCTTGGTGCTGAAGAAATTCACTTTTGAATCGTTAACAGATCAAACCCTGTTGAAGGGTAGTGGCATTTTGACGAGTTTGCAGGATTTGGATAATTTTGAATATCGCCTGGAATTGGATGATTCGCGATTGGCTGTGGCCGATTTAAAAGATGTTGTTTATGAGCTTGACTCGATTGATTTTGTTAAAAAGTTTGAAGCCCTTGACATCGAAGCTACAATTACTGGCGGTCTAACTTCCTTTGGTTTTGATGGCGATTTGGATGCTGGACCTGGTCATTTCTCGGGTCATTTGGCATTGGATTTTCCTGAGAGTATCGATTCGATGTCTTACGATGTTGAAGGCAAATTGGGTCAGTGGGATTTGGGCATGTTTGCGGGCAATGGATTGGATGCGTTTGTGAATGATGCGAATATTCTGATTACCGGCGAAGGGCTTACAGCGGATTTGTTAAACACGGAAGCGGATATTCATTTGATCGATTATACGGTGCTGGGTAGGCATCTCACCGATATTCAATTAACGGGCGAATTTGACAAGAGTCAGTTCCACTTAAATGTTGAATCGGATGATGCAAGGTTTGCTTTTGTGGCCGATGCAACCGTTTTTGATTGGGATAAGAAC
This sequence comes from Bacteroidota bacterium, assembly GCA_041192805.1. Lineage (GTDB taxonomy): Bacteria > Bacteroidota > Bacteroidia > NS11-12g > UBA955 > UBA955. Next base: position 44,675 of record JBEEMF010000011.1, on the reverse strand, counting down.
TTGTCTATGGATGCAGATTTGTCTGCCAGCAATGTAGAATTTGAGAATATTGGATTGGATAAGGTACCATTGATTTTGTCGGGGTCGGCTTCCTTAATTTATGGCGGCGGCGATGCGCAGAATACCAATGCAACAATTGAGGTGAGGCAACTTGTGGCCGATCACGGTTCTGTCCGATATTTTTGCAATAGCCAGCAATTGGTTCAGTCGGCTTCGGAAGGGATACAATTTTCTGGAGACTGGTTAAATGGAAGTATCTCTTCTGGATTTGATCCATCTGATGCGATGAATATTGGGGAGCATTTTTTATATACATTGTTGCCCAATCGTTTTACTGCCCCAACGTCATTTGCTCCTAGGGATTTTAGCTTTGATTTACAGTTGATTCAAACCGATTGGCTATCTTCATTTGTTGACAGGACATTACAATCGGGACCTATAAATCTGGTTGGTCATTTTGGTTCGCAGCACCGTGATGTGGATGTGGTTTTGGGCCCCATGGATTTGTCGTGGCAGGGCGCCGAATGGCATCGTTTAAAATTGGCTGTAAATGCAAATACTGATGGAGCGGCATCGCTTTTGCTAAACGCCAAAGACTTGAATTATGGGGAGACGAAGTACGATCGATTTGCTTTGGAAGGGAAATTGAGGGATGGGATTTTGGATGTTGGATTTGATTTGCACGACAGGCAAGATCGTTACAATGTGAATCTAGGTTCTCAGTCTAATGTGAAGTTAGATTCTTTGCCTACCAATATTCACGCAGCCAATTTTTACATCAACAAAGAGCCTTGGCAGTTGGACCAAGAGAGTCAATTGAGTTTAGGTGGCGGAAATAGATTGAAAGTTAAAAAGTTGATGGTCAATAATTCTCGACATTTCGTGGAATTGCACGGTGTACTTTCTGAGATGTTGAGTGATACATTTACGGTGGAAGTGGGTAATATCACCCCGGAGTTGCTTTCGCCATTTTTTCCTCATGGCACCTTTGATAGTATGCAGTTTCATTTGGGCGGTAGGGTGAGGATTGCTGCGGCTCTCGGACAGGCAAAAATTGTTGGAGAGAGTTATTTGAACGATTTGGTTTACTTGGGTTATCGATATGGGAGTTTTGATTTAAAAGTGGCCCAACGGACATCGGACAAGGTGCTTGATTTAGATCTTGTGGCGCGCCGAGGCGTTTTGAAAAACACATCGTTTAGGGGTCGGCTAAAATTTGGGGGCGATGATCCTGGTTTAAACGCGGATTTGTTTATTCCGGAAGGGACAACTATTGGAATTTTGACGCCATTTTTATCGGGCATTGCAACTACGGAATCCGGAACCATTGGTGGGAATGTGCGAATTGAAGGGCCAATGAACGATTTGATTATGCAAGGCGATTTGAAGGCCAGGGACGTGATGATGAAAGTTGATTACTTGGGAACTAAATATCGATTTGATGATGCGGATTTTTTGGTGAAATCGAATGGAATATTCACTCGCTATCCGATTCAAATTTATGGTAAGTTCAAAAAGGGGAAGGCGAAGGCGACCTTTGCTTTTACCCATAATCATTTCAGGGATTTGGCTTTGGATTTGAATGTGTATGATGCCCAAAAAATTAGAATTATTGAGACCACGGAAGCCGATAATGATTTGTTTTATGGCACCGCTTGGGGCAATGGAAGTTGCAGGGTTTGGGGTCCTTTGGATAAGATCAATATCAAGATGGATATGACGCCTTCCGAAAACAGTAAGTTGAGCATTCTTTACCCCACTCTTAATACAAATTCTGTGGCTGGGAACATTGTTTTTAGAAATCATTTTGGCAAAGTGGTAGGGAATTCTAAGTCCAAAAAATCCTCGTCTGGTATGGGTAATATTGATTTGATGATTCGAGCTACCCCGGACTTGGAAACGGAATTTTTGATTGATAAGAGGTTGGGGGATATGATCAAAGGACGCGGAACAGGCGATATCAGGATTTTGTATGATGAAAACGAGCGTTTCTTCTTAAATGGTCAGTATACCATAAAATCTGGGTTGTATGTTTTCTCGTTGCCGGGAATCAACTTGCTGACAAAGAAAATTACGCTTACGGAAGGGGGTAAAATTACTTGGGTTGGTGATCCTTACGATGCAAATCTTGCGCTATCGGGCAAAATCGAAAAGAGAATTTCTCCGGCACAGTTGATGGTTGGAAGTGGTAACGCATCTAGTACCAATTATCCGCCTACACTGATCGTGAGTGTATTGAATATCAATGGTAGTTTGATGAGGCCACAGATTGGCTTTGATTTACAGGCCCCTGAATTGGCATTAAGCGCGGGAAGTAATAGTGATGTAAATGCTGTGATTCAGAGGATTCGGCAAGACAAAGATGAAACGATGCGACAGGCCATTGCGCTGTTGATTTTTGGCAACTTTTTACCCCCTTCTTTTTCCAGTGGTAACCCAACTAGTGGCAACGTGGTGAGTGGAGCAGGGGTAGCGGGGAACAGCGTATCGAACATTGCATCCAACGTAGTAAATGATATTTTTCAGAAGTATGGCATCAAGACAAAGATTCAGGTGAATATCGATGATGTGAGGAGGAATAGTGGTACAAGTAGCAATACCCAAGTATTTGTGAACAGCGAATGGAATTTGAGCGATCGTTTAAAGCTTAATTTGAATTACGATCCTACGGTTGCTGTGTTGGTGAATGGTGCTGCGGTGCCGTTGAATTTCAACCTCGAATATTCCACTCGAAATGAGAATTGGAGATTAAAAATGTTCTCTCGGAGCAATAATTTATTACTACAGCAAAGTGGTTCAATTACCAATGGTGTGTCGGGAAATACTTTGGGCGGGGGTGCTTTGTATCGTCGTGAATTTGAGACTTTCCGACGAAAGAAAACGCCAATTACCGCCACCACAGAGGAGAAACCTGTTGAATAATCTATTTTTGAAAAAGCAATTGTGAATCTCAAGATTTTTTTCAGTGAAACGATGCGGGTATCAGTCTCCGCAATTAGGCAAAATAAGCTGAGAAGTGTTTTGTCGGTCTTGGGTATTACAATTGGTATTTATTGCATCATTGCCGTTTATGCACTGGTTCATTCACTTGAGACCAACATCAACAATCAATTTACCAAATATGGAACCCAAGTTTTGTTTGTTCAGAAATGGCCTTGGGATGAATTTGGAGGCAATTATCCTTGGTGGAAGTATTTGAGCAGGCCCGTTTCCTCGCCCGAAGAAGCTTTGTTTTTGGAGTCGAAATTGTCTAAGAATCGCGTTGAGAGTGTGGGATTTAATTTCGGAAGAACAGAGAAGTTGGCGGCAGAGGGGGTGACCTTAGAGGGGGTTTCGGTTGGATGTGTTTCGCATCAATATTTAGAAATTCAGCGCATCGCAGCAGAATATGGTCGGACTTTTACGCTGGAAGAAAGCAGGGGTGGTAGGCCGGTTGTGATATTAGGGAATAACATCGCTCTACAGCTTTTTGGTCGTGCCAACGCAATTGGAAATGTTGTTCGCGTGGGAAATCGAGTTTGTAGGATTGTGGGTGTTTGTGCTGCGGAGGGGTCTAGTATTATCGATAATTCAAAGGACGATCGGGTTTTTATTCCGCTTAAAATGGGTATGGGGATGTATTCGTATCGCGAGAACGACGATGCGCAGATTATGGTAAAGGCGTCAAATGGGGTGGACTTGGATGATTTAACGGTTGAGGTAGGACAGTTGATGAGGCAGTATCGAAAAATCAAGCCGGGGAAGGAAAATACTTTTGCAGTGAATCGGATGACGATGATTACGCAAGCGGTTTCGCAGTTGTTTACTCAGATTAAGAATATTGGTATTGTAATTGGTGGATTTGCGATGATTGTGGGCTGCTTTGGGGTGGCGAATATCATGTTTGTGAGTGTGAAGGAGCGGACCAAGGAAATTGGTATTCAGAAGGCTTTGGGCGCGCCTCATATTTTTATTCAGGTTCAGTTTTTATTGGAGGCGATTTGGTTGTGTTTGATAGGCGGATTGATTGGATTGCTCTTTGTGTGGCTCACATTTTTGGGGTTGAACGCCATATTAAAGGAGACGATGGGTGAGGGGTTTGTGCTGGCGTTAAGTGCTTCGGATACGCAGTTGGGGCTTTGGGTCTCTGCGATTGTGGGAATTGTGGCGGGTTTTATTCCGGCCAGGCAGGCGGCGCGGTTGAATCCGGTTGAGGCGATGCGTGCAAAATAAACGATTATTTAATGTCAATTTCGATGGCTAACTCCCTGAATATGGAGATTCCTTTCTTTCTTTGTAGCATATTATGAATTTGCGCAGTTTGGGTTTGGTATTTTTCTTATTTTTGGGGTGTGGGCAGTTTTTAGGTGCGCAAGTTTTGGATTCAGTTGGCAGTGTGGATGTGGTTTCTGATTCGCTGATGAAAGCGTTGGATGTTGCCAAAGATTCCGTTTTAGGTAAGTCGGAAAAGATGATGGGCGTTGACATTAAAGTTTCGGGTCCATTGATTGAAAACAAAGTTGATCGTTTGGTATATAATGCCGCACAAGATATCACATCAAAGGGTGGTTCTGCTGCGGATTTGTTGTCGAAAGTCCCAATGGTTGAGGTGGATATGGATGGAAATGTATCGATTCGTGGAAGTCGGAATTTAAAGGTGCTGATTAATGGTCGGCCCAGTGGTATGATGGCTGGGAATGTTGCCGATGCACTGCGGTCTTTTCCCGCGGATGGAATAGATAAAGTGGAAGTAATCACAAATCCCTCGTCGAAATATGATGCAGAGGGAACTGCGGGTATCATCAATATTATCCTAAAGCAAGTTAGATTGAAGGGTAAGACGGGTGCAATGAATATGGGGCTTGGGACCCGAAGTGCAAATTTTGGAGGGGATGTTTCGATTCAGAATGGCGCCACCAATTTTAGTATAAAATTGGGAGGTCATTTTTGGCGGTCATGGGGTTCGGGTTGGACAAACAGGACGAATACTGTCAATGGGATTGGTTACGGATTAAAGCAGAACAATGATGTGGTGAATTGGGGTGGCGGTCCAAGGCTTACGCTTTCTATGGATCATCAATTTAACAAAAAAAGTGGACTGTCGGTTTCTGCAACAACAAGCACCCGCATGAGAAATTCCGACAATGATGTCGTTACCTACAGCGGTATTTCCTCTTTGCCTTTGAATTATTTGTGGGAGCAAGTCACCAACAATTTCACCTATGGATATGGCTTGGATGTGAATTTAGATTATCGTAAAAACTTCGACAAAGTAGGTAGGGAATTGGGGATCTCGGCTCAATACAGTGGGAGTCAAGACAATACGGATTATCATTTCACACGATTGACAGAAGCGGACTTGGAAACCCGTAAAGAGCAGAGTTTGAATATTGGAAAGAACAATGAAATTTCAATGCAGATTGATTATACCGAGCCTTTGCATGCCAAATTGCTTTGGGAAACAGGATTGAAAACTACGTTAAGGTCCGTTATTAGTAATTATAGTTACGATAGCTTTAATTTCCAACGGAACAATTATGAGTCAATCACGGCACGTAATAATCAGTTTGACTATTATCAAAATATTTTGGCTTTGTATTCTCAACTGACTTGGATTGCGTCGAGTAAATTTTCTATCAAATCTGGAATTCGACATGAGTCGACCCAGTTTGGGGGTGTGATATACCTGCCAGCAAAAGAGTCTTATGTAGGTCGTCCGTATCAGAACTTTATACCCTATATCAATTTAAATCGAGTGATTGGAAAGGCTGGGTTTTTGCGTTTTACCTATACTAAGAGAATTCAGCGACCTAGTTTATTTTATTTGAATCCGTATACCAATTTTATTGACCCCCTGAATATTACTTCGGGTAATCCGCGTTTAAATGCCGAGGTGTCGAACAATTTTGAAATATCGACAGGGAATTACGGACAAATTGGTGGCTGGGGTTTGAATTTATATCACCGTAGGATTGGAAATGCCATAGAAACGATGCGATATGTGGGTGAGGATAAGGTTTATAGGACCACCTATGGTAATATCGGGCTCAATTACACTTCGGGATTCGATGTCAATATGAATTACAAAGGGAAGTGGCGGGGGAATGATTGGACACTAACATTTAACGGTGGATTGGGTTGGGTAGATATTCGCAGTGGAATAGATACAGGTTATTTGAAAGGTGCTAGAAATAAAGGATTGACCTATAACGCGGGTACAAAGTTGAGCGTAAAAATTACGAAAGAGTGGCAAGTTGAATTATGGGGTAGGTTTAACGCGCCAACCTACACTTTGCAGGGTTTTACAACCAATTGGTTTTTTCATATGTTGGGGGTAAAGCGCAGGTTTAAAAATGACAAAGGTGGTTTGGGGTTTGGATTAGATAATCCCTTCATACCCAAAATGGATTTCATTACTCGAGCTTCGGGGCAAGATTTCGATTACAAGAACGTTCAACGCTTAAACATGTGGGGCGTTCGGGTAAATTTTGATTATAAGTTTGGTTCGCTCACCATTGAAAAGCCCAAGCCAGTGAATCGGAAATTACAAAATGATGATTTAAAGCCACCCGGTGGACAAGAAGGCATGTAGTTGTGGATTAATTCGGGTGTAAGTAAGGTTGAATTGGAAAACAAAAAAATAGATTTGCGATATGGAAATTACAGGTAAAATTGTTCAGACTCTGCCGAAGCAGACGGGAAACGCCAAGAATGGTACCACATGGGAGAAACAGGAATTCATCATTGAGGTCCCTGGCCAGTATCCGAAAAAGGTTTGTTTTAACCTATGGGGCGACAAAATTTCTAAGTTTAATATTCAAGATGGTCAGGATTTGACAATTTCTGTTGATGTTGAGAGTAGAGAGTATAATGGCCGCTGGTACACTGATATTCGCGCATGGAATGTTGCCAAACAAAATGCGGGAAGTGCCGTTGGGGGAACCAATAGTGCTCCGAGTTTTGACGCAATGCCATCAGGCGATCAAGGTGCGAATAGCGCAGCCAACAATCCTTTTGAGGATGATGATTTGCCTTTTTAAGTGTACGGTATAGGCAGCAATTGAATTTAGTGTGGGTGGATGGGGAAACGAAATTCTGAGAAATAGCGTCTAAACCCTTAAATTTGTAATATTCATACATCCACATGAAGTTTTCTACTATACAATCTTTTCTCAAATCGGTATTGGTTTTATCGGTTTTTACGATTGCATCAATTCAGTTTCTGTCAGGGGCAACATATTACGTTTCTAAAACGGGTAATGACGCGAATAACGGACTGAGTGCTGCAACTGCAAAATTAACAATCACGGCTGCTGCTAATATTGCAACGTCGGGTTCGGACATTATTATGATTTCCACCGGTTATTATGCCGAAACAGTTCAGGTGGGTTATACGATGACGTTCAGTGTAGATAGTGTTCAGGTGGACCAATTGACAATGAATAAATCTGGTATCACTTTAACCGTTGATGGGAATTCTGCGCCAAAGACATTTAATGTAAAGACCAAAATTACTCTAACGGATGGTCTTGTACAAGTGGGTTCTAATCTGCTTGCATTTAGGGCTTTGAGTGGCTGTACGTTTACGGGGGGTGGTACAACGAGTTTTATTGATGGGGCGCTGCATATTGGCCTAACAAATGGTTCTACAAGTTTGACATTCCCAGTGGGTGCGGGTAGTGATTATCGTCCGGTGGGTTTGAGTTTTTCCAAGGGAAATGGCAATTTGACATACTACGTGTTTCAAATGTTTAAAGGAAAAGCAACTGGGAACGGATCTTTACCTACGGGTATTCGAAATTATTCGGCGGTAAATTATTTCGTGGGTGCTACAGTGCCTACTAATGCTTCAAATAGTTCCAATTTTGTAGTTACACTCAAGTATGATTCTATATCAACGGATGATGGAGTCTATGAAAACTCTACATTAAGAATTTTGGGTTACACAGCCACTGCAACATGGAAAGACCATGGTGGAACAGGTTCTGTGATTCGAAAGGGTCAGATTACCACGGCCACAACAAGTATGTCGACTTTGGGCACGTTTGCGTTGGGAAATACAATCGTACTTACAGCCACAGAACGAAAAACAGGATTAAATATACTAGGAAGCAAAGAGCCATTTGCGTCTTATAAATTGACTGGTAGGTGTTCTGGAGACACATTGAAGTTTACAAATCTCAGCAAGAGTATTTCAGCGATTTTAACAAATACATGGAATTTTGGTGATGCGGGGTCGTCAGGGAACTCGGTAACGACGAAAAATGCTGTACATAAATATGCAAACGGGGGCACTTACAGAGTTAGTTTAACTATCCTAAATGCCGACGGGAATTTGGATTCTTGGGTTCAGATGGTTACTGTATTTACAACGCCTTTTATATTAAAAACGGTAAACAATGTTTGTATCGGTGAACAGACTGTTTTTACTGACTTTTCTAATGCTAACGGCGAGACAATTTCGGGTTGGAATTGGAATTTGGGTGATGGACCGCCACCAACAATCAAAACGTCGAAAATTGTTAATCATACATATACAAACCCAGGTGGATACAAGGTAATTCTAAGAGTGACAACTGTTAACGCTTGTTTTGCGATTGATACTTTCGATTATGTGGTTCATGCTAAACCTGCACCTGCTTTTGATCCTAAAGATGTTTGTTTTGGTCAGTCTGTTGTATTTGATGATCAGAGCACGGTATCAGCGCCTGATTTGATTTCGACAAGAAAATGGGATTTTGGTGACGGGTCGCCAACATCAACATCAAAGACAGTTACACGTAAATACAATCCTCCAGGGCTGTATTTTGTAAAGTTGATTTCATATTCAAACTATGCAGGTCAAAAAGGTGCTTGTAGGGATTCTATCATTAAGCCCGTTCGGACTTTTCCTCTGCCATTGGTTGATTATACGCAAAGTGCTACTTGTATTGGTGAAGAAACCGTTTTTACAGATAACACCCAAATTATGAATCCTGATTATGCGGGTACATACTTTTGGACATTTGGTGATGGTGGCAACGATACCACATTGTACGGCGCCAAGCATACCTATTTATTGCCGGGGATTTACAAGTCAAAATTGACGGTAATTTCTAATGCTGGTTGCATAAGCTCAGATACACTTTCGATTTTTGTTCAACCGAAACCTTCGGCTGGATATACCGTAACGGAAAAGTGTTTTGGGGATTCTACTGCATTTCTGCGCAAAACCCAAACTGTGCTTAGTCTAGAGCCATTGACAACTTATAGTTGGAAATTCGACAATACGATTAACTTTTTTACAAAGAATCCAAAAGTGTTATTTGCTACTCCGGGTATTCACAATGTGGTGATGCTCGCTCAAACGAATCATGGTTGTAGGGATTCTGCAGTGGGTATCGTAATGTCGCATTACATTCCTAATCCGACATTTTCACTCGATAAGGCCATGTTGCCTAATGATTCAATACAATGTTTCAAATACAATAATTTCAAATTTAATTTCAACGTGGGAATTGATGTCAATGACACGTTATTGAATTCCGGATGGAGTTGGGGCGATGGGAATACTGAATCACCTGCAACATCGAACAATCACTCTTACAAAGACACTGGTGTTTATACAGTTAAATTGTATGGCGTTTCAATCCATAATTGTGTAGATAGTGTTTTGCAGCAATTCGTTGTAAAACCAAGCCCTAGAGCAAATTTCTATAAACAGGGCATCTGCGTGCCTGATACCATTATTTTTAAAGACACAGCTTCAAAATCTGCTCGTCCTTTGGTGAAATATTCTTGGGATATCAATGGGTCTGTTGTGATTGGAAAAGCGCCAGTGAAGCAGTACTTCTCTACGGCGGGTCCCCATGCAGTTTCGTACATAGTGGAAGACGATCAGGGCTGTATTGATACAATGACACAGAGTTTTGCGTTTACCTTAAAGCCAGTTGTTTCTTTTTCATTTATTGGAAGTATGCCGTTGTGTAAGGGCGACTCAATTGATATTACTGCGAGTGGGGGAGATACGATTCGTTGGGTTGGGGCGAAGGACACAAATCGTACGCAGAAATTATACGGCAAGGGTTGGTATAAAGTAACAGCGACGTCTGGTATATGTACTGCCGTTGATTCAGTACAAGTAAAAGCTTTCCCGATGGCGAATATTATTGTTTATCGTGACACCACTATTTACAGAGGTAAAAAGGCGAATTTACATGCGGTTGGTGCAACCAATTATTGGTGGACTGATAGTTCTACTTTGAATAGGGGTAATGGTGATTCTGTTATTGCCCGTCCGTTAACTACGCGTACCTATTATGTTTCTGGTACTGACTCAAACGGCTGTGACGACAATGATTCTGTTCTTGTTACTGTGGTTGATCCTCCGTTGGTTAGAATTCCGAATTTGATTACTCCAAATGGTGATTTGCAGAATGATTTCTGGGATTTGAGCGAGTTGGCGGATTTATATTTGTTCGACTTACGCATCAGTGACCGTCAGGGTAAATTGGTTTATTATACCGGCAATTATTTAAATGATTGGAAGGCGGTTGATAATTCAGGAACTGACCTGCCACCAGGTATTTATTTTTACTACATGAAAAATCGCTTTAACGGCGAAGAGTTTAGAGGTTATATCCAAGTAATTCGTTAATTCAGATGAAAAAAATTAGCATCATTTCTGCCATTGCTCTGTGCATTGGAAGTGTTAGCGCTCAAATGGGAGCGAAATTGGATCAGTATTACATGGATTATTCTATGATTAATCCTGCTGCCATGAATACTCATGAGCAAGGTCATGTGACGTTGTTGTATAACAAAATGTTCTCGGCTGTTCCAGGTAGCCCACAAACAACCGTATTGAACATCGCGATGCCCGTGCCGTCAAAAAACACTGGGTATGGTTTGTATTATATGCGCGAAAGGGTGGGTTTCTCTGAAATGCACAATGCCTATGCAACGTACGCCTATTCTTTGCCCATTGCGAGCACTACCAATTTGAATTTGGGAATGAGTGTAGGTGTGTTGTCACAGAACTTTGATATGTCGAAGGCTGTTTACATTAGCGGCAACGATCCTATTATCAAATCGTTGATGTTAACACCGCCGGTAACCCGTGCTGATTTGCGCGCATCTGCATTTATAAATGGAGAAAAGTGGTTTGGTGGGGTTGCGATTTCTCGTTTAAGTAAGCCACGATTTGATTACATCTATTACAATTACACATCTACTTACCAGATGCAAGCGCAAGCGAGTTTGTTGTTTGGGTATAACATTGATTTGGGCAACGACATCTTGTTGAAGCCTTCAATTTATGTGTCTGCATATAATTTTGATTATTATAGAGTCCAATATAACGCATCGTTTAACTACCAAGATAAGTTTTGGATGGGTATTGGTGGCAACGATATTGGTCAGATTGGTGGTAATATTGGATTTGCCCCTCAGTCAGATATTAAAGTGTCGTATTCGTATAACACACCTACGGGTGCTCAGCGAATTGCTTTGGGTAATTCTCATGAATTTCATACGTATATCGGGTTTTCAGCATTGGGCGGCGGGTCTCGAAATGGGTCTGATTTGAATAGCACAAATGGTGATGAAGGAGATGCAAATTTGAATAGCTCGGGTGAAAATGAAAATGGTGAATCAGAAGGTGGTGCTAATGTGAATAGTGCTTCAATGAAAAAGGAAGTGACGGTTACAAGTTTAGAAGATTTGGTTGCTTTTGGAGCAGGTAAGGATACTTCCGGTATCAAATTGCCACCTATCGAAAAGGTTAAGCCATCGCCAGGGTTCTATTTGGTTGCGGGTTTACACAGTGCTGAATCAAAGGCGAACAAGCAAATCAAAGATTTGTATAAGAAGGGTATATTTGCCTACAAGATCTACGATCCAAGTAACAAGAGTTACTATGTATTCTTGAAGGACTTCCCATCAGAGAAGGATGCTAATAAGGGTATTTTCTATTATGAATCTGCGGTTCCACAAGTTTGGATCCGTGAGGTGAAGTAATTTAAAGTTACTTTTTGCCGTAACGGATTGATCTAAATTGAACTTATCAATTCTGTGCCAATTTTTGGGCCCTAGAATTGCATTTGTCACGGTTTTATTTTTGTAGATTCAGGGGGTAAGTTATTGCGCAATAAAAGCTTGGTAAATTAGATTACATCCCATTTTTAGTGCTTTTTCCCTGATTTCAACGGGGTCTTTGTATACCTCAGGGTCTTCCCATCCATTGCCTAGGTCGCATTCATAGTCGTAAAAACATACGAGTCGGCCTTCCCAGAACAAACCATATCCTATTGGCGATTTTCCATCGTGTTGATGTATTTTGGGTAGGCCATTATTGAATGAGTAGGGCCCATGATAAATGGGGTGATTGAATGGTACTGCCTGAAATGTGAGTTCTGGGAAGGCCTTTTTCATTTCTCTGCGAATAAACGGATCGATGCCGTAATTGTCGCAGATGTGCAGGAATCCTCCGGCTAAAAGATAGTTCCTTAGGTTGGTGGCTTCTTGGTCAGAAAAAACGACGTTCCCATGGCCAGTGAGGAAGCAAAAGGGGTAACGGTATATGTCTGTGGATCCCACCTCGGCTATCGCCTCGGTGGTCGCCAAATTTGTCCCAATATGCGAATTCGCATATTGGGACAAATTTGGCAGGGCTGTTCTACTACTATACCAATCCCCGCCGCCATTATATTTGAGTCGACATAACTTCAGTTGATTGGGTTGCCCCGCGCAGCGGGGCAACCCAATCAACTGAAATCCAACCCATAATCCCAAAATTAACATTCGTGAAGTCATCCTGGAAGAACTAGAAGTTTTTAACATGTGCTTTTATCAAATATATCGTTCGTTTTCGAACAAATGATTGATCATTCAATCAACTCTCGCTATTTCAAAAATAACCAATACGCCAAGAATAAACAGCCAACAACAATTCGGTAATAGCCAAAAAAGGCAAATCCCTTCCGCTGAATATATCCAATGAAGTACTTAATCGCAAAATAAGCCGTTATAAAACTAATCACATTGCCAATGGCTATGTCGACCAATTCGCTGCCCTGCTGTAACTCTTCCCAATGCTTTAATAACTTGTATCCGCCCGCTGCCGCTAAGGTGGGAAGTGCCAATAGAAATGAGAATTCAGTTGCTTCAGCACGGGTTAGTCGGCCCTGTAAACCTCCGGCGATTGTGGCTGCGGAACGACTTACGCCAGGAATCATTGCCATGCACTGGAATAGCCCAATTTTTATAGCATCTACAAACTTTAGATCGGAGATTTTTTTATCTCCAGGAGGGAAAATCTTTTCGATATATAACAACACAATTCCAAAGATTACCAAGGTGAGCCCCGGTATCCACGGAGCTTTCAACATCATCTCCAAAAGATCATCAAACAAAAACCCCAAAATAGCCGCTGGAATAAAACCCATAATTAAGATCGGATAAACCCATAAAGCGTCCTTAGAAAAGAAACGCTTCCAATACAATGTTAAGACACTGGCAATGGCACCAAATTGAATCGCAATGAGGTAGGTTTCGTGCTCGCTGGGTGACATCCCCATGAGTTCTCTGGTAATCATCAAATGGCCTGTACTGCTCACAGGCAAAAACTCGGTGAGGCCCTCAACCACACTGAGAATTAAATTCTCAATCCAGGTCATGGATTATGCTGATTTCTTGCGGTAAAAAATTGCAACGATACCCAAAATGAACCCTAAAATAACTACAATCGGGGCAACGGTGAGCTTTGTGCTGTTGTAAATATCGGTTGTGCCCGACATCAACATGAATCCAATGACAAGAATCACCAATGAAGCGATGATTAATATGTAGTTTTCTTTGTCAAACAACATCGGTTGCTGAGGCTTGCTTTCGATTTTCGAGGCGGGTTTTTTGATTGAACTCATGGCTTTAATATAAATTTTCGATCTTGGTGCGAAGATAACGTCGGGTACTCAACCAACTGCCAAAAACTGCCAAAATCAGTCCAAATATCGACACAGAAATACAAATTACAAACAATGCCATCACACCAATATGTTTTGTGAAGTCGTTGATGATAGCAAAATCCTGAAAAATATAGGGTAAGCCGTAAAAAATTATCAATAATAATCCCATCGCAATGGGTATCGCAATCAATGAATGTCGCACAAATGCCATCACGTAAGGTCTAACAATGAATTTGTTGGTGGCGCCAACCAACTGCATACTCTTGATCAAAAATCTATTTGCGAATATGCTTAAGCGTGTAGCACTTTGTATCAAGGCAATTGCAATGATCAATGAAATTACGGCTGCGGCGGTAAAGCCGATTTGTAAGCGATGCACATTTGTGGTCATGCTTTCTACCCAATTCCGTTGATAGATAACATCTTCAACCAAAGGGAACGTCCGCAAATGTTTTGATTCACGGTCGATAAATTGAATGTTGGCATAATCCGCCTTTGGGTAAATTTCTAAACTCAATGGCAATGCGATTGACTCTGCATAAGACAAAAATTCAGGGTCGTATTTCTCGCTCATTTCCTTCACACCGTCTTTGGGACTAATGAATTTCGTTGTTTTAATCCAAGGCTCCTTTAGTAACGATTGTTCGATTTTCCTCACTTGTGCTTCGGTGCTGCCATCCACAAAATAGAGATCGATGCTGCTGCTTTCCATCAAATGCTGACTTAATCCTTGAAAGCCAACGATGGAAAATCCCAATAGCCCTAGCATAAACATCACAGAGGACAGTGAAATGATACTTGGCCAAGCGCTGGGTTTTCTTCGTTTATTCGACATATGATGGGCTCGATTTGGTGCGAAGATGCGAAAATCCGCATGATTTTGATGTTGAAAGTTATCCGCATGCGTGGATATTTAGACACCCGACGAAAGTGGTTTTTCATTCAATAATGAAATAGATGTTTAGAATCAACTTTCAGGCCTATTATTCAACGCCTCAGACAACAAAAACTTTGTTTACAATGTCTTTGCATTGTATTTTTGAAGAAGAATTACAATAATGGTAAAAAAAGTACTTTTGATTCTCTGCGTTATATTCTCCCTTTCAATTCAATTGAAGGCGGCTGAACCTACGCAAGCGGCTACTAACTTAAAGCCCGGAACCATTACGTGTAACTCGGCGCAGCTTACTTGGACGAGCGGAAATGGAGCATGGCGTTTGGTATTAGTAAAAGAGGCGGCAGCAGTTGATGCTACACCAGCTGATGGTAGTTCATATTCGGCAAATGCAAATTTCGGAAGCGGTGGTCAGTTGGGTACAGGAAATTTTGCTGTTTTCAATAATATCACGAACAGCGTAATTGTTACAAATCTTAAAGTAAATACTACTTATCACGTCACTGTTTTTGAGCACGACGGTACGGGTCCAGATTATCTAACATCAAAAACGGCCACCGTTAGTTTTACTACACACAAGTTAACTGTTGCATTTACTCACAAAGGAACAAATGACAGTTGTGAGAAATCAAATAAAATTACATTTTCCAATACTTCTACCAAATCGGCCAATTTCGGTTGGGTTAAATATACTTGGATTTATGGCGATGGTTCTCAGGATACTGGGTTGAATGCAACACACACGTATGTTAAAGGAGGTAATTTCACTGTCAATTTGGTTGCTTCTCCTGCATTAAATTGTTTAGATATAGCCACAACGCCAAAGGCAATTTTTATTGTTCCTCGGCCTGTGAGTAAGCCGTTTGAGAAGGCGAATGATACAGTTCAGTGCTTTGACGGACACGTTTTTCGTTTTGATGACAATACGCAGTTGGCGAAAATTCCAAAGTGCGCATACATCCGAACCTGGTTTTTTAATGACCAAGACAGTGCTACCATTCCAAATCCGACCAAGTCTTATTTGGCTCCAGGTAGATATCGCATTCATTATAAGAGTGAAACACTTTACGATAACAAACAGACGGGTTGTACCGACACCGCCAATATGTGGGTAAAGGTAGTGGCGAGTCCTTCCTCCGGTGTTTGGGTGAATGATTCTATTCAGTGTTTGGCTGGTAATATTTTTGATTTTGATAACAAGTTTCCAGGATTGGTGAGTTTTAAGTGGGATTTGGGCGGCGGTTCAACGGCAGTTACTAAAACAGTGTCTAAATCGTTTCCGTCGGTTGGAGATTATCCAATTATTCACGAAGCCACGAGTGTAGATGGCTGTACTGGAAAAGATACAATTATCGTTAAAGTGAAACCCAATGTAGATCCAGCATTTACCGGTTTGCCAGCAACGGCATGTCAAGGTGGTCCGGCCATTATGCTGAGTCCAAAAACAACGGGAGGTATTTTCAAGGGAGAGACATTTACGGGGAACAGCTTCTATCCAACCAAAACGGGGAAGGTGACGATTAAATATGTGGTTCAAGATCAGCATTGTCCAGATTCTTCAACTGCAGATATCACGATTACTCCAAAGCCGATTTTGAATTTGGGTAAGGACACTACCCTTTGTGATGGGGCAAGTACTGATATTACTGTTTCGATTCCGGGTACAGTTCTGTGGAATGACGGATCTACAGCAAATATTAAGACCGTTTCATTGCCAGGTACTTACGGTGCCGTAGTAGATAATGCGGGATGTAAGGCATCAGACTCAATCAATATCAAAGTCAATGTTTCACCATCAATTTCATTGCCGATGGATACTGTTTTGTGCAGTGGTTCAATGGTGAAATTGGTAGCTCCGTTCTTGCCAAATACTACGATAAAATGGAGTACAGGTTCAAGTGATACTGTTATTTATGTAAGTGCTGCAGGTACATATTCTTGCACTGTAACAAATGCTTGCGGATCTGCAACAGATGATGTGACTGTGAATTTGATGATGGGGGATTGTGATTTGTTTATCCCTACTGCATTTACTCCAAACGGAGATAATCGTAATGAGAGCTTCAAGATCTTCGGTCGTGGCGCTGTTCCAATATTGTTTTTAGTATACAACCGTTGGGGTGATAAAGTCTTTGATAGCCACGAGAAGAACGTTTATGAATGGGATGGCTATTATATGAATGATATATGTCAAGAAGGAATTTATACATTCATTTATCGGTATGAATTAAAAACCGGTGATCGCGTTCGTCGCAAAACCATTTCTGGTACCATCATGTTGATGCGCTAGAAAGTGGGTAAGTAGTGGTTAAAACTATCTAAAAGTAATTTCATCCTCCGCTTGCGGTGTTGTAATTTTGTGGCGCATGGTACATCAACCCGCTACACTAGAACAAGCCAAACAGTTGGGTTTGTTGGAAGAAGAATTCAACAAGATTTGCGACATACTAGGTCGCCATCCCAATTTTACGGAAATCTCCATATACTCTGTTATGTGGAGCGAGCATTGCAGTTATAAAAACTCCATCGTTTGGTTAAAGACATTGCCCAAGTCGGGTTCTAAAATGTTGGCAGAAGCGGGCGAGGAAAATGCGGGCTTAGTAGATATTGGCGATGGGTTGGCCTGTTGTTTCAAAATCGAAAGTCACAATCACCCGAGTGCCATTGAGCCTTATCAGGGGGCGGCAACCGGTGTGGGTGGGATCAATAGAGATATTTTTTCGATGGGCGCAAGGCCTATTGCGCAATTGAATTCTTTGCGTTTTGGAAATATTGCTACCGCGCGTACGCAGTGGTTGGTGAAAGGCGTGGTGAAAGGCATCGGCGATTATGGCAATGCTTTTGGTATTCCAACAGTTGGTGGTGAGGTGTATTTTGATGACTGCTATGAGCAAAACAACCTAGTCAATGCCATGAGTGTTGGTATTGTGGGTGTTGGTAAGAGTATTTCTGCCGGTGCAGGTCCTGCTGGCAATCCAGTTTATATCTTTGGTTCAGCTACAGGCAAAGACGGTATTCATGGCGCAGCTTTCGCATCGAAAGATATGAGTGAAGACAGTATCTCTGATTTGCCATCGGTTCAGGTGGGTGATCCTTTCTGGGAGAAGTTGATTTTGGAGGCGAGCATGGAAATTATCGAAACGGGTGCTGTGGTTGGAATGCAAGACATGGGAGCGGCCGGTATTACTTGTTCTACCAGCGAAATGAGTGCAAAGACCGATGTGGGGATGGATGTGTGGTTGGATAAAGTGCCCATGCGTCAGCCCGATATGAAAGGTTGGGAGTTGTTGCTCAGCGAAAGCCAAGAGCGAATGTTGGTGATCATCGAAAAGGGAAGAGAAAAGGAAGTAGAAAAGGTGTTGGAGAAGTGGGATTTGACCTATTCGCATATTGGGATGGTGACAGATACCAAGCATGTCCGTTACTTTATGGGTGATGTGCTTGAAGCCGATATTCCTGCGGAATCATTGGTTTTGGGTGGCGGTGCTCCGGTATACCGTCGGACATGGACTGAGCCCGAATATATGAAAGAAATCGCCAAGTTTGATTTGAATTCGGTTGCGGATTTGAGTTTAGCAGAAGCAAAAGATGCGGCCATTAAGTTGTGTAATGAGCCCAATATCGCCAGCAAGCGTTGGATTTATGAGCAATATGATTCGATGGTTGGAACGATTAACGAATCGACCAATTTGCCATCTGATGCGGCGGTTGTGAAAATCGTTGGTTCTGGAAAGAGTTTGGCGTTGACGGTAGATTGCAACAGTAGATATGTATTTGCTGATCCCAATAAGGGGACGCAGATTGCTGTGGCTGAGGCCGCTAGGAATATTCGATGCACTGGTGGTGTGCCAACAGCCATTACCAACTGTTTGAATTTTGGCAATCCTTATAACGAGGAGGTTTATTATCAATTTAAAAACGCCATCGAAGGGATGAGCGAAGCTTGTCGGAAATTTGATACTCCGGTAACAGGAGGAAACGTGAGCTTTTACAACCAGAGCACCAACGGTCAGGCCGTGTATCCAACGCCAACCATTGGTATGGTGGGTATCATCGAACAGCCTGAGCATCGCATGAGTATTCCTTTTGCTGGTGCTGGCGATGCCATCGTATTGTTGGGAACCACCCGCAACGATTTAGGCAGTTCTCAGTATATCGCGAAGGTAAAAGGCGTGAGTCATAGCCCATGTCCGTCCTTTGATTTGGACGAAGAATACGCTTTGCATTTGTTGTTGGAGACTTTGTCGAAGGAGCAGGCGGTTGCATCGGCGCACGACATCAGCGAAGGCGGATTGTTTGTGGCTTGCATGGAGAGTGCGATGGCTGGCGGCAAGGGATTTGATGTTTGCACCGAAAAAGGATTGCGTATAGATGCGGGATTGTTTGGCGAAAGTCAAAGCCGGGTTGTAGTTTCTGTGTCGCAGGATGGTTTGGATCGCTTGATGAAATTGGCTTCGGACGCTGGTGTTGTTGCTACGCATGTAGGAACGGTTTTGGCGGATAAGGTAATTTGTGTGAACGGCGAGAACTGGGGTGCTATGGAGACTTTTGCAAAGCCTTACCACCAGGTGATTGCGTCGTATTTAAACTAATGTAGCGCTGCGATGAACACGATCAGCTATTGGGAGCAACAGGGCTTTGGCAAGGCTGATTGGGTGGTGATTGGTGCGGGATTGGTGGGACTTCAAAGTGCACGTCGGATTAAGGAATCGTTTCCTGCTGCTAGGGTTGTAGTGCTGGATGAATATGCTTTGGGTAACGCAGCGAGTTTGCGGAATGCCGGTTTTGCTTGTTTTGGCAGTGCGGGGGAGATGTTGGATGAAATCGCGCGCACGAGTGAGTTAGAGGCAGTGGGGTTATATGAAAAGCGGTTTTTAGGGATTCAGAAATTGTTAGGTCGCTACGGTGCTGCAAGGATTGGTTTTCAGGCTTCGGGTGGGACGGAAGTTTTTTCCTCGGGCGATGCCGAGGAGGCGGTTCGGGTTTTTGATCATTTGACTGGGCTCAATGGGATGTTGCGTTCGTTTCATGGTAAAGATTCTTTTGAGGTTTGCGATACGATTTCTACTGGGATGAATGTGATGAAGGAGGGAGTATTCTCGCCGCTGGAAGGGGGGCTTCAGAGTCATCTGTTATATAAGGCGGTTAGGGAAGATGCTTTGCAGGCCGGGGTTGAGATTTATGAGGGGATGCGGGTATTGGATTGGGAGGAAAGTACGGATTTTGTTAGATTGCAGTTGGCTAGTGGGTTGAAGATTTCGTGTTCTCGATTGTTGATTTGTACCAATGGATTTAGCAAGCGATTGATTCCGGAATTGGCTGTTTCGCCTGCGCGGGGTCAGGTTTTTGTGACGAAATCGTTGGGGAAGTTGCCATTTGAGGGGATTTTTCATGCCGACAAAGGATATATTTATTTTAGGGAATTGGGGGGTGATCGGGTATTGATTGGCGGAGGTCGGAATTTGGATTTTGAAGGGGAGGAGACAATGGATATGGCGGTTACTGATCAGTTTCGATTGTATTTGAAATCGTACCTAGAAACGGTGGTTTTGCCGGGCCGAGCGGTTGAGTTTGATTATGAATGGTCTGGGGTGATGGGGATGAATGAGAATCGGAATCCAATTATTGGATGGCATAGTGATAGGGTTTGTTTGGCGGTAAGAATGGGGGGAATGGGCGTGGCGTTGAGTTCTTGGGTTGCCGACGAGGTTCTGCGTGTTGTTGAAAAGGATTTGGGCATTTGATATCTTTTGGGTTGATTTGAGGATATATGTCGGTGGATAATCATGAAATCGTAAAAGCCTTGCAGTTATATGCGAGTTTGGCTGAATTGCATGAAGAGAATCCTTTTAAGTACAAGGCCTTTGCTTCTGGCGCTTTCAATTTGCGAAAAATCAAAGATCCACTTTCTGATTTGCAAGAATCGCAACTGTTGATGATTCCGGGGGTTGGTAAGTCGGTGGCCAGAGCGATTGTGGAGTATAGTGTTTCTAGGAGATTTCCAGCGTTGGAGGATTTGTTGGCGGTTACGCCCACCGGGCTGATTGCGATGTTGGGGGTTAAGGGTCTTGGACCAAAAAAAGTGAGGATGATTTGGCAGGAACTGGGTATCGAAAATGTGGAGGATTTGTTTGATGCTTGCAGGCAGAATCGCTTGGTGGAAGTCAGTGGATTTGGTTACAAGACGCAGCAAACGATTATGGCTGCCATTGAGTTTTCATACGGCGCGAGAGGAAAGTTCCATTTGGCCCGAGTGATGCCCTATGCGGAGTCGTTTTTGGCGGGGATGCGATTGGTTTTTGGGGATGAGCGACATGAATTTACGAGCGATTATTATCGCAAAAGCGATGTGATAGAGAATTTGGTGCTGCTTACTACGGCGATGGAGATGAGTGGGATTTCTTCGGCGGAATGGTGTGAGGTTGCCGCCGCAGGCGGCGACGATAACGTTAAATGTAGTCGCGATTTAGATCCAAGTACCGTTAGCAATCAAACTGGAATGAACCATTTTGAAGGATGGACGATGGATGAAGAAGCCGGTGTCCTGAGGCATGAACAAGGGTTTGTTATCGAAATGGAAGTGGTGATGCATTCTGATTTCGATCGTATTTTGTTTGAGGGGGGCGCGGCAGCCAGGCACCTTGAACTGCTTGGATATTCCTCCTCGGATTGGAAAGGCAGCGACCTTGATACCTATGCCGCAAAGGGCGTCAATTTTGTGGTGCCTAGCCGCCGCGAAGGACATCGTGAATTAGAAAGACCGGTAGAAGAAGCATCGTTGTTGAAGTATTCAGACATCAAAGGGGTGCTTCACAATCACACTACTTATTCGGATGGACTCAATTCTGTGGAGGAAATGGCGCTGTATGCCATGGAGATTGGGATGGAATATTTGGGTATTTGCGACCACTCCAAAACAGCGGGATATGCTCGTGGATTGCAGGTGGAACGGGTGTTACAGCAGTTTGAAGAGATTGATACATTGAATCAGCAGCTCTGGCCTTTCAAGATTTTTAAGGGCATAGAAAGCGATATTCTTGGCAATGGCGATTTGGATTACGAGCCAGAGATTTTAGGTCGGTTCGATATGGTTGTGGCATCGATACATAGCAACTTGAACATGACCCAAGACAAGGCGATGGACCGTTTGCTGCGAGCCATCGAAAATCCTTACACAACAATATTAGGTCATCCCACCGGGAGATTGCTTTTGATGCGAGAAGGTTATCCGATAGATCATCACAAGGTGATTGATGCTTGTGCTGCGAATGGCGTGGCTTTGGAGTTGAATGCGCATCCGTATCGACTTGACATCGACTGGAGATATGTTGATTATGCGATGGAAAAAGGCGTGATGGTTTCTGTAAACCCAGATGCCCATGAGAAAAGAGGATATTTAGATATGCATTTTGGGGTTTTGAGCGGACAAAAAGGCGGATTGCAGACATCGCAGACCCTCAACGCATTGAATTTGGTTGAATTTGAAGCGTATCTTGCAAAGCGTAAAAAGTGAAATCGCTGATAAAGTAAATCGCATCATGAAGAAAATTTTAGTCATCCGTTTGAGCAGCTTGGGCGATGTGGTTCTTACCGCGCCGATTTTGACAGCTATGCGAACGGTTGCTGGGATTGAGGTGCATTTGCTCACCAAGCCTAAAATGGGAGATTTGTTGCATGGTGGAGCCGCGGTCGATAAATTTTATACTTGGGGTGAAGCCGACCTCATGGCGAAATTAAAAGCGGAGAAATATGATGGGGTATTGGATTTGCATTGCAATTTTCGTTCGTATTGGGTTCGGTTTCTGATATTCTTCACATCCTTATTAAATTATGTTTCGAATTTGTGTCGAGGTGCTTTGGTTCCGAGAGTGAAGGGTTATCATAAAAAACGATTTACGCGGTGGCTTTATGTGAAAACCCAATCGCCTCAATTTAAAGTATCTCACGTGCAGGAACGTTATTTGGATGCGGCCAATCAGTTAATGAAACGTCTTGGTTGTGCGGGTATCGAAATCAGGGATTGGTCGGTCGGACTTCCTGAATATTCAGGATTTTCAGGAGATTCTCAGAAGTTTATTCCGGCTGATCTTTCAACCTTTGGTGAAGCGAATTTCCCTGGTAGTTATGGCGTTGCAATTCTAGGTGGTACCTATGAAACCAAGAAGATACCGAAATCGGTGTGGCAGGATATTTTTAGTCAGGACAATAATAACTGGTATTTGATTGGTGGTGCCAACGAAAAAGGGCTGGCGTTGGAGTTGGTGGCGGAGTTTGGTGATCGATTGGTAGATTGGGTTGGGGTGTTTGATTTAGAAACTTCCTCAAGATGTATTGCGTTGAGCGATTTTGTGATAGGTGGCGATACGGGTTTTAGTCATGTTGCGGCCACATATAATAAACCATTGCTCGTAATTTGGGGCAGTACCGATCCAGGGCTGGGATTTGCTGCCGGGTTTAATAATAATAATGTCTTGCATCTTATACCTAAGGATTTGTCCTGTCATCCCTGCTCTAAGTTGGGTTTTGATGCCTGTCCAAAGGGTCATTTTCGATGCATGAAGGATTATTCGGCTCAAGAAATAAAATTATTGTTGCAAAAATTGCAAGCCAATTCGTTGGGAGGTCATTAACTTGTTTTTTTTCCTTATTTTCGCGCTTCCATAATTTGGATACTTTTATATAGTGATGAAAACCAATAAAACTATTGTAGGATTTTCGATTGTTCTGGCACTCGCGTGTTTGTTCCAGTTGTCGTTTACTTGGAAAGCCCAAGGATTTGAAAAAGAGGCAAAAGCATTTGCCGCAAAAGCTGCTGAAAAAGGTGGAGATAACAAAGAAGCTTATCGCCGTTACATCGACAGTTTAGGCAATCAAGAAATTTACAGTGTGGGAATCGCAGGGTTCACCTACTTTGAATGTAAACAGCGTGAAATCAACTTAGGTTTGGATTTGCGCGGTGGAATGAACGTAATCTTGGAAGTGGATAAAGGCGCTGTTGTTAAGGTGCTTTCCAACGATTCAAAGGATCGCGATTTAAATCGTGCCATTGATGAAGCCAATGTTGCAGTTCGCGACAATGGTGCAGATTTCGTAAAAGCTTTCGTTGCCAGTTTTAAGAAAAATAGCCCAAGCCGAAATATGGCTAATTTGTTTGCTAAAGGCAACAAAGGTGTAATTCAGAGCAATAGTTCTGAAGGCGAGGTTTTGAATTACTTGGATGTTGAAACCAAAAGTGCGGTTGATCGCGTATACGAAGTCGTTGAAAAACGTATCAACCAATCAAACGTTACGCAGCCTACCATTCAGAAAATCGACGGAGGTCGTATCAGTGTAGAATTGCCTGGTGTCGACAACCCACGTAGAATGGAAGAATTGGTTGAGAAGAGTGCTAAATTGGAGTTTTATGAAGTATACGGAAACGACGGTCAGCGTAGAGATGGTACTCGTATCTTAAATGCCTTATACAAAGCAAGCAAAATGTCGGCTGCGCCTGTTACCGAAGTTCCTGATTCAGCGTCAATGGATTCTGGCTTAGTGAACGCGGCGGCGGCACCGGTAGCTTTGGCGACCCCAGCGGCAACAACGACGGCGGCAGTTGCTGATAGTCCTAAGGTTGCAGACAATAAGAAAAAAGACGCAAAGAAGGACGAAGCAAACGGAAGTCCTTTGGCTAAAGTGTTAAAGTCATTTGGAAACGATGGTCCAGGTTCGGCGATTGCAGTTGTAAAAAAGGCAGATCGTGCAGTTTTGGGCAAAATGTTGGAAGATGAGCGTTACACTTCAGTATTGCGTGTAGAAAATGCAAAAGTGGCTTACAGTGCAAAACCTCGTGATTTCAATGCGGATGGGAAAGAAGCAGTGAATTCAGATGAGTATTTTGTTTATTTCTTGAAGTTGGATCGCGACGGAAACGCTGCGCTTTCTGCTGAAGATGATAATATTATTTCTGACGCGCGTGTAAATACTTCACCAACAGGTGAATTGGAAGTTTCTATGGAAATGACCTCTAAGGCAGGAACACAGTGGGCGCAAGTAACAGGAAGAAACATCGGCAAATACATTGCGGTTGTTTTGGATGAGCGCGTTTATTCTGCTCCAGTAGTAAATCAAAAAATTAGCGGTGGTAACAGTCAAATTACTGGAAACTTTGATATCCGTGAAGCCAATGACTTGGCAAACGTATTGAAGGCGGGTAAATTGCCTGCTCCAGCGAAAATTGTAGCGAGCGAACAAGTGGGTGCATCATTGGGTCAAGATTCTATCGACCGTGGCTTGAATTCATTGTTGTTCGGTTTTATCACTACTATATTATTCATGGTGTTGTATTACAGCCGTGCGGGTTGGATGGCAATTGTTGCGGTATTGGGTAACGTATTCTTGATTATGGGAGTATTGGCCAGTATGGGTGCAGCATTGACATTGCCTGGTATGGCCGGTATCATCTTGACTGTGGGTATGGCGGTAGATGCGAACGTGTTGATTTACGAGCGTATTAAAGATGAATTAGCTGCGGGCAAAGGAATGAAGACTGCCATTGCAGATGGATTTAAACATGCGATGAGCGCCATTGTGGATTCTAACATTACTACTTTGTTGGCGGGATTCATTTTGACATTTGCTGGTGCGGGTCCTGCTTATGGATTTGCGATCATCTTGGTAATTGGTATCTTTAGTTCAATGTTTACGGCGTTGTTCATCACTCGTTTGTTGTTGGATCGTCGTGCAGATAAGGGCTTAGAAATTAGTTTTGACGCACCTTGGAACAAGAGCTTCTTAAAGAATTCTAATATTGATTTCGTATCAAACCGTAAGAAATACTATATGGCTTCAGGGTTTGTTATCTTGGTTGGATTAATTGCATTTATTTCTAAAGGAGGTATCAATACGGGTATTGACTTCAAAGGGGGTTATTCTTATGTTGTTCAATTTGATGCAAGTAAGAAATATCAAACTGAAGATATTAAAGTGGCATTGGATAACGCCATGAAAGGATCTAGCAACGAAGTAAAAACTTTTGGTAATCAAGGTCAGTTCCGATTGGTTACTACCTATATGATTGATGCACAAGGGCAGGAAGGTCGCGACTCAGTTCGTACCGCTGTTTTGACGGCATTGAAAGGCTTTAAGTTGGCCGATGGCGACCCAATCCTAAGTTCTTCTAAGGTGGGTGCTGCCATTGCGACTAGTACGCGTGACAAGAGTGCATTCTTGGTAATCTTAACGGTAGTAGGTATTTTCTTATACATTGTATTCCGATTCAGAAGCATAGCTTATGGTATGGGTGCAACAGTAGCTTTGATTCACGACGTGTTGGTGGTATTGTCGTTCTTCGCCATTTTGGATGGTGTGGTTCCTTTCCCAACAGACTTTGATCAGAATTTGATTGCTGCATTGTTGACCTTGTTAGGATACTCAATTAACGATACGGTAATTGTATTTGACCGTATTCGTGAATTCTTGACGTCTAAACGTGTAGATCGCAACGATGAAGCGTTAATCAATACTGCGATTAATGATACATTGAGTCGTACCATTATTACTTCAGCTACCGTATTTGTAGTTGTTTTGATATTGTTCCTATTTGGTGGAGACGCGTTGAAAGGCTTCTCATTGGCTTTGTTGATCGGTGTAGTCGTTGGTACCTACTCTTCAATATGTATTGCAACACCAATCGTAGTTGACTTTTCTTCTAAGAAGAAACAGATTCAATAATAACACTTCGAACTTTTGAAAAGGCGGGGTGATATTCACCCCGCCTTTTTTGTTAAGGGTCAGTGAGCAAATATCAAATCAAAAAATAGAATAATTAAAATCAAAAAGAATAAAACTAAATAATATGAGCAAGAGAAAAATGGGAATTGGATTGCCGAATGAAATGTTAAGACAGGTTGCTGAAGAATTTGGCACTCCGGTTTATGTGTACCATGCCGAAAAAATCGAATTACAGTACAAACGATTACTAAACGCGTTTCCAGGGGTAAAAGTGAAATTGCATTATGCACTGAAAGCCCTAAATAATGTCAATATTTTGCGATTGTTAAAATCTCAAGGTGCCGGTTTAGATGCCGTTTCCATAGAGGAAGTACAATTGGGCTTGAGAGCAGGGTTTGCTCCCCATGAAATCATGTATACGCCCAACTGCGTGCACTTTGATGAAATCAAGGCGGCGGTTGAACTCGGTGTCCATATCAACATCGATAACATTTCCATTTTAGAGCAGTTTGGCAGCGAATATGGAAATACCGTTCCGTGTTGTATTCGGTTGAATCCGCATATCATGGCTGGTGGACATAGTCATATCTCGGTGGGACATATTGATTCTAAGTTTGGAATCTCAATTTATCAGTTGAGACATGTTCTTCGTGTGGTGGAGTCCTTGAAAATCAAAGTGAATGGATTGCACATGCATACGGGAAGTGATATTTTGGACGGTGATGTTTTCTTGCGCGGTGCGGAGTTGCTTTTTGATGCAGCCAAGGATTTTAAAGATTTAGCGTTTATGGATTTTGGTAGTGGCTTTAAAGTGGGGTATAAACCCGATGATATCGTAACAGAAATTGAGGAGATTGGAGATAAAATTGCGGCTGCCTTTAAATTGTTTTGTCAGGATTATGGCAAAGAACTGGAACTGTGGTTTGAACCTGGAAAATTCATCGTGAGTGAATCGGGTTCGTTGTTGGTGAAAGCAAACGTAATCAAACAAACAACATCTACCGTTTTTGTGGGTGTGGATTCAGGCCAGAACCATTTGATTCGACCGATGTTTTACGATGCGTATCACTTCATCGAGAATATTTCAAACGAAGAAGGCACGCAGCGACTCTACAGTGTGGTGGGCTATATCTGCGAAACGGATACGTTGGGTTATGATCGCAAATTGAATGAAGTAAGAGAGGGCGATATTTTAAGGATTCGAAATGCTGGCGCCTACGGTTTTTCGATGAGCAACAATTATAACGCTAGACTTAGACCACCAGAAGTTTTGGTAAAGAATGGCGTGGCTCATTTGATTCGCAAACGCGAGGAGTTGGCTGATTTGATCCGCAACGAAATCGAAATCGAAGGACTCTAGAGCAATTGTTACTCGCAGTTCTGGGAATTTATTGGGAATAGGTCGGAAGTATAATTAAAAAATAAATCAGTGTCAATTATACAATGACGAAATGTGTCAAATTGACGATTTGTGAACTATTTTTTGTAAAAACGTATCACAGGGCGAAACCCTACATAATTGCTACTGTGGTTGGACTGCATAAATTGCAACGCGGATGGATCTAAATAATGAAACTCTTGGGCCCACGATCCACCTTTGATCGCGAAGTGGGATCGTAATGCGGTTTCATCAACCAAATAACCTCTTAAGTCGAATACGTTTGGTTGCTGATAAGGGTTTGGAATGAGTTGGCCATTCGTGTTTAGAATGGTTGTGTTGCTATTATAAAGGTGTCCATAAGCCGACGTAGATGTCCATTCCGATACGTTGCCTAATAAATGTGAAATCTGTCCGTAGGATTTAGGGAGTAAGGCATTTACGGGCATCGGACGACTCAAATTGGCATTTTCGATTTCTGAAATTTGATAGCCACGATTGGTGAAAATCCCTTGATATACAACGGATTGTGTTGTGGTATTTCTGTTTAACACGAAATCTAACAGCGCATTCCCCTTATTGGGTTTTGAAAAAAGGATGCCCGAGAATCTTTGAGGTACCTCCTTATTCTTCTTCGTTGCTTTTCCATTCCGTTGCATTTCAAAAGGCATCTCAATGGCTTGTTTATATAAATACATCCATTCTGCGGTAGTTGGCAAATCAATTTCGAAGATTAATCCTTCTTGATTTAATGCGGATAACCATTCCTTAGACGGTTTGCTTTGATTCTGTTCGATTTTAGTTTTAAGCCAATTGCAGAATGCTTTGGCTTGAATTTGACTGATACCCACCACAGGGTAATTGTTGAAGTTGGTAGACTGGAAATAGTAATTTCGGAAGGGGTTTTTTACACTGCTGCGTTCTGCGGTGGCAGGGATGTCTTTCCAAACTAGTGTGTCCGGATACAGCTGGCCGATTGTGTAACCGTTCAATTTCATCCATTCGGAATCTATCAAAAATTCTTTGTATTCGATGTTGGTAATTTCGGTGCTGGCCGACATAAATGGGCCGCATGCTAGGCGTTCCTCGATGGGTAGAATGGTGTCGAACCCCAACTGCGGGCTGGACTGATACTCCAAATAGGGCATCGCATTTTCAACTCCGTTGATTGTGAATTTTGGACTCGGAAAGCATCGAAAATTAAAAGAACGCATCGAAGTATGACCCCAAACATCAGCGCTGGGCGTTACACTTTGCTTAATAGGCTCATTGGCGGTGAAATAATATTTCATCAAAAACTCTGGATGCGCGGTACGTTGCGCCCAAAGATTGCCGCCAATGAGGAAAATGAAAAAGGATAATAGAATGCGAGCTCGCATTCTTCAAATTTAACTTTAAATCTACAAAGTGGCTAAAACCTCTTTGATTTTATCAAGGTTTGGAATTTCACCGGCGTTGTCTAAGATTTCAACGTATTGCAAAACGCCTTTCGGGTCAACAACAAACGCAGATCTTTTAGAAACACCTTTCATACCAAATGCAAAAGTCTCGTAAATGGTTTCGTAAGCAATACTCACCGTTTTGTTGAAATCGCTTAACATTTGAAAGTTAAATCCTTGTTGCTCTTTCCAATTTTCTAAAGTGAAAACTGAATCTACAGAAATGGCTAGAATCTCAGCATTCAACGAACTGTATACGTTCATGTTGTCGCGAATTCCGCAAAGTTCAGTTGTACAAACACCAGTAAATGCTTGGGGGTAGAACAACAATACTACAGATTTACCTAAGTACTGAGACAAAGTAACTTCTTGTTTTTCACTGTTGAATAATGTGAAATCGGGGGCTATTGATCCTATTTGAATGCTCATAATGTGCAAAGTTAACAATCGGAAGTAAAAATAGGTTTATTGAAACAATACGGGATTGCTAAATACCTTTTTATTTAACTTCAAATCTTGTAATAATGGGCTCTTGGGTCTCAGTGTAAATAGCCACATTTTGGCATATCCGCTCGGGATCCACTTAAATTCCAATTGCCAGCAGTGAAGGTTTCTTACTACCGAAAATTCGCTTCCGGCCATCATGTTTCTTTTTAAATCATAACCCGTACTGTAGGCAATCTTCCATTCCTGGGTGATGCTAATGTCGCCGTTGATTGAAATCCTGTGATTCGTTAGCTTGTTATTGGCAATTGCGATTTCGTTATTGTAGCCAACATTGTAGGTGAAATTCATCGACCAGGGAATACTGAAATCGAAATAATTCCACGGTTGAGATTGTACCATTCTCAATTCGGCTTCATCTGTTTTTAGTGGATTCGTGAGTTTAGACGATACACTTTCTGTCGATTTTTTTCCGCCAAATAATTCCGGTGTGATGCGTGAATTGATACTTAAATCTACCCCGCGATATCGTAAGATTGGCCCGCCATTGGCTGCCGAAAATGTATTGATTTTGCGCCCATTCACATATGAGTAAGGGCTAAGGCCAGAGTTGATTCCAATTCTTATCTGCTTTGCAATTACTGTGTTGAATCCAAGGTTGATATCGCTCCATTGCAAACTATCAGCGGCCAGATCGTAGTTCCCACTAATCATTAATTGGTCGATTAGATTCGCTTTCTCCAACTTCTCTTTCCCTGTGGTGTCTTTTCCGATTACTTTTTTAGCCTGCAGGTTGTTGCTCAGTGAAAATCCTATCGCTCCGCCTTTTCGTTGCATATAATCAGAACCGCCATATTTTTCGAACAAACTATAGCCAATATTCTTGCCAGATGTATCGATGTAAGTCCGATTCCAACCCCTTTCATAGCCGTCAATTTCTGGACGATAATTGAAGTTTACATTGGGGGTGATTGTATGTCTAATGGAACGAATTTTTCCCAATTTTAAGTTTGTAAATGTGCCGTAAATATTGGTGCTTATTCCCGTGGAAAAACTATAATTATTTAATCTAAAAAATCCACTAGTATCTTTTAAAACTAATTTCTTTGTTAATGGATCAATGGATTTAGTGTTTGCTTTAAATAGCCATTTCTCTTGGTAGTTAGCCGATGGGGTCACGTTTAGCACACCTTTGAACAATTTTATATTTGTGCTCAAGGGTATTGAATGCTTCACGGCCGATTGTATAGTGGCGAGAACGTCTTTATATTTGTCGCTAAATATTAACGTATCTTTAGTATTCAATGAATTGGTGAAATTCATATTATACGATAGTCTAAGTTGTTCGAACCATTTTGTATTTGATCCGTTCTTTTTTGCAAAGGGTGTTAAGCTCGATACACCAACATTGACGTTGGGTAATTCCAATCGAAAATCGTGCGTTTGAACGTTTTGGGTGTGGCGGGCCGAGGCCGACAAATTGACCTTGTTTTTTAGGAAGCTCTGTCCATAATTTACGCTGGAGACAAATTCGTTTTTCGACAGTGTTTGAATGTCTTTTGAATTTCGTTTGTTGTAATTTCCGGTAACGATGTTAATGTTTCCGTTGAGTGTGACCCCGGGAAGTAATTTGCGGTCGAGCCCAAATCGAGAATTGATAGAAAAGTCGTTCGTTTTGGAGAAAAATGGACTGGCACGATCTGTTCCGTTGCCGAAACGACTCATATTTACGGCGAGGGCGCCGCTGTATTTATATCGTTTGATAAAATTGGTTGTAACGCCCATACGGAAATCGCCATTAAAATAAAGGTCGGAATTCACCTGCGCATCGGCAAATTTTCCCAAGCCTTGATAATAACCCAAGTTGGACAGAAAAAAACTATTGTTGCTATTGTTAAACCCCGGATTTGGCATGATTAGGCCATTGCGTTGTCCTTTTTTCATGGGAGCAATCCCAAATGGAAGCGCTAGGGGCGTAGGGATATCGGCCAGGACCAGGTTTGCGGCGCCAAAAAGTACTTTATTGTTGGGAATGACTTTGATTTTTGATGCGTTCAGGTAAAAATGGGGGTGGGGGTCGGAGCAGGTGCTAATCTTTCCGGAATTGCCCATCAAACTTCCATCGGGTTGTTTCATTACCTGTTTAAGTTGAACATGCGCCTCGTCTTGGGTCAGCGACAAGCCATACACCATTCCTTTTTTTGATTCGTTGTTGTATCGCAAGCTATCGGAAGTATAGGCATCGTTCCCATCTTTAAAGATCGGTTGATTGATGTACTTGCCCGTAGAGTCGATATTGCCCTTTGCGAAAAGGATTTTGTTGGCAAAGGCTACCTCTATATAGTTCGCGTTTAATTCGGTTTCATCCATATCCACCTTTGCTTTATTATATAGTAAGGCTTTTCCGTTCTCCATTCTTAAAATAATGGAATCTGAGGCTTCGTAATGGATGGGGTTGTTAATTGCCTTTTTGGCAGGAGACGGATTGCTTAAGCTGTCTTTTTTTGTGGACGCTGTCGTAATTCCTTGTGCTGATAAAGGATTGAGGTTTCCCAAGCAAAGCGTGAATACAACTGTTAACAATTGTTGTAGGCATCTATGGTGATATGAATGTTCGCGGTTTGACAATTTTCAGCGAATTTCGGCAAAAAGTTTGCCATGATTGCGTTATGCAACAGGAAAGAATGAAACAAATGTTAAAATTCATGCGGAAAGGCCTTCAACAGACGATGCATTTTTGTTTATCGTTGGGACTTTTGATATGTTTACCCGCCGCCAAAAAAGTGAGGGTAAGCAATTCTGTGAATACATTGGTGATTGATGCGGGTCATGGTGGATTGGATCCCGGTTGCAATGGCAACAACGAGATTTTTGAAAAGGATGTGACATTGGGTGTGGCTTTAAAATTGGGAAAACTCTTGAAAGACAGTTTACCATCGATAAAAGTCTTATTTACTAGAACCACGGACAAATCCTTAAAACTGTGGGAAAGACCCAATTTGGCGAATGATAGACAGGCGGATTTATTTATTTCAATTCACTGCAACGCCAATCCCAATAAGGCAGCCGCGGGTAGTGAAACATATTTTATGGGGTTACACAAGTCTGAAGGGAATTTAGAGGTTGCTAAGCGTGAAAATGCCGTAATCACCTATGAGTCTGATTACAAGGAAAACACCAGGTATGGCGGGTTTGATCCAGATTCGCCGGAAGGACATATTATATTCAGCTTAGTGCAGAATGCGTTTATGAAACAAAGCTTGAAATTGGCTAGTGGAATTGAAAGTCATACAAGCAAATTAAGCCCCATAAAAACGCGAGGTGTTAAGCAAGCAGGATTTTTGGTTTTGTGGCAAACTTCAATGCCAAGTGTTTTGGTAGAAACCGGTTTTTTAACCAACTCTACGGACCGTATTAGTTTGAAATCAAATGATGGTCAGCAAAAGATTGCGTTAGGCATTTTCAGGGCGGTGCGGGAGTATAAAAATTCGTTGGAATTGCTAAATTCCATGAACGGTAAATAAAGTTCGGGCTGAATACCATCGATTAGAAGTAAAAAAAATTAAATTTTTTATCAATTTTCTTGCAACCAATTGACTTTTTCGCGTCATTTGTGAAAATATACTTAAACTAAAACTATGAAATCAACAATTACACAACTCAAAAAGCTTGCATTTTTAGGGGTTCTCGTGGGTGGATTATTCACTTCGAGTACTTTGAAAGCGCAAACGCCATGTTCGGGAACTACTTCCTGGGGATGTGGTGGGTCCATTCTTGGTACCGGTAACCCTACCGAATCACCTGGTGACATTCTAGACGTAGAGGTTAAGAACGCAAAAGGAACAACTTTGGCTTCTTACACGGGTCTTGGATGTACTTCTTCATCGGGTGCAAATGCTTACAGGGGTATCTTGAACTCTGGCAAAGGATTTGACGTTACTGCTAGTGAGACAATCACCGTTACTGTAACCGGTGGAACATGGGCTTCTCAGGGATGGGGATCTCGTTGCGGTATTTGGATTGACGCAAACCGTGATGGTAGTTTTTCATCATCGGAGTGCGTTGTAGATCCTAGCTCAAACACCGCATCGGGTAAGGTAACCTACACCCTCAAAATGCCTTGCTGGACTTCTACGGGATTAAGTTACATGCGTATTCGTGGTGGTGCTCAGGTTTACACAATGTCGGCATCGAATGGTTGCGGACAGGCACAGACTTACGGTAACGTATTTGATTTGGAATTGAATTTAAAATTGGGAGCAACTCCTACTGCAAACTTTATCGTTCCAACAGGTACAAACTATGTAAAGACGAATGTGAAATTCAGTGCAGTTAATCCAAGTAATGGTTATGCTTACAAGTGGACCTTTGACCAGGCAGTTGCGCCTCCATATACTGGTTACAGTGATAAAACAGATAAAGGAGCGGCCAAATGGGCATCTGACGGTACGTATGATGTTAAAATGCTTGTTAACTATTGTGGACTTGCAGATTCTGCCTCCAAGACGGTTAAGATTGTAGCACCTACTGCTGTTCCTAAGGCAGATTTTGTAGCTTCTACAAACGAATCTGAAATTTATTATGATGTTACCATGTATGATTTGAGTAACAACGGAGCTTACAGTTACAGTTGGGAATTGACATCACCTACCGGTGTTGATGATCAAACTTCTACTGCTCAAAATCCTAAATTTACTTTGAGTGAATTGGGATGGTATAAAGTTTGTTTGACAGCTTCAAACGATATCGGTCCGTCAAGTAAATTATGTAAAGATCGCTACATTGAGTGTATTGCTCCAACTGAGTATTACATGGGACCTTCTAAAGAGGCTCAATCTAAGACAGGCCGTTTGTATGACAACGGTGGTCCAACGGCTCCTTATGGAAACGGTCGTAAGACTTCAATTGACTATTTCAAAATCATCCCTTGCGGAGCAACTAAAATCACTTTGTCATTTGGTGAATTGAAATTGAATGATAATGGTGACATCTTACGTATTTATGATGCGAAAGAAGCAACTCCAAATAAGTTGATTGCTACTATCGACGGTACTAACGTTTCTAAATATGATACTGCTAAAATTGTAACCACTAGTGGTGCGGTATACATTACGTTTGAATCTAATGGTTCTGGAACTGCGAATGGTTTTATCATCAACTGGGTATCTGTATTGGCTCCAGCGGTTAAACCTTCAGCCAAATGGACAACTGACTACAACCCAGCTGCCAATGGTTTGAATGTGAATTTTGTAAATGCTTCAAGTAACGTGAAAGGTCTTCCTACTTTCGAGTGGCAGATTGATGGCAATCCTGAGTCTAGTGCTACGGATTACACCCGTGCTTTCTTCACAGATGGTAGCTATCAAGTATGTTTGGTTGCTTTGACATGTACAGGTGTTGATACATTCTGCAAGTCAATCACAATCAATACTCCAACTGCTCCTGGCTATTTGGATTATACTGCAAGCAACGTTCGTCCTAACATTGGTGATGTAATTACAATCACTACGAAGACTGACTATGCAAATACTTTCGAGTGGAGCATTTTCCCTACGTCTTTCACTTATGAAAATGGTACAACAAAGAATAGCCAAAACCCACAATTGAAATTCCAAAAGGGTGGTGCTTACACTTTCACTTTGAGTGGTTACAATTCTGTAGCTGGAAAAACTGCAACAGAGAAAAAATTGATCAAAAACAAATATGTTGTTTGTTTGGACTATTGCATTCCTTTGGTTGATTTGATGTCTGCTGACGTTGGAATCAATAACGTAACCTTGAAATCTGGTAGCACTCAATTGATCAACAATGCATCTACTTCAGGTATCGATTACTACACCAATTTTGCTGATAAAGTGGCTCCGGCTAAATTGACTTACGGCGGTACATATGACTTGACTGTTGGACGTAACACAATTTCTAACTCTGTAAATTACAAAGCTTGGGTCGATTGGAATATCGATGGTGACTTTGCTGATGCTGGTGAAGAAGTTTATAGCAGCGGAACAATTGCTGGCGCATCTGCGAGTGGTAAATTTACTGTACCTGATATCTCTAATTCATTTGAAGGTAACACCCGTATGCGTGTAGGTGTATCTTACAGTTCTTTCGCGAATACATACTGTGGAATTAACACTGTAGGTGAATTTGAGGACTATGTGTTGACATTGGCTAACGATGGTCAGGCTCCAGTTATTACATTGTTAGGTGGAGACACTGTACGTGTTGAAAAAACTGCAACTAAAACTGCATGTTATGCTGAAATCGCGGGAACTACTTTTAAGGCAAATGATGCAACTCAAGGTGATATGACTTCTAGTGTAGTTGTTATAACTGACTTGGATTGTTCAGCTCCTGGTATTTACAGTTTCCAATTTGATTTACGCGATGCATCTGGAAACAATGCTGTTTCTAGATTCCGTACTGTAATTGTTGCTTTGGACAAAACTGCTCCTAAGTTGACATTGAATGGCAAAGACACTATGGTGTTGGAGCAGTGTGATACTTACACTGAGCCAGGTGCTGTAGCGATTGATGCTAACGATGGTAACTTGACTTCTGCAATCAAAATTGCTGGTAAAGTTGATGCTGGAACTGTAGGTGTTTACACTTTGGTTTACTCAGTATCTGATGCACAAAAGAATGCTATCTCTATCAAGCGTGTAGTTGTTGTAAAAGACACTAAAGTTCCTAGCATCTTGAAATTATCTAATGCAATCGTAGATGGTACAATTATCAATGTTCAAATTGGTGGTGTATTCGTTGATGATGTTTATTCAATGGATCCTTGTAACGGTTCAATCTTTGTTTCTAAGAATCCAGGTTTCAACGGTCCTGTTAACACTAACATCCGTGCGACATACCCTGTGACTTAC
Source organism: Bacteroidota bacterium (assembly GCA_041192805.1). Classification (GTDB taxonomy): domain Bacteria; phylum Bacteroidota; class Bacteroidia; order NS11-12g; family UBA955; genus UBA955. The sequence goes on along the minus strand of JBEEMF010000011.1, from coordinate 8,010 downwards.
AAAGCAGTTGATCCTTCTGGTAACAAAGCAACTGAATATGGTTTCGTATTGAACTACCGTGTTGACGATTATATCGCTCCAGAAATTGAATTGAATACTAGTGATACTGTTTTGCATGATGTAAACAACTCTTACTATTCACGTTCAGTAACTGTAACGGATAATTTTTACTCTAAGTCTCAACTTTCAGTTACTAAGATTGGTAAAGTAGATGCTTATACTTTGGGTACTTATGTTGAAACATTCACTGCAACTGATGGTAGTGGAAACGTTACAACTAAGCAGCGTTTCATCAAAGTTGTTGATAGGATTTCTCCTACCATCACTGCACCTGCAATCTCTGTATGTATCGCTACTCCTTTCTGGGCAATGTCTGGTTTGATTGTACGTGACAACTACTATTCTTCTGGTGATTTGATGCCTTTGGTTAAAGTATTGGGACATAACGTGAACGTAATGGAAGCTGGTGTTTACTATATCAACTATTCTTTGGTTGATCCTAGTGGAAACGAAGCAACTGCGGTTTCTCGTCCAGTATATGTTGCTTACCCACCAAATTGCTTCAATACTTACATGGGAACTGAGAGCGCGAAATTGCAAGATGCAGTTTCTGTTCATCCTAACCCAACTACTGGATTGTTGACTGTAGGTTATAACTTGACCAACAACCAACCTTTGAATGTAGTAGTTACGAATGCATTCGGTGCAGTTGTATCTAAGTTGGATAACTTGCAAGGTGGATTTGGTAACACTCAAATCGACTTGAGCAACGTAAGCGAAGGTATCTACTTCGTGAACTTGACCAACAACGGTGAAACTGTTACTAAGCGTGTTGTAGTTAAACACTAATCATTAAGATTTCATAGTGAAAGGCCTCGCGAAAGCGGGGCCTTTCTTTTTTTATAAGCTTTGTATTTTTTACTTATTTTTGAATAACGTATTTACTGTGTTTAAAGGACTATCAAACGAATTCAAAGTTGGAGTGCTCGCCATTGTGTCGATCTGCATTCTCTTGTTAGGCTACAATTTTATGATGGGCAGAGATAATCTGTTTGATCGTGGTAGGAGTTTTAAAGTGTATTACGATAATACCCAAGGTTTGTCGGTTGGTACAAAACTCATGTACAATGGTTTCAAGATTGGTATGGTTCGGAGTCTTAAGATGGATGAAAATCAGAAAATTGTGGCAATTGTGGAAGTGAGTTCGGATATGAAAATTCCGGAGGATTCTAAAATTAAAATTGAGGCACAACTGCTTGGTGGGGTGACTTTGAAATTATTGAAGGGTAACTCTAAAGATTTTGCTGAAGATGGCGATGTTTTAGAGCCCGACTATTCTAAGGACGTATTTGGTATGATCAACACTAAAGTCGTGAATGTTACCAATAGTGCTGATTCGTTGTTCGGTACTTTAAATGCTTTCTTGCATAAACAGGAGTTGAATGAAGCGGTGAATAGTGTGCCGGTTGTATTACATGAACTTACGGCTACGATTATTGAAATTCGAAAAACCATTGCGGCATTGGAACCGGCCTTGAAACAGACGTCAGGGAGTTTGAGTTCGTTCTCGAGTAATTTGCCGGAGTATGACAGACAGTTGCGTGAAGGTTTGGAGCATTTTAATAAAGCTGGACGTCAGATGGATTCTGTTCGTATCGCAGATTTGTTAAATAATTTGTCTACGAGCAGTGAGAAGTTGGCGTTATTGATGAACGATTTGAATCAGGGGAAGGGAAGTATGGGTAAGTTACTTAAAGATGAAGCCCTATATGCTGACATTAGGAATAGCAATGCGCAATTGCAGAGTATGATGTTGGATTTGAAGAAATACCCTGAAAAGTATATTCCAGTACCAGGAACAAAAAGTCAACGCAAAAAGGCCAAGAAAAAGAGTTTGGCTGATACTGCGATTTGGCACTAGGATTTGCTTGGAGTGGTTTTATGTTTCTTTCTTAGGATTTCGTAAACCGTAATCATCCATAGCATGTAAACCATGTTATAGAAAAAATCTTCTATAGGTATCGTTCCAATGCGAATGCCAAGGTTTTGAGCATCGTTATAAATCAAGACGGGTTTGCTGGTTAATACTCCGTTGACGTATGCCATTGGTAGCAAAGCGATGATCCATGCCAGAATGATGTGCGATAAATGGGCTGTGTGGCGCGTGAGGAGTAACGCCGACAGTGTGATGAATAGGAATCCAAACGTTATTGTCGTATATAAGTGACTCGGGTTAATTGCTATTGCGATGAGGCCTATAGCCATTAATGAAATTACTATCGGTTTGAGTGCTTTGTTGAACGAGAAGTTAGGTAGATAGGCCTTGAGGCAGGCATATATGAAAAGGCATGCATAGGGGATGATAATGAAGAAGATATATTCTTCTAGGGGGAGATTGGCAAACCATTTTCCGCAAAGGAACTGCGGATTGAATAACCATACGTTTGATTTGGTGAACCAGATGTCCCATACAATGTATAAGGTACTCGTTGCAAGCATAGATAGAGTGAACGGTTTCCAATTCTTGTAGAATGCCACTTTTTTATCGAATGAAAGCGCTAAAGGGCCAGCAATCGTGACGAGATTCAAGAATAAGTATGTTAAGTGATCGGGTATCATAAAGAATACCTCAAATTTACGCCATTTGTAAACCGTAAACAACAGCATATTCTTTGAGACGCTCGCGAAGGATACGGCGGGCAACAAATATGCGAGTTTTTACGGTGCCAATGGGGATTTGCATTTCTTCGGCAATTTCGTGGTATTTGTAACCTTCGGTGTTTAATTTAAAAGTTACTCTTAAATCAAAGGATAGTTCATCAATTGCAGCTTCCAGATCTTGGCGGATAAACTTCGTCTCTGCATCGTTATCGATTTTGTGAGACGGCAAATCAATAAAATATGAATTGTCTGTGCTATCCAAGAATGTATTGCGCTTCATATCACGACGGTAGTTATTGATGAAGCTATTTTTGAGAATGGTGTAGAGCCAACCGCGGAGGTTTGTGCCTTCTTGGAATTTACTCTGATATCTGTAAGCTTTAAGGATTGTGTCTTGTACTAGATCTTTGGTATCGTCCATGTCGTGGGTTAACGACAATGCATAATTTCTTAGCGGAAGTAATTCTCCTGCTATTTTCTTGTCGAAATCATTTTGTATAATTCTCATGCGTATATCTTATACAAATATGGTATTTTGTTTAATTTCAATCAAATTTTCTTGTACAAGAAATGTTGGTATTAAGTTAAACAAAATAACGTGTTATTGCTGAACGATTTGTCTAATACATTCAATATCAATTGTTTGTATGATCTTCCTTCTTTCTTTGTTGATGTCTTGTGTGGATAAGTTGAACAATGGGTATTTTTTTGGGTTTTGTAATTGATGGAGATTTGATGGTTTTGTTTAGTGATGTAGTTTATTTGTGGAGTATTTCCTTTAGGAATTTGCGGTTTTGTTTAGGGTTGTGATCTGCTTGCAGATAAAATTTTATTGTTGTGGGAGTGGTTTTGGTTTTTTTCCATAAAAGAGAGAGGGCTCCCAGTGGGAGCCCTCTCTCTTTTATGGATTATGTTGTTAATCTAAGGCCGACTCAAATGCTGAGTGGTTTTGAACAGGGCGATTAAACCAATACAACGACTTTGTTCTTCAGCACTTCAACCAATCCACTTTTGACTTCGTAGATTTCGGTTAGGGTACTGCTTTTGATTTCCACGTTTCCAGATTTTAAGTTTGCAATCATCGGGGCGTGGTTATCGAGAATCTGAAAGCTTCCGTTTACACCAGGCAATGTAATTACTTCGGCGTCTCCGCTGAATAAGGTCTTATCTGGTGTTAATACTTCTACAAACATATCTTTTATTATGCGTTGGCTTCTTCCAATAACTTTTTGCCTTTTTCGATAGCATCTTCGATGGTACCTACCAAGTTAAAGGCCGCTTCTGGGTATTCATCCACTTCACCGTTCATAATCATGTTAAATGACTTGATGGTTTCCTTGATGTCGACCAATACGCCTGGGATACCCGTAAACTGTTCTGCAACGTGGAACGGTTGAGACAAGAAACGTTGAACACGACGAGCGCGGTGAACCACCAATTTATCGTCTTCGCTCAATTCATCCATACCCAAAATGGCAATGATGTCTTGTAATTCCTTATAACGTTGTAACAACTCTTTTACGCGTTGAGCACATCCGTAATGTTCTTTACCCAAAACTTCTTCGCTCAAAATACGGCTCGTAGAATCCAAAGGATCCACAGCAGGGTAGATACCCAATTCCGCAATTTTACGAGACAATACTGTAGTAGCATCCAAGTGAGCAAAAGTTGTTGCTGGGGCTGGATCTGTTAAGTCATCCGCAGGAACGTAAACGGCTTGCACAGACGTGATAGATCCACGAGTCGTAGAAGTGATACGCTCTTGCATCGCACCCATTTCTGTCGCAAGGGTAGGCTGGTAACCCACGGCGCTAGGCATACGGCCCAACAACGCTGATACCTCAGAACCTGCTTGTGTGAAACGGAAAATGTTATCGATAAAGAAAAGAATGTCTTTTCCTGCACCGGTACCATCACCATCACGGAAATATTCGGCAACAGACAAACCACTCAAGGCAACCCTTGCACGGGCTCCTGGAGGCTCATTCATCTGACCAAATACCAATGTGGCTTGGCTACTTTTTAAGTCTTCCATATCTACGGTGTCCAAATCCCAACCACCGCTTTCCATGCTGTGTTTGAATGCTTCGCCGTATTTAATAACGCCAGATTCAATCATCTCGCGCAATAGATCGTTTCCTTCACGGGTTCTTTCACCAACACCGGCGAAAACCGACATACCAGAGTATGCTTTTGCGATGTTGTTGATCAATTCCATAATCAAAACCGTTTTTCCTACACCGGCACCACCGAACAAGCCGATTTTACCTCCTTTAGCATAGGGCTCAAGCAAATCGATTACTTTGATCCCAGTATACAGAGGTTCTGCACTGGTGCTCAAATTGTCGAAAGTTGGAGATGGTTGGTGAATTGCTCTTCCATTTTCTTTGGAAAGAGGCGTCATCCCGTCGATTGCATCACCTACCACGTTGAGCAATCGGCCACGAATGGCTTCACCCACGGGCATGCGAATTGCATCGCCAGTATCAATCGCGTCAATTCCGCGGCGAAGTCCATCAGTTCCGTCCATCGCAATGGTACGCACCATGTTTTCGCCTAAGTGCTGTTGTACTTCCAGCACTAAGGATTGACCGTTGTCTTTGGTAACGGTTAATGAGTTGTAAATTTTAGGGAGCGTAGATCCGGGGTCGTTGAAACTAACATCAACCACTGGACCAATAATTTGTGAGATTTTTCCTACGTTGGCCATCGTGAATATTCGGTGCGCAAAGATAGTAATTCGAAATGCCTATTCAAAGGGGTTTTCATCATTATTTATTAGATCTTCAATTTTTTCATAGATTGCCCGCCTTCTTTTTTTGTAACTTCGCATCCTTTATTCATGGATCGCAATACAATCACCGGCTTTTCGCTCATTTTCCTAATCTTAATAGGATACTATTGGTACACGGCTCCCAGCGCGGAGGAACAAGCAATTTTTCAACGTCAGCGCGATAGCGTAGCAAGGGTAGAGGCCGCGAAAGTGACTTCTCCAACGCCTTCCAAATTAGGTAGCGCAGCAATTTCTGAAACGGCATCGCCTGCAAAAGATTCTGCCTTATTGAGCACAATCGGAGGATTTGCATCGCAATTGCAAGGAAAACCGGGCTTAGTTCAGCTAAAAAGTAAGGAGTTGAGCATCGACATTCGCACAAAAGGCGGCAATGTTGGTCGCGTAGTACTTAATAATCATCGTCGTTCGGATTCAAGTGTTTTGGAATTGTTGTCGAATCAAGTAAACGACAATCAATGGGCATTTGAATTATACACTGCCAATGGTCCTTTGAATAGCGCTGATTTTTATTGGAATGTTGTTTCTCAAACCGAAAATCAGGTCACTTTGCGTTTGGGTGATTCAGCCCGTTACATCGATCAGATTTATTCTTTGGCCGCAGATGGTTTTACTGTAAAGTATGAATTGAAGCTTAAGGGCATCGACGAAATAGTAAAATCGCGCAATTCGGGTATCAAAATTACTTGGAGGGCTCAACTACAAAAGCAGGAGAAGGACATGAAGTGGGAAACGCAGAACACAACTGTTGTGTATCGTTTGCGTGGTGAGGATGCAGACAAGTTGGATTTGGCAAGTCCGGCCAGCGAGGAATTGAAGAATAATTTGGACTGGTTTGGCTTTAAGCAGCAATATTTTTCTGTGATGATGGTGGCCGATTCGGGTTTCTCTAGCGATGCAAAAATTGCTTGGAAAGAAACGAAAGATACTAACCGGATCAAAGATTTAAACGCTGTAGTATACGTCGATTTCGAACGTCAGCCCCTTAAATCATACGGATTTAGCTACTATTTTGGCCCAAATCAGTTTTATACGATGAAAGATGCGCAAGTGGGTATGCCCAATGCGGGTCTAGAAAGTATCATTCCGTTGGGATGGGGCATTTTTGGCTGGGTGAATCGTTATGCTGTAATTCCTGTTTTTCATGCATTGGATGGTGTGATTGGCAGTATGGGTATTATCATTTTGTTACTTACCGTTATCATTAAAACAGCCTTGTTGCCATTGGTTTATAAATCGTACATCAGCACAGCTAAAATGCGTATCCTTAAGCCAGAGATTGATGTCATTAAGGAAAAGCATGGCAGCGATATGCAGAAAATGCAACAGGAAAACATGGCGTTGTATCGCAAAGCGGGCGTGAGTCCGATGAGTGGTTGCGTACCCGTTTTGTTGCAGATGCCAATATTGTTTGCGATGTTCCAGTTCTTTCCGAATGCGTTTGAGCTCAGACAGAAAGCATTTATGTGGGCTACCGATTTGAGTCAGTATGATGGTCCGCATTTGGGATTCACCATTCCTTTCTATGGCGATCACGTAAGTTTCTTTACTATATTGATGACCGTTTCTACCTTGATTTACACCCATTTTAACAATCAGTTATCGGGCGTAACGGGTCAGATGAAGTATATTGGATATTTCATGCCAGTGATTTTCTTGGGCGTGTTGAACGATTATGCGGCGGGATTAACGTGGTATTATTTTGTGAGTAACATGATCACGTTTGGTCAGCAATGGGTGATTCGTAGAACGGTTGACGATACCAAATTGCATGCACAAATTGCGGAAAATCGCAAGAAGCCGGCTACCAAATCGAAATTCCAGCAACGGATGGAAGATGCGATGAAGGCGAGTCAGCAGCGCGCAAATACTGCTCCGAAGGGTAAAAAGCGTTAAGCTGACAAATCCTACTTGGGATTAAGATTGTGAGAATCTAAATTCCTTTCTAATTCGGAAGGTAGTTATTTCCCCCCGCAGCACAAATCAGTCCCTTCAGTTCTAGGTCGAGCAGTGCCATTGAGATTTTACTCGCTGTCCATTGTTGTTTTTCGAGCATTTTATTGGGGTGATTAATTCCTTCCATCAGCCATTGCATGACTTGAGTTTCAACGGGATTAAGGTTTTGAAACAGGTTTAATTGATGATTATTGTTGCCGTTTGAACTGGGGTTTTTGTTTTCCCAATTCATTGCTTCTCCAATATCGGTGGCATTTGTGGTGATTTGGGCCATATTTTTTTGGATGAGGAAGTTGCATCCGATGGATGCGAGGTCGGAGGGTCTTCCGGGGACAGCAAAGACATCTCTGTTATAGCCATGGGCAATTCGTGCGGTAATCATGGATCCGCCTTTGAGTCCGCTTTCGGTAACGAGGATTGCATCGCACAGGCCAGCGACAATTCGATTTCTTTTGGGGAAATAGTCGGGGTGCATTTTTGTTCCTACGGGGAATTCGGAGATTAGGCCCCCGCGGCCGGCCAGCATTTGCTGTGCAAATGGCTGGTGGGCCGCGGGGTATATTTTTTCAAGGCCGTGTGCAAGCACCGCCCATGTTTTCTGT
>JBEEMF010000010.1:0-57008 GCA_041192805.1 Bacteroidota bacterium | reverse complement strand
AAGCCAAAGAACAAAGCAGTATCGCCGTTCACGCCGATGTTGGCAGAACAGTGCATGCTCAATACGTTGCGCTCATGGGGAAGGATATAATTCAATACAGAGAAAATGCCTTTTTTGATTTCGCCGGTGTAGCCAGAACCACCAATCAAAATGATTTTACGACTTACACTTACCATGGTGAAGTTGTGCTGACGGGTACCATCAACCGCAGGATCCGCATGGAACGATGGCGATGCCACGATGATCCACTCGGTAGGTTGCGTCGCGATTTCTTCGGCAGAGGGACGCAAAAAAAGGTGCTTAGCGAACAAGTTCTGGTATGCGCTCTCGGTAACCACTTGAATGTTCAAGCGATTCTTAGGATCGGCACAAGCGAAGGCATGTCGGACAAAAATTTCTTTGCCTTCCATGTGATTCATCACCTTGTTCAATAAAGCATCAAATTTGGCTTCTTCAAATGGCTGATTCACAGCGCCCCACCATGCAGCATCTGCAGTTTGGGCATCTTTCACCAAGAACTTATCCTTTGGACTTCTACCAGTAAATTCACCAGTATCAGCCGCCAAGGCGCCTTGAGATGTGATTCTTCCCTCGTTTCTTTCGAGGGCTTTTGCTACGAGTTCGTCTGTGGTTAGATTTTCGAATACGGTCTGGGCGTGATTTTTAATCGACGCAATGATTTCGATATTATTCATGCTATAAATGAAATAACTTTGGCACTGCAAAGGTACTTATTGTAAAGACGGATATTGTTGCCAATTGCTATTTCTTTGTAAATGAACTTACGCACAAGTAAAATGAATCAATTTCTGCAAAACAAAAAAATCAATTCATTGAATTACATAAGATTAAATAAATCGAACAAAATAAAAAGTGTTGGGTTGACACTTGTGAAATTGTGCATTATTTTCTACCCTATCAGCCCGAGCCAAGCCCAATATCTAGTCCCTCAACCCACCTTGAACAAGGTGATTTTTGCTGAAAGTATCGTTCACACTGGGGTTAATCTTTTATACAACGACCATTTAAATCAAGTTAGAGCAGGTGGAAATAGTTGGAAAGTGGGACTGATCGACAATGCAGCAAGGACTTCCTACAATGGCAGAACTGCGCATATCTCGGATGGCATGGCACTGGGAACAGCCTTTGCCGCAGGAATGGTCACTTTTGCATTGCCCAAAAATCAGCAAACACAATATATTCAGCTAGCGGTTCAAAATGTATGGATTATGGCAAATATTACGCAAACGGTAAAAATGCTGGCACTCAGAAATCGACCCTATACCCAAGTGCCGGGGTTTGTATCATCAAAAACCGACGACCATTTTAGTTTTTTCAGCGGACACAGTGCAATCACAGCAACAGCCGCAACCACCGCAATTCTAATGGCATTGAATCAACCGAATATACCCACTTGGGGCAAAGCTGCAGCATACACAGCCGGCGGCCTTGCACTCGCCACAGCTGGACTTAGAATTGCAGCCGGAAAACATTATCCCTCCGATGTTGTTACTGGTATATTGGTTGGCGTGGCCGTTGCTGTAATCAATACCAAACTTCATGAAGCCCATTGATTTTATCATACCCATCCTTTGTGCTATCCCATTGATTGGATGCACTCAAGTACCTAAAAAATCTCATCAAACAAAAAATCCCTCTAACGAAATGACAAACGTAGAACCTCAAAATCTCGACTCTTGTGTAATTGCCGGTGGCTGTTTCTGGTGCATGGACGCCGTTTATCGCAGAATGATAGGCATCGTGAATGTTGAATCGGGCTACTCCAACGGAACGGTAAAAAACCCAACCTACAAAGAAGTTTGCAACGGAAATACGGGCCATGCCGAAGTCGCTAAGATTTACTTCGATAAAACCGTAACGTCCTACCCCCAAATTTTGGAAGTTTTTTGGCGCGTACACAATCCCACCACGCTGAACAGACAGGGCAATGACGTTGGAACCCAGTATCGCAGTGGCATTTACTACATGAACAACGAACAGGAAATCATTGCGCGGGCCAGTAAAACAGCCGTGGAAGAGAGTGGCTTGTGGGCTGACGATGGCAAAGTGGTAACAGAAATTCTACCGTTGACCAATTACTGGCCCGCGGAAGACTACCACCAAGATTACTATGCCAATAACCCCGAAAATCAATACTGTGTTTACGTGGTGAGCGAAAAGGTGGAGAAATTCAAAAAGCACTTTGCCGAATTGCTGAAATCAAATAAGTAATTTTCTTACCCCTTGGTTTTATAACCCTTAGATTCTAAATACGACTTCACCTTGGCGTGAAAATCGCCCTGAATGATGATATCGCCATCTTTGGCACTACCTCCTACCCCACAATGCGATTTTAGGGCGCGCTCCAAGGCTTTCAAATCATCTGAGCTGCCCACGAATTCCTTAATCACAACGCATGGCTTGCCATTTCTCACCTCACGTCTTACGTATAACTTTTGATGTGATGCGGCCAAAGTTTCTTGTTCCGATGCGTCTTCTTCGTAGCTATAATTCGGATTAGTACTGTAGACAACCCCCGACTTATTTTTGTTCTTATTACTCATCCAATCAACAAGTTAACTACTTTCTAATAATCACACCCGCTACGGCCTGAGCCATCGGCATCACGACCATATCATTGACGTTTACGTGCGGCTTTCTCGTCACCACAAAACCAATGGCCTCCGCAATATCCTCTGCTATCAAATTTTCAAACCCCTTGTAAACCGTTTTCGCCTTATCCTGGTCGCCATCAAATCGTACAATACTAAACTCTGTTTCAACAGCACCGGGGTGTATTCCAGTCACCTTCACATCGTGCATCGCCAATTCCAAACGCATGCTTTTGGTAATCGCATCTACCGCAAACTTTGTCCCGCAGTACACATTGCCGTTATCATAAACTTCCTTGCCGGCAATCGACCCAATATTGATGATATGTCCTTTTCCACGCGAGATCATTCCCGGCGTCACGGTCCTACTAACATAAAGAAGGCCTTTGATGTTCGTATCAATCATTTGATCCCAATGGTCGGTATCGCCATCGTAAAACTTGGAAAGACCTTTTGCCAAACCCGCGTTATTCACCAATACATCAATGGATTTCCAATCCTCAGGCAAAGCATCGTAAAACGACTGCACATCCATTTTATTGCGGACATCCAATTCGGCCAAAAATACCCTGCAATCCGAGGTCTCAGGATTTTGATTCAAATCTTCCTCCAATTCTTTCAATCGATCCATCCTTCTGGCAACTGCGATAATATCATATCCCAATGTCGCCAATTCCTTCGCCGTAGCGTATCCAATCCCGCTGCTTGCCCCTGTTACACAAGCAATTTTTTTTACGTTACTATCCATTCGATAAAAACTTTAATTCGACTTAACACCAACTATTAATAAATTAGGGGTAAACAACACCTTCTGGGTGCTGCGCGCCGTAGCAAACAATCGAAGCTTCAAACGCAAGCTCAGTATACGATACAAAACGCTACGAAGACCTTCTTTCAAAAACCCATTCACAAGCATAAAACTAGGCTTCACCTTAACATCGCCAAAACCGCAAGAGAGCATCACTTGCTCGGCCGAACTGGCATTCAAATAATTTTCATGGGTGAAATCTCCTATCGCAAAGGCAGTAGCAATTGGCGCATCCATATTGGGTGTCCTAAATATCGCCATTCCGCCCTTTTTCAACTTGCTCTGAATCAACTGCAACAACTCCACCAACTCATCTTTGGTAAAATGTTCGATAATATCCATGCCTGTAATGATATCAAACTGCTCCTCTGAACCGCGGAAAAACTGCATCGCATCGCCCAACACAACCTCAGATACTCCGAAATTATGCGCCATATTCACTTGCTCCTCACTCAAGTCCATCCCTATCAAATTGGTATAGCCCGCTTCCTTTAAACCCTTTAACAAACTGCCACTGCCACAACCCATATCAAAAATTCGGGCCGATTTGGGAACAGAATGCAAAAGCGGCAAAATCTCCGATTCAAACTGTCTCTTCTCGCGCAAAAACAGCGACTCAGCCGACGTCAACGATGCCCTACCACTCTGCGTGGTGTGATAATTTGCGTAAAGTACTTTTCTATATTCTACCGACATTCCGATGCGATATTAATGCAATTTTTAAACGATAGTTGATTTTAACGGCGCGTCAATCACAGCCATGATAGAAACTGCAGTTGCTACCAATTTCTCTGACCCATCTTCAAACACGTCAAACACCTGACCTTCACAAAACATCAAGTTCTGTCCGGCTTTGGTTACCTTGCCGGTAGAACGAATTTTGCTTGACACCGAAGGATTCACATACGACACCTTCAAATCCACCGTCACAACGTTTTTCGCGGTGTTGCCATTTCCAAAAATCGCTGTATACGCTGCAATTCCCGTGGTCACATCGCAAATCGTAGCCGTCACTCCACCATGGGTAAAACCGGTGTGCTGCATGTGATGCGGCTTGATATTCAATTCCATCGCCGCAAAATGCGTATCGATATCGGTTAACTCCAACCCAATAAACTGAATAAACTGATTCTCTTTGAGTCGAGCCGCCATGTATGACATTAATTCCTGATTCATAATAATTATTTAATTGGATTAAAAGTAGAGGCTTGTAAAAATTGGTTTGCGTTTACATTTCGCCATATTTGATCGAGGTTGGCATCGTTTTTCGCGACAAATGTCTGTGCGATGCGCATGCCAATGAAATTGCCTATCAACGGCGGACAGTCTTCGGGCACGCCACCACCAAAGGTTTTATTGCCAAAAGCAAAATATCGTTTGTAGTCGTTGAATTTGGTACTAAAAAGCAACTTGTTATCCAAAAAATGCTTCCAGATCTGACCTTCTTCCTTCATCATCCACTTCCATTCCTTTTCGTCGTACCCCAACAATTCCCATGGATTCCGATCGGGAAATAAAGCCATCAAACTATACCACAACTTCCCTTGAAACATCATTTCCTCCAACATATTACTACGCTTATGCGTCGGTTCAAAACGCATTTTCAGATAATTCCACATCAGTTGAGAGGCCACTTGATCGCTGCCATTGTATCGATTAAAAAACGGAGGCATTTCCAGCAGCGCATACGGTGGAAAAGTATCGTTCAGGAACATTTCTTCACTAAAAGCCAAAATCACTTCTTGGTGATCCGATTTAGGATTGATAAACGTATCAACAAATGTATTGTAATTGCTGAATTGAGAGAGATAACCATAGACGTTGGCTTGCGGTGTTGATGGGATTTCTTGTTGCAAATTGCCCCAAGCCTGCTCAAGATCCGACTTCCATTGGGTATTTTTCTTGTAATGAGATTTTACCGCATTAAAAACCGGCGTATTCTGTAGCAACCAATATTGCAAATACTGCGCTCTTGCTGTGTCTGATATGGGGCCGAAACGACCAAAATCCATCACTTCATACATCCAAAGGGAGAAAAATCGACCGTATTTACTGCGTAATGCAACAACATCCGATGCGCCACAACCCTTAGTACGCAGACTGTCTAACTCCATCGCAAAGTCGGAATATTCCAATTTTACCGGCGCCGCTTGCTTCTTAGGTGTACAAGAAATTAGAATCACCACAAAAAGGGGATAAATCCAACTGCATTTAATGGTATGATTGTTGTTTTTTTGCATGAAACGTATGAAACTACAAAGAAACACTTCTTTTGCCATAGCTGCTACCTTGCTATTTGCAGGTTTTGCAAATTTACATGCTCAAACCGCTCCCAACGTAAAGATGGGTCTGCGCGTTAGCCCCAATTTTAGCTGGATCAACATCCAAAAAGGTTCGATGTCGAACGATGGCTTAGGCCTAGGATTCTCTTACGGAGTTACCGCCGATTTCGCCATGTTCAAAAGCACAAACTATTGGTTGGCGACAGAATTATCGGTTTCTACGATTCCGGTGTTGGCAAAAAGCAATACGGAATTAAAGAATGTAGTTCCTCAAACCGGCTCTACTGGCAAATTCGATACATTAAAATACGCAGCGGGAAAAGTAAATTTCAAATACAATACCCAATACTTGCAAATCCCATTAAGCGTAAAAATGAAAACAGATGAAATTGGAAATATGAAATACTACTTCCAATTTGGTTTGGCCCCTTCATTTATGATGAAAAGTAAGCTCTCAACTACAATTGTTGATGGCAACGCGATTTACCCGGCGAATAAAGGAATCACATCGCACGACCCAAACAACATCGACGATGACGTTTACCAGTTTACAGGAACAACGGTAGCAGGAAGCGCCAAAGGTGAAAAGGAATATGCATTCCAAGACAACATCGCAACTTTCCGTTTCCCAGTAATTATGGGCGTGGGGGTTGAATACAAATTAACAGGCAGCACCATATTTACTGCGGGTTTGCGATTCGACAATGCGATCAACAACTTCTTCAAAGACCCTACCGTTACAGGGAAATCAAATTTACTTGCCATTCAAGCGGGTATTTTATTCTAATTAGACCATGTCGGGGTTAAAAATCGCACTGGCCCAACTCAACTTTACCATTGGCGATTTTGAGTCGAATACGGCAAAAATGGCCGATGTCATTTTCCAAGCCAAACAAGACAAAGTAGACCTAGTAGTCTTTTCTGAACTGTCGGTATGTGGTTACATGCCCGATGATCTTCTAGACTACCCCTATTTCATTGAGAAATGTGAACATGCATTGGAGGCGGTTGCCCGAGCTTGCGAGGGCATAGCCGCAATCGTTGGCGGTGTAATTCGCAATCCCAACAAAGGCCGAAAATTGCAAAATGTGGCTTGCGTGATGTACAACGGCAGAATCCAACATACCGTTGCCAAAACACTACTCCCTACCTACGATGTCTTTAATGAAAGTCGGTATTTCCAACCCGAAACCACATCGCAAATAATTGAATACAAAGGGGTTAAAATAGGCATTGCCATATGTGAAGACTTGTGGGATGTCTACAACGACTTTGAATATTTGGTAAGCCCAGGTCAAGCATTAAAAGACTTAGGCGCCGAACTCATCATCAATCCAGCCGCATCGCCGTTTAACTTGGGCAAACAATCACTGAGAAATAGAGTATTTGGCGGACAAGCATCGCGATTCGACCTCCCCGTTCTTTACGTCAACCAAGTGGGCACCCATACCGAACTCATGTTCGATGGCTCAAGTCGCGCAATCAATGGCAACGGCGAAGTGGTTCTGCAAGCCCCAAGCTTTGAAGAAAACGTGAGCTATGCCAGTTTCGAAAACGGGAAATTTGCCATGGGAAATTCCGTACCCCTGGATACCGATGATACCGCGCAGCTATACAAAGCCTTAATATTTGGCATCCGCGATTATTTCAGTAAAATGGGCTTTCATCATGCCATTTTGGGATCTTCAGGCGGAATCGACAGTGCAGTGGTTCAAGCCTTGGCCTCGGCAGCATTAGGGGCAGAAAACGTTCATCCCGTACTTATGCCATCGATGTTTAGCAGCGATCACAGCGTCTCGGATGCCGAATTGTTAAGCAAAAATCTCGACAACGACGCCATTACAATTCCCATCAAAAACATCTACGATACCTATCTCGATGCGCTTCAACCTGTATTTCAAGGGAAGCCATTCAATTTAGCCGAAGAAAATCTCCAAGCTCGATCGAGAGCGGTCCTTCTGATGGCCATTTCCAACAAACTGGGCTACATCCTTCTCAATACAAGCAATAAAAGTGAACTGAGCGTGGGCTACAGCACTTTGTATGGCGATTTGTGCGGTGCGTTGAGTCCGTTGGGCGATGTATACAAGAATCAAGTCTACGCCTTGGCTCGTTATATCAACCGAAATCAAGAAATCATTCCAAATCACATCATCACCAAAGCGCCATCGGCAGAATTGAGACCCGGTCAAAAGGACGCAGATTCTCTTCCCGATTACGATGTCTTGGATGAATTGTTAAAACACTACATCGAAGAGCACAAAGGGGTTGATGAACTCATTACGATGGGATACGACCAAACCACGGTGCATAAAGTTGTAGACCTAGTAAACGGAAGTGAATACAAGCGTTATCAGGCCCCACCCATTTTGCGTGTCAGCACCAAAGCCTTTGGAAAAGGACGCATTATGCCATTGGTTGCCAACTATTCCAGTAAATGAGTTCTCTCCAACCAGCCCTACCCTACAAATACCCAAGGGTGTTTTGGATTATGTGCTTGGGCGCGATGAGTTTCTTCCTCTCATTTAACATCATTCTCCCCGAGTTAGCGCAAGAACTCCGATCCAAAGGCGGCGCAGCATACGTAGGTTGGATCATCCCAGCATTTTCATTTAGCGCACTGATTGCACGTCCTTTTAGTGGTTGGATCACCGATAACTTAGGCCGGCGATGGGCGATGATTGGTGGATGCTTATTTTGCATCATCGCGGGTTGTTTCTATCCGATGGTGACCACAGCCATGGGTTTCTTGATTGTTCGCGCAATACATGGATTCTCCACAGGTTTCACCCCAACGGGATTTACCGCCTTCACTGCCGATGTAGTTGCCGAATCACACCGAGGTCGCGCCATGGGCTGGCAAGGGATGTTCAATAACCTCGGAACCACTATTGGCTATGCACTGGGCGCAGTTATCGCATTGCATTTTGGCGTCGATATTCTCTATTACACCAGCGCTGCATTGGCTTCTTTGGCTTGGTTGCTCTTCATGAGCTTGCCTGAAACGCGCACAAAATCGAATCGAAAAGAATGTGTATTCAACATCCGAAACCTATTCTATTTTCCGGCGTGGCGACCTAGTTTTATTATGTTTTTGGTATGTATTTCCTTGGGCTCAATCCTTACCGTGATGGCCGATTTTACTTTGGAAATGGGTTACACCAACAAAGGTTTGTTCTTGAGCATCTACATTGGGGTTTCGCTGTTGTTTCGCCTGATTAGCGGACGTGTGAGCGATGCTTTAGGACGCGCCTGGAGCACCGCCATCGGAACTGCTGCACAAGTCTTGTCGATGTCGATCCTCGTTTACATGTCGATTCGCCTTAACCACCTTCATCAAACAGATTGTGCGGCTTGTGAATTACCCGGCCTCATTTGGTTTGCAAGTTCAGCCATTCTATATGGCATCGGACAAGGATTTAACGCCCCGAGTTTATTTGCTTGGGCGAGCGACACTGCAGATAACCATCACCGAGGACGTGCCTTGGCGATGTTATTTATGTTTTTAGAGTTGGGAATTATCGTAGGCGGATTAACCGCGAACTACTTTATCAAAGGAATGAGCTGGAACTATGTCGGAATATTTGGACTCAGCGGCTCCGCCTTTTTAATTGCACTAGGATTCAGTTTATACTGCTTGCGCTATCAGCATCAGAAGTAATTACTTCCACTTGAAATTCTTCAATACGTACAAGGTACGTTTGCGCCACACGGGGTGAGTATTATACTTGCCATAAAGATATTTAACCATCTCTTGGCTGTTTCTAACTGGCCGGTGGTTCTTTTTGATGAAGCCTCTTTCCATTCCATCCAAGTACATTCCGAAATCTAACATGCAATCATACCAACTGGCATAACGAGCGTATTTGTTTTTGGTAGCACCCAACGACATGGTTTTACGAACGCGGGGCTGACGCATACCAGTGAGGTTGTTATCGCGACGAGCATAGATCGAATTATCGCCATCGTTGCCGCTTTCTACAATTTTTACTGCGATAAACAACTTAGCCCACTTGCCGATTGCCTTTTTGGCAACAGTATACATAGGCTGTGCGTTGGGGATGCGCTTTAAAGAAAGTTCTAATGAATCAAAATACAATGAATCGTTTACGGTAACTACCTCGGGGTCTAACGCTTTCACGTCCGCCACAGGAATTACTTTGTCAGTTCCAAAAGCCGTTTTTCCAATCGCCGCAACGGTAAGGAAAAGTAATACGAATGTTGGAATGACTAATTTGTTTTTAAACATACCAGCCAGTATGCAAACCGCGTGCCAAAAAATTAAAATACTGATTTACAATGACTTAGATTCAAATCCAACTGATTGAATTTCCTAAATCGTCGGCGATTTCCTTCTTTTTGATGTTTATCGCCTTGATATAATCGAGTATTTCCATCATTTCTTCAGGGGATACCTCAGGATTTTCCAACATAGATAGGGCGAGATTAAGACTTTTATCGAATTTTTTTCGTTTGAGATGCAGAATTACATTTTTCACTTGCTCTTTTACCGTTGATTCCGGACGAGACACATCAATAAAATTATCTTCAAATGCCTTACTCAGTGTATGTCCGCCAGCTAAAATCCCAGCAGCCCAAGCCGCAATCTCACTATCCAAGTGATGGATAAAATGCTCTTTTTCGGGCCAAGCCTCGAGTTGCGCTGCTTCAGCAATAAATCGAATGGCGAGTTCATCTTCAAACACCAAATCAGGATCGTTCAAAACCTTTTCCACCAAATGGTGAAACACGGTTTGTTCTGCATCCATAATTTCATTGCCGTGCAATAGCAAAAGTCGAAAAATCGCCATTTCTTGGTGATGGTCTGTGAGCGCCGGCTTCGCCGGCGCAATCATCCCCACCCCCATCTCATGAGTTATCGATGCAATCTGACTTACAAATGCTTGCTCCTCTTTCGCCTTCTGCTGTCGCAATAACTTCCCTAACTCCTGAACCAACACCGACTCCTCCATTTCGCATATCTGCGACAAATCCCTAGTTAAGGCAGAGCGCTTTAGCCCATCGGCTATCAACGAAACACTTTTTAATATCTCACGTATCGCATCCGACTTCTTCAGCGGATCGTGCTTACTTTCATCAATTAATAACTTGGCCTTAAAGTGGATAAACGTCTCCTCGTTCTCATTCAAATACGACTGGAAATCGTCCCCGCCTAATTTCTGACAAAACGAATCGGGGTCCTGACCCTCCGGCAACGACACCACACGCACATTCAACCCATCTTGCAACAACAGATCTATCCCTCGTAACGATGCCTTAATCCCCGCCGCATCGCCATCGTAAACCACCGTCACGTTATCCGTGAAGCGCTTGAGCAACTTGATCTGCCCTGGCGTTAACGCGGTGCCTGAACTCGCAACAACGTTCTCGATGCCAGCCTGACTCAAAGTAATCACATCTGTGTACCCTTCGGTCATATAGACCTTGTCGGCCTTTTTTATCGAATTCTTGGCCTGAAACAAGCCAAATAGAACATCGCTCTTTTTATATAGGTCGGTTTCGGGCGAGTTGACGTATTTCGGCGATGGATCCGTGCTACTCATCTTCCGTCCAGCAAATGCGATCACCTTACCTGTCACCGAATAGATTGAGAACATCACACGATGCCTAAACAAATCGTAATGCGTTCCGTTATCGCGCAGTTTCAGTAACCCCGCCAAAACCATCACTTCCGCATTAAACCCTTTGGCCTTGGAATGACCCGCCAAAGCTTCCCACGACTCAGGACTATAGCCTAGTCCCCATTTTTTTATCGTCTCAACGGTAAAACCGCGCTCCTTGAAATAGGGCAAACCAATCGACTTCCCCTCATCGCCATCAAACAACTGAGTCACAAAAAAACCTTGGGCAAAATCTACCGCGGCCTGAATGGATTCACGCTGTCGTTGGGCTTCTTGATGCGCATCCTGATTCTCAACATGAGTCTCCTCCAATTCCACCCCAAATCGCTTCGCAAGACTTTTTGCCGCCTCCACGAAATTCAAATTATCAATATCCATCATAAACTGGATGGCATTGCCGCCTTTCTGACAACCAAAGCACTTGTAAATCCCAATGGATGGAGATACTACAAAACTCGGAGTCTTCTCGTCGTGGAATGGACAACAGCCCTTATATCGGGGACCAGAGCGTTTGAGCGACACAAAATCACCCACTACATCCTCGATGTTAACCACATTTAGCAGTTGTTCGATTGAGTTTTGAGTAATCATGTGAATTGAATATTAGAGAAACGATTAGATTTGCAAAGTACTTCATCTGATACAACAATTCCAATCATGGACGTAAAGAAACATATCCAAGACCGCGCAGCCTCTATTTTACCGGCGTTGGTCGACATTCGCCGACATATCCACCAAAACCCGGAGCTATCGTTTCAAGAACACGAAACCGCCGCTTTGGTAGAAAAAGAACTGCAGTCCTTGGGCCTAAAAACCCAAAGAATGGCAAATACAGGAGTAGTGGCCGTCATCGAAGGGAAAAATCCTTCAAAAAAAGTTGTTGGTTTGCGAGCAGATATGGATGCGCTTCCCATTGTGGAAGTGAACGATGGTAGACCCTATCGCAGCAAAAAGGAAGGCGTGATGCACGCTTGTGGTCACGATGTACATACAACCAGCTTGTTGGGTGCCGCAAGAATTTTAACAGAACTAAAAGACAATTTTGAAGGTTCGATAAAACTTGTTTTTCAACCAGGTGAAGAAAGGCTTCCCGGCGGCGCATCGCTTATGATTGCCGAGGGAGTACTTCAAAACCCAAAAGTGGATGTTATGATCGGCCAGCACGTGATGCCTGGCATCGAAACGGGTAAAACTGGATTTCGTCCCGGATTGTACATGGCAAGCACCGATGAAATTTATATTAAAGTAACAGGCAAAGGCGGACATGGTGCGATGCCACACTTCAATATAGACCCGGTGCTGATCAGCGCGCATTTAATTGTTGCATTACAACAAATCGTTTCGCGCGCCGCAAACCCCGCCATCCCATCCGTATTAAGTTTCGGTAAAGTCATTGCTCAAGGCGCAACCAACGTCATCCCCAACGAAGTCATTATCGAAGGTACTTTTAGAACCCTCGACGAAAACTGGCGAGCCGAAGCACATCAAAAAATGCTAACCCTAGCAACAGGATTGGTGGAAGGTATGGGCGGTACGGTTGATTTTGATATAAAACGCGGGTATCCGTTTTTGAAGAATAACGAAGACCTTACAGAGCGACTCCAATCGGAGGCAAAGTCGTTTCTTGGCGAGCAAAACGTAGAGCATTTAGGAATTTGGATGGCTGCCGAAGATTTTTCTTACTTCACCCAAGAAGTCCCCAGCTGTTTTTATCGATTGGGAACGAGAAATGAAGCGAAGAAAACCACTTTTAGTGTACATCACCCCAGTTTTGATGTAGACGAAGATGCACTGGAACAAGGTTGCGGATTACTCGCTTTTCTGGCTATTTCTGAACTACAACGCTAAGAGAAAATTACGCCCCGATCGTAAAACGCAAGCTATCAACGGCAGCATCCCAAATAGAAGCTGCACTCTCCTCATCTCCTGAATTTACAAATTCTGTAATGATTAAATCGATGTCCAAGGTTATGGCATCCTGCTGAATTCTGAACTCCAAAAACTCATCAGCATCCAGCGCATCAACAATTTTAAAGCGAACATATTTGCTTGTCACCGCTTTCACCAATAATGCATCCATTTCGGTGCCATCATCCCACTTAAATTTGTAATTTTCACCATTTTTCACGCCCACATGATCGGCAAACCAATTCTGTAAACCGGAAGGATTAGAAATATACTGATATAAAATATTAGGGGAAGAACGCAATGCGTATTCTAGTTCCAATTTGGTTCGTGAGGTTGAAGTTGAGGCCATAATTACTGTTTTTAATAAAGGGTAATGTCGCAAAAAAAACAATTTAGTGTTAAATTCAAAATGTTTCAGCATGATGAAGTAATTATCTTTGCGTCAATCATGGCCCAAAGCAGATTTTTCTTAACCTCATTCATTCTCTTGCTTTCGGGTTGGGTCGCTGTAGGCTTGGGATTGAACTATTCTGCATCCAATTGGATTCACCATTTTTGCAATCATACCATAGATAATTTTTTTATCCACTTTTCGTGGTTGGCGGAATGGCTATTGATTGTTTTGGCAATTTTGACCGGTTTTTACTTTAATCCAAAACGTGGACTTGTATTTGGAATTGGGCTTGGAATTCAGTCAATTTTTGTGGCTTTTGTCAAGACATGGTTCAACGCACCTCGCCCAATTGAAGCCAAATTTTTCCCATTGCGGCACATTCAAAATCTTGAAATTCACCATTGGCAGTCGTTTCCAAGCGGACATACCGCAGTGGCATTTTTCTGCATGGGTTTATTCGCAATTTCTATCAAAAATTTACAAAATTCTACCGCTTGGGGCATCACTTGTGCCCTCTTCGCCGCAGGCATCGGATATTCAAGAATTTATTTAGGACAGCATTTTCTGTTTGATGTTTGCGCCGGTGGAACCATCGCCGTTTTATTCCTCCAACTGAGTTACCAATATTCAAAAAAACTCGGTTATGATGTCTAAATTCCACATCCACATCATCATCACCGCACTTGCCATCATCCTCTTTTTGCCAGGATTGGGACTCATTCATTTATTCGATTGGGATGAACTCAACTTCGCCGAATCCGCCCGTGAAATGGTTGTCAGCCGAAACTACAAATACGTACAAATTGCTTTTGAACCGTTTTGGGAAAAACCACCCCTATTTATTTGGATTCAAGCGTTTTTTGTCGACCTGTTTGGCGACCACACCTGGGTCTATCGACTACCCAACGCCATTGCCGGAATCATCACGGCAAATGTTGCCTACCACATCGGCAGTTATTTAGGTCGACGAACATTAGGCATTTTTTGGGCGTTAACGATTACGCTCACCTTTGCGCCGCTGGTTTATTATAAATCAGGCATTATCGATCCTGTTTTTAACTTATTGATATTACTTTCAATCTGGCACTGGTACCTTATTACTCGCTGCGATGTTGAAGGACATCGACCCCACGGACACTATTTATTATCCGGTGTATTTATAGGCCTCGCCATTCTCACCAAAGGCCAGACCGCCTTGATAATCATGGGTGTCGTAGCCTTCGTCATGACGGCCTTTCGGGGTCGCTGGCAAGACATTTTATCTCCTCGCCTTTTTATTTTAATTGGTGCGATGGTTGCTGTGGTTGCCATCTGGATCTACCCACTGTACCACAATTTGGGTCCCCAATTCTTTGATTCCTTTATCGCCTATCAAATGGAACTGGTCAAAGGACAAATTGCCTGGCACAATCAACCTTGGTTTTACCATACAATCGTTTTGTTAATACTCTGCTTTCCGGCAATTGCATTAGCCATCCCCTATTTGAGCCAGCGCGGGGAGGAAGACTTTGAATTGGAAAGTTGGCATACCGTTATGCGAATCTTGTTTTGGTTCGTTTTGATACTATTCAGCATCGTCACAACCAAAATCATCCACTACAGCAGCTTATGTTGGTTCCCACTCACCTACTTTGCGGCCTATCACACGTATAGAATTCATACAAACCGCGGTAAAAATTTCATCCTGCAGAAATCTCTGTTATTGCTAATCGGAGTGATTTGGACAGCCCTTTTGTGGATCTTACCAATAGCCATTGTCAATCCAGAAAAATTGACATTTTTAGCCAAAAATTTAGATAGTTTCTCAATTCAACAACTTCTAAACCCACAACCATTGCATTGGCTACAAAAGATCTCATTGTTTGTACCGGGTACGATTGCCGTTTTGGTTTTTCTACCCCTAACGGTGAAGAATTTTTTCCAAGAGCAATTGCACCCAGGGAAATTAATTTTAGCCTTCGGTGGAATCGGATTGGCGGTTTACTATTTCCTTCTGCCAGTTGTATCACAGATCACCCAAGACGAATTAATCCATACCGTTCACAAAGAAACCCAAATCAACAAATTGGTGGAGACGCATGGATTCAAATCTTTCGCACTTTACTATCACGGGAAAATGCAACCCGCTAATTTTAATGGGTATTGGATGAAAGATACCTTCGTTCAAAACAGGATAATTAACCAGTCCTATCCAAAACAATGGGGCAAGCGTGTTTGGATCAAAGATGGTCAACCAAAAGAATCTTCGAGATTAATAACAAAATGCAACTACTTGACAGACAAGTACTTTCTTTTCCAGTTTCGACCGGTTGATACAGTTGGCGCTTATTGGGTTTGGCAACGGAAGTAGAAAATAATTGAATTTGCAGAATTGTATTATATTGCGGATTAAGCAACCTCTAAGGTCAGAATATGAAAGAAAAAAAACGCTGTATTATCACGTCAGAATGGGAACTTGGGGCTGAAAAAATGGGCGCCAGTCATGGGCCAAAATCCATTTTACAACATATAGAATCATCCAACTCAGAAGCATTTGACGAAATACCTGTGATTGAAATCAAATCAAACGAAATACCTAACTCAGAGCATTCAACCCCGTTTTTTAAAAATGGAGCTGCACTCATTGAACACCAACAGAACTTTGCATCCTCTGTCGCCAAGCAACTCAAAGACGGATATCGCTGTTTATTGCTCACGGCCGACCACAGCAATGGAATTGGTGGTGTTAGTGGTCTAGCTCAATGCGTTCCGATAGAGGAAATCGGGGTGATTTGGATTGATGCGCATTTCGATTTGCATTCGCCTTACACAACCCCCTCAGGCAATAGCCATGGGATGACGGTTAACACGTTGCTCAACAACGACAATAAATCTCAATCTGTGCGCACGCTGGACGATGCCACAATCCAACTTTGGGATCGAATTAAATTAATCAAAGGCAATGCGGGGCTACCCCCGGAAAATTTGATTTTTGTGGATGTGCGTGATTTTGAAAGTCAAGAAGCCCATTTAGTGGAAGAAGCTGAAATCGCATGGATCAAACCTTCAGGAATCAACGAAAATGGCATCGAAGCCTGCATCGAAAAGATTTTTGATACCTTAAGCCATTGCAACTATTTGTATGTCAGCTTTGATGTCGACAGTTTAGACACCGACATCGCAAAAGCCACGGGAACGCCCGTAGATGGTGGTTTGAAATTGGAGCAAGCGCAAAAACTACTGGAAGCTTTGGTGAGTGATTCACGTACGCAATGTCTGGAAATCACGGAGTTCAACCCTTCGTTACCAAACCCAGAACTGCTCTTGACTGCGATTGAAACATTGCTGCTCCCAATCCTGTAATCAGGCCTTACGATTTTCAATCAACCACTGTAGGGTATCCACCCCATCCGCAAAATCATAAAGTTGCGTGCATTGGGTACTACCAAAGTTCATTGAATTGATCAGCGGCAAATGCGAAACGGTGCACTGCAGAGAATCTCCCCACTCCACCAACTTCTGAGCAACACCATCAACCGAATCGTAAAAGGAATAATTGAGCATCCCAACCGGAGCATATAATTCCGGCTTCTCCTTGGCAATCAAGTACCCCGTATCAATATGAGGGTCCAAATTCATCAGCAACAACGCCCTATGGTATTCATAATTATTTGCGTATTTATTGTGATTGCGAATCCAATCAAAATGCTCATCCCAGCATTGAAACAAAGGCGTAAAATCATACCCTACAGGCAGCATCAAGTGGGTGACATTCCTGCAACCCAAACCAAAATAATCGAAGACATCATGACCCAACGCAATAAAATCCTCCTGTGTTTCCTCGCCTGTGAGCACCGCAACGCTGTTCCGATTATTGCGAATCAAATGTGGGATCGACTTAAAAAACGATGCGAAATACTTCGCTGTATTATTACTGCCGGTGGCGATGGCGACATCCAAATTCCGCAACTGCTCAACAACTTCTACGCGCTCAGCCCAAATCGGATCAATTTTGGCCGCTTCTGTAAGCCACATCTTTGGAAGTAGAGTATCGTCAGACGATGTTTTCGCAAAGACATAAAACCCAGAAATCACACCCACAATCACATCGTGAAACCCCACCAATGGGACATTTCCGGCCATAATGATACCCAAACGCTGCGTGCCTATAATTTCTGGCAACGAATAATTCGACAACCAAGAGTTAACCTTTTCAGGGCTTAAACTCTCCCGCCACTGCAACAAACTTTGATGGACCTGTGCCTCTTCAAACCAGCGGTTATGGTACTTAGCCTGTTCAATCGCAAAGCCCCAACTTTCATTGTGTTCAAAATCTTCAAGTGCCGTGTGCAAAGCAAGTAATGCGCGTTTCTGCCAAATCATTTCGATACAAATTTACATCGGTTCGATATACGCGTGGTGTTGAGTGGTGAGGTTTATTATCTTTGTTGAGAAACAATGAAGAAATATATCTTAATTATCAGTTTGGTTTTCATTAATATCCAAGCAATGGGTCAGGTGGACGACGAGAATAGATTAACGAAATGGCATGTTGGATTCAAATTGGGCGGCAATATTTCCAAATTCGACACCAAAGATACTTTTATCCCCAACATCACACCGAGGAACAAAATGGGCATCGCCATTTCTGGATTGGCAAGTTACGATCTTCATAGAAACGTTTCCTTGGTATCTGGAATCAATTTAACAACCCGTGGATATCGCCTCATGAACGATACAGTTGCTATCGACAACAAAATCAAACAAACCTTTGCCTCCGTTCAAATTCCACTGGGATTTTCGTTTAGACAGCATCCATCGCCCAGTAGTTCAAATTTTTTCTCTGAAGAAATTGGTGGTGTATTAAATTATAGCTTTCGAAAAAGCGGCGAAACTCTGTATAACTCAGACAAACAACAAGTTCGAGTGATTGAAACCGGTGGAAACAAATTTTACCCCATGGTTTACGGCGGTTTATTGATGGGACGCACATCAAACAAAGGAAAACGCACAGAATACGGTGTTACTTATTACCATACTTTCGGCACCGAAATCAACTTAAAAGTCTCTTCAGGCGAATTCTATAACAAGTCATTCCCGCTCCAATACAACGGCAGCAATTTGCAATTTACTTTCCGGTACTATTTCAATACCGGAAATTTTCAAAAGAGTAACGAATACTTCTATTAATGATGGATTTCCTAATACACTTCTTTACGGGATTGAGCCCGATGATGCAGGGGCTTGTGGGCGCTCTGTTCACGTGGTTCATTACTGCATTGGGTGCTTCTATGGTCTTCTTCATCAAAGATGTACGTCGTGCCAACATGGACGTCCTAATGGGCTTTACCGGCGGAGTGATGTTAGCCGCCAGCTTTTGGAGTTTGCTTAATCCCGCCATTGGCATGGCAGAAAACCAAGGATATGGCAACATGGCTTGGCTTCCCGTAGGCATTGGATTTTTGGCCGGAGCATTCTTCCTCTTTGCCTTAGATCAATACCTCCCTCACTTGCACTTGAGCAGCCCCATCGAAGAAGTAGAAGGGGTCAAGACCAATTGGAATCGTACGATATTACTCGTTTTAGCCATCACCCTGCACAACATCCCTGAAGGACTTGCTGTAGGTGTTGCATTTGGCGCTGTGGCTGAAGGAATCCCCGGAGCCGATTTACCCGCTGCCATCGCGTTGGCAATTGGCATAGGAATTCAAGATTTTCCCGAAGGTCTCGCAGTTGCCTTGCCACTAAGACGATTTGGCCTATCCCGCAGAAAATCATTCATGTGGGGCCAACTCTCTGGCGCAGTAGAACCCCTGGCCGCAATGCTAGGCGTGGGCTTGGTTATGATTGCAACCCCCTTGCTCCCTTATCTATTGGCATTTGCCGCCGGCGCCATGATTTACGTGGTTGTTGAAGAAGTAATCCCTGAAAGTCAGCGCGAAGGAAATACCGACAAAGCAACGCTAGGTCTGATGTTTGGATTTGTGCTTATGATGGCACTCGACGTGGGATTGGGTTAATGCACCCGGTCGCCGCGGAGTTCCAATTTCGACATAATCTCTGCTTCGGTAATTAGCATTTCTTCCCACCGCTGTTTCACTTGATCGGCAGGCAAATAGTGCTTTGCCAAATCAATAAACATACGATAATGGCCAGCCTCAGAGACCATGAACTCATAATAAAACTTCCGCAAATATTCGTCGGCGCAATACAAACTTAATAGCCTAAATCGTTCGCAAGAGCGGGCTTCAACCATCGCCGACACCAACAAATATTCCATCATTGATTGCTCTCTGGAACCGCCTTTTCTCATTTGTTGATGCAAAGCACCTACATATTCGTCTTTGCGCTGACGGCCCAATTGCAGACCTCGTTTTTTCAGTTCCTTGAGCACTTTTCTAAAATGCCCCCATTCTTCCGCTACCAGCGGTGTCACTTCGTCTACCAAACGCTCGTGATCTGAGAATTTAACGATCAACGTCACCCCCATCGTTGCGGCCTTCTGCTCACAAAAAGCATGATCAGTCAGAATTTCTTCGATGGTTTTCTCGGCCACATTCACCCACCGAGGATCGGTTGGCAATTTGAGACCCAACATTTTCACCGCCTCTAAATTCGCAGCCAAAGTGGTATCATGGGCGGAACGAAGTTCCGATCCAATTCCCTCAACAGCATTCTCATTCACAACAGCCGATGCGCCATCCTCACTGTAATACTCATCAGAATATCCAGGACGTGACACACTCACATGTTGCTCCTTCGGTTTCATTAACAATTTTCGATTTTATCGACTCTAGCGGCGTGTCTACCACCCTCGAATTCCATATTCAAATACGCATCCACAATTGCAAATGCCTTTTCCTGACTAATAAAACGAGCCGGCAAACAAATCACATTGGCATTGTTATGCTGTTTCGCCAACGCACTAATTTCCGGTTCCCAACACAAAGCTGCTCTCACACCAGTGTGCTTATTGGCCGTGATACAAACCCCGTTTCCACTGCCACATATCAAAATGCCACAGCAAGCACTTCCATCCGTAACCGCTGTTGCCACTTTATGAGCATAATCGGGATAATCCACGCTGTCCGCAGAATCCGGACCCAGATCGGCCAATTCATACCCTTTTTCAACAAGGTATACGATCAAATCATTTTTCAATTCGAATCCTGCATGATCCGATCCCAAAGCAATGGTTTTATTGTTCATTTTCTCGATTTTTTTCTACTCTTTTGGCCACTTGAATCCCCACCAAATACAGTCCTAGCAACGGAGTTCCAAGTAACAACTGACTAAACATATCGGGCGATGGCGTTGCAACCCCCGCAATCAAAAAGATAATTACTACCGCATAGCGCCAATGCTTTTTCAAAAATGACGAACTCACAATTCCCAATCTGGCCAATATATAAATCAACACCGGCAACTCAAACACCAACCCCGTGGCCAAGCTCATGAAGGTAACAAAACCCGTAACGCTGGATATCGTAATGATATTTTGAATCTTTGGGCTCAAAGAATAACCCAATAAAAAGTTGGAAGCCAATGGCACCAAAAAGAAATACGCAAAAAACAATCCGGTAAAAAATAAAAGCGACACCACACCCAAGCTACGTCGGGTTTTTTGAATCTCCTTCTGACTTAACGCGGGGCGAATAAAGCTCCAAATTTGATATATAATATAAGGGAAAGCGACCACAAATCCAACTACAAATGATATTTTAAAGGCACTAACGAACTGACCTTGAATCTGCTGACTTTGCATCACCAGCGGCGGAGGCGTCCAACAAAGGGCATCGGAATTCATCAAAAAATGACCTGCTTTGCAAAAAAAGCGATATCCAAAAAAATCAGTACTAAATGGACTCAGTACGATAATTTCAAAAAGCTCCTCCACATAAATAAATCCGAGTACAGTACCAATCGACACAACAACGGCCACACGGAACAAGCGCTTTCGCAACTCGTCTATATGGTCAAAAAATCCCATATTTTTCTCGTATGGGTAAACTTCTTCGGGCTGATCTAACGGCATGAACTCTAATTCTAACTTACAATTACATCAACATACCGCCACAAACAGAAAGCGTTTGCCCGGTTACGTATCCACTCATATCACTGGCCAAAAATAAACAAACATTGGCAACATCCTCCGGTGAACCACCGCGCTTCAATGGAATCGATTCGGCCCATTGCTTGCGAACATTTTCATCAAGTGCATGCGTCATTTCTGTTTCGATAAACCCCGGGGCCACCGCATTGCAACGCACATTTCTACTTCCCAATTCCTTGGCGATACTCTTGGTAAAACCAATCATTCCCGCTTTTGATGCTGCATAATTGGCCTGACCCGCATTGCCCATCACCCCAACAACCGAGGTCATATTGATGATACTGCCCGCACGATTTCCCAAAAAATGCTTCAAAAATGCTTTTGTAAGGTTAAAAGCCGACTTCAAATTGGTATTTATCACATCGTCCCACTGCTCTTCTGTCATTCTCAACATCAATGTATCACGCGTAATTCCGGCATTATTGATCAAACAATCGATCTTTCCAAAATCTGCAATCACGGTCTCAGCCAGCGCCATACTTTGATTAAAATTGGCCGCATCCGACTGATATCCTTTGACTTTCACGCCATAAAGGCTTGTCAATTCTTGTTCAAAAGCCATCGCTTTCTCTACGGAAGACGCATACGTAAATGCAATATTGCAACCGTTTTTAGCGAAAATTTCGGCGATGCCTTTGCCAATTCCACGTGAGGCACCTGTAATCAGAGCTGTTTTTCCTTGAAGCATGCTGCGAAGATAACTTATCTTCGCGAAATGCCCCATTGGTTAGATACGGGAATTGAGTATTTAAAAGGTGTTGGTCCGCAACGGGCCGAAGCCTTAAAGAAAGAGCTCGGCATCTTTACCCTCGGCGATTTATTAAGTCATTACCCGTTCCGCCACGAAGACCGCTCACAAACCTATACAATTACTTCTCTTAGGGGCGATGACGTGTGGGTTCAGCTGCAAGGCCGAATTCGTCCGATGGGCATCGCGGGCGCCGGCCAAGGCCGGCGCTTCGTAGCCATCCTCTCCGATGGCACCGCTGAATTGGAACTCGTCTGGTTTAAAGGCATCAACTACATCGAACGATTCCTAAAACCCGGTGAAACCTATCGCGTCTATGGAAAAATCAACAACTTCAAAGGCAAAATCTCCATCGCCCACCCCGAACTTGATGTCGTAAATACCCAAAACCCCAGCCAAGCACTCTCCCTCGTCCCCGTTTACCCCCTCACCGAAGGCCTGAGAAGAAAAAAACTCGAAAACAAATTCCTGGTCACCGCCGCCCAAAATGCGGTCAACAACCCCGGTTACGATATCCCCGAAAACCTCCCACAGTCCATACTCCATAAATATAAGTTTATCGGCCGGAAAGAAGCCATCAAAGAACTTCACTTTCCGCAAAATTTGGCGAGGCTGGAAGAAGCAAAACGTCGACTCAAATTTGAAGAACTGTTCTATCTCCAACTCCGACATCTAATGCTCAAAGGCTTCAGAAATCGGACCTATAAAGGTTTGATTTTTGATTCGGTTGGACATTATTTCAACGAGTTTTACAACAACCATCTCCCCTTCGAACTCACCGGCGCCCAAAAAAGAGTGCTCAAAGAAATTCGAAACGACCTCAAAACTGGCCTTCAATCCAATCGATTGCTACAAGGCGATGTGGGCTCGGGAAAAACGATGGTGGCGATGCTTACGATGTTGCTCGCGATCGACAATGGCTATCAAGCTTGTATGATGGCACCCACAGAGATTCTGGCCACACAGCACTACTTTTCACTCCAAGAATGGGTTGAAAAACTGGGACTTCGCATCGAAATACTTACCGGCTCAACGACCAAGAAAAAACGCGAAACCCTGATATCTGATCTCCAAGAAGGCAAAATCCATATCCTTGTTGGCACCCACGCCCTCATCGAACAAGACGTTAACTACAAACAACTAGGCATGGTTATCATCGATGAACAACATCGTTTTGGTGTGGCACAGCGCGCAAAACTATGGAAGAAAGGGCAAGTGCTACCCCATATTTTAGTCATGACAGCCACCCCGATTCCGAGAACTTTGGCGATGACGGTTTATGGCGACCTCGATGTGAGTGTGATTGATGAAATGCCGGTGGGTAGAAAACCTATTATTACGGTACACCGACAAGAATCGATGCGACCAGCAATTATGGAATTTCTACGAACCGAAATCGCCAAAGGAAGGCAGGTATATTATGTTTTTCCGCTCATCGAGGATAGCGAAAAGTTGGATTTAAACAGTTTAATGAGTGGGTTTGATATGGTAAACGAATACCTTCCACCGCCCCAGTTCAAATACAGCATCGTTCACGGGAAACTCAAAGCAAAAGAAAAAGAATCGGCGATGAACCTATTTAAAAATCATCAAACCGATATTTTGATCGCAACAACTGTGATTGAAGTGGGCGTGAATGTCCCCAACGCATCGGTAATGGTGATTGAAAACGCGGAACGATTTGGCTTGGCCCAGCTGCATCAGCTCAGAGGACGCGTAGGACGTGGCAATGAACAAAGCTATTGTGTGTTGATTACCAAACCTGGATTAAGCGAAAACGGATATAAACGTATATCTACCATGGCAAGAACCAACGACGGTTTTGAGATCGCGAAAGTGGATTTAGAATTGCGCGGACCTGGAGAACTCGATGGAACCAAGCAAAGTGGGGTACTGGAATTAAAACTCGCCGATATACGCCATGATGAATCCATCTTAATTGCAAGCCGGGTAGAAGCCCAAGAATGGCTGGGGGCTGATGAATTATTGTCGAAACCCGAAAGCGAACCCATCCGAAACGAGCTCAAGAAAATACCCCATCGAACGGTGTGGAGTAAAATTTCATAGAAATTTCTAAAAACAAGAACGGCATTCCACATTGCTTCAGTAATTTCACGACATCAAACTATGAATCTCTTCTCAGAAATCGGGCGATACATCATTTTCATGAAATACGTTTTTAAACGTCCCGAAAGAGGTCGCGTCTTTTGGTCGATGCTTACCCGTGAAATGAACTTAATGGGGATCGAATCCTTGGTCGTAGTTATCTTGATTGCACTTATCACTGGCGCCGTAACTACGGTTCAAACTGCCAGTCAGTTGGCTTCTGATTCAGGAATACTACCGCCGAGTTTATTCCCCATGGAAATCGTTGGTTCGGTGGTTGGAAGTAGCTCCATTTTGGAAATCGCGCCTACCATCACTTGTTTGGTTTTGGCGGGAAAAATTGGAGCCAATATTGCATCGGAAATTGGGAACATGCGGGTGAGTGAGCAAATAGATGCGTATGAAGTCATGGGAATCAATTCTATCGGATTTGTATCATTGCCAAAAATCCTCGCTGGAGTAATTATGATTCCTTGCTTGGTTTTAGTAAGTGTGTTTTTGTTGATGATAGGCGGACTTATCGCAGCAAAACTTACTGGAATTTTGACGATGGATCAATATGTTACCGGCATACGAAGTTCTTTTGTACCGCATTACGT
Organism: Bacteroidota bacterium; assembly: GCA_041192805.1. Classification (GTDB taxonomy): domain Bacteria; phylum Bacteroidota; class Bacteroidia; order NS11-12g; family UBA955; genus UBA955. The sequence goes on along the minus strand of JBEEMF010000010.1, from coordinate 31,817 downwards.
CAATGTATTGATGGTAAAGGGCTATATTTTCTCATTCATCATCACAAGTATGAGTGCATTCCAAGGTTATTACACCAAAGGAGGCGCTTTAGAAGTAGGAGAAGCAGGAACCAAGGCCGTAACCCGAATTTGTGTCGCCATTTTGGCATTCGACTTAATTATCGCCAAATTATTGCTCTAATATGATCCAGCTGATAGATCTCAATAAGTTTTTCGAAGACAAACATGTCTTGCAAAACATCAATGCAAATTTCTATCCCGGGGTAGCTAATTTGGTCATTGGTGCCAGTGGAGGCGGTAAAAGTGTATTGGTGAAAACGATGGTGGGACTAGAAACACCAACGAGCGGACAAGTACTATTTGAGGAACAAGACTATCATAACCTAGAATACGATAAGCAACAAGCCCTCAGAAGAGAGATCGGCATGTTGTTCCAAGGAACTGCCTTGTTTGATTCCTTAACAGTAGAACAGAATGTTGAATTCCCTTTGTTGATGTTCAGCGAAATGAGCAAAGAAGAAAGAATGGAACGCGTAAATCTCTGTCTGTCTAAAGTCAACCTGCACAATGCCAACCAAAAGGTACCGTCCGAAATTTCTGGCGGGATGAAAAAACGTGTCGGCATCGCAAGAGCCATCGCCCTACCTATCAAGTATTTATTTTGCGATGAACCCAATTCAGGACTAGACCCCCTCACATCTCGTGTGATTGATAATTTACTTCACGATATTACTAAGGAATTTGGCATCACTACAATCATCAATAGCCACGACATGAAAACCGTGAAAGACATTGGTGAACACATTGTATTCATGCATCAAGGCCAGAAATGGTGGGAAGGCAGCAAAGAGGAATTGCCTGAAGCGCAAAAATCCAACCCAGAATTGGATGCATTTGTGAAAGCCAGCTTTTAATCAACCTCGCTAAGCAAATTACTTCTGGATTTTCACCCGCTTTAACGGCAATCGATTGGTGACATCATTACCCAACCCTTTTACCCATGGATGCATGAGTCGAATACTCTTGTCGTAATACAACGGAATCACCGGAACCTGACTCATCAACCGAAGGTTTGCGCGAAAAATGTCGTCTAAGCGATCCTTACTCCCACCCGACTCAATCGCCTCGTAAAGCGCATCAAAGTCAGCATCAACAAAATGCGTATAGTTGGGTCCATTGGGCGATAAAAATTTCTGATAAAAACAGGCCAAATAATTCTCCGCATCAGGATAATCCGCAATCCAGGAACCACGAAACAGCATCAACTTGCCCTCATTGCGCAGCTGCCTCAACATCCCACCCGTTTGAATATCTACTTTAATATTGATGCCAATCCTACTCCAAGCCTCTTGCAAATAGACCATCATATCCAAGTAATCCGCCGTAGTTGAAAGTGTAATGACCGGCTTCACCTTCATTTTGGAATACTCACTTAACGCAAACTCCACTTTGGCGTCCTGCTTGCTATGAGTATTTGAATCAGTAAGTTCCGAATTCTGATTGGGATTCAATTGCGGAGGAACAAAACCATATTCCCCGGGCGTTCCCAGTCCATTGCGAAAGAAGCGAACGATGGCTTTTCTATCGACCGACAGTTCAAGCGCTCTTCTAAGGTGGACATCCTGCAAATAATTCACCTGCCCCGGCTGATCGCCTAAATAGCAACCTATATATTCAGTATTCAAAAACGGGGTAATCAGGGTCTTTAATCGCTCATTGTATTTGGGCTTCAACTGAGCGTCGGTTGTGAGCAATTCGTCCTTAAACGACGATTCCAAACCGTTAAAAAAATCGTAAGTCCCTGCCAAAAACTGCATGAACGCCGTTTGCTTATTTTTTACAAATGACACATTGATGGCATCCAAATAAGGCAAGGAAATTCCGGCGCTATCTTTTTCATGGTAGATATCGTTTTTTCTTAGCACCAATTTGATTTGCTCCTCCCATCGCTTGAGATAAAATGGACCTGTTCCGATAGGATTTCGGGCCAAAACCGATTTTTCAGTGCTCTTATATTCAATCGGAACAATAAACCCATAATTGGTGGCCAATAAGTTTAATAGAGATGCAACCGGTCTGAGCAAGTGAATTTGAAAAACCGTATCATTCAACGGGACAAATACTTGACTCAAATTACTATCAATTTTATCGGCAAAAATCCAAGCACCAGGGGAGGCAGATTTGGGATCGGCGATGCGGGATAAGCTAAAGGCACAATCGCGCGAATTGACCCTTCGATGGGTAACTTTTCCACCAAAATCTGGAAAACAAAACTGCGCATCGCGGCGCAAATGAAAAGTGTATATTTTTTTATCCTCTGAAATTTCCCAATGATCCGAAAGTGCTGGAACCACCTGCAATTGGGGGTTTAGGTCGACGAGCCCATTAAAAATCTGAGAAACAATCCAAATTTCCGACTGCGATTTTACATAAGCTGGATCCAACGTGGTGACAGATTCATCTTCATTGTAATGAAACACCATGAAAGGAGATTTTTTATCAACATTTTCACAACCAAGAATTCCTAAAACTGTGAATAAAAGGCAAAGACCCATCGAACGAAATTTACTCCGCTTAGAGATATATTTGTTGTCCGTCAAAATCGTAAGAGGGTATTTAATTCGAAACATAGCTTGTTGCAATCGTCTCAGCAAATGTATGGATTACCCAAATGAATGTGCGAGGCAGGGCGGAATTTGAATTAACATATCATTGACAATTTAAAACACACAACGTAAAACAACATACAATGGGAAAAATCATCGCCATCGCAAACCAAAAGGGAGGGGTTGGAAAAACCACCACCGCCATCAATTTAGCGGCCAGTTTGGCTGTATTGGAATATAAAACGTTGCTGGTTGATGCAGATCCCCAGGCAAACTCCTGTTCTGGTGTAGGCTTTGACCCAAAAAATATTCGCTTGGGTTTGTATGAGTGCTTGGTACAAGAAATCCATCCGCAAGATGTCATCCTGGCCACCAATACCCCATTTTTGGACTTATTGCCATCCAACATTGATTTGGTAGGAGCAGAAATAGAGTTACTGGATATGCCAAACCGCGAACGCATCCTGCAAGGGGTGTTAAAGTCGATCCAAGGCAACTACGACTTCATCATTGTCGACTGCTCACCCTCATTGGGATTGATCACCACGAATGCCTTGTGTGCGGCAAACAGCGTCATCATTCCTGTTCAGTGCGAGTATTTTGCGTTGGAGGGATTGGGTAAACTATTGAATACGATTAAAATCGTTCAGAATCACTTGAACAAGCACCTTGAAATTGAAGGGATATTATTAACGATGTACGATGGCCGTTTGCGTTTGTGTAACCAAGTGGTGGAGGATGTGAAAACGCATTTCCAAGACATCGTATTTGATTGCATCATCCAAAGAACCACGAAGTTGGGAGAAGCGCCAAGCTTCGGCGTACCGGTGATTCACCACGATGCGGATAGCAGAGGATCTATCAACTATTTAAACTTGGCTAAAGAAGTATTAATCAAAAACGGTCACATCAAAGCAGAAGCGGAATTGGCATGAACACTATAAAGAAAAAAGCAGGCTTGGGTCGTGGTTTGAGCGCCCTTTTAGAAAACGCAGATACCGATATCACCAGCGGTGGTGGAAATGCTTTGGCAGGTTCGGTTTCTCTCATTCCGATTTCTAATGTTGAGGCCAACCCCTTTCAACCCAGAACCGAATTCAACCCAGAACAACTAGCGGAACTTTCAGAAAGCATAAAGGTTCACGGCGTAATTCAACCCATCACCGTTCGGAAAATGGGCTTTGATCGCTACCAATTGATTTCTGGCGAACGCAGAACCAGGGCAAGTGTTCTTGCCGGGATGACGCAAATTCCAGCCTATGTAAGGGTTGCCAACGATCAAGAAATGCTAGAAATGGCATTGATCGAAAACATCCAACGCAGTGATTTGAACGCCATTGAGGTGGCAATGAGTTACAAACGCTTGTTAGAAGAATGCAATCTAAAGCAAGAAGAGTTGGGCGAGCGCGTAGGAAAAGACAGAACCACTGTTAACAACTACTTGCGTTTACTCAAACTACCCGATTCCATTCAATTGGGCATCAAACAAGGTTTGGTATCGATGGGCCATGCACGAGCCATGATTAATATGGACGATGCGGGGGGTCAAATGGAACTGTATCAACAAATCATCACCAATAATCTAAGCGTTAGAGACGTTGAAGGCCTTGTCAAAGCCAAGAAGAATGGCAATTCCATCAATGTTTCCATGGGCGGAACCGATTGGGATCCAGAAATTGATCGCATTACAGCTGCCTTCTATGAAAAACTCAGGGCTGCAGTTCACCTCAAGACCGCAGGACGTGGCAAGGGGAAAATCATCATTTCGTACAAAAGCAAAGACGATTTAAATCGTATTTTGGGACTAATTCAATCCTAATGAAATCAGAGCGAGGCGGGCTTTCAAAACCCATACATCATTTTTTTGGGCTGATGCTTGCGTCCTTGTTATTTCTGCTTCCAAATTTTGCGATGGCTCAATTTGCTTATCAGCCGATTGATTTGACCGATATTTCAACTCCGGTTTTTATTAGCTATTCAGGCCGAGTTGCACTAGCTAATCCATACCCTTTCAATTTAAGTGATGGAAAAGTTGCAAACCAAAACCACTCATCACCTTTGTATCAATCCCATTTGTTGGCCGACACACAAGTCAAAAGGCCTCATTCGCCCAAAAAAGCGACCATCATGGCGATTGCATTGCCGGGCAGCGGACAGATTTATAACCAGAAATACTGGAAAGTCCCGTTTGTGTATGCCGGATTGGGAGCCAGCGTTTGGGCCATCGGTCATTTTCGAGCTGAGATGAGGGTGCTGAACGATAGTATCTCGGGCATTTTCGGGGCGGGCAAAACCCCAAATGCTCAACTCATTGCCGATAGAGATCAGCAGAGAAGTCGGCGCGACATTGCCATTTTATGTTTGGCGGGGGTTTATATTTTCCAGATAATCGACGCTACGGTGGATGCCCATTTTTTCAAGTTCAACATCAACGAGAACATTGGATTGCGCATTAGCCCTGCCCCATCAAGAACATTGGCGCTGCAATACAAATTCTAATACCCATTTCTAGATATGTCGAGGATAGACCAAATACGCCAATTTCTTCAAGATAGTCCAAACGATTCTTTTTTGCGATACGCATTAGCGCAGGAGTTGCAAAAACAGGGCGATGTAGAGGCGGCGAAGGAAGCTTACTTGTGGCTAACCGACAACCAACCGAGTTATGTGGCCACCTATTATCATTTGGGCAAGTTATTGATAGCCCAGGGGGAAAAGGAGGCGGCCTTGGCGTGGTTCAATCTAGGGATTGAACACGCCAAGGCCGCCAAAGAATTACACGCCTTAAGCGAACTCCAAAGTGCCAAATTGGAACTGGAGTACGAAGACGATTAAAAGTTATTAATCGCGACTTTGCAATTTTGACAACAAGCGCAAAATCTCAAGATACAACCAAACCAAGGTCATCAACAACGCAACACCTGCAAACCACTCCATGTATTTTGGAGCACCCGCAGCAGATTGTTTTTCGATGAAATCAAAATCCATGATCAAATTGAAAGCGGCAATACCAGCAATCAAGGCAGAAATACCAATGGATAAGGGACTGCTTCCGTAATAGAAACTCTCCACACCAAACATACCCATGACCATGGTGATCAAATAGAACAAGCCCACGCCCATGGTGGCGAACATGATTACTTTAGTGAACATCGGCGTTGCGCGCAACAAACCAGAACGGTAAGCCAACAACATTCCCACAAAAATCAACAAGGTGATACCAATTGCGTTCATCACTATGCCATCGTACATTGTGTTAAACACCAAAGAAACAGCGCCCAAGAACAACCCTTCAGCCGCTGCATAAACAGGAGCCAAATAAGGAGCCCAAGCCTGCTTGAACATCATCACCAAGCTAGCAATAAAGCCTACAATCAAACCGCCCCACATGTAACCGGATAAACCGTTGTTGAACGCATACGACAATCCTTCTGCGCCTTCACCGCCTTGAACATCAAACTTTAGCCATAAAATGGCCGCCGGAATGATCATCATCAAGAACAAGGTGATGGTTTTGTTTACCGTACCGCTCACTGTCATTTCGCCATCGTAAGACGCCACGCGGGCACCATCGAAAGCTTTGTCTGATAAAAATGGACTACTCATAGTTATTAATTTTTCGTTTTTTTTCTTAGTACTAAATTACTTCAATTATATATCAATTCTGTTGATTTCGTTTCGTTTTCACAAGGAATTTTATGCACTTCATCGATTCGATTTTTTGTTTTATCACTAAACCGCAAGCCCGTCAAGCACCTATTTAATTGAATGCAACCCATTAACGAATCAAATGAAGTGTCCCCACGTTGCTGTATTCTTTGTTTTTGAAATCCGAATATTGCAAGCGGTAAACGTAAACACCTTCCATGGCCAACTTACCACCCACAGTTCCATCCCACCCTTCAGTGGTGCTATTGGTTTCGAAAATTTTCTCTCCCCAACGATCATAAATCGACATCATATACGTTTTCAATCCACCGGTATAGGGCAAAAAGACTTCATTTCTACCATTGTTATTGGGTGTAAAGGCATCAGGAATAAAGACAACCGGCTCAAAATTAATGACGATATCGTTACTCCAACTCACCCGATTTCCGCCTTGTTCGTAGGCTTTGATTCGGAAAATCTGTTGATAGTTATCCTGTCCGTTATTGAAATTATCTGTCGTTGGCGACGTATAGTTCTGATACAGCTGGAATCCGCTGCTACCTGGCAATGAACGATATAATTCGTACCTAGCGATGCCGCCTGGGAAACCCAAATACCCCGAGAACGTAATGTTCATGGTAAAGGGGCCGGTTTTTATCCCATTGAGCAAAACGGAGGTATGTGGCGCACTGTACAATGTCTGCCCGCAAAGGTTTTTTGTCGCGATGCGATACTCATATGCCGAAGCATCCGGAGCAATGGTATTATCCGTATAGAAAGTATCATTGGTTGCTGCGCTTCCTACTTTTATAAAGGTGGCGCCGCCCGCAGGGCGGCGCTCAATATCCAAACTACCCACGTTCCGTGGGGCATTCATCAACTCAAATCGCAAATTCATCGTCCCATCAGAACTCGGCGGTGGCGCAATACTGACCCATCGCAAATCCAGGCTACTATTGTCCACAAAAACCTCCAATCGCAACGTATCCCCAGCACAACCCTTCTCGCTCCTCTCAATCACCTGAACAAACCCAGGCTGGGCACTCAAAGTCCAATCAACATCCACACTACTCGATGTAGTCGATGGCGCAGAAACAAAACTGCCACCACTAATCCACCATACAAAAGTGCTGTTGGGCAATCCGGCAATTCCGTAACTATAGCCCGTAATATTTGGTACACAAACCGCCGCAGAACCCGAAATCAGTTGGGTTTTAGGCTTGGGATTGATGGTAATGATCGCAGTTACCCAAGGTCCCGGACATCCAGTCTGTGAAATCGCACGGATTTTCGCTGCAAAAGTGCCAAATGTATCCAAACTCAATGTCAATAACCACTGCGAAGAATCCGCAGAAACAGTAGGCGTAACCTTCAAACCAGAAAAATCATATTCGTATTTTTTGACACCCGCATTTTTGCCCGTCCAATAACCCAAAGGCGTTTTGGTCTGACAATAGGTGATATCATTTAAGGGCGACAATTTAGGGGCACCGTTTAATACCACAGGCAACTTCATCAAGGGCGACAAACAAGGCAGTTTACTTACCGAGTCGTATGCTGTTGAGATCACACCTACCCAAGCAGAGCCGGCCGCACCCCAATTCACTTTTATCGCTGTACCTACAGACCCACCCGATACAAGTCCGCCCAAAATGGTCCATGCATAAGTTTCGCCTTTCACAGGTTTCACATTGTAAGCAACGCCCAATGCCAATTCGCACAAATTGCCGGGACCCGTGGGTGCCTGACCCGTAAGGGCATGATTTTTCTTTACCGTTAGTTTTGCTGTATCGATACAGCCGAATCGATCTGTTACGATCACCCGCAAAGTCCCTGTACCCAATCCGCCCCAATCCACCGAAAACAAGGTATCGCTGATATTCTTCGATGCCGTAGCCCCAGTAGCCGTCCAACTGTATGTAGCCTTATAATATTTCTTATCCAAAGAATACAAAATGCCTTTATTGTTTGGACACACACTGATGGGCCCAATAATGCCGCTACCTGCAGGAGAACTCACATACACATTAAAAGTATCTATTACGCTGTTACAGCCCACGGAATTGGTTCCATAAACGATAACGGAGCCTTTTCCTGGCTTATTCCACAATATTTTGATTTGATACGATGTTCCATTAACGGCCGCGGTTATTAGCGTACCGCCGACAACGGAAACCGAATATTTGGGTAGCAGATTGGCCGTAGTAAAAATGGATGTTTGATTTACACATACAGTATCGGGACCCGCGAGCGCCGGCTTCGCCGGCGCCGCTATCAAATTCACATTCAATGAAATATCAGCACTACAGCCAAACTTATTCTTCACCCCAATCGTAATCTTGCCCGAAGCCGCCGAGCCCCAATTCACCTTCACATACCGGCCCGTATCCGAACCACTAATTACTCCACCCGTTACAGACCACTTGTACTGGCGTGAAGCATCGTATTTATTCACCTCATACAACTGATTCATTGTGTTCTGACATAAATTCACCGAGCCTTTCACCGTTTCAACCGGAACAAATGGCTTCACATAAATTAACACGTTTTCATTCACAAATTTCGACGGACAGCCATTGTCATACACCTCAAATGTTACCCTGTAAGGCACCTTCGCATTCGTATTGCAATCCGGCGTCCAACAAAAAGTAGATTCAACCTTTTTACGAGCGCTGTTGGTGCTGGGCGACATCGTAGCTTTGGTTCCTTTGAAGCCGTTGGTGCCCGATAAAATATCGCCATAAGCCTTCAACGTAAGAATATCCCCCGTGTCTTTTAAGTCCGTTGCCGTAACCTTCCTACATATCGTTTCACCCGCTTCCACATACCAATTTGAACTTCCCCCCTCATAACTCAGACGAGGCTTATTATTCACCCCACAAGAAATTACCATGATCTGCAAATCCAAACGAACCCATGAAATTGCGATGCCGTTTCTCCACTCAGTGACCTCAATTGCCACGGCATATCTACCCGGACTCGGCGCCATATAGGTCGTTAAGCCATTAAAAGCATCCACAAAAGCATATCCGCCACTGCCAAAGGGCTTCTTTGAATTAAAACCCGCCACGTACTGAACCGTATCAAAAATCGCCATCGGATCGGGGCAATTCAGCACATCAACCCAGTTGGCCTGACCACCCTGCCAAGGCGTTACCAAGCGATAGCTCAGCGAATCCCCATCTAAGTCGATCACCCGATTCCGTATCGTTGTTGTATCGCCCGCACAAATAAAAGGCACCGGCATATCCAAGAACGAAGGGGAACTATTCTGAATCGCAGTAGGAGGAATATATCCATAATAGGTCTGACCCTGAAAAGGCGAACCGTTATCGTCGATTAAATTGGTCTGCGTATTCCTGCAACATCGCTCCCATTTCAAGTGATAGCCCGTTGTAGAGTTAGGCAGCGTAATATTCACCTCAAAAACACCCTGTTTCAAACAAGCTTTTGCTACTTCTGGACAGCTAGTATTTCCAACCGGATTGACACTTTTCTCCGAAATCAACTTTGCTTTGTACGATGTGTAAAGCGTTTTATTGTCGTTGTACACACACAAACCCACCTCAGTATCAAACTTCACCCCACCATCCAATGGCGAACAATCACGATAAGTGTAAATGTTAACCCGATACTGGCTATTGCTTCCGTTGGAACCCAAATAACGATACGTCAAAAAACCCCCTACAAGGTGAGTGGCCTGCGCGATTGAAGCAACCGACAAAAAAACCAATACCAACCAACGTTTCAGAATTCTAAGCACGCTTAATTTCCTTTGTCAAATTTAGACAACTTTTGTGCCTGAATCGTTGCAATGACAAGGGTTTGAAATGAAAAAACTATTTTCGCCCCATGAAATTCAATGCAGACTGTCTTCACTTCCTGGGTCATATACCTTGCCAACCCCACAAAGAACAAGGCTTTCACTGTGAAAACTGCCCCGCTTACACCCCCATTGAGAAGAAAATTCTTATCATAAAATTGGGCGCCATGGGGGATGTGATTCGAACAACACCCCTAATTACCCGATATAAAAAATTATTTCCGCATGCCAAATTTACTTGGATCACACTTTTTCCTGACATTTTGCCCAAAGGTGAAATCCATGAAGTGTATAAATTAGGCATCGAAGCGCAATTGTATGTCACCAACACGGATTGGGACATCGCGATTAACCTCGACAAAGAGAAAGAAGCATCGGCTTTGTTGAAAATGGTGAATGCGAAAGAAAAATACGGCTTCATTTTAAAAGATGGCGCCACGCAACCAGTAAACGAGCTTGCCCAGCATAAATTCGATACGGGTATGTTTGATGATGTGAGCAAAGCGAACACAAAAAACTATTGCACGGAAATTTTTGAAATATGCGGACTAAAATACGAAGGCGAACCCTATTTGTTAGATAACCATGCTAGCAAAGGCTTCGTTTGGGACTTGGATCATAGCAAGCCAATCATCGGCCTGAATACAGGCTGCGGCGACCGTTGGACCACCCGTTTGTGGAGCATTGAAAATTGGATCGAGTTGGCAAAATTCATTACAGCAGCCGGTTATACCCCGTTATTACTGGGAGGCTCTCAAGAACACGATAGAAACTTGGCGATTCAAGCTGGTAGCGGCGCGACTTATTTGGGCAACTTCCCATTACAACAATTTATTAATCTGATTGACCAGTGCGATTTGGTTGTGACACAAGTAACGATGGGCATGCACCTCACATTGGGTTTAGGCAAGAAAATCGTTTTGATGAACAACATTTTTAACCCCCACGAATTCGATTTATTCAACAAAGGGGCCATCGTTCAGCCACCCAAAGAATGTAAGTGTTTTTATCGCGGCAGCTGCGTAGATGGCACTAGCTGTATGGACACTTTGCACCCTTCGGTTGTGATGCAGCAGGTAGAAAGCGTCCTGAATAGCAATTGATTCATACATTTTAAAAAGCCCATTGCAAATTTCACTGCAACTCACTATTTTTGCACCCCCAATGGCGAGGTAGCTCAGGTGGTTAGAGCGCAGGATTCATAACCCTGAGGTCGGGGGTTCAAGTCCCCCTTTCGCTACTCCTTCAAAAACCCCTGATTTTCAGGGGTTTTTTATTTCCTCTAAATCAATGGGTGTAAATCCGAGGACTAAATACCCTCTTATAACCTAAATTTGTTTTTTTATGACATACTTGAACCAAACAGAATTTTACAATGAATTTCTTACCCATTTCAAAAACTCATCCGGTCATTAAATCAATTTTGATTTTTTTCTGTTTGATGTTTCCGAGTATTTCAAACGCCCAAAATACGAAGCCTTGGGACGGCTATTGGAAAGGGGATTTGAGCGTTTCCGGAATGCAGCTCACTCTGATTTTTCATATTAACCCTCCAAGTCAAATTGGCGATGTCGAAGTCTACCGATCCACATTGGACGTACCGATGCAGCGCTTAAAGAATTTCAAAATTGATGAAACCGAAATCAATGGCGAAGAAATCACCTGGCGCTTGTCTTTGCCGGCTTCGTTTCAAGGAAAAAGAAATGCAGAGGGCTTACTGGTTGGGCAATGGAATCAAGGCGGAAAATCACTTCCATTAACATTGCGCTATAGCGAGACATTGAATTCCGTAAAACCCCAAACACCAAAACCACCCTATATTTATACCTCAAAAGCGGTCGATTTTAGTCATCCTAGCGGCAAATTGAAATTCGGCGGCACCTTAACCTACCCAGATACGAATTCGATAAAAATTGATGCGATTGCCCAGAGCATCTATCATTTGGCAAGAAAAACGCCCAATCCGGCTGACCCAACATTCAAATTACCGGCCATTTTGTTATTGTCGGGTAGCGGTCCGCAGGACCGCGATGAAACCCTCGGCGACCACAAACCCTTTGCTGTTTGGGCCGATTTCCTCACAAAATTGGGATTTGTTGTGTTGCGGGTTGATGATCGCGGCGTAGGCAGTTCAACTGGCGATCCAAAATTCTTGGAATCCACCACCACCGCATCCTATGTGAGCGACGCCCAAGCCGCCATCAGATTTCTTTACACACAACCGATGGTGGACACCATGCGAATTTTCGTTTTAGGACATAGTGAAGGCGCTAACGTCGCGGTGAAACTAGCCAATGCACAAACCGACATTTCAGGGGTTATTTCTCTAGCCGGAATGACATCCAGCGGCATTGAGACTTCCGTTTTTCAAAATCAAATAAATTGGAGAGCATTGAAATTAGACAGTGGTTTGATTTCAGGGCTAAGTGATTTGCATCGCGAAATGATACATCTAGCATTCATGGTGCAAAAAAGCGAACCCAGCACATCAGAATACGAATCACTTCTAAAGGCATACATTGCAAAAAACAAAAGCGACAAAAATCTTCAGCTCGCCTACAAATATCAGATTAACCAATCGACAGGTTCGGCCAAAGCCGTTGGTACTAAATCATCCCTCAGTTTTTTGGCCCAAACTTATATTGGCTTAGCAACAAATCCTTGGACCAGCTATTTCCTTCAATCCGATCCCGAAATAGAATTCACTGAACTAAAAAATTGTGATATTCTGATGATTCAAGGATCAAAAGATCAGCAAATCGATGCCATTGGCACTGCAAAATTGGTAGAGAAAATGAACCAAACTGGCGTAGGTATTACTTACCGAGAATTCCCTGGCTTAAATCATTTACTGCAACATTGTACCACTTGCGATGTCTCAGAATATTTCAATTTAGACGAAACCACTGCCATGGAGGTTATGTCGTTTGTGGGCAACTGGCTCACGCAAAGAAATCAACTTCGATAGCACAGCAACAACGTTCTGGTTTCAGCAAAATACGCTATCGCTTCCAGGTCCTTCATAAAACCCCACCGGAATTAACTCCCCGGAGTAATTCGAAGTAGTCGTTAATTTAAAAATCAATCCGGAATCGTTCCCGGCGCATGTCTGCGTAGTCCAATGGATTGGCAAAATCCTCAGCAAACTGATTCCTATTTCTCACCAGGTGAATTGCATCGTAAACCGCAGCTCTGAAGCTTGAAGTATCTGCAACGCCAGTTCCAGCGATGTCATAGGCCGTTCCATGGTCTGGGCTAGTACGAAGGATAGGCAACCCCGCCGTTACGTTAACGCCATCCATAAATGCCAATGTCTTGAAAGGAATTAATCCTTGATCATGATACATCGCAATTACTGCATCGAAATTCTTGTAATTCCCACCGCCAAAAAAGCTATCCGCAGAATAAGGGCCATAAACGAGTTTTCCGCGTTTGAAATGCGTTTGAATCGCAGGCACAATCAACGTCGACTCCTCTTTGCCCAACAAGCCATTGTCGCCCGCGTGAGGATTCAACCCCAAAACAGCAATGCGCGGCTTAAGGACATTAAAATCGTTTCTTAGAGATTCGTATACAACTTCAATTTTCTGTTCGATTTTATCCTGGGTTAGATGTTTACCCACTTCGGTAATTGCAATATGTTCGGTCACCAAAGCAACGCGTAGATCCTCGCTAGCCAAAATCATGGCATAATTGGTTTTTCCGAAGGCCTCCGCCAAATAGCCGGTATGGCCTGTAAAATCTGCCGAATGGGGCGCAACAGTAGATTTATCTATAGGTGCGGTAACCAAAGCCTGTAAATGATTGACATCCGAAATGGCTTTATCTAGGGATTTCAAGGCTTCCAAACCGGAAGCATCAGACGATTTCCCTATGGTTAATTCAAAAACAGCATCGCTACTAACAACCAAATTCAATTTCCCTGGTTTTGCCTCTGCCGCCGTTGAAATCAACGTATACATGGGCTCTTGCAATTCCATATGCTTTTTCCAAGCCACAAAGGTTTTGGGGTTTGCATATAAAACAGGGGTGCAATACTTGAAAATATTTTCATCAGAAAAAACCTTGATGATGAGTTCCATCCCAACACCTGAGGGATCTCCTTGGGTTATTCCAATAACGGGTTTAAAATTATCCATTGATCTGCTGTCTAAGAAACTCCAAAGTTAAGCGAACGCCAACACCTGTGCCACCTTTTGGGATATAATGACTTGGAGAAGTTAAAAATGCCGTTCCCGCGATATCGATGTGAACCCATGGATACTGCGTAAAATGCCTTAAGAACATCGCCGCACTTTGAGCGCCACCCTCGCCTTTTCCTAAATTTTTGATATCGGCAATACCCCCTTTTATCTCTTCATAATACTCTTCCCACAATGGCATTTCCGCCACTCTCTCAAACACTGCATCGCCAGCTTTTTTCAACGACTTAACCACTGAATCTGGAGCCTGCGACATCAATGCCGAACCATAAGAGCCGAAAGCACGCGCTGCAGCACCAGTTAGTGTTGCATAATCGATAACCAACTGAGGGTCAAATTTCTTTGCGAACGACAATGCATCGCCCAGAATCAAACGACCTTCTGCATCTGTATTGAGCACCTCAACCGTTGTCCCGTCGAACATGGTTATGACATCACCCGGACATGTCGCATTTTCACCCGGACGATTGTCGGTAGAAGGCACCAATCCGATAATCCATAACGGCCATTTCAATTTCGCCACCGCCTCAAATACGCCGGCAACAACCGCCGCACCACCCATGTCGCACTTCATCATATCCATGGAATTGGGCGTTGGCTTTAAACTCAACCCACCCGTATCAAACACGACACCTTTGCCCACCAGAACGATAGGCTGATTATTCACTGCTTTTTTAGGCTTGTACTCTAGAACAGAAAATGTTGGTGGCTCCTGACTTCCCTTATTCACCGCAAGTAATCCACCCATTTTAAGACTCTCTATTTGGGCTTCCCCAAAAACTTCCACTTTAAAGCCTGCCGCATCACCCATTTTCACAAAGGCATCAGCCAAACCTTGGGCATTAAGCGCATTCACCGGTTCGTTTACCAAATCACGGGCCGAATTTACCGCTGCAACAATAACTTTCACCTCATCCTGCCTATCCTCGCCCTTACCCTTTAATGAATATTCAATTGAAGTGTCACGAGATTTTTTCTTTAAATATTTATCAAACTGATAATCAGACAACAACAAACCTTCAAAGAATGCCACCCCTTTTGCAGCATCGCAATTGACATTTTTCACTACTACCTTTTCGATATCTTTCGACAACAACAAAAAACTCTTATTGGCAGCCTTTCTTAGAACCTCCCATTCCGAAGCATTGCTCTTGCCTTTGCTAACAACCCCAATAAAACAGCCCTCAGGACCGTAATAATGAAAGTGATTCTCAGCGGGTTTTTGTTTCCAAAATTCGGCGATATTGGCTGGTAATTTCGTACTTGCAAATGCCGAAACGTCATTGGCTAAAAAGATTTCTGCCTTCATGCTGCAAAATAACGAAATCAAAGCGGTAAACCCCACTTTATTTGCAATAATGCCCAAAGAGAAAAACACATTTGTGTTTTGTGCAGAACTGAAGTTAACTGATGAGCAACTCACATTAAATTTGTAGGAATTAGCGTATGCAGAAAATCAAGGTCGGTATCTTTTTTGGCGGACAATCGCGAGAGCGAGAAGTTTCTTTTGCAGGTGGTAGAACCGTCTACGATAACCTCAACAAGGAACTCTTTGAAGCCATTCCTATTTTTGTTGACTCGTTCGGAAATTTTTGTCTTCTGAACTGGGAACACGTTTACAAGGGCAGTATCCGCGATTTTTATCCGCCTACATTTTTACACTTAGAAACGCAACGAATTAATTGCCTACCCGAATTACCGCATGGCTTCCAGGTGTATTCCGAGAGCTTGGAAAATTTGGAGAATAACAGAATCGAGCAACTCAAGCTCTTAAAAGAAATTGGGAATCCGATCGAAGCGCATGAATTTCTGTACTACTTTGATTTCGCTTTCCTCGCACTGCATGGCACCCACGGTGAAGATGGAAGCATCCAAGGGCTATTGGAATGGTACGGAATCCCCTACTCTGGCTCTGGTATTTTACCCTCAGCACTTGGAATAAACAAAGCAGTTCAAAAAGACTTCCAAACTACCGCAGGCCTTTATGTCAACGAATTCAATACGTTAGAAAAGAAATCATGGTTCCGCGCATCAGAAAACGAAAGAAAATCGTTGTTTGTGCAATTCAATATCGAATTTGGAGAGAAGTTCGTCATTAAGCCCGCACACCAAGGCTCCTCTTTGGGTGTCAGCCTATTAAAACATGCCAATTTCGATGCTTTTTGCGATGCCATTAACCTAGCTTTTTTCCACCTGTCGTTGCATCAAAAGGAATGGCACAATATGGATTCCGATGCCAAAATCATTTACATCAAACAACTCACCGACCTGCGCAGTGGATTGGGATTGCCGCTTATCGCCGATGGCCAAACTTTCCATTTGCCAGACGCTTTGATGGAGTACATCGAAAATCAGCTTCAAACAAAAGAGAGCATCGAATTACAATCGATAGATAGTGAATCAATTGTGCTGATTGAATCATTGATTGAAGGCAAAGAATTTAGTTGCATCGTAGTGGCAGATGAGGCAGGCATTCCCTTTGCTTTACCGCCAACGGAAATTAGAAAAAATAGCGACCTATTTGATTATCGCAGCAAATATTTACCGGGCTTGAGCAATAAGGTCACCCCGATTGAGGTATCGGCCGAGCTCATTGAGGACATCCGGCTCTCTTGCTGTCAGCTTTATGACCATTTAGGGTTTGAAGTGTATGCGAGAATTGATGGTTTCATCGATGATAGTGGGGAAATTTTCTTAAATGATCCCAATACTACCAGTGGAATGATGCCTTCATCGTTCTTTTTTCACCAAGCAGCAGAAATCGGATTGAGTCCAAGTGCTTTTTTGACCTTGATCTATTTCAACTCCTTAAGGGCCAGAATTCAAAGTCACCCCAAAGGACAGAAATTCGAAAGTCTATTGCAGCGGAGTCAGGAATTGTTAGATAACAGCCATGGATCTGCTACTATCAAAAAGAAAATTGCAGTGGTGATGGGTGGATATAGTTTTGAACGACATATATCGATGGAGAGTGGGCGGAACATTTACGAAAAATTGAGCAGCAGCGAGGAATTTGAACCCATTCCATTGTTTTTAACTGGTGATCGTCATTCTTACCGATTGTTTCATTTGCCCATCAACATGATGTTGAAGGACAATGCAGATGACATTCGCGATAAGATTTTACATTATTCATCGAACCCCGTATTAATGGAAATTCAAGAGGCTAGTCGTGCGTTGACGAAATCATTACTAAGAACCTCCCCAACTTTCATTCCTGAGGAAGTAGCAGTTTCAGAATTGCCAAATTTGTGCGAGGGGGTATTTATTGCGTTGCATGGTAGACCGGGGGAAGACGGAACGATTCAGGCGGACTTAACGCGCTTGGACATTTATTTCAATGGCAGCGAGAGTGAGGCATCATCGGTTACCATAAACAAATACGAAACCAACAAGAAACTGAGGGATTTGGGATTTTTGGTGGCCGAACATCAATTGGTAAATAAGTTAGAGTGGCAATTGAGAGGTTTGGATTTATGCAACGAGATTTCATCGAAATATGGCCTTCCGTTGATTGCAAAACCCGCGGACGACGGTTGCAGTGCTGCAGTGAGAAAAATCAAATCTGCGGAGGAATTACATTTGTTCATGGAGGCTATTTTTAGGGAGGATGTGGCGTTAAGTGCCGCGCTTTGCGCGGCACTTAACGTGAAACTCAACGACGAGATGCCGCAGAAATCAGACCTACTGATCGAACAATTTATTGATAGAGCTGGCGCGTCTAAATTCCTTGAAGTCACAGGAGGCATGCTAACATCGTATGATAAAAACGGACAGATATCATACGAAATATTCGAACCCTCAGAATCTCTAGCGGAAAGTGAAATACTTAGCCTGGAAG
The DNA here is from genome assembly GCA_041192805.1 of Bacteroidota bacterium. Lineage (GTDB taxonomy): Bacteria > Bacteroidota > Bacteroidia > NS11-12g > UBA955 > UBA955. The sequence goes on along the minus strand of JBEEMF010000010.1, from coordinate 13,697 downwards.
AGAAATTTCTCGCTGGCCAAGGTCAAAACTTAACCCCATCAAGATTCTCAAACACCCCTCAAGAACAAATTAGAATTAGCGGCGAGGTGAGAAAAACACTACAGCAAGTTGCGATCGCACTCAATGTTACCGGCTACTGCCGAATCGATGCGTTTGTGAGAATATTCGAAAATGGCAACGTTGAAACCATTATCATCGAAGTCAACTCCCTTCCAGGAATGACCCCTGCAACATGTATTTATCACCAAGCAGCAATCAACGGCTACAAACCTTTTGAATTCATCAGAGAAATATTGAAATTTGGAGAAAATAGAACGGCGTGAAAAACTGGATGTATAATATCGGACTGGGTGGCCTTTTCATTGTCATAATTCTTACGTTAAGTTACTTTGGACTTGATGCTTATACGCGGCACGGCGACAAAATAATTGTGCCAGATGTTCTTGGCTCAAAACCCTTCGAAGCAGAAGCAAAACTGAGTGAATTGGAACTGCGGATGAAAATCATCGACACCGTTTACTTAGACAAAATGAAGCCTGGTGTCATTGTAGAGCAATTGCCATTGGCAAATGAAGACGTCAAATCTGGAAGGATGGTTTACGTTACAGTAAACGCTATGAGCAGACCTAGGATTTCGATGCCCAAGCTTACCGATTGTAGTTTCAATCTAGCCAAAGCACTATTAAAAAATGCGGGCTTAATCCTAGGAAAAGTAACGTACGAATATGCCGAATATGGCAACAATTTAGTTGTCGGTCAGCAAGTTGGCGGACGAGCAATTGAAGCAGGTCAGAAAGTACTAAAAGGCACCACTGTAGACCTAATTGTTGTCGATGCCGAACTAACGCCCACAAGTGACTCAACTTCAACGACAACGGAGATACCAAATCCCGAGGAGGAGTAGGCGATTTAATGCAATAAAGTGACTTTTTTTTACAATAAATCAATACAAATTTCGTTAATTTAGCACAATAATTAATTTAGTTCGATCTATTAAGGACAGAACTAAGTTTAATAAAATTTAAAATGCGGGTAAGAAAAGTAATATTATCGTTGTGTATGCTTGCGATTTCCGAGCTTACGGCACAATCATACCTGCGCTTTTTACCCATTGGTAATCGACCCGTCGCTTCCATTCAAAATACCAAACCCGACCAAATTAGTTCATTAATTACAGACACCCTTTCCCTACCCTTTTTTGAGGATTTTGTCCAACCAGCAGGCTATCCCTCATTAAAGACATGGACAGACAATCTTGTTTGGGTAAACAACTCTTTCCCCGTTAAAGCCCCAAATTATGGTGTTGCCACATTTGACCACCTAAACGCAAAAGGAAAACCTTACCATACTCTAGATAAAAGAATGATGGTATATGCGGATAGCCTTACTTCACAACCCATAAACCTGCAGTTTCGCAGAGTTGGAGCAACAACGGTTAACTACAAACCAGAAGATTCCATTTATATCAGTTTTTTTGTGCAACGTCAAGGACTTGGCGACGCCCCTGAAATTGATGATACGTTGATGCTTTATTTCAAAGACATCAATAACAATTGGATCAAGCAATGGGCGATTTGCGGTGGTTTCGTAGGTGGTTTTCAAGAATTTTTCATTCCAATTGCTCAATACCAATACCTCTCACCCGATTTCCAGTTCCGATTTGTGAATTACACCAAAGCCACTGGAAACCTAAATCATTGGCACATCGACTATATACGCATCGAGAAAAATCGAAAGTCCGGAGAAAAGTCAATTCAAGACGTAGGAATCGCATCGGTGTCAGATGGGTTATTTAAAGATTACAACAATATTCCTTATTCACATTACAAGTCAAATATTCAAGATGGCAGAGGAAAAGGCCCAAGCATGCTTGTAAGAAACCTCAATGCCAATGCAGTTCAAACTAGATTTCAATTGAGTATTTACAACCAGTATCAAACCAAAATTTATTATAAACCTTTTATCGCGAGTAGCAGAAATTTGGCTGGCGGTAGAGACACCACTGAAAACTACGAGTCATTGGCTTACGATACATTCGCAAGTACCCAACCTAGATTGAATTACACCTTTAGCATCGACCCCCAAAGCAATGATGGCACGCCTGCGGCATACAACAGCATAACCAACAACAATATGATTCAGACGTCGCGCACCGTAATGCCGTGGTACGCCTACGATGATGGAAGTGCTGAAGGTGGATTTGGCCTTGATTACGCCTATTTGGGTAACTTAAAAGGTCAGTTCGCAATGGAGTTTAACACACTTAAACCTGATTCACTTAGAGGATTGGCAATTTATTTTAACCAAAGTCTCACCGATGTTTCAGCAAGAAGTTTCAAATTGCGCATTTGGCAATCCTTGAGTCCCGTTGGAAGACCCGACAACCAGGACAAACTGATATACGAATTCGCCATAAATCGTCCAATTTACAAGGATAGCATCAATGGTTTCGCATATATCTTTTTTGATTCTGTATTGATGTTACCCGCCGGAAAGTATTACGTGGGCTGGATCCAGCAAATGCCTTATGTGTTAAATATTGGATACGACAATAACTACAGATATTTAGGAAAAGACCAGACAAACCCGCACCTATACAGCAATTTACTTGGTAGCTGGGAATACGCTGGAACCGAGGCCAAAGGAACACCAATGATTCGCATGCTGTATGGAAATCGGGCCGAATACGCCTTTTCAACCAAAACTATCTCGCCAACTCAAGTTCGTATTTACCCTAACCCTTGCAGCGACTACATTTTTATCAATGGAACATTGCCAGAAAGCACCGAATGTGAAATTTGGGATGTCACTGGAAAACTCCAAATAAAATCTCAATTCAACAATCGCATTTTCGTGGGAGACCTCAAACCAGGTCATTATATCTTGCGATGCATCGCACCAAACAATCAAATCTCTTTCGCACACTTCGTTAAATCATGAGCACCGATATTTCAGTCATTGAATTAAAAAAACGTTTAGACAATCAAGAATCTATAAACCTCATTGACGTTCGTGAGCAATACGAATTTGACGAGTTCAACCTAAATGGCACACTCATTCCATTGGGCGATTTGCCAGGAAGATTAGACGAAATCGAAGATTTGAAAGACCAAGAAATCATTGTGCACTGTAGGTCTGGCGCGAGAAGTAATACCGCAAAAATGTTCCTTACCTCACAAGGGTACTCCCATGTTCGCAACCTAATTGGCGGTGTCATGGACTGGAAATCGCAATTTGGCGAATAATCAACAAATGCATCTTGAAGCCAAAATACTTAATTGGCAGCATTTTATTTTGCCTTTTAACGTGGGCTTTATCAGGTATTTGGGGCTGTAATGGCGTTCTAAATTCCTCAGATACTAAACCTTCACAACCCTTCAGAAACTTAGGAGATTCAGCACATTATGTGGGAATAACCGCATGTAAAGGCTGCCACTCGGATAAACACGCCACCTTCATCGAAACTGGGATGGGTCAGAGTTTCCACCTGGCTGAAAGAAAATACTCAAAAGCGGATTTTAATAATGTAAAACCCGTTTACGATAAAAAAAACGACCTCTACTACTACCCTTTTTGGAAAAATGAACGACTGTATATTCAGGAATTTAAATTGCGCGGACGTGATACCATTCATAATCGCATCGAACAAATTTCACATATTATTGGAAGCGGCCAACACACCAACAGTCACTTTTGGATGGACGGTCAACATCTATTTCAAGCACCACTTACATTTTATACCCAAAAAGGAATTTGGGATCTGCCGCCGGGTTATGAGGATTTCAATACGCATTTTAATCGAAAAATCGATATCGAATGCATGAGTTGTCATACCGGCATGCCACAAACAAAAGAGGGATCCGTCAATATTTTCAACAAACTCCCACTCGGCATCGACTGCGAACGATGTCATGGTCCTGGGTCTTTACATGTAAAGGAAAAATCGAATGGCATCATTTATAACACCAACAAGCAAGCTGATTATTCCATCGTCAACCCCAAACGATTGCCTTGGAAACTGCAGGTCGATATCTGTCAGCGATGCCACCTACAAGGAAACAACGTGTTGAAACCCGGTAAAAAGTTCACTGATTTTAGACCAGGAATGCATCTCGACTCCATTTTTAGCGTTTACATGCCAAGTCAAAAAGGAGACAAAGCCTTTGTAATGGCTGGCCATGCCGAAAGATTCCAAATGAGTGCCTGCTTTAAAGGGAGTAACAAAGGCGATCTTACCAAATACAATGCGAATATCAATTTCACATGTATTAATTGCCATAACCCTCATGTAAGCGTAAAAAAAACCAACCAAGAGTTATTCAATAATACCTGCAAAAGCTGCCACCAACCCAAAACGAAGAAGAGTAAACATGAGGGATGCAGCCTGAGTGCATCGATGCGTGGAACCCAAACCTGCGTTGGCTGTCACATGCCCAGCAGCGACACAAGAGATATTCCCCATGTGAGTATTCACGACCACTTCATTTCAAGGACAAACACAAAATACAACCTTCAAATCAACGGAAAATCAAAGAGCAATACCGCGGGAGAAATCATAGGTCTACATTCAGTGAATAGTAACAATCCAAGCCATCTTGAATTATTTAATGCCTACGTGTCCTACTTTGAAAAGTTCGATTCAAAAATGCTGTATTTGGAGAAGGCGAAAGCGTTTTACAACGACCCCAGTGTAGAATTGGCAACCAAGATACAGTATCATTATAACTTAAGAGAGCACGCATCAATCATTGAACTTTGGGAAAGTGGTATAACAGAAGAACAGAGAGGCGAACTGCTAAACGATGCGTGGACTCAATACCGAATTGCAAAGGCATACGACCTGAACATACCCAGCCAAGTTCAGAAAGCGCTGAGACATTACGAAAAAAGTTGCGATGCGATGCCTTGGAACACCGACTTTACCGCGGAATACACAAATGCGTTGGTGAGAGCGGGACGGATTGGTCAAGCCAAAGAAATAATCTTGGCGGCAATCAAGCATCAGCCTAAAAGCGAACTACTACATTTCAATTTGGGCAACTGCTATTACCGCGAAAATAACCTCAGCGCTGCCATGAAAGAATATGAAACGGCTAGATCCCTCAACCCGAATTCTCAGGCCGTATTGGTGTTGATTGAATTATACATCTCGGTAGGACAAAAAGACAGAGCCAAGGCAATGTACGATAGGGCCAAGGAGTGGGCCGACCCCGCAATACTGCGTGGATGGTCGTTCTAAAACCCGTGAATTTCAAACCAACTCCCTGAGAAAATTTGTATTTTTGTAAACCATGCTAGACAAATTCGGAATCGCAAAGAGAATCGCACAAGAATTGCGCGATGGATATTATGTCAATCTGGGAATTGGTATCCCCACATTGGTAGCCAATTATATCCCCGAAGGCATGGAAGTGGTTCTGCAGTCAGAAAATGGCCTGCTCGGTATGGGCGCTTTTCCATTTGAAGGGGAGGAAGATGCCGACCTAATAAATGCAGGAAAGCAAACAGTAACGATGGTAAAAGGGGCTAGTATTTTTGATAGTGCAACGAGCTTCGGAATGATTAGAGCGGGAAAAGTCGACCTAACTGTTTTGGGCGCCATGGAAGTGAGCGACAAAGGAGATATCGCCAATTGGAAAATCCCAGGCAAAATGGTAAAAGGCATGGGCGGTGCAATGGATCTAGTTGCGTCGGCAAAGAATATTATCGTGGCGATGCAACACACAAACAAAGCCGGCGAAAGTAAGTTGTTATCTCAATGCTCATTGCCAATCACAGGTTTGGGCTGCGTAAAGAAAGTAGTGACCGAATTGGGTGTGTTCGATATCACCGAAAGAGGCTTCGAACTAAAGGAATTGGCTCCTGACGTAACAATTGAAGAGGTAAAAGCAAAAACCCTAGGCAGACTAGTAGTTGAGGGCGATATCAAAACAGTAAACGTGTAAACCACGATTCCGCTTAACTTCCTGTATTGTACTTTTTGTTTTCGCTTTGAGCGAACAATTGATTTTTCTTGTAGCGCTTCAAAACGAAATAGGATGCTAAGAAAATGATGGCAGTAATAATATACTCCCACATCAACACTTGTTGTTTAAATGTTTCTACCGAAATCGCCTTGGCATTGGCCGCAAGAGTGTCCATAATTTGAGAATACAAAGGTAGTGAAATCAAAGACCCATATAAATGAAAATTTTCATCAAACCCATGTGGTAGGTGCGGAAAATGCAATGTAAATTGCGGGTATGTCAGTCAATCAGTATATTCAAGAAAACCAAGACCGCTTCCTCAATGAATTGTTTGATCTTTTGCGCATTCCAAGCATCAGTGCCGACCCAGCTTATGCCGGCGATGTAAGAAAATGTGCAGAAACCGTTGCCGACCACTTGAAAAAAGTAGGGGCCGACAATGTTGTCCTTGAAGAAACTGCGGGTTACCCCATTGTTTACGGTGAAAAAATCATCGACGCTTCATTGCCAACTGTTTTGGTTTACGGACATTACGACGTGCAACCGAGTGTTCCCGATGAGTTATGGGATACGCCTCCTTTTGAGCCTACGGTTAGAGATGGTAAGATTTATGCGCGTGGTGCTTGCGACGATAAAGGACAGGTTTTCATGCATGTAAAGGCATTTGAAACCATGATGCAGACCAATTCTTTGGCTTGTAATATCAAATTCATGATCGAAGGCGAAGAAGAAGTAGGATCAAATAACTTGGGAACCTATTGCAAAACGCACAGAGACAAATTGAAAGCCGATGTCATTTTGATTTCCGATACTGCTTTGATTGCTACCGACATTCCAAGCATCGACGTGGGATTGCGTGGTTTGAGTTATGTTGAAGTAGAAGTAACTGGCCCAAGAATCGATTTACACTCTGGTGTTTACGGGGGTGCAGTGGCAAACCCAATCAATGCTTTGTGCACTATGATTGCTAGCATGCACGATGAAAATCGTCATATCACCATCCCCGGTTTCTACGATAAAGTATTAGAAGTTTCGGCCTCAGACCGCGAGGCTATGTCGAAGATTCCTTTCGATATTGAAGAATATAAAAAACACCTAGCCGTGAACGATGTGATGGGCGAAAAAGGATTTTCAACCATCGAACGCACAGGCATCCGCCCTACCCTTGATGTCAATGGAATTTGGGGTGGATATATCGGCGAAGGCGCAAAAACCGTATTGCCGAGCAAAGCATTTGCAAAGATTTCGATGCGTTTGGTTCCCAATCAAATCAGCGATGAAATTACACAGATGTTCCAGAAACACTTTGAGAGTATTGCACCTGCCGGAGTAACAGTAAAAGTGACTCCTCACCACGGTGGAGAGCCTGTTGTTACACCAACGGATTCGATACCCTACAAAGCAGCGGCACTTGCAATGAAAGAAACCTTTGGCATCGACCCAATACCTACAAGAGGTGGTGGAAGTATTCCAATTGTGGCTTTGTTTGAAAAAGAATTGCAAACCAAAACTGTTTTGATGGGATTTGGATTGGATTCTGATGCAATACATTCACCCAATGAGCATTACGGAATCTTCAACTATTTCAAAGGAATAGAAACTATTCCTCAATTCTTTAAGCACTTCGCAGCCCTCAATCAATAATGGCATTGCTCCAAGGCCCGGTTTATGAAGCCTACCGCTCGGATTTACTAAAGCGGTACAAACATTTATTGCGAAGCCTTGGAAAAAATCTCGATCCGGAAAAAACCCGGATGGTTAGAGATGCGTTCGACATGGCCGCCAGAGCCCATGAAGGTACTGTGCGTAAAAGTGGCGAGCCCTATATTTTCCATCCACTTGAAGTTGCTGAGATTGCCGTTTCCGAACTAGGTTTGGGCGCAACTTCGGTTGTGTGTGCCTTATTACACGACGTGGTTGAGGACACCGACACCACCTTAGAAGACATCGAACATCGTTTTGGAAAAGACGTTGCCAATATCATCGATGGGCTTACCAAAATTTCTACAGTTTTTGAAACGGTAGACAAGGATCAGAGCATACAAGCCGAGAATTTCAAGAAAATGTTGCTTACCCTGGGCGATGACTTAAAAGTGATACTCATCAAACTCTGCGATCGTTTGCATAATATGAGAACCTTGGGGTCGGTATCAGAAAATACCAAGTTAAAAATCGCTTCTGAAACCCTGTTTATTTACGCGCCTCTCGCCCACCGTTTGGGGTTGAACGCCGTGAAAACTGAGATGGAAGACTTGGCTCTGAAATTCACAGATCCTTCAATCTACAAAGATATTTCGTCGAAACTTGCTGAAACAAAAAATACCAGACAGAGGTATATCAAAGAATTTATCGAGCCAATTAAAGAGGAACTCGATAAATCTGGGCTTAACATCCTAGAAATCAAAGGTAGACCGAAGAGCATTTTTAGCATTTCACAAAAAATGGGAAAGCAGCATATCCCATTTGAAGAAGTCTTTGATGCCTTTGCTATTCGCGTAATTGTCAACTCCCCATTGAACTTAGAAAAGGCTGACTGCTGGAAAATTTATAGCATCATTACGGACAAATATCGTTCACACACAAACCGACTTCGTGATTGGTTGAGTCATCCAAAAAGCAATGGCTATAGTGCACTTCACACAACTGTATTGGGGCCAAAAGGTCGTTGGATTGAGGTACAGATTAGATCCAAACGTATGGACGATATTGCTGAACGTGGACTAGCCGCTCACTGGAAATATAAAGCTGGAAGCAAGAGCAAATTACCCACCCCTCAAGACGTAGCTTTTGAAAATTGGCTCGATACGGTAAAGGAAACCTTGTCCAATAGTGATTTAAGCGCTTTGGATTTGGTCAGCGAATTCAGAACCAACTTGTTGGGTGAAGAAATTTACATTTTCACACCCAAAGGCGATGTAAAATCGTTACCCACGGGAGCTACCGCCTTAGATTTTGCCTTTGCGATTCACACAGAAATTGGGATTAGAACGCTAGGGGCGAAGGTCAACAACAAATTGGTTGCGCTTCAGACCGTATTGAAAAATGGAGACATCATCGAAATTCTAACGACAAGCAAAATACGAATACAAAGCGATTGGTTGGATATTGTAAAAACGGCCAGAGCCAAATCAAAAATTAGAGAGGCGCTAAAGGCCGAAAGAACACAAAGAGCAAAACAAGGGAAATTACTCCTAGAGCGACTGTTTAGAAAGCACAAACTAGACCTAAACGATAGCAATATCAAAAAACTCATGCACCATTTCAAATTCACGGTGAGTGCCGAGTTCTTTCACAGTGTTGCCGATGGTCAGATACGATTAAATCTGGATTTGCTTATTCAAATCATCAAGAAAAAAAACATTGAAACGCCGGTAGCACCCGTTGAAATTGGCAATGCACTTAACCAAAACACAAAGGCTAAATCAAAATCAGAACAAATAGTTATTGGTGATGATTATGAGTCGTCTTATACCCTTGCGCAATGTTGCCATCCTGTACCAGGGGATTCTATTTTTGGGTTTATCACCGTAGGGGAAGGCGTTATGATTCATAGAACTACCTGCCCCAGTGCAACAAGATTAATGTCGCAATACGGCTACAGAATTATCCCCGCAGAATGGCGAGGCGACGGGTATCAAAAGGCGTTTGAGACTGCAATTGCCGTGAGAGGAATTGATGATGTGGGCATTGTAAGTCGAATTACCGATATCATATCAAAAGACATGGAAGTGAATATGAAGAGCATCAATATTTCCAGCAACGACGATGGCACGTTTGGCGGAAAAATAGAAGTGATGATTTACGATTTGCTTCATTTGGAACAATTGATTGCAAAAATCAAAGCAACGCATAAGTACATTCAAGTAACTCGTGAAGACTAATAAAAAAGGGCAGCCAAATGGCTGCCCTTAGAATATATTTTCAAATTAGAATTCTTATCCTTCCAAAGCAGCTACACCACCAACAATCTCAGAGATTTCACGGGTAATTGCTGCTTGACGTGCTTGGTTGTAGGCCAATCTAAATGCGCGTAATAAATCGCCGGCATTCTCTGTAGCCTTATCCATTGCAACCATACGAGCACCATGCTCAGAAGCCAATGAATCCAACATCGAACGATAGAACAACGTATTCAAACTACGAGGGATCAAATCTTGCAAAATAGCCACTTGATCCGGCTCGAAAATATAATCATTTGAGGCAGAAGTTTTCTCAACATTGGCAGCAGGAACAACGGGCAACAATTGCTCATTGACCAAAATTTGCGTTGCTGCGTTTTTGAATTTGTTATATACTACTTCCACTCGGTCATATTGACCTAAAAGATATGAATCGATAACACTTTGCATTGCAGCAAATGCCTTTTGTGAATCTAAGCTTTGAGTAAGGTTCACCATATCCATATTAACAGAATATCCATAACGCTTAAGGGCTTCTCCACCCTTTTTACCCATGCACATCAAGGTCACATTACCCGCTTGGTGAGCTGCGGCGTAATCGGTATCCAACAACTGACGAACACGTTTAACTACATTGGCATTGAAAGCACCACACAATCCACGATCACTGGTTATCACCAATAATAATACTCTTTTCGCTTCGCGATTTTCAAAATATCCAGCCAATTGAGCATCATCAGTACTTTCTTGCAAATTGCCCATGATACCCTGTAATTTCTGGGCATATGGACGCATACGAATGATGGCTTCGCTGGCTTTGCGCAACTTTGTTGCACTCACCAACTTCATCGCTTTCGTGATCTGCTGTGTACTGATGGTAGACGAAATCCTCGCCCGAATCTCTTTCTGGTTAGCCATGGTAATTAATTACGCAGTATAACTCTTTGAAATTTCAGCGCAAACGGCATTCAATACAGCCTTAACTGAATCGTCAATCACTCCTTTACGCAATGATTCCAAAGTATCTTTATGCTTGGCATCCAAATACTCCAAATAAGCTGCTTCGAACTCACGAATCTTGTTCACTGGAATACTTCTCATCAAATTTGATGTCCCCAAGTGAATGATAGCTACTTGCTTCTCTACAGATACTGGGCTGTATTGGGGCTGCTTCAAAATTTCTACGTTACGAGAACCTTTCTCCAATACAGATTTAGTTGCCGCGTCTAAGTCTGAACCAAACTTAGCAAAGGCCTCCAATTCACGATACTGCGCTTGGTCCAATTTCAACGTACCAGCCACTTTTTTCATTGACTTGATCTGAGCGTTACCACCCACACGAGATACAGAAATACCTACGTTAATTGCGGGACGAATACCTGAGTTGAACAAATTAGATTCCAAGAAAATCTGACCATCTGTAATAGAAATTACGTTGGTAGGAATATATGCTGATACGTCACCGGCCTGGGTTTCGATAATTGGCAAGGCGGTTAATGAGCCCCCACCTTTTACTTTACCTTTCAAGCTGTCCGGTAAATCGTTCATGTTGCAAGTAATATGATCCGAAGAGTTCAATTTACATGCGCGCTCTAGCAAACGGCTGTGCAAGTAGAATACATCTCCAGGGTAAGCCTCACGTCCTGGCGGACGGCGAAGCAACAAAGAAACTTCACGATATGCTACGGCCTGTTTCGACAAATCGTCGTAGATTACCAATGCTGGCAATCCCAAGTCGCGGAAATATTCACCAATTGCACATCCTGCCATTGGAGCAAAGAATTGCAAAGCGGCTGGGTTAGAAGCGGCAGCAGTTACAACAACAGTGTATGCCATTGCGCCACTCTCTTCCAAAGATTTTACAACCTGCTTTACTGTAGACTCTTTCTGTCCACAAGCAACATAAATACAATATACTGGGTTTCCTTTTTCGTAGAACTCCTTTTGGTTGATAATGGTATCCAAAGCGATGGCAGTTTTACCAGTCTGACGGTCACCAATGATCAACTCACGCTGACCTCTTCCAATTGGGATCATGGCATCGATAGCCTTGATACCTGTTTGCAAAGGCTCAGTTACCGGCTCACGATATAAAACACCTGGGGCTTTACGCTCCAAAGGCATTTCAAACAATTCACCAGTGATCGGACCCTTACCGTCTACAGGCTCACCCAAAGCATTAATTACACGACCTAAAACACCGTGTCCAGCTTTGATTGATGCGATTTTACCGGTGCGCTTTACCTTGTCTCCCTCTTTGATTTCACCGCTGCTCCCCATCAAAACAGCACCTACGTTGTCCTGTTCAAGGTTAAGAGCAACCGCGCGAACGCCATTGGTAAATTCTACAAGTTCTCCGTATTGTACGCCCAAAAGGCCGTAGATACGGGCAATACCGTCACCCACTTGGAGTACGGTACCTACTTCTTCTAAACTCGCAGCAGTGTTAAAACCAGTGATCTGGTCCTTTAAAATGCTGGAAATTTCGTCGGGTCTAATATTTGACATAACAGTTTTTTATGCGATTTGAAGGTCTTTTTTCAATTTTAAAATTTGGTTTGATAGGGTAGCATCATAAATCTTCCCGTCAAATACGATATTCATTCCACCTGTAACAGTGGGGTCGATGCTCTGCGTTAGCACAACATCATTGGCGCCCGAAGTTCGAGCAACATATTTCTTAATAGCAGAAAGTGCTGAATCGGATAACTGAACAGCCGAAGTTACAACCGCAGTGGTAATTCCTTTGTGGGCGTTGAACAAACTAATAAAAGCTTGCGTCATTGCAGGAATAAATGACTCACGATTTTTTTCGGCCATCAAATTCAACAATTGTTTGGTCAGATCAGAACAAGAGACAAATATTTTTGCTAAGCCCTCTTTCTTTACTGCCTTTTTTAACATGGGGCTATTTAAGAAAACGATTAAATCGTCACTCTCTTTGCAAGCCTGTTGAATCACCAAAATATCAGCCACGACTGCGTCAATCGCTTTTTCCTCCATCGCCTTACTAAATAGGGCTGTGGCGTAACGAGATGCGATTTTAAATTCTGACATACCGTTTGGCTTAGTTTAGTTGAGACAATTGGTTTTCGATAATGCCTTGTTGGGCTGCATTGTTTTCCAACTGCTGTTGCATCAATTTCTCTGCAATTTGAACAGACAAAACAGATACTTCGCGCTTTATTTCGGCAATCGCAGCAGATTTTTGCTTTTCGATTTCGTCTTGGGCACGATTCATCAATTTCTTAGCCTCTTCATCGGCAACAGACTTTGCGTCTCCAACAATTTTATCACGCATTTCACGCGCTTCTTTCAACATAGAATCACGTTCTTTGCGGGCTTCAGCCAACAAAGACTCGTTCTCACCTTGAAGACGAATCATTTCTGATTTTGTCTTTTCAGCCAAAGAGAGTGAATCTTCAATGGTCTGTTCGCGGTTGCGAATTGATTCTAGAATGGGTTTCCAAGCAAATTTCTTAAGGATGAATAGCAACAAAGAAAATGTTACCAGCATCCAAAATAAAAGTCCTATGGCAGGTGTTACTAACTGCATTTTTCTGGGTCTTTAAATAAAGGGGCCAACGGAAGTTGGCCCCATTTTGGTTTTTTACAAAAACAGGATCAACAAACAAACAACGATTGCGAAGAATACAGCACCTTCTACAAGGGCTGCTGCTACGATCATGTTTGCACGAATGTCGCCCAAAGATTCTGGTTGGCGAGCGATGGATTCCATGGCGCTACCGCCGATTCTACCGATACCCAAACCGGCACCGATTGCTGCTAAACCAGCGCCAATAGCGGCACCCATTTTGCTGTAGGCAGCGGC
>JBEEMF010000009.1:0-35934 GCA_041192805.1 Bacteroidota bacterium | reverse complement strand
GATGGAAATAACCTAAAAAATGCTATTTTTGATCACTAATCAGTCAAACTGTTTTACGCTTTTTGTCCTGAAATTAGGGGGTGATACCACTGGCTCACAGAGAAACAGAAAAACTAATATCGTTGAAGGAAGCAACAAGAATAGTGAATCAAAAAGGCTATCTAAGTAAAGAACAATCTAACCAAATCGTTAAATTGAAATCATTAAGAAATTCAATTGTGCACTTCCCTTCGGATGTCAATGATGAACAAGTTCATAGCTATTTATCGTTGCTTAAAACCATAATTCAATTGTTGTTGATTTGATTCGCCATTATTTAAATGGAAAATTACAATCGGCAGAATTGAATTAATAATAATTGAGTTGGGTTTTTACGCATGCATTCTGCCCAGCACTTCAGCCATTTTTTGGCCGATTTCTGCGGGAGAGGCTACTACGTGGATGCCACACTCGGCCATGATGGCCATTTTGGCGGCAGCTGTATCGTCTTTACCACCTACGATTGCTCCGGCGTGGCCCATTCTACGACCGGCAGGGGCCGTTTGACCTGCGATGAATCCAACCACAGGCTTGGTTCCGTGTTCTTTGATCCAACGAGCGGCTTCGGCTTCCATGCCACCACCGATTTCACCGATCATTACGATACCTTCGGTTTGAGGGTCGTTCATGAACAATTCAATCGCCTCTTTGGTGGTAGTACCAATGATTGGGTCTCCACCAATTCCGATGGCTGTGCTTTGTCCCAATCCCAATTTTGTTAACTGATCTACGGCTTCGTAAGTGAGAGTTCCTGATTTAGAAACTACACCGATTGAACCTTTTTTGAAAATGAATCCTGGCATGATGCCAATTTTGGCTTCACCTGGAGTGATGATACCCGGGCAGTTTGGACCGATTAAGGTACAGCTGAATCCTTTGATGTATTCACGCACTTTCACCATGTCTTTGGTTGGGATGCCTTCGGTGATACAAACAATCACTTTGATTCCGGCTTCGGCAGATTCCATGATGGCGTCGGCGGCGAATGCGGGTGGAACAAATATGATACTTACATTGGCAGATGCTTCGCGAACGGCGTCTTGTACACTATTGAAAACAGGCCGATCTAGGTGAGTACTTCCTCCTTTGCCGGGGGTTACGCCACCTACTACGTTGGTACCGTATTCAATCATTTGTTGGGCGTGGAAGGTGCCTTCGTTGCCAGTGAATCCTTGTACGATTACGCGAGAATCTTTGTTAACCAGTATGCTCATAGTATTATTCTGCGCGAAAATAATACACAAGGCCCCAAATTCAATGGGTTTCGGGTGTTTATTTCTCGATGGAGGAAACCAATTCTGGTGCCAAAGGTTTTACACCGGAAGGGTAATAGGCGATGAGTTGTCCTTGTTCGTTGATGAGAAATTTGTTGAAATTCCACGCAACTGTAGCGTCAAGTGCGCCATTTTCTGATTTGTTGCAAAGCCAACGGTATAAAGGGTGTTGTTTGCTACCTTTCACATCCAATTTTTCTGAAATGGGAAAAGTTACGCCGTAGTTTTTTTGACAGAACGTAGCAATTTCTTCTGCGCCCCCTGGTTCCTGTTCCATAAATTGGTTGCAAGGGCATCCGATAATGATCAGCTTTTCGGCGTACTTCTCTTGTAATTGCTGTAGTTCAGCGTATTGTGGGGTATAACCACATTTTGATGCGGTATTTACAAAAAGGATTTTCTTGCCTTTGTATTGAGAGAGATTGATCTGGCTCGCGCCATCCAATGATTTCATTTGAATGTCGTAGATGCTTTTGGCAGCAGCTGCACTCTGACTGGGGTCGATGGTTTTGGTTTTACCAAATACACAGGCGGTAATCAATGAGCCAATGGCGGCGGCGAAGGAAGCAATTCTAATGATTCTCATGTTGGAGTAACAAAGATAGGTGCAGATTGGTTTTGTGGATTTTGTGAAAATTGCAAGTGCTTTGCCTGGCTCTGTAAAAATTGCCTAGAATTTTAGTTATTTTCGTGGAATGCGATTCAAATTTTCTTACGTCTTGGTCTTCTCTTTGGGTTTGTTGTCTACAGGTATAATGGGATTGGTTGGATGTAGCGAGGAATTGCCGCCGGTGATTATGACAGCCGAAGAAAAGCCTTTGTTGGATACTTTTTACATAAGTAATGTTCCTTCTGCAGCTGTGAAAAAGGTTTTGTTGTTTGATGTTACAGGCGTTCGCTGTAACAACTGTCCAAAAGCCGCAGTGTTGGCTAAAAGCTTGGCATCGAGTAATTCAGGCCGGATAGAAGTGGTTGCCTTGTATCCCAAGACCCCAACGAGTTTGACTTACCCTTGGTCGGGTTTCGACACCATGAGCACCATCGAGGCAGAACAAATTGCCACTGCCATGGGTGGAATTACCTCGTTGCCTTTGGGTGCGGTGGATCAGGTGGCATTCAATGGAAGTAAGTTGTTGAATACGAGTGATTGGGGTGCTGCTGTAACTTCGCAGTTGGCGAAAACGTCGCCCATCAATATTACATTAAAGAGCACGTGGAAATCTGCTGATGGCAAGGCAAGGGTTGAAATCAAAGCGGTTGCCAATTCGGCTTTAACAGCCAATTATAAGTGGGTGGTAGCCATCACCGAGAGTAAGGTGAAAAGCAAGCAATCAGACCAAGATGCACCAGGTGGAGTGGTGGATGACTACGACCATGAACACGCTTTGCGCGGTGTGGTGGGTTCAACTTTGGGGAGTGACATTAATACGGCTGCAGTTTCCGCGGGATATGTAAGAGAAAAACATTTTTACGTAGTTCCCAAAGCCAAATGGAATGCCATTAATTGTGATGTAGTAGTTTGGGTTTATAATGTAGATACCAAAGAAGTGGTGCAAGTGGAAAAAGTGGCGCTCAAATAAGTTGGGGCCCGTTTAATAGGAGTTTCGAAATGACAACCCCCGCTTGGATAGGAGCCAAACAAAGATTCAAGCAGTATTTGCAGTTGGAGCGTTCACTGTCGTTGAACAGCGTTGAAGCCTACATCGCCGATTTAGATAAATTTGAGTTGTGGAGTGTTTCTCAAGGGTGGAGCGGTCCGCTAGATATGGACCAGCAGCGCATTCAGAAATTTCCTGAGTGGGTTGCTGACTTAGGTTTTCAGGCTACGTCTCAGGCCAGAATTATAAGTGGGGTTCGTTCCTTTTATAAATTTTTGGTGATGGAAGATAGCTTGGTAGAGAGTCCGGCTGATTTTTTGGAACCCCCAAAAACGGGAAGGAAATTGCCTGTGGTGTTGAGCGAAGAGGAAATCGATGCCATGATTTCGGCGGTGGATCGAAGCACGGCGGAAGGGGAGCGCAATGTGGCCATGTTGGAAACCCTTTACAGCTGCGGTTTGCGGGTGAGTGAGTTGGTGGGGTTGAGAATGACACAAGTCCACGCCACGGAGGGTTTTGTGCAGGTTGTTGGAAAAGGGAATAAAGAACGCTTGGTGCCGGTGGGCGGACGGGCCTTGAAGCATATTCGAATGTACGTGGATCAGGTGAGGGTTCACTTGAACATTCAGCCAGGCGCTAGGGATATTGTATTTTTAAGCAAGCGGGGTGGACCCGTGAGTAGGCAGTCGGTGTTTTTATTAATCAAGGCCTTGGCATTGAAGGCGGGGGTGAGGAAGAATATTTCGCCGCATACTTTCCGACATAGTTTTGCGACGCATTTGGTGGAAGCAGGAGCTGATTTACGTGCGGTTCAGGAAATGCTGGGGCATGAGAGTATCACTACTACGGAGATTTATACGCATTTAGACCGTAACTATTTGGCGGATACGTTGTTGAAGTATCACCCGCGAAGCGGATGACGTTAATGCCAAGGATTGTTGGATATTGGGTATTTAGTGACGAAATAACTTTAGAAGATTATTTTCACAAGCGGGCATCAACCAATTCTCTAGGCAGAATTGATTTAAGATCGAAAATGACACTATTTACATTTGATTTTAGCGCATTGAAATCCAAATTCAAAAATTGATCATGGGCCACAGTTAATAATATGGCGTCGTAAGTTTTTAGTTGGGTAACTGGTTGGATCTTGTGGAGATTATAGACTTGCTCTGCATTGGCATTTGGATCAAATACATCCACAATCAGACCCAATGCAATGAGTTCGTCGTACACTTCGAAAACTTTAGAATTGCGAATGTCCGTACAATTTTCTTTAAACGTTAGACCCAAAATTAGGACATGTGACCCGCTGATGGACAGATTCTTGGAGACCATCAATTTTAACAATTTATTCGCCACAAAAATCGCCATGTTGTCATTGACTTTTCGGCCACTCAGAATCACCTGTGGTTTGTGGCCAAGTTTTTCCGCTTCGTAAGCCAGATAATAGGGATCAACTCCAATACAGTGGCCACCTACGAGTCCTGGTTTAAAATGTAGGAAATTCCATTTCGTTTGAGCTGCTTCAAGGACATCGGCCGTATCGATGTCCATCAAATCAAAGATGAGGGCTAGTTCATTTATGAATGAGATATTTACATCGCGTTGGGCATTTTCAATGGCTTTACATGCTTCTGCAACTTTGATGCTTTTTGCCTTAAAGGTGCCTGCGTCGATAATAGATGAATACAATTGATCAACTATTTCAGCAATCTCAGGGGTAGATCCGGAAGTTACTTTTTTTATAGTCGTTAGCGTATTTACGCGATCGCCGGGGTTGATACGTTCCGGTGAGTAGCCACAGAAGAAATCAATGTTGTATTTGAGTCCGGATGTTGACTCCAGTATTGGAACGCAATCATGTTCTGTACAACCAGGGTAAACAGTGGATTCATAAATGACGATATTTCCTGGACTGATCATCGCACCCAACATTTTTGTTGCCTCCAATAAAAAAGTTAGGTCGGGCAATTTTTGCTGGTCTACGGGGGTGGGCACAGTGACAATATATATGTCACTGTTTTGTATTTGACTACTATCGTCGGTCAATGCAAGTGAAAATGAATTAGAGATTGCAGAAACGAGTTCGTTGTGATGTACTTCTTTTGTGACGTCGGTTCCGTTGTTGAGTTCTGCTATTCTTTTCGAATTCACATCAAAGCCAATGGTAGAATATTTTTTTGCAAAGGCCAAGGTTAGGGGCAAGCCTACATAACCAAGTCCAATCACTGCTATTTTTTTATTTGTTATTGACATGGATTACTTGGGTTTAGGGTCTTGCCATTGTTGCCATGTTTTTTTACCACGTGTAAAATATCCGATAACAATAGATTGGGTTATACTGCCGTTTAATTCTGCCAACGTTTTGGCACCGTGAGTGGCCGGGAATTGGGATTTGATGCGGTCGAATTCGCGGTGGGCTTTTACAATTTGCGGAATGTGCGACCACTTGCCCTGCAGCATAAAGAAAACGCCGGCCAAGCCATCGAGTAGTTTACGAGCCAAGATGCGCCCAGACTTTTCAGATGGATGCAAATTTTTGTGCAGCATCAACAAGTTGTTGCGGAAATTTAAAAATGTTTTTCGCGGACTTTGGTTGGAGAGGGTGGCGCCGCCGATGTGAAAAACGCGGGAATCGGGGCAAGACCAAATGCTGTAGCCCATGAGTTGAAGTCGCCAACACAAATCGATTTCTTCCATGTGGGCGAAGAAGGCGAGATCCAAGCCGGTGGCTCGTTCCCAGGCTTCGCGTTTGATGAATAATGCCGCGCCGGAAGCCCAAAAAATGGGCATCGGGTTGTTGTATTGTCCTTGATTGGTTTCAACGTTGCCGAAAATCCGACCCCGACAAAATGGATAACCGTATTTGTCGATGAATCCGCCGGCTGCGCCGGCGTATTCGAATTTGTTGCGCTTGTAATAGTCGATGAGGTGCGGCTGCGCCGCACCCAAATCCGGGTGTTGCGCAACCAATTCTAGCAATGGCGATAGCCATTGCTCATCGGGCTCTGCATCGGAATTCAACAAAACAAAATAATCCTCGGTACACTGCTTTAACGCCTCGTTGTATCCGCCTGCGTAACCGGTATTTTCGGAAAGCTGAATGAAACGAATTTCTGGGTAATGGCCCAACATAAACTCAGCACTTCCGTCGGTGGAGGCATTGTCAACCACAGTAATGGTTGCCCCCGGATACTGACTGTTCCGAATCACAATCGGCAAACACTGTTGTAACAGGTTGCGCGTATTGTAATTTAGAACAACGATATTTATGGTTGGGGATGGCAAATTGGGAGTTGTTTTATTTTTCGGAGGGCTTGGTGCAAATGTAATAGATCGCGCGCCTTGAATTTATGCGTCAGCCACAGCGGAACTTTTTCCAGCGCCGGCCGCTGAACCGCCCTTGAAATTATGAAAAACAAACTGAGGCTCGGGAGCTACCATCAAAAATACACAACACTTAACTTTCGGATTGCCGTAGGTCTTCAAAAAAGCACCCAATCGCTCCTTCTGCAAAATGCCCAATTCCAAAAATCGCTCTATTGTGGTGGCATTAATCGAATAGGGAAATCCGAATTCATCGCGATCCACAATCATTTCGCCAATCTTGGCTTGCTCCTGATGCGCCACGTAAATTGGATGCTCCGTAAACTTTCCATCGACCATGTCGGTGCTCACCTCCAATAAAAAATCGTTCAATTCGCCCAACTGGGCCTCCAAAGATTTTAATTGGGATTCTACGACTGGATCTGACATATTTTTTTAATGTTGAACGATAAACTTAGAAGTGATAGTGCGTGATTTTTCGCCGTCTAATTGCAAAAAGTAAGTGCCGTTGGGCAAGTTCGCTATTGGGATCGCGCTAGAATCGCCGGTGCCAAAATCGCCGCCGCCTCCGCTGGAAACACCATTACCAAAACGACCTTCCAAAACCAAAGCGCCCTGCAAGTTGTATACGCGATAACTCAAATTTTGCATCGACATCGTTCCGCGAACAGAAATCGAACTGCTGCTCGGGTTGGGGTATAATTTAATCGAACTGCCACGCGACAAACGGGAAACTGAAACCGGCGCTTCCATGTAAACCAGAGGCAAAGCAAACATCCCCCGACCATGGGTGATTACAAACAAAGTACGGTCGTCGCGCATCTTGATTTCGTGAACGGCAACATTTGGAACGCGGTAATCCTTGCTCCACGTTTTGCCACTGTCGATGCTGTAATACAAACCAAAATCGGTGCCCGCAAAAAAGACTTCGTCCGGACGGTAAGGATCCACCGCCATCATATTTACTGGTAAACCCGGAGGCAAATCGCCCGAAATATTCTTCCAAACGGGTTTGTTAGTAACGCTGTCCAACCCGGTCACCTTCCACGCGCGAGGCTGGTTGCTGATGTTTGAAAACGCCACATACAACACATATGGATTTTTTGGGTGAACCGTCATCCCCTTGATTAAATCGTTGGTGACGGCCGAAGGAACACTGGAATTGTAGTTGACCTCCTTGCCCGGGATCGCCGTAGCCGCATGCTCAATTTTGTATAGCTGCGCCGCCGTGCCGCCAAAATAAACGACCGGATTTTCTTGTCTGCTAATGCCAATCGCCTTAATCCCCGCCCTCAAGCTGGTTGTCATCTGGTCCCAAGTGAAACCCATATCCATCGTGCGATAGAGGTATTTGTTGGTGCGATAAAAAACCATGTTTTGGTCGGACAGATTCATTTCGTAAAGGTTGATAAAATCCACGCCATCGGTTGTAAATCGAGGGTCAACGATGTTGGTTGTGTTGCCGCGATTGCTGGGGCTGAAGTTGTTCATCACATGGATCGCAGCGTTTTGATAACTCATGTAGGCGATGCTTCCGTCTTGCTGCCCGATATTGCAATAGGCGCCATCTCCGCCGAAGAATCGCTGACTCACGAGGGGCTTCTCAGCGACTTGTGTTCCATTGTCTTGAGCGCCGGAAATGCCGACCATCCCAATGGGACCGTAGCCGCCGCAATAGAACTGGGTTACGCGGTAGCCGTTGTTGAGATTGGCCGCAACAGCAGTGGATGACCATTTATATCGATATACGCCGCCATCTCCACCCATTAGGAATTCGGTCGTTGTTTTGGGCAAAAACGCATAAGAATGGTGGTCGGAATGACCGATTTCGAGCGGGGTCCACGAGGTTCCACCGTTGTTAGTTCTGCAGATATCACGTCCGCCTACCACGATACTGTTTGTGTCGGTTGGGTGCGCACCCATCACCATGCAATAGGCCTGATAACCGGGTCCGGCTGCGGTGGGAGCGGTTTTGGCTTTCCAAGTATTTCCGCCATCGCTGCTCTTATAGAAAGCCACGGGGGCGGCATCAAAAGCGAATCCTTCGAACACGGCAAAGACCACTTTTGGGAATTTTTGACAGTAGTCTAATTTTATCGTTCTATAGGTTCCAGCATTGGGAGCGCTCGGGAAGGTGAGTGTTTTGAAGGTGCCGGGTTTTCCGTTGGAGTCGGATGCCACAACGAGGTTGGATTGCATGGTAGCCATCACGCGGCCGTTGGGAAGACAAACCACATCGGTGACTTGTTTGTTTCCGCCATTGTAAGCGATGGACCAAGTTGCGCCGCCATCAGTTGAGCGATAGAGGCCATAATTATTGGTGCCAACGAATATCGTTTGGGAGTCGATTTCTGAATGTTCGATGTCCCATATCGCATTGAAACCATTGAGTTTTACTGTGGAGGAGAGTTGGTTGAAGGTCTTACCACCGTCGGTTGATTTGAAAACGCCTTCGCCATCCACATCGGCCGAATTGGCTCTGCTTTCGCCGGTTCCGTAATAGACTTCGTTGTGGTTATATGGGTTTGAGGTAAGGGCGGATGGCATCATAGAAACTTCATGTTCGTTGATGGGTTTCCAGCTTGTGCCACCATTTTCGCTGCGCCACAGTCCACCTGAGATGGCACCGGCGAGGATAATTTTTTCGTTTCGGGGGTCGACCCATAGCGCGCGGGTTCTGCCGGCTACGTTGTTGGGTCCGAGTTCAATCACGGTATCGATTGGGCTGTTGCCAGCACGACGGTCGAGTTTTTTTGCATCGTATTGTGCCCATTGTGAGCGAAGGAAGGGGGGTATTTGGCCGTTGGCGTCCTTTTTTTCTTGGAACCATTGCTCGTAATAGCCGGGGTGTTGGGCGTTTTCTTTTTGGGAATTGCCGTTGCTTTTTTCGTTCTGACCCAGCGAAATTAGGCTATATAGTCCGAAAAGGGCTAGGGTTGGGAATAGGAGGGAGAGGGAGAGGCGTGCGGATTTCGACATCATAAATTACAAATATACAATCGGGGGCGGAGGGTTTGCGGAATTCGTAGGATTATTGGTAAAAGTTATATGAGGGGATTTCGAATTGGATTTTGGTGGGTGCAAACTTTGGAATGTTTGATTACATTTGAATATGATGAAGGCTTTTCAGCGCTTTTTGTTGGTGTTGGGCATTGCTACGGTATTGACCGGGGTGGTGTGGGTTTCGCCATGGGGATATTTGATCAAGGGGGTTCGGTTGACGTACATGATCGGACAGAAATCGGCTAACTATTTGGATTACAAGGGGTTCGATACGCGAGAAATCGCTAATGATCCATCACATGTGTCTACTTTGACGACATTGGAAGGCGCTTCGGAGGCCGCTTTGAGTGAGGGGTTGGTGGCGATGTTGAATAAAACCGAGAGCGGTTCTTTTTTGGTGTTTCGCAACGATACGTTGGTGTGCGAGAAATATTTTGAGCCGGTGGATGCTCGGGTACCTACGAATTCGTTTTCGATGGCCAAAACGATCACATGTCTGTTGGTGGAGAATGCGATTGAGCGCGGTGAAATATCGTCGTGGGACGAGCCGGTGCGGAAGTTTTTGCCTTGGGTGGGTGCGGTGAAGGATGTGGAGGGGTATCAAAATGAGGCGTTGGAGGAGAATGCGAAGGCGTTGACGTTGAGGCATTTGATCACGATGACGGCCGGGTTGGCTTGGAATGAAAGTTATGTGTCGCCTTTTGGGATCACGGCGAAGGCGTATTACGGGAGCGATATTGAGGCTACGATGCGACAGGTGCCGGTGGTGGTGAAGCCGGGGGAAGTGTTTGAATATCAGAGTGGTGCGACGCAGTTGTTGGGGTTGGTTTTGGAGAAGGCGACGGGAAAACATTTGGCAGAATTGGCATCGGAAAGAATTTGGAAGCCATTGGGTGCTGAGGCGCCGGCGACGTGGTCTTTGGATAAGGAGAATGGACGGGAATTGAATTTTTGTTGTTTCAACGCCCGGGCTCGCGATTTTGGTCGGTTGGGCTTGCTGGTGATGCATCACGGCGATGGGTTGATTGATTCTGGCTTTTTGGCTATGGCTCAACGTCCGTTTGTATCGGCGAATCACCCGGAGGCACCGCGGTCTGTGAATTACGGACATTCGTTTTGGTTGGGCGAGGTAGACGGGGTGAAGTTCAGTTATTTTCAGGGTTTGAAGGGTCAGTATATTGTGTTGATTCCGTCGCGGGGGATGGTGGTTGTGCGCACAGGGAATGGGATTGAGCGGAATGCTGACGGCGGGAAGGTATATGCTTGCGTGAAGACGTATGTGTCTGAGGCGATGAAGTTGTTTGGTCGTTGATGGATTTTTTTGCGTGGTTTTTAAGGTTTTGATTGATTGATGGGCGAGATGGAATTTTCGGATTTTATAAATTTTGGTGGATTGGCGGAGGATGTGTTGTGGGGCGGATTGACGAAGGATGCGCATCGAAAATATATGTTGCGCTGTTTGGAACTTGCGGAACGCGGACGGGGCCGGGTGAGTCCAAATCCGATGGTGGGTGCCGTGTTAGTGCGTGACGGGGTGGTTGTGGCTGAGGGGTGGCATGCTTATTTTGGCGGGGCGCATGCGGAGCGGATGTTGTTTGAGGGATTGGGGGCTAGTGATTTTTCGGATTGTATTTTATATGTTTCGTTGGAGCCTTGTGCTCATTTCGGGAAGACGCCGCCTTGTGCAAATTTGATCTTGGAGAAGGGTGTTGGCAGTGTGGTTGTGGGGGTATTGGATCCCAATCCGTTGGTGAGTGGAAAGGGTGTGGGTTTGTTGCGCGCTGCGGGGATTGAGGTGTTGGTGGGAGTGCTGGAGGATGAATGCAGGGGTTTGAATCGCATGTTTTGGGTTAATCAGGTTTTAGGCCGGACAGCCGTTGTTGCGAAGTGGGCAGAGACCGGTGATGGGTATATTGGTCTCGTCAAAGACGAGAGACTTTTAATTTCCGGCGAGGAATCGGGTCGGTGGGTACATAATTTGCGTGCTGATGTCGATGCGATTTTGGTCGGGGTGAACACTTGGAATTCGGACAAGCCGAAGTTGAATGTCCGTGGGTTGGAGGTTTCAAAGCAGCCGATTCGCATCGTATTGGATCGAAATGGTCGCGGAGAATATACGGTTGAGGGTTTGGGTCGGAGCGACGGAGAATTGTGGGTTGTTGGCGGCGATTTGGATTTGTTGGAATTGTTGAGGTGGTTATACCGGGAGAAGGGTTTGGGATTGATTTTGGTTGAGGGCGGTGCATCGATTTTGCAATTGTTTTTGGATGCGGACTGCGTAGATGACATTCATATTTTGCGAAATTCGCAAATGCATTTGGGATCAGGAATCGAATCGCCGAATTTGGATCGATCGATATTGATTCGGGAACAGGATTTGGGGTCTGATGAGCATTGGGTTTGGCATCGGAATTTTGGTTCAGTTGGCATCGAAGCTGGTGAAGGGGATCGGGCGGAGTGAGTTTATTTTCCGACGTATATTATGAGGTGGAGCGCGATGCGGAATTCGTTTTGCGTGAGCGGGGTAGCAAGTTTTTTGCATTTGTTTATGGGGTGAAGTCGGACCAGGACATCAAGGAAAAATTGGAGGGTTTGAAGCGGCAGTATCCGGATGCCACGCATCATTGTTATGCTTGGGTGATGGGGGCGCGGGGCGAGGCGCAGCGGGCGAACGACGATGGGGAGCCGAGTAATTCTGCAGGTAGACCCATTTTACGGTCGATTATTAGCGTTGGTGTCACAAACGTGGTGGTGGTGGTGGTGCGATATTTTGGTGGGACGTTGTTGGGGATTCCGGGTTTGATAGAGAGTTATGGGGAGGCGGCCGAGTCGGCGCTGCGCGCCGCCGGCCGCCTCGAAAAATTCATTGAAGAAACCTATGAAATTTCATCGGCTTTTGAGCACGAACAGGAGATACATCGACTGATTGCAAAGTACGGCGCTCGGGTTTTAGGCAGCGAGTATACAGAGCAAGTTTGTTATCGAGTGGCGGTGAAGGCTGGGGTAGGTCGGGACTTTGAAAATGCGCTGTTCGACCATTACCAATTGAGCGGGAAACGCATGTAAATTCTATTCTGAAGGTTTTAGAATCAAATCTAAAAAATCAGATAACGTCATCTCTCCAGTTTCAAAAATGAATACGGGTCCGCGAACATCAGACAAAGTATGTTTGAACGGAAGTCGATCACCCCAAGCGCTGTCTTTGAAAACATCCATTACAGCGACCTTGTGTGGGATGTAATGGTGGTCTTTTATTTCTTTTAATAGCCAATGTCGACGTTCGTATTTTGGACGAATAATTGGAATTGTCTCGTGGATTTTGAAAATTGATGGCCCAATTTCTATCGGAATTGATAATATTGAAAGTGTGTCGTATGGAAATCCCCCACCGGGAAGTTCTTTGGGTGTGCCTGCTTTGAAAGGAAACTGTGCCAACTGCTGAAATCCCATGCTCGCTGTCTCCAAAACGTAGTGGTCTAATACAATCACCGCGCCAATTTTCTGGGTTCTGCAGAGGTTTGCCATCTTCTCGGCATCGCCGCGCAACTGATTGATAGGGTAAATCATCACCGGAACATAGGTTTTGCCCAACTCTCGAATGCTGCACTTGTCCCAAAAACGATAACCATAAAGGCCAACAGCAGCAAAAAGGCAGATGGAATAAACGGGTTTAATAAGCTTGGACGGGATCTGAAATTGGCCAAAAAATATAAATGGACATTTGATGGTGACTTCCCAAAAGCGCTTCAATCCGCGGAACGAAAATCCCGAACTAGACACCAGCCAACCCCACGCAAAGGGTATCGCCAAGAAAAATCGACCGTAGCCAAAGAAGATGTTCTCCGTGCCGTCCGTTGTCTTTTCTACTGCAAGCATGACCAAAGGCAGCAATAAAATCCCCAAAAAACCTAGCCATTGATTTTTGGATGTGGGCGTAGCAACTAGCAAAACAGCCAATGCGATTAACCCGCAACCCAACAATGGCGAACGTCCGCCGTAAGTGTGCTGCAAAAACCAGTTGTAACGCTGGATGCTCTCAGAAAAAACTTGCCACGAGAAATTGGTCTGAACCGTTGCATGAATCATCCATTCCGGATGTTGTGATTTTAGCGTCGCGTAGGTGATCACGAGTATAATAAGCCCCAATGTCGCTGGCCATATTAAGCGAATTGAATTAACAGCGGTCTGTCGGACCGGAGTCGACTTTATTCCAGCGAAACGGCTAAACTCCGCCATCCAAATAGGGAAGACACCCGGCAGCAGTAGCAGTCCATTCGCGTTTTGCATCAATCCCCAGCCCATCAGTAGTAGTCCGATGTTGAACCAGAGTCGCGATCGATGGATGAACCTCGTCGCCAAGGATGTCAGAAACACGGATTGCATGAAACCGCGAGAGATGTAAGTTGTTTGCAGCCATGAAATTGGAAAGGCCAAGCTCAAGCAGAGAATTGCGCTGCCTGCCAGGTTACCGCTGCGTTTTCGTGCGAGGTGCGACATCCAAATCCACGGGAGGGTCGACATGAGTGCTGTGACCAACGGAACCGAGCGATAGACAGGGATTCCCAACCAAATGAAGGGTGCTGCGAGCCAAGCTTCGAGGCCGGAGGAATAGAGTTGACCGTAAAAAAAGGGGGTGTGGAATCGGAAATGGGCAAAATCGTCCGCCATCTGCCACATTACACATTGGTCGGAATCGGTGTAGTTGCCAGAAAAATAACTATAGGCAAAGGCCCGTAAACAAAGAAAGGCGACAAGTGTGATCGGATATATCCACTTCTCGCCTTTCATGGTTAGATTGTATAAAGGAGGTAATTATGCCACGCTTCTGCGAATGATGTTCAACGCGCCACCGGCAACAAACCAATCGATTTGCTGTTCGTTGTAGCTATGGTTCACAGTGATAGTATCGCTGCTGCCATCGGCGTGGTTCAATACCATTTGCAAAGGGTTGTTTGGCGCGAATTCGGTCAATCCGAGGATGCTGATAGTATCGGCTTCCTGAATTTTGTCGTAATCGGCTTTATCGGCAAATGTCAATGCCAACATCCCTTGCTTCTTCAAGTTGGTTTCATGGATACGTGCGAAGCTCTTCACCAACACTGCACGAACGCCCAAATGACGGGGTTCCATGGCAGCGTGTTCGCGGCTAGATCCTTCACCGTAGTTTTCATCGCCCACTACGATGGTGCCAATACCCGCGGCTTTGTAGGCGCGTTGGGTACCTGGTACGGTATCGTAATCGCCGTTCAACTGGTTTTTTACTTCATTGGGTTTTTCGTTGAAGAAGTTGATGGCGCCTATGAGCAAGTTGTTTGATATGTTATCGAGGTGACCGCGGAATTTCAACCAAGGACCAGCCATAGAGATGTGGTCGGTGGTACATTTTCCTTTTGCTTTGATCAATAATTTAAGGTTGTTGAGGTCGGTGCCTTCCCAAGCTGCGAAAGGGTCGAGGAGTTGCAAGCGGCTGCTGTTTGGCGCTACTTTCACTTCCACGCTGCTGCCATCGGCGGCTGGGGCTTGGTATCCTGCATCTTCAACTGCGAATCCGAGGATTGGCAATTCGTAGCCGGTTGGGGCATCTAGCATCACTGCTTCGCCATTTTCGTTCATTAATGTATCTGTGAGTGGGTTGAAAGTCAAATCACCCGCAATCGCCAGTGCTGTAACGAGTTCAGGGCTACCTACAAACGCGTATGTATTTGGGTTTCCATCGGCGCGTTTCGCGAAATTGCGGTTAAACGAGTGTACGATGGTATTCTTTTCTTGTTTGTCGGCTCCCATGCGATCCCACATGCCAATGCAAGGTCCGCAAGCGTTTGCAAACACTTTGGCACCGATTTGCTCAAACACGTCGAGGAAGCCATCGCGCTCGATGGTATATCTTACTTGTTCAGAACCGGGGGTGATCAAGTATTCTGCTTTGGTTTTTAGGTTCTTTTCAGAAACCTGTTTGGCCAAAGAGACGGCACGAGAAATATCTTCGTAGGAGGAGTTGGTACAGCTACCAATCAAACCCACTTCAACTTTTGTGGGCCAACCGTTGGCGGCGGCAACTTCTTTCATTTTAGAGATAGGGGTAGCCAAATCTGGTGTAAATGGGCCGTTCAAATGGGGCTCCAAATCAGACAGGTTGATTTCGATTACTTCGTCGAAGTAGGCTGTTGGGTTTTCGTATACTTCCACATCCGCATTGAGGTGCTCACGAACACCGTTGGCAGCGTTGGCGATGGCTTCACGGCCGGTGGCACGGAGGTAACGCTCCATAGAATCATCGTATCCGAAGGTTGAGGTGGTTGCACCAATTTCGGCACCCATATTACAGATGGTACCTTTTCCGGTACAGCTCATGGCGTTGGCACCTTCACCGAAGTATTCCACGATTGCACCGGTTCCACCTTTTACGGTAAGGATGCCAGCGACTTTCAGGATCACGTCTTTAGGGGCTGCCCAACCGCTGAGTTTGCCGCTGAGTTTGATACCGATCAGTTTTGGCCATTTGAGTTCCCATGGCAGGCCAGCCATCACGTCGCAAGCGTCTGCACCACCCACACCGATGGCGATCATACCCAAACCACCCGCGTTCACGGTGTGAGAATCGGTACCGATCATCATTCCGCCGGGGAAGGCGTAGTTTTCGAGTACAACTTGGTGAATGATTCCGGCTCCGGGCTTCCAGAATCCGATGCCGTATTTATTGGAAACAGAGGCGAGGAAATCATAGACTTCGGCGCTTTCTGTGGTTGCTTTGGTAAGGTCTTCACCGGCACCAGTTTTGGCGGTGATGAGGTGATCGCAATGTACGGTTGAGGGTACAGCTACTTTAGGTCGGCCGGCTTGCATGAACTGCAACAATGCCATTTGGGCGGTTGCGTCTTGCATGGCTACACGGTCTGGGGCGAAATCTACGTAATCGTTACCACGTCCGAAGGCTTGCGGCGCGGCGTTATCCCACAGGTGAGAGAAAAGGATTTTCTCGGTGAGTGTGAGGGGTCTTCCCAATAGTTCACGGGCGGCGGCCACGCGTTGGGGCATTCTTTGGTAAACGGATTGGATGAGGTTTAAATCGAAAGCCATGAATAGGTTTTGTAAATGAATTTCTACAAATTTCGGAAATTTTCCTCGGATTTTTTCGGAAATCGGCATCTTTGTAGGGTGGAGAAACCGCGGGTAATATTGGGCATTGATCCTGGCACTAATTTGCTAGGGTACGGAATGATTCAGATTGATGGAAACAAGCCGCGTTTGTTGGGTTTGGGCGTGGTTCGATTGGCCAAGGTGGGCGATGCGGGGGAGAAGTTACATCACATTTATGAGCGGGTGACAGCGCTGATTGAGGGGTTCGAAGTAACGGAAGTTGCGGTTGAGGCTCCCTTTTTTGGAAAGAACGTTCAGTCGATGCTCAAATTGGGTCGGGCCCAAGGGGTTGCCATTGCGGCGGCGATTGGCAAGGGGTTGCCGGTTTTTGAGTATGTGCCTCGCAAGATCAAGCAATCGATTGCGGGGAGTGGGAATGCGAGCAAGGAACAAGTTTTTGCGATGCTGCATGCGGAATTCAATTTCGAAGAAAAACCAGAAACGATGGATGCCACGGATGGGTTGGCGGCGGCAGTCTGTCATTTCTATCAGTTTGCACCACGGGCGTTTGGCACTACCAAGGGAGGCACTGCGGGTGGCAAGAACAAGGCTGGCGGCTGGGCGCAGTTTCTCAAAGAGAATCCCGATCGGGAGGTTTGATCACATCCGCTCAACAACCTCGATACCTAGTAAGCCCAAGGTATGCTTGAGGGTGTGGGCCGTGTGGTAAGCCAGTTTGAGGCGGGTGTTTTTTACGATTGAGTCGGTTTCACGCATGATGTGACATTCATTGTAAAAACGGTTGAATGTGCGGGCGAGATCAATGGCGTACTGACAAATCACGGCAGGTGATGATTCATTGCAAGCTTTGTTAACCTCTTCTGGGTAGCGATACAAAGTTTGGATGGTTTCGATTTCAACTGGCAAAAGCGCGGAATTGATTTCTGAAGTCTGCCAATCCCCTTCGCCGGCTGAACGCAAAATACTCTGAATCCTGGCGTAAGTGTATTGGATGAAAGGACCCGTATCGCCCTGAAAATCAATGCTCTCCTGGGGGTTGAACAACATCCGCTTGCGGGGATCTACTTTGAGAATAAAGAATTTCAAAGCCGATAAACCTAAGGATTCGTATAAGTTAGCAAGCTTTGCGTCTACCAATCCTTCCGTTTTACCCAGTTCGATGGTTTTGGCCTTGGCTTCGTCCACCATTTCCTGAACGAGTTCGTCGGCATCCACAACGGTGCCCTCGCGACTTTTCATCTTCCCGCTGGGTAAATCCACCATGCCGTAGCTCAAGTGGTGCATCCCATCAGCGAAAGGTCGGCCCAGTTTTTTCATGATCAAAAACAACACCTTGAAGTGGTAATCTTGCTCATTGCCAACCACATAGATACTTTGATCTACATGGTGTTGCTGGAATTTTAGATCCGCCGTTCCAATGTCCTGGGTGATATAAACGCTGGTGCCATCGCCTCGCAAAACAAGCTTTTCATCGAGCCCGTCTTCGCGCAAATCGATCCAAACACTGCCGTCGGCTTTGCGATAGAATACACCACTCTGCAGACCTTCGTCCACCACGTCTTTGCCCAACTTGTAGGTATTCGATTCGTAATAATATTGATCAAAGGAAACACCCAATCGCGCGTAGGTTTTTTCGAATCCGCTGTAAACCCAAGCGTTCATCGTTTGCCAAAGGCTGATGACTTCGGGTAGGCCGGCTTCCCAATCGCGCAGCATTTGCTGGGTTTCACGCATCAAAGGGGATTGATTTCTCACCAATTCCTTGATATCGTCTTTGAGTTTTGAGATTTGCTTTTCTTCGGGGGCTTGTTGGAGCTGACCGTAAATCGCGGCATATTTGGTTTGGGCGATGTCGCCTTCCGGTGCCCAGTTGCCCGTAAGCGCCGATTCAATGGTAGGTAGTGTTTCTTCGCGAAGGGCGTTCTCGAAAATCACATAGTATTTGCCCACCAAGTGGTCGCCTTTCATCCCCGTAGATTCTGGGGTTTCGCCGTTGCCAAACTTCTGCCAGGCAATCATCGACTTGCAAATGTGTATGCCCCTGTCGTTCACCAAGTTGGCCATAACCACATCGTAACCTGCTGTTTTATAGAGGTTTGCGACAGATACGCCCAATAGGTTGTTGCGCACGTGACCCAGGTGTAGGGGTTTGTTGGTATTGGGCGATGAGTATTCCACCATCACCTTTTTGCCTTTGCCTATCGATGTTTGTCCGAACGAGGCATTGTTCCAATTATCCTTTAGGAAATCGGCGTAAATCTGTGTGTTGAGCACGATGTTCAAGAACCCTTTTACCACGTTGAAATCGCTCACGATGGGGGCGTTTTCTTTGAGCGACTCACCAATGGCATTGGCGGTGGCTTCGGGGGTAGATTTCGAAAGGCGCAACAGAGGGAAAACCACAAAAGTGTAATCCCCAGCAAAATCTGGGTTTGTCCGCTCGAGTTTCACGGGTTGTGGGTTGCTGCCATAGAGGGTTTCGATGGCTGAGGCAATGTGATCAGATAGCGCCTGTTCTAGGTTCATGGGATTTTACAAAAATACGAAATTGGGAGGGAATTTGGGGTGAAATCGGTTGGGGCAGGTTCAGGGGAGTGGCTTTGGGGCCAAGATGAACCTCAATCGTGGTGATACCCCGTTCCTTTGAGGATGTTGAGGGCTCGGTAGATTTGCTCGGTAAGGACCAAACGCGCCAAGTGGTGAGGGAAAACGAAATCCGATAGGCGGATGCTGGGGTATTGATTTCTAAGTTCATCGGTGAAACCATATGCGCCGCCAATGGCGATGATGATTTTTCCGCGGGACTGGGAGAGGGTTTTTTCGAGGTGGGTGGCGAAGGCCCTGCTGCTGAAGGTTTTGCCTCGTTCATCGCACAGAATCAGGGTATCGCCCGGCTTCATCATTTTGAGCAAGGTCTCAGATTCCTTGGCTTTTTGGGTTTCGGGATCGGGGGTTCTAGCAGCGGGAAGCAGTTCGAGTTTTACGGCGTGCATTGGGGCGCAACGCTTCACATAATCGTTACAAAGCGCATCGATTTCCGAATTTTTGTGGTTTTCGATGGCGGCAATCAGGATCATCCCAATTAATTATTGAGAATTTCCAGGATTTTATCGAGTTGAGGGGTAAGCACAATCTCGGTTCTGCGGTTCTTCGCACGTCCTTCTGGGGTGTCGTTTCCGGCAACGGGCTGGGTATCGCCTCTGCCTACGGCTTGGATGCGCTTGGGGCTCATATTGGCATCGGCAATCAAAATTCGGGCGATGCTAGTAGCGCGCAAAACACTCAAATCCCAGTTGTCTTTGATGGCGCCTTTCATCGGAACATTGTCGGTATGACCTTCAATCGCCATTTGCACATCGGGTTGTTTGTTGAGGGCTTTGCCAATTTCGATGAGGGCTTCGCGGCCTTTTGGATCCACGTCGATTGAGCCAGAGGCGAACAACAATTTCTCGGGTAGAATCACATAGACTTTTCCATTGCGGTATTCCACTTTGATATCGAGTTTTTCGAAACCGGCCAATGCTTTGGCAATGGCTTCTTTGAGTTCGCGGACGGCGCGTTCTTTTTTGGAAAGTTCGGCTTCGAGGTCTTTCACGCGTTGCGATGTTTTTTCAAGTTCTTTACGAAGTTGCTCTAGACGGGCGCGTTCGGCTTCGGCCTTTGCCAGTGCGGTATTGAGTTCTAGCTCTTTGGTAGCTAGGGTTTTGTTTTTCTCGTTGATTTCTTGGGCCAGATTTTGTCGTTGCGCATCTAGCGAAGATCCAAGATTCCGGATGTATTGAAGATTTTCATCGAGTTGCACTTGGCAGGTTTCGATGGTGTCTTTGAGGGCGGAGATATGTTTTTCTTTTTCTCCTTTTTCGGCTTCGAGTTGGGCGATACTCGCTACGAGGGCCGCATTTTTTTCAACACAGTCGTCGTTTTTGCGCTTGAGCGAGGATTCCATTTCTGTTTTGGAAGCTTCGAGGGCTTGGTATTGTTTTTTGGTAACGCAAGAAGAAAGGGCGATACATGCCAGGGCTAAGAAACTCAATCCAATTCTCATAATGGGCGAAGATAGTCGCCGCGCGCGGAGCGCGCGGCGACCGTTATTCACATGTGTTGCCGATTGGACATCAGCAGCCCTCTTAAAAATTCAACTTGTAATAAAACAATGGCAAGAAGCCCAATTGGTAGGTCTGACGGAAATAAGGTGCTGTATCAATATAGCTGTACTTCAACACGTTCTTGCGGTTGGTTACATTTACCAAGTCAAAAGCAATCTCGTGAGAAACGTGGGCCGCATTGATTCGGTATGCAATCCTTACATCAAAACGCTGGTAAGCTGTTCCAAAGCGCTGGGTGTTTTTCAAATCACTCTTCTCGATGTATTCGCGCTCGTAAATCGTAGCCATCGTATCGATCGGAGAGAATCTACGTGCACCGGCAAATGTCACCTTGCCACCAATGTTCAATGAGTTCTTATTTTTGAAAACAAATTCCCTGGCTATCAATCCGTTGGCCGCATAGTTTGTATTGAAATCGCTACTTCTCCATACGTCGTCACTGCCCTGGTACTGCGCATCAAACAAACTCAACGATGCCAAATAATAGAAGCCCTTGCTAAAGAATTTTTCTACCGTAAACTCGATGCCATAATTGTATCCGCTGCCGGTATTCTGCAAACTGTCTGGGAAGAAACGAGAGAAACCGCTGCCAGTGTTGGCCAAACTGAACGATGAACCCTTGTAATTGTTGCTAGCCATAAGCATCTCTACGGGTAGGTTCTTCAGTGCCTGATAATAGGTTTCTACCTTGATTCTGCTGGCTTTGCCCATTTGGTGATCCCATCCCAAAACCGCGTGATTGCTCTTAGAAAGTCCCATGCCTAAGTTGTGAGGCGTGTTGTTTCCGGGTTTTTGGTAGTAGTAAACGTAAGCGCTTTGATTCTGTGAATGCATTCCCAATCCCAAGTTGATTGCATCGCGCTTGGTGACTTGGTATCGCGCTCCGAAACGCAACAAAGGACCGCTGTTGCTGGTGTTGCTGTATTTTTTGTCGCCCGCCATCGCAGTTCTAGCCAAAGGCGTATTGCTTGGGTCGTAGTTCACCGTGTACGTCTGCATTTGAATTCCAGTGCTGATGGTGAACGCCGGTGAGAACTTGTATTTCCATTGCACATAAGGAATCAACATAAACGCAGTTCCGTTAGAATTCCAACGCGTGCTAAACTTCCAAAACAAATTGCTGGTAGGGTTGAAATTCAATGCGCTATCCACAAGCGTATAATTGTATTGTGTGGCTTGAACCCCAATTTTCATCGAACTCTGGGCCGAGAATTTTTTGTTGTAAAACGCATGAATGCCATAAGTTTTGGTATCGAACATATAGCCCAAGTTGGGAACGATCGAATCGTTTTTGTATTGTAAGTAGGATTTGCCATCGCGGACAACGGTGTCGGTGACATGACGGAAAACCAGCTCGTGGTGGGCATTTACGCTCTGACGGGTGGTTGCCGCTGTAATCTTGAAATAACTGTTTTTGTCGATGTTATACTGAAAAGTGCTACCCCAAACATGCATTTTTGATGCAAAGTGCTGGTCGCGATCGTTGTCGCCATACAATTCCGAACTGCTCTCTTTTTGCTTGCTGATATTAATGTCGATGTCGCTCGCCCCACCAATCGCAAAGAAGCTCAAATTACCTTTGTTGTTTTTCATCGGCAGGTTAAACTTAAACGAATAATCTTGGTAATTGGGGATGGCATCGGTTCCGATGGGGATTTTTAGTGCGCCAAAAGCGGCGAGGGTAGAGTAGCGGTAGGTGATCAAATAACTGGCTCCACTTTTCTTGCTCACGTACCCTTCGGCGAGTGCGTCCCATCCCAATAAGCCGAGTTGAGAGCTGTATTCGCGTTTTTTGTTGTTACCGTTGCGCAATTTCAGGTCAAAAGCGCCGGCATTGGCGTTTCCATATTCGGCAGGGAAGGCTCCGGTAAAGAAATCGGAGTTGCCTAAAATTTTGTTGTTGATGATCGATACGGATCCACCGGTAGTTCCAGGAATGGCAAAGTGGTTGGGGTTTGGAATGTCGATGCCTTCCATACGCCACAAAATCCCTTGGGGTGAGTTTCCGCGAACAACGATATCGTTTCTGGAATCATCGGCCCCTTGCACACCGGCAAAGTTCGATGCCATACGCGCTGGGTCGCCCCGACTTCCGGCAAAACGGTCTGTTTCATCCACGGTAAACAATCGCGCAGAGATCAGTGCTGCATCGTTATTGGGTTTGTCGCCTTTTGGTTTGGCTTTGATGCTGACTTCGCCCACGCGTTCGATGACTTGTTCGAGTTCGTAAGCGAGGATTACTTCTTTTCCGGAGGTAACAACGATATTGTTTGTGCCAAAAATTTGGTAATCTTTTGCTTCAACGGCGATGGCGTATCGACCCACGGGGATATCGTTAAAAACGAATTCACCTTTTTCATTGGAGGTGGTTTCGAACGAGGCGGGCGGGTTGGTAACGGGGCCTTCGAAGAAGATTTTGGCTCCGGTAATTACGGACTGGGATTCTTTATCGCGCAGGATTCCGCGGACGGTTTGATTTTGAGCCCAAGTAGTTAATACGAGAGACAGGGTAAGAAAAAGGGTAATTAATTTTTTCATGTTCCGAAAGTAAGTGGGTTTAGCACTTCGATATTACGGAAAATCGCAACTAGGCGCAATCGATATTACGGAAAATCGCAAAAATGACTTAGGCCTCTTGATTCACTACCTGCTTGAGGTCGTTCTCCAATTGATAGGCTGTCAGCGACAAAGACGGATCGGCCTGAAGTTTTAGCCAGTGCTTGTGTTTTAGCCACCATTTCATTCTCAACGAGGGCATGCCTTGTTTGAAAAAGTTGGTAATCAATGGGTTGGCTCGCAAGGTGACTTGTTTCTGGTTCATATTTTCCCACAGGTAGTTGATCTCGTTTTCGATGCGATCCAACAACTGCACGCTAGAATCCATTTTGCCGGTTCCGTTGCAACTGATACATACTTCTTGGGTTGCAATTTCGGTAGCGGGACGAACGCGTTCACGGGTGATTTGCACCAAACCAAACTTACTCATTGGCAAGATGGTATGTCGTGCACGATCGGTTTTCATGGCGGCTTTCAAAGCAGTGAACAGTTCGTTCTTCTTTTTGGGGTCGCGCATGTCGATAAAGTCGATCACAATAATCCCGCCCATATCGCGTAATCTCACCTGACGTGCGATTTCATCTACGGCTTCGAGGTTTACTTTGAGCACATTTTCCTCACGATTTTGTTGGTCGTAGGAGGTGCTACCGGAGTTGACATCTACAACGTGGAGGGCTTCGGTATGGTCGATGACGAGGTAAGCGCCGCCGCTAAACGGCACATTGCGACCGAAGCTCGCTTGAATTTGGCGGTTGACGTTATATTGGTCGAAAAGACTATTTTTCCCTTGGTGGAGTTTTAGAATTTTCTCAGCGTCGGTATTGTATTTGCCCAGGGTTTCCTTTACAGCTGCATGAATTTCTCCATCGTTGGTTACAATTTGGGTAAAGGAATCGTTAAGGATATCGCGAAGCAGGGTTTGTAGGCGATTGCCTTCACCGAGTACTTTGCTAGATAGGGGTGCATTTTTGAGTCCACGGATCAAATCGTTCCATTTCTTCACCAAATCGCGCATGTCTTTGTCGAGCTCTTCGATGGCAACGCCTTCGCTTACGGTTCTGATGATGACACCGAAGTTGTGCGGGCGGATGCTGTTGGCGAGGTCTTTCAGGCGGGCTTTTTCTTTGGGGTTACCAATTTTCCGGCTGATAGAGATGGTATTTTGGAAGGGGACGAGGATAAAATAGCGTCCGGGGATTGAGATGTCGCAGGTAACCTTAGGGCCTTTGTTGGCGATAGGTTCTTTGATAACTTGAATGAGCAGGGGCTCACCGGTTTTAAGGACTTGTCCTATTTTCCCGGTTTTTACGATGGGTTCTTCGATGGTAAACTGATCAAGGTCGGCCGCACGCGGATGACCAGCGATAGCCGATTTGACCATCTTGCGAAGGGATGTTAAATTAGGGCCGAGATCGAAATACGTTAAAAAGCCATCTTTTTCACCACCCACATGAATGAATGCTGCGTTGAGTGATGGAGAGATCTTTTTGACTTTACCCAAGTAGAAATCGCCCACTTGAAAGCCATCTCCGGCTGTTTCGCGGTGAAATTCTATGAGTTTGCGGTTCGATAGCAGTGCAATTTCAACCCCCGACGAACCTTTTTGTATGATTAATTCGTTGGACAAAATGCCGTGTTATAATGGAAGAACCAACTTATTTTTTCTTGTGACGATTCTTGCGCAGACGTTTTTTACGCTTGTGCGTGGCAATCTTATGACGTTTTCTTTTTTTACCGCTTGGCATATCTTATGGTTTTAATTTATTGAACTAACTTTTGTGTTTTGATTGCCAAATTGAGGTAAACCTTTGCATTGACAGAATCTCCCATTACACCGAACACATCGCTCATTTCGAACAACCATCGAGGATTTTGGGGTTGCAAAGATATCAATTTTTCGCATTTTTTCAGCGCTTTTGGCCACTGTTGTGACTTTTTTAGCAGATTTAAATGGATAAAGTGCAATTCGATGTTGGTAGAATCGGCTTTTAGGGCATTTTTTAGGGTGCCTAGAAACTGCATCGGGGCGTTTAGGTATTCGCTTTGGTAGACGATGAGCGCGTTCAGCAGTGGCACATTGTTTGGATTGGCTGCCAGACCTTTGTCGATGTAATTTTTACCTAACTGAAACAAATAAGCCGACTGGATTGGTGTTTCCATGGCGCCAGCACCTGCGAAAATCAGGTTTCTTGCGATTTCTTCTTGGGGCGCATCGCTCATTTTGCTTTCGAAGAGATCGGCATTGAGCAAAGCAATCAGCGGAGCATTTTCTGTTTCTTCGGCCCATACCAATGAGGCCAACAAAGAATCTTTGGGGTAAGTACCAGGTTTGGAGGTAAGGACCCTCGCCACGAGTGGACTGGGTTTTGTTTTTTCGAAGACGGCGTTTAGGAATTCTATCCGTGTGATAGGTTGCTGGGGTAAGCCATCGTTTTGAGTGCCCGGCATACCGCTAGGCATTTGATCGGCGGCGGCGGTTGGGGTGAACGAAGAAGATTTCCATCGGTTCACAACCAATAACACACCCAGCAGTCCTAAGACGGCAACTAGAATCCATACGCGAAGGTTAGAATTTCCCACGCGACAAAGGTAGGTAAAGAAGATTAGAGCTTATCGGCCAAAATTTTGCTTTCCTTTACTTGGGCGGCAAATTCTTTGGCTGGCTTAAAGCGGGCAACATGGTGAGCGGGTACTACCAAACTTGTATTGCGTTTGATGTTACGAGCAACCTTTGTCTTGCGCATTTTAAGCTCAAAAGTTCCAAATCCACGGAGGTAGATATTGCTACCTGATACCATAGAATTTTTAACAACAACGAAGAAGTTGTCGATTGTTTCGGCAATCGCTGTCTTCTCTAATCCGGTGCGCACTGCAATTTCGTTAACGATTTCTGACTTTGTCATAATAATAGAAGTGCAAAAAAAATACAAAAGCCGTTCTTTTGCCAAAGTTTATGCAAAGAGTTATCCAAACTTTGTCAAGATGGTACAATCTTGAGTCGCGGGATCTTCCTTGGCGACATACCCGTGACCCATACAAAATATGGATTTCGGAGGTGATTTTACAGCAAACGCGGGTGGCTCAGGGCATCGGTTATTACGAGCGGTTTATTGTCGCCATGCCCAATGTTTCTGCCTTGTCGGAGGCTTCCGAGCAGGAGGTTTTGAAGCTGTGGCAGGGGCTGGGATATTACTCTCGGGCTCGCAATTTGCATGCTTCGGCCAAGCAGGTTATGAATGAGTTTGGAGGGGTATTTCCGTCTAATTACACAGACATTTTGCGTTTGCGGGGTGTGGGTAAATACACGGCGGCGGCCATCGCTTCGTTCGCTTTTGGTGAAAAAGTGCCTGCAATCGACGGGAATGTGAAGCGAGTTGGGGCCAGATTGTTCGGTTTATACGATGCAATTCACACTTCTGCGTTCGAAAAATCTCTTTTTTCTCTTCTTTTTGATGCGATTCAGGGGGCAGATCCAAATATTTTTAACCAGGCGATGATCGAAGTGGGGGCAACAATCTGCTTGCCACAGAATCCACGATGCGAAATTTGTCCGCTTGCCGAGGTCTGCGTGGCTCATTTGCAACAATTACAAAAGCAAATTCCGGTGGTGGTTAAAAAGCAAAAACCTATCGCCAAGCACTTTTATTACCTGTGCCTTCAGCATGGAGAACTGTGGGCATTTGCGTCGCCTCGAAGTGGAGGTATATGGCAGGGTTTGGTTGAGTTTCCGATGGTTGAGGGAACCGATGGTGGGATGGGTTTGGACGAGGTTCTGGCTGCAGTGGGTGCTGTGGATAATTTTTCGGTATTATCGGAGCGAACGTTTACACATCAGTTAACGCATCAAACAATTTACGCTACGTGTTGGTATTTATGCCTTTCGGACGATAAGTTTGTATCACCGGTGGATTGGCAATGGTGCAATTTGGAAGAAATTCAACGCCTGCCCTTGCATCGTTTGATGGAAAAAATGATTAAATTTACTTTATAAAATTGTTCAACAGCGATTTAAACAACAGTGTACTATGATTAACAAGGTTATTTTATTGGGCCGTTTGGGAAAGGATCCCGTGGTTCGCAGATTAGAAAATGGCAGGGTTGTGGCCAATGTAACATTAGCAACCAACGATTATTACACCAAGGACGGGCAACGGATGGAGAGTACGGAGTGGCACAATTTGGAGATGTGGGACAAGCAGGCGGAAACGGCTGAAAAATATTTAAAGAAGGGTAGTTTACTCTATGTGGAGGGTAAAATTCGGACAGATCGATATACTGATGCGGACGGACAAGAACGTCAGGCCCGCAAAATACGTGTCGGCAGCTTCCAAATGATGGGTTCGATGCTATCTAGCAGAACTGAGGAAGGCGGAAACCGCGAACAGGGCACTGAAGTCCATACTTCAGAAACGTTTCATCAAGAGGGTCCCAATTCTTTGGATGGTGGATCGGATGTACAGGATGAGGAATTGCCATTTTAATGCTAGTTATGAGTATTGATGAACCCGGGCCCACGGGTCAATTTATGTTGATGAGCATCGTAAAAACGGTGACCATGGCAGACGCACCTGAGATTACGGTGTATGTATTAATCATGTTACTTTGTTTGTTGATTGCTGCGATTTGCGCGGGGTCTGAGAATGCATTTTTCTCGCATCGCGACAGTGATGTGGAGGATTTGCGGGACGATAAGACGGTGGCATCGAAAATGATTTTATCGATTTTGGAGCGGCCCAAGCATTTGTTGGCTACGATATTGTTGCTCAACAGTTTGGTGAATGTTGCTTTTGTTCTGATCAGTATTTTGCTGACGGAGAAATTGTTTGATTTGGAGGCTTTGCCATGGTTAAAGTTCTTTGTGGAGGCGATTGTGGTCACCATTATCATTTTGGTTTTTGGAGAGGTGATGCCCAAAGTATTTGCGACGCAGCATTATCGTTCATCGGCGCGTTTTCTGGTTTATCCAATGCGCACATTTACTTGGGTTCTGTGGCCATTTACCCACCTGCTGGTGAAGTTTGGTTCGGTGTTGGAGCGCAGGGTGAAAGTGAGGGCGAATGAGTTAACACCGGAAGAGTTGTCGAGGGCTATTGATATGGCAACCGACGAGGAAGATGCGAAGCAGGAGAAGGAGATTTTGAAGGGGATTGTGAATATGGGGACGATTCAGGTGAAGCAGATTATGCGGTCAAGGGTGGATATGACAGCGGTGGCGAAGGATGTCGATTTTCACAAGTTGCTCGGCGTGATTCGCGAGGCGGGATTTTCGCGGATGCCGGTGTACGACAAGACGGTGGATGCGATTGTGGGGGTATTGAGTATCAAGAGTTTGATTCCTCATTTGGATGCGGGTATGGATTTTGCGTGGCAGCAGTTTGTGAAGACACCGTATTTTATTCCGGAGAACAAGACGATTGACGATACGTTGCAGGAGATGCGGACGAATCACAACCATTTGGCGATTGTGGTGGATGAATTTGGGGGGACGAGTGGTATGATTACGATGGAGGATATTTTGGAGGAGGTATTTGGAGACATGCAGGATGAGTTTGATGATGACGAGGAGCAGGCGTTTGTAGAGATGGGCAATGGGGTTTGGGTATTTGAGGCGAAGGTGTTGTTGGTAGATTTTATACGTGAGACGGAGTTGCTGATGGATATGTTTGATCATTTGGAGTTGGAGAGTGATAGTTTGGGAGGGATGGTGAGTGAGCGATTGGGGCGGATGCCGAAGCGGGGCGACGAGGTTCAGGTGGGTAAGGTGAGGTTTAGGGTTGAATCGGCGGACATGCGGAGGGTGAAGAAGATTAAGATAACGATGGAGGAATCGCATGCGGGGGAGGATTGATTTTACGAGGGTGAGGAATAATTCATTGCTGATGGGTGTCGTTCTTGTGGTGGTGGTTGCCGCCGCCTGCGGCGGCGGCAATACGGACTACGTCCCCAAGCCAAAAGCGTATCCTAAAATGTCGCTCCCGGCAAAATCGTATGGCCTAGCATCGCCTAGCGACCTGCCAATGAGTTTTGAAATTCCGACCTATTCGCAATTGAGTCCCGATACAAATCAAGCGGGGGTTCACACGCCAGGATGGTATAATTTGCAGTTCCCCAATTTAGACGTCACACTGCATCTCACCTATTACAAGTTCAACGAGTGGAATCTTTTTGACAGTTTGATGTACGATACGCGCAAGTTGGTGAACAAGCACATCCAAAAAGCGGATGATATTGTGGAGCGACCGACCCAGTTTTTGAATCCATCGGCCAAAGGCTTAGTATTTAGTATTCAAGGAAATACGGCAACAAATTTCAACTTTTATGTCACCGATAGCGCTTCTCATTTCTTGCGTGGTGCATTGTATTTTAACAATCATACCGAGTCGGATAGTATCGCGCCGGTGTATCAATTTGTAGAAGCCGATGTGTTGCATTTAATCAAAACGTTGAAATGGAAATAGGGTTGGTTCTGGTTAAGGCTATCACTTCAAAAACAATATTCCGTGCGGTTTGTATTGTTGGATTCTTATT
Organism: Bacteroidota bacterium; assembly: GCA_041192805.1. GTDB lineage: Bacteria > Bacteroidota > Bacteroidia > NS11-12g > UBA955 > UBA955. The sequence goes on along the minus strand of JBEEMF010000009.1, from coordinate 6,402 downwards.
TTCTGCCCCCATCGCTGCGCAAAATCCGAAGGCAAAAAAGCAGTTGGATGCGGCATTTACGGCTTTCAATCTTGCAGAATTTCCGGATGCGTTGGGTCTGACAAAAAAAGCCATTAAGATTGATCCGACCTATGCCGATGCATATTCATTGCAAGCTTCGGTTTATGAGGCTATGCGTGATACGCAAAACGCCAGTGAATCCTATCAGCAGTGTTTGAAAGTGGCTCCCCAATTTCAGCCTATGTATTTTTACTATGGGGAGTATTTGTATCGAAATAAACGTTTAAAAGAGGCGAGTGCGATTTTGTCGAAGTTTGATAGCGTTCCCATGATGCCCTCATTTATCCCCGCCAAACATGGCGCTTCGGTGCGGTTGAAGGAGAAGGCGGCGCGGTTGAAAGCCAGTGTGCAAACGGCCATGAGCGATGTCAATATTGCCGAAAATCTAAAAATCAAAAATATGGGGCCCTCCATCAATACTGCAGTGGATGAATATTGGCCGGGAATGCCGTTTTCGGGGAATCGTTTTGTGTTCACCCGTCGTTTGGGTGGCTCAGGGAATGCGGTTTTACAGGAGGATTTTTTCATGAGCGACCGCAAGGATTCAGTTTGGGGCAAGGCTTATTCGGCTCCGGGCGATATCAATACGCCAGAAAATGAGGGGACATTGAGCGTAAAGGCCGATGGTTCTGCGTTGTACTATACGCGCTGTAATCAACCCGGTGGATTGGGCAGTTGTGATTTGTACATTAGTGACTTGGATGGGAAGGGGTGGAAGCGGGGTTCTAATTTGGGAAGTCCTATCAACGGTGCCGCTTGGGATTGTCAGCCAGCCATTAGTGGCGATGGTCATACCTTGATTTTTGCGAGCAGTCGGGCTGGTGGGTTTGGTGGTAAAGATTTGTGGATCAGCTATTTGCATCATGGGAAATGGAGTATTCCAAAAAACATGGGTCCGGCAATTAATACCCGGGAGGACGATGATGCGCCTTTTTTGCATTACGACGGTGCGACATTGTATTTCAGCAGTTTGGGTCATCCCGGCTACGGCGGATCTGATATTTTTATGTCGAGAATGGGCATTGATGGACTCTGGTCGACCCCGGAAAATTTGGGTTCTGGATTAAATACACCCCAAGATGAATTTGGATTATACATCGATGCGGGTGGTAAGAATGGCTATTTTGCCAGTGATCGTCCGGGTGGATTGGGCCGATTGGATATTTATCAATTCTTGGTTCCGGAGAAGTTTATGCCAAAGGCGGTGACTTATGTATCTGGATTGTTGACGGATGCCAAGACGGGTTTGCCTTTGAAGGGTAGGGTTCGCGTGGTTGAGTTGAGTTCGGGTAAGGTGGTATTTACCGACAGTGTATCTGACTTTTTCATTCCATTGCAGGCGGGCGGAAACTATGCTTTGTTTGCTACGGCGAAGGGTTATATGCCTCGGAGCTTGAATTTTCAGCCGTTGGCATCGGATTTAGACCATCCATTTAAGGTGGGGGCTCAGTTGATGCCGATAGATGCGAAGCAGGTGTTTGTTTTGAACAATATTTTCTTTGATACGGATAAGTTTGATTTAAAATCGGAGAGTAAGGAGGAGTTAGCGATTGTTGTGGATTTGATGAAGACGAACGCGGGGATGGTGATTGAGATCAGCGGTCATACGGATAATCAGGGTGCAGTGGATTACAATATTCGGTTGTCCGAGTCGCGAGCCAAGTCGGTGGTGACGTATTTGATTGCGGCGGGTGTACCGGCTTCCCGATTGAAATTCAAGGGTTACGGATCTTCACAGCCTGCGGCGCCGAACGATACTGAGGCTAATCGTGCTTTAAACCGTCGCATCGAGATGGTAGTATTGAAGTTGAAATAACTGTTTCTGTTTTTAGGCTTATTGGATCTTGGCTTGAAGTTTGATTTGAAATTTCATCGAGGTTGGGCTGACCGGCGAGTATCCAAGCGGTGTACCAATAGCTGGCCACGGCTGCAATGGCTTGATTCATACGGGTTTCCACCATGTTGTTGAGTTGTGTTTCGTAGGATTTTACAAATTTGGGGTGAATCTGTTTTTTAGTTTTGCCATGTAGGTCGGTACTGAATTCATATTTTTTGTTTTTGGGCCAATTTTGGGAAAGTTGTTTTTCTGTTTTCAGGACGGTTGGGAGCAGGGCGTGGGATTGGGAGATGCTGTTCCAGATGCTATCGGCGGGAGATTCTAAGAAATGTCCATTGGGGGTGAGCAGCAAGTAATTGGGCAGGCTGATTTCTGGAATTCGGGTTTCCCAGAGGGCATGGATACCGTGTTGGTGGGTGAGCTGACCATCGTAGTTTTCGGTGGTATGTAGGGGCACGTGTACATCGGCCACGTAGTGGCCGATGTCGGCCGACAGCCGAAGGATGGCGGCCAGGTTTTTCTCTTGGAATGCCTTGGTGAGTCGGTATAACATCATCTGCACGTGATACGGAACGATACCATATTCAAACAGTGTGTCGGCCGTGAATTTTTCCACCGCTTGCATCCAGTATTTTGGCAGTGTATCTATGGGCAGCGCCTTTTCGTAATGGTCTAGGTCGATGTAATGTCGGCAAGCCTCCGCCGTATCGCTATAACGACGTTGATCGGGATCAACCGCATGGTCTGTAATGAATTGAATATGTTTTTTGTAGAAGCCGAATAGGGGTTGCGGGAGTGCAAAAACTGCATGTTGGTTGATGGTTTTATGACCCAGGAATCCCCATTGGGTTACGGTTGTTTTTACTGGGATCACATTGAAACCATCGCTGATGGAATTGCCGCAATAGGCAATGAAGCAAATCGCTAGCAGGATTTGATGTTTTAAGGATTTCATGGTGTGTCGTTCTTGGCTTTTTCACAGGGCTATTGTCACCATTGGACCGCGGTCCAATTACGATGCTATCGTTTATGCAATTCCCTCAGGTACAGTTGAATGGTATTTTGAAGACCGAGCATCAGTGCATCGCAGATGAGGGCATGTCCGATGGAAGCTTCTTGCAAACCGGGAAGATTCCGGGATAAATAATTAAGGTTGTGTAGGTCAAGATCGTGTCCGGCATTGATTCCAAGTCCAGCATCTACAGCCGCTTGGGCAGTTTTTCTATAAGATTCAAGCGCTGATTCTGCGTTGTTAGGATTTTCTTCGTAGGCTTTGGCGTAGGCTTCGGTGTAGAGTTCGATTCTATCGGTGCCTGTGCGTTTTGCCGAAGCGATAAGTTCAGGGTTTGGATTGAGGAAAATGGAGACGCGGGCCCCAGTTTTTTTGATTCGTTGTATGATCAGCGAAAGCTCTGTTTCGTGGGTGATAGTATCCCAACCGGCGTTGGAGGTGATGGCATCCGGCGGATCTGGGACCAAAGTAACTTGATGGGGTTTAACGGTTTCGATGAGTTGAAGGAAGTCCTCGCTGGGGTATCCTTCGATGTTGAATTCGGTGGTTACGGTTTCTGATAGTTGGACTACATCGGCGTAGCGGATATGTCGTTCATCCGGCCGTGGATGCACCGTAATTCCCTGTGCACCAAATTTTTCGCAAAGCAATGCCATTTGAACGACATCGGGGTTGTTGCCACCGCGAGCATTTCTGAGGGTAGCAATTTTATTGATATTTACGGAGAGTTTGGGCAGGGTTATTTCCAACATAGCGATACAAAAATACGGGGTTGATTGGGGAATTCGCTGTTGTTTTTGTGTAGGAATTCGACTCGAAAGGCGGTTTGCACTTTGTGGTTGCTGGCTTTATGGTTTGTGGTATTCGATTTAGGGATTGCGGCGTATATTTTTTTGGTTGCGGCGTTTGATTTTTTGGAGGAAGGTGATTTGAATTTAAAGGAGTATTCGATGAGGCAGTTGGCACCATAACCTTGTCCAGACAGCACATAATTGGCAATCTCGGTGGCGGTTGTTGTTGGTTGGTGATATAACGGGCTATTTGATTGATAGCAAAGGGCTTCGAATGTGATTTTGAGGGGTGTAAACGGTTTTCGATGCGTGATTGAAATGGCTGCAAGCATACCATTTTTATATCTGTTGGGGTTGATTTGGGTTGTTTGATTGGATGAGAATTGGTTTGGAGATGTCGTATTATTGATTCCAGATTCCCTGGACCAGATGGCATTTTGTGTCAGGGGTGAAATTGCAGAAAGGAGGGAAATTTTTCCCTTTACCGCCCAGCCGAAGGCTGGGCGGTAAAGGGCGACCACCGTCACGCGCCGACGGAAACCATGGGCAGATTGGGATCGAACGGTATTCAATCCTCCGTATTCCATCCGGTAATCAAGTCCCGGGGAAGCCGAATAATGCGTCGCTGCATCAAATTCCGAGGCAGAAATGTCGCCGCTTCGTCGGAGCTGCCAAAGCAGCTCCGACGACCACACCTTTGAATATTTTGCTGAAATTCCCAGCTGGTAAATTACACTCACAGGTTTTTCGCCGTTAGCATTATACCTCAGATTTTTACCCATTTCAGCTCCATACTTTACAGTGTATTTATAGTTTGGATTGCTGCTCAATGTCATACTGAGTCGTTGATGGTTTCTCTGAAATTCATTAAAAAGTCCTTGGGGCGGACGGAAATTCTGCTGAATAGAATAATATCGCAGCGAGAGGTCGGCGTTTTTGCCCATCGGCTTGACATACCCCATCACAAATGCTATGGGGTGAAATGTAGAAGGAATCTCGCTGGGTGCAAGAATGTTGGGATTAGTTTTTACAGACTGCCATTGCATTGCCATATTCATGAACCACATACCCCCGGATTTTTGAAAATGGGTACACCAAATCTGAGGGTAGTGAAATTTGTTACCCGCGCGCAGCGCGGGTAACAAATCCATCCATTCCCCCATCGCATTCCATGGCCGAGAATAGGCATATCCACTCCATGAAATCCCATAGGTGCAACGACGCAAAGATTGATATTGAACCGCCATCGTGCCATGCCATTGTTCCGTATTCTTAAACCACCGCAGCGCACTCTCGGTGCTAAACATCCCATCCGAAATCAAACTTTGAATCCTCCCCAAAGTGTCGGTTCGTGCAGAAAGCCTGTCCTGTGACAAAGCAATGATCATCTGTATTTTACCGGCCATCTTTTTGCCATTACCAAAACCCAATCGGGATCTGTTCGCGCCGCCAATACCGAAGTTAAAAGCCATCGCCACCCCAGAATGTCCCCGGTACTCATCAAAGCCCCGTTTCTCTGCCAAATCCCAATCTGGTGACTTCCTTGCCCATAACAATGGAGCACTCCAAAATTCCGAAAGACCGCCCTGCACTAAGCCCTGGCCCAATTGTAAATTATACCGACCCAAAACCAATTTTTCCATTCCAAAACCTCGGCCCAACGGAATGTTTCCAACCCTCACATGCCATTGTCGAAATGGAAAATTCAACCCCCGCACCGTCTCCCCCGGATCTAGCTGCAATGAGCCACCAACGGAAATTGTCTGTCCGTTATTCCATCGCAACTGCAACGAATGTCCCCAAGGCCCACCCAACGAATTGGGTATCGATTTTAGGCGATTCGGATAGTAAGTATTGCTATAACTGTGGTTCCCCTTTGGCGATTTCAATTCCCGAATCCATTCTGCCCTAGCCAGTTTAACCGACGGTGAAAAAATCAAAAACGGACGTAGTTCCAATAGTCGATTTGGGGCGAAACGACATTGTTGCAACTCCATCAAATCTAGGATTTCGCCGTATTGGGTTCGATGTTGAATGATCGACATCCCTTCCTCCAATGATAGCAGGGGATGACGAATAAGTTCCTCGGCCGTAATGTCATTCACATAAATTAAACTGTCGGCCACCGCCAACCCCTGTGTTCCGCTATTGTTCCAGTCGATGTCGGGCGTTTGCCCCCACAACGGAACAGTAAACAACCCCACAACAAAAAGACTTACCAGCTTTTTTTGATTTGCATTGCGCTTTGCCAACCCAATTGTTGGTGCCAATACACTTTTATCCCTCCGCTCCATGATTTCCAGTATTTTATGATTTGCAATGATGCTGGGGTTTCGGATGTTCGAAGGCCCAAAATCACTGTATATGTTTTGAAAGTGTTGGGGAGAATCGACCCCGAATAGATAAATCCGGCCTCCAAATAATTTTGTGCGGGGTTGCTACAGGCCAATACATAGGGTCGGCCACTGCCTTTTTTTACTTTGGGAAGCCAAATCAATTGCGATTCATTCCAAACGTAGGGGGCGTTGCTGGGCGTCCGAGAATCGGAACGACCCAAAACATCAGAGAGAAATCCGTTCCCGGTGTTCTTTGGCGATAGCGATGTCCGCACACTGCCAATAAAATCTCCGGCGGTACTATTTGACCATTGCCCAGAAATTTGGGTGATGGGCGCAAATCCATGCAAACCCAAAAATTGAGGT
>JBEEMF010000008.1:0-25812 GCA_041192805.1 Bacteroidota bacterium | reverse complement strand
CAATCGGAGGTAGCCAAAAAACATTTGCCACAAACCAAACCAACCGAGAAATGCTTAAGATGCCAAAGGCAAAAAGCATTTGCTTGAGGAGATTTGAATTTGTAATCGCTTTCAATTTTTGCATTTCAGAATTCTAGTTTTTATATTAATCTGTTCAGTGAATCGTTAATAGTGAAGTCGACATTGATGCACTGTAACTGTCTCTTCGTCAAAGTTATAGACTAGTCGATGCTCTAGATTGATTCGTCTAGAAAAAAATCCCGATAAATCACCGGTGAGAATTTCTGGCTTTCCGGTGCCTTGCATTGGGTTTCGCCGACATTCCTCGAGCAGACCATTGATCTTCTTAACAATCGATTTGTCGGTCTCTTGCCAAAATAAATAGTCCTCCCAAGCGCGATTTGTCCACGCCAATTTGCGCTTCATGACTATTCGAAAGTTTCTCGATACACAATTTCACCCCGTTTTGCCTGGTCAATTGAATCGAAAAGAACCTCCGCATTTTTGCGATTACTAATCAAATGCAATGTCTCCTTCATCGAATTGTATTCCGCCAATGAAATAATCACAGCATTCTGTTGCATGCCTCGGTGCACAATATATGTAACCTGTTCTTCAGAAACTTGGTCTAGTGTTTCTTTGAGGTTTTTACGTAGTTCAGTGTAATTTATGACTTCCATAAGTACTTAATTAGGTACAAAAATAGGTCAAAATTGGAGGGGTTGTATTTTATTAAACGTTTAAATTCAAACCTATTTTACCACAATCTCATCGACAAAAATCCAAGCGGGGTTGCCCACACCGGGGTGGTCGGACGGTAACGACATTCTGCATTTGGCCGTGATTCTGATATATCGGGTTTGGAAGGGTGGGGTATTGGTAACAGAATCTTTGGACGGTGGCAGATTAACGGTGTACTGGATGTGTTTCTCGGCGACATTCCGACCCCAAATTTCATCAAAAGTGTATCGCGTATTGCCGAGTTGAGTAGTTCTGTTGACCATCGATTTTCCAGCGCTAAACATAACGGTGTCGCTCGTTACAGTGGTCCTGCGTTGCGATGGCATTGGATGAAGTTCCCAAATCTTTCCATCGCTGCTGGTTTCAATCTGCACTTCTGTGGGCGCAAAAATCCAACTGGGTTCCACTGATAACGCGCCCAAAGTGATTGATTCAACGTCGGTTATAGTGTCGAGGTCTAACACCGCAACCATGTCTTTTCCATAGAATCCAAGCCAATGAGCGCCCAAGTAATTGCCACCCGCTAAGCCATCGCATAAGGTGCCCTCGCCGTGCCCTGGATATCTTGAATCTGCCGGAATATTCAACTGAATCTTCTTGCCAAAACCCAAATGTTTACGGAAACTCAATGAAACCGCTTGGTTGATGTTCTGAGAAAAGTACCCGTGAATGTCGGCCGAAGTGGTTACGGCTGTTCGTGGTCCCGATTTTCCCTGATAAAGATGGTTGATGCTTGCCCATTCGCTAACATGAACCCCGCCATTTTTTATTTTTATCAACGTTTTCTCATCTTCGGAGGGTTTTACCAATTCCTCCCATGCCAGTCCGGCTCTCGATTTTTTTATTTCAATTTGATCTGGCCTGCCGTTGTCAACTTTGGGCGCAAAACCCGAGGCCGATGCCATTTCAACCCAAATCGTATCCTGTCCGGTTTCGATGCTAGGTTTAATTCCATAATGACTATGTGCGAATTTCACATTTGCGAAATTTCCAAATTTCTCATGAAAACTGAGTCGGTCTAAGAAATCTGCAAAGGCGGTGTCGATGTTGCGATTGCCCATTTCTACAGCGTTTTCGCCCGTTTTATAAGCATATTTGGGGCTTGAACCTGTCCACAACGCCTCGCTCAAGGCCAGTAAACGAGGTAAAATCATGTACTCCACCTGTTTGAAATCCTTCATGAATTCTGTCCAAACATTGGCTTGCGCACCCACCACAAAGGGGTGGAATTCGCGTTTGAGTTCATTGGGTACCGGTCTAAAATAGTAAACGTCCTTCAGTGTATTCATGCCCCCAAACGCCAAAGGTTCACTGCTTGGTTCGCCTTGGTAATGGTCGAAATAGCATGGGTATCCGGGTGTCATAACCACGGGATGTTTCATCTGCGCCGCTTCGATTCCACCCACAACGCCGCGCCAACTCATCACCGCCGCATTGGGTGCCAATCCGCCTTCCAAAATTTCGTCCCATCCAATGATATTTCGGCCGTGGGCATTCAGATATTTCTCCATCCGAGCGATGAAATAGCTTTGTAAACGATCCTCGGGACGACCCCAGTCGTTGATGTCGTTGCTGGCACCCATCGTACTGCTAACGTCCTTTAAAACCTTGATTCGTTGCTGACACATGAGGCAGTTTTTCCATGCCGATTTATCTACCTCGTCGCCCCCAATATGAATATACTCGGATTCAGGAAATCGAGCCATGACTTCATCTAAAACATCCTCCAAGAAGGAAAATGTAGCGTCATTACCTGCGCAAAAAACGGATGAATTGGTTTTGGGATAATTGCCACCGGGGACCACGAATTGCGGTAATTTGCTGCAACTCAGGTTGGGGTAGGCTGCCAATGCTGCTGAAGAATGGCCCGGCATTTCAATTTCAGGGACAATGCTAACACCTCTTTCTTTTGCGTATTTTACAATTTCTCTAACGTCGTCTTGGGTGTAATAGCCCCCATAATTGGGTGTCTCATTGGGTTCTTGGGGATGAGCGAAGCGCCAATTTTCATAATCGCGATTCATCCGCCAAGCGCCGATATCTGTCAGTTTTGGGTATTTTTTTATTTCGATGCGCCATCCCTGGTCGTCGCACAAATGCCAATGAAAGGTATTGATTTTATAAAAACTTAGGTGGTCGATGTAGCGCTTGATTTCGGCGGTATTGAAAAAATGACGACTCACATCCAGATGCATTCCGCGGTATGGGAATTTTGGATAGTCTTCGATTTGCATGGGTAGGAGCGATCCTGTTTTTGAATGTTCGGTGAGCTGACGTAAACTGCCAAGTCCCCAGCACATGCCAGCAAAATCGATGGCGTGAATTTCAATGGTGGGTTGTTTTCCCGATCCAATTTTTAGCACATAGCTTTCGCGATGGGTGAATGTATTAGGTACGAAATTGATGAAATAATCATTTGTTTTCCATGTTCCGTAAAAACTTGCGTTGGGGTCCGTTTTGGCGATTTTCTCTGGATTGGGCTGATGCAAAACCAGTTTGATTACGTGCTTGATTGGGCTGTGTTTATGCAGCCACGAAAACGGACCTTTGTTTTGGTGCTCCAAATAAACCTTCCGTATGGGTAGGAGGTCGGGATTGATCGTAAGCTGATAAGTAGTAATTCTCCTTGATACGATGTCTTTTGTCGCGGCTTCTGATGGGGTTACCGTTTTTGCAATTCCTCCAAAAGTGTTTTTTACAAAAGCGTAATAGGGCTTTCTTGGAATTAACGCGTCTTCAGAATATTGCGGAAGGGCATCATAAAGTCGTTCAAGGATATTGTTTTGATGCAAATTCATCAGCGAATCTGCGCCTATGATTTGTACTTCAATTTGATCGGGCCAATTAAAAAATGGGGCATTGGGAAATTGAATAACAGTTTGTGGCGCGGGGATGATGGGCAGGTATTGAGCAGTTGGATTTTTTACAACAGCAGTTTTCGTCGCACTGCTCTGGGCGCCCACGCTATGGCAAATAGATCCCAGAAGAATCAACAGGAATCGCAATGCGACTGCGGCGGTGGATCTTGTTAATGAAAAAGACCCATTGGCGAATTTCGCCAATGGGTCTGTGTTTTTATCATAGCCATGGTTACGGAAGGACATGGCCGCAATTTCGGTTGTTAGGGTTGGATTACCAAAGGTTTAGTAATGCTGAAATCCTCGCCCTCTACGCGTACTTGATACATTCCCGACTTTACGTTTAATTCTATTGGACCTAGAATCGCCTTGCTTGTGTAGGCTTCGTAAACCACTTTGCCCATCGCATTAGTAACAACGATATGGATACTGCCGGCATAATTCAAGCGCAATTCGAATTGACCCTTGCTTGGATTTGGCACAAATGCGATTTCTTCAATATTCACCACCGCACTGCTGGCATTTACCACCTGCACACAATCCGAAGTGTCCTTACATCCAGCCTCTGTCAACTCCACTGCATAAATCAAATTTGCCGGAGCAATGTAACTTCTGGCTGTCGCACCATCGATGATTTTGTAGCCCTGACTGCAATTGAGCCACTGGTATTGTGCATTTGTATTCCTGGCAGTAAGTAATGACCCATTGTGAACCACAAAGTCGTCTACCATTTTAACAGTTAGAATGTAAGTGATGATGCTATCGCAACCTCTCCAATTCTTCAACACTTCATAGTATACCCCAGATTTGTCGATCAATTTTTTGCTGTTTGGCAAGATGTAACTTCTACAAACCGACGTTTTGATGGTGTCTCTGCCCGGCTCCCAAATTGTCAGTTTAACAGTTACAATGCTATCGCAGCCCTGATAATTCACCAATGTATCTAAATAATCCCCGGATTTTTTCCAAGTATAATTTCCGCTGGGGCTCTGGAATTCAGCGCAAGCACTGCGAATAATCGTCCTTCTTCCTGCGATGATGCTGAAGTTCGTTTTAATGATACTGTCGCAGCTCAAGTAGTTGACCAATGTGTCGTAATATGTGCCAGGGATTTTATAGATTTTCCCTGTAGGAGAGAAGTATTTATGACAAGTTGCCACATCTATTTCGCTCGATGAGCTGTTAAAGATTGTGGCTTTCACTATCACCACACTATCGCAACCTCTGTAACTTACCAATGTGTCGTTATATCTGCCAGATTGAGTAAAGATCTTTTTACCACTCGGACTAATTACCTTGTAGCAATTGCTGATACTTACGCTATCCATGGGGGCGCCAATTTTTAGATAGACGGTAATTAGGCTATCACATCCAATGGAATTGGTTAAATAGTCGACATAGGTTCCGGTTTTCGTCCACGTATAGAGTCCACTAGGGCTTTTGAAACTCTTGCAATCAAATGCCTTTAATGAACTTGTGGTTTTCTTTTTGATGGTAAGGACATATTTTAATACACTATCGCAACTCATTGAGGTTTGAATCGTATCGTAGTAGGTTCCTGAGGTGGCCCATTTGAATTTTCCGGATGCCGATGTATAACGATCACAAGCGGTAATTGTAAGCGTAGAAAGGGTAGAAGCGCGCTTCATGGATTTCCCTGTAACCCAGTTTGAACTAGAACCCGATAAAGCAAAATTCTGCAGCGTTCCGTTGTTTTTGAAACCTGAATAGTCTGTAAGACTTGTAACTGAACTATTGCTTCCAGAGGCCTTACCATGATTGAACTTGTAATATGCCCTCAAACCTTTTTGGTTCGAGCAAAATTCATCGTTCATATTGGCCCGAATCTCAGCGGTAGATCTGCATGCCTTCCAAATACGCACTTCGTCGATTACACCTTGATATCTTCTCTGATAGGTTCCGGTGTGATCGCCAATGGTTAAATTGATTGTTGATGCTGTGTTTGTAATTGAAGTGGCGATATCCATCGAGTCGATCACATTGCCATCTACGTAGAGTCGCATTCTTTTACCATCATAAGTTCCGGCGATATGCTGCCATTTATTCAGAACCAATACGTTATTGGGTGAATTTCTTTCCGCCCAAGTAGAGGTTCCATTTCCCATAGCGAAGTTAAGCTGTCCTGTACCGCCAACACGCAGCATATACCCGTTGTTTGTTTTGGTCTGGTCCTCTTTACAAACTACATTACAATCCCATGGGTCTGTTTTGAAACTGGTTGGGTAAATCCAAGCTTCTATTGTGAGCAGTTTTCCTGTAATTTGAAGCGAAGTGTCGTTTCCGCAGGAAACGCGATCGTCTGTGCCATCGAAATTTAATCCATTTTGACCCAAAAGTTGACTGCTGATTAGGGCAAAGCCAATGATGAATAGATTTTTGAGCGATTGATGTATTTTTTTAGTCATAAAATTTTTATACGTAGTAAAAATCGAATATAAATCTTAAGGTGCTGAATGTCAAGCAAATACTCAATTCTTATGCAATTCTAGTTGATGCGCGTGCAAAAAACTTTGGGCGTGTACGGGGTGACAGGTAAAGTAAAAGGTTTGTTTTTCCGATGCAAACTGAGTGAGTGTTTCGGTTGCCAGTAGCCTTCGTTCTTCATCCATTTCGGTAAACGGATCGTCCAAGACAAAGAAACCGTCTAAATCCTTTAGATACAGTTTCGCATAAGCCAATCGCACCGCTAGCCCTAAACTCGCCGCAGTTCCGCCGCTTAATAACTCGGTTGGAATATCTTTGTTATTGCGCCTTACAGCAACCGGAGCCTCGCCTTCTCTCAGAATTTCGGTATACCGGTTTCCCGTGAGCGATGCAAAAATATTGGCTGTTTCCACTTCAAAATCTGCAAAAGGATTGTGAGGATTTTGTTCGATGATTTCTTTGAGTTTGCGCTCGGCCAGTTCCAGTGCCTTGTATTCCTGTAATTTTCGTTCGAATTTCTCTTGCAGTGATTCCAGTTCCGCCTCTAACGACAATGCATCGGTGTCGAAATTGTCCAACTGCGTTTGGATGCGGGTTAAATTGATGCTTAATTGGTTGTTGGCTTCCCCTTGCACGTCTTGAATTTCAACGAGTTTGTTGAGTTCTTGGATGTAATCTGCCGCATTTTCGAAGCCTTCTGGCAAAGCTGGAATGGTTTCAATTTCACTCGCCAAAGTGTTGAACGATGCATTAGAATTGGCATAACTAACCGAAAGATTTCCAAAGTCGGTGTATGTATTTACCCAAAGATCAATTTGCTCCTTATTGCTGTTGAAGTCTACCGTGGCATCAGACGATGCCGAACTCTCTGCTCTAAAAGCCGTTTGAATGTCGTCCAGCGAGCGCGTTGATGGAATGGCCAAAAGTTCTTCTGCTTGCTCTTTTATTTGATCAAAGCTCTTTTTTGATTCTTTGATGATGGCTGAGTAATTCTGTCGACATTCATTCAGTAAGTCGTTGTCTGACTTGTTTTTCTGAATAATCAGATCAATTTCTACGAGTGCTTTGAGACCGTATTTGTCCAAAATCGATTCGATGGCTTTTTCGTTGAGTTCAATGTTGTTTACGATTTCATCCACCGACTTCAATGCCGATTTGACAGAGATTTTTACTCCGTTGAATTCAAATGATACTCTGCCCGATGCGTCGATTTTTTTGGTTTCTCCAGCGGTAAGCGTAATATTTTCTGCGGGGGTAATTCCTTGCGCTGTTTGAATGGTGACATCGGCCTTCGAAAATACTTCTGCCTCCAATTTCTGCGCCTTGAGTTCTAAGTTCGATTGGGCAATGGCTTCACGATGCTCGTTAACTTGTTTTACATCAGCAGGTTCAATGTTTCCGTTGGTAGACAACCTGCCCTTGATCTCATCTACGTTGGCCAAAATATCTGTCAGTTGCTTGTATTTCTCCAATATCGATGCGCCTTCATTGCGCTTCTGGGCATTTTTGCTTTCAACTTCTAATTTGGCAATTCGATCTTTAATTGCGGCGATGTTCTTCTCTAACATCGGTTGGGCTGCAAGCTTTGTAGGCCATTCATTCATGACGATTTTCATGGATGCCAATTGACCTTCTAGCGTATTTTTTTGATTCGATAATTCTTGATACCGTAGCACATTTTGCTGCTGTAGTTTCATCGAATCGATGGTTACTTTTCGACCTTGAAGTTCAGCGCTATTGTTTTTTATTAAGTTGGAATTGTGATCCAGTGCCACTTCCAATTCCTTTAGTTTGTTGAATTCGGATTTCACCGCTTCCGCCTCGTAATAGGCTTTGATGATCGTGCCCAATCCTCTCAGCCAAGGGTTTTGAATTCCTCTGTTTTCTTTGGGTCCTTGCACATTAAAATCCCAAAGGAGCTTATACTCGGTCATTAAAGATTGAAGCGATGCCAATAAATCTTGCGCTGGCATATCGCCATCCAATCCGCCGCCTTGTCCTTCTAGGGTTGGGATTCTGTTGATGTTGTCTTTGTTTTTTTGGATGCTTTCCACCGTGGACGACATCTTCTGTTGGTCGGCAAATAGCACTTCTTCCCAACTACCCCGATGCAACACGAGCAATTCGTTGAGTTTCGCTTGCACTGCGGCCTCGTCGTTTATTGATTCCCCCTCATTGCTTGTCAATTTGGATGATTTCCCAACACCCCACGTTTTCTCTAGCGTGTATTGGCTTTTTCCGGCATTGAAATCAAGGATAATCTTGGCTTGGTCTGCGTTCCCTTTTGGAAAATAGGCGTGTGCAAACTTTTCAAGGTCTCGTTTTCCCAAATTTGTGGGTTCAAACAGCGATGCTTTTATCGCATTGACCAAGGTGGATTTGCCCGCTTCATTTTCTCCAAGGATTACGTTGAGGCCCTTTTTGAATTCTACTTCACGATTGGTAAACCCAGCGAAAGGACATAATATCAATTTCTTGAGTATCATGATTTTTGGGCGTTAGGGTTTAACAAAGAGTAGGCGAGTTGCAACGCCAATTCCGATTCGGGTTCCGCGGCAATTGCGGATAGCCATTGGTATGCCGTGGTACCCTCAGCGTAGGTTTTCTGTATGAAGGCAGAGTCAACCGCCACGCCCACCGTGTTTTCTATATCAATTTGTAAATATTTATCTGGAAGCGTTTTGAGATGCTCCGCTAGATCCGTTAAATCATTTTCCGAAAGGCTACCACTGAGTTTGAGGTCGAGGATGAGTTTTGCATTTCGCCAGACCAATTCCTCTCTCTGAAAATCGCTGAGGGAATAATTTCTTCCGAAAGTTAAAATCTGACGTGAAAATCGCAAATTCCCAGAGTTGAGTTGCTCAAATAGCAACTGTTTTTTCTCTATGATTTCGATGAACCATGCATGTCCAGGAATCTTCCGTTTGATACTTTCCGGTGTGTGTGTGGCGGGCATAAAAAACAGGGGATTCCCAATGGATGTTGGGGCAGGGAAGGGGACGTGAATATGTCCGAGGAGCCAAAAATCCACACCCGCAGCACGTAAATCCGTGTCGCTCATGTTAAAATATCGATCGGCATCATCAACGCCCAGTCCGTCCACGTTGCCATGGGCAATTCCGACATGAATTTCATTGGGGTCTTTTTGGATGTCGTTCACCCAGCCAATCACATGTCCTTCGTGGTGCTTTGATGCGCAGGGAGAGGGGTAAAAACAGATGGGTTTACCATCCACTTCAGTTCGATAGACCTCAGATTCATTGAGCAAACGAATGTTCGTGTTTTCTGAGGCATCCAAAAATCCTTTCCATAGTTTATTGTCTTTGCCATCGTAATAATCATGGTTGCCAGGTAAAACAAGGACTTCGGCAGGGGACTTTTTCAAAATCTCGACTACGGTTTTGATGTCTTTGATTGTCACCTTTAAATCATCGAACAAATCTCCAGCAACGACTAAAAAGTGTGCGTCTTTCTGTTTTGAGGCATCGACAATATTCTGTAACGCATCAAATCGTTCTTGAATTAACGCCGATTGGGCATTGCTACCTCGGTAATTGTTGAACTTAAGCCCGATGTGATTGTCGGCCGTGTGTATGATTCTCACATTTCCCATGAAAAGGTAAAAATACAACAAAGCAGCACATCCCAAAAACTGCAGGAATGCAATTTTGTTATTTCATGAAAATGCAGCCGGTGATCCTATCAATTTTTAAATTGTTTGGATTGGCACCATTCGTTTCAAACACATCATAATTGATTTTTTCGACCACAAAAATCCCCTCTTGACCATTTTTCTTGAAAGGGAATAGCAATTTGTTATTTGGGACTTTCAGTATGTTGAATTCTGCGGAACGCATGCGGTTTTTTAAATCCGATGCCAGGGCGTTTTGAATTGGAATCTCGATTTCTTCTCCATTTACAATTAAAGTTACATTAGAGCCAACGTCGCCGTTAGTAGCGCCCTTATTTCTTTTGATTTTGATAAAATCCGGACGGCTACTTACTGTGCTCTCGTAGTCTTCATTCATATAAATATCCTCAATTGGGTAGTAATGGGTCCAGTTTCCAGCGGGGATTAGGTTCTGCGGGATTTGAGATTCGATTTCAAACCAGGTTGAAGTGGCAGTTTCGCGGTCGCTGTCATAACTATGAATGTTGAATTTTTCTAAATCATCGGATAGGATTTGTCTGATGTCCTGCCTGCGATTGTATCTGTCCATGATTTGGTTGCGATTTGTACTGCCAGGGCTCGTTGATGCTTTTTCAATGTATGTTTGTTTTTGAATCTCCGCCTCGGTAGGATATTTGAGGTAAGGCTCGAGTCCCGTTTTTTGATAATTGCGGTTGAGGTATCGCGTAGCAGAATACAATTCACCCATCAAAGAATCGGTTTTGGGATTGTCCTTGTAGACAAGCAGTTTGCCGTTTTTCACCAGCTTCAATTCGGTCAGAAGTCGATTGATTTTCGCGGTTTGACTGCTGATTGAAATGCTCTTGTGCGATAGGGGCCCCAATAGGAAAAGGAAGGCGGTGATAAAAAGTGTGAGGGGAATAAGTACGATGTTTCGGCCTTTAAAAAACACGTTGTACAACGTAATCCACGTCAGCCAAAACGTAATCGCCAAAACAGCCCATCGAGGTGCGGTAAACCCATAATCTCCGATGCGCGTGAAAATGGCAACGTATTGGAGTATCAATAAGGGTAGCAAAGCGACATAATAGCCTTTGGTATACCACTTTACCCAGCTGTTTTCTTTTTGATTTTGATAGGGATGAACGAGCAGCATCGCCAACATGCCGAGCACAGAAAATACCATGATCAGGATGGTGACCCAACCTTGCGGGAGCGACCATTGGACGATGATTTTTCCCATGTAAGCATATAAAATGAGGAGGTAAAGTACTACCAACGGAATCAAAATAAATTGAACAAAAATGCGCAGACCCTTGGGCAAATCGGTTGATGATTCTAGCTCGTTTATGTCGGTTGGAACCCCCGCACAAAAAATAATGACACTCATCGGCAGGGCCATAATAAACCAGAGGTAGGCATAGATTTTTGAACCGAAATCCACATCAAACAATTGCGTTATCGCCAAAATAGCACCGCTGATTCCGGCGAATAAAACACCCGTGTATAAAACGGTTGTAAAGGCTCGAATAAAAAGGGATTTGTTGTATTGCCAGAAAGCGTTGATTTTGAAATTGCCAATGAAAGGGAGGAAGGCAACGACGAGGTGGGTGAGTAATCCATAGCCAAAGATTTGGATGGCCTGACTTTGATCGGATCCAGAGTCCATTTGGTTTTTAATGTCCGATACAATGAGCCATAAAATACCTAGGCCCATTACCATTACAAGCCCTTTGACATATCCGGGCCAGGTTTTATTCTCTAGTGCGGTATGGATGGCAAAAAATAGACTTATGCCCATCCCGCAGCCAATGATGTAAGCGAAGATATCTTCCATGTCGTTACCTTGCGCCGCGGTGATAACAATCAAAAGCATTGCAGCAATGGCGGCAAAAAGTATGGAAATGGGGTATTTAGTGAGGCTCAAACGGATGCCTTGAGTGAGTTTTTCCAAAGAGAATAATTTCTTCATACTGCAATTTATGTCATTCATAAATAAATTAACCAAACAGCATGGATAATTCAGGGGTTTTCGCTTTCTGCAGGTTCTTAAACCGCCCAAACGATTCAATACATCAACGGGCTGTGATGATCTCTACGGCGACCTCATTTCTGCGGTTCACGACATCCCAAGGTGCGTTGTAGCCCATGTACATAAATCCGCCTTTCCATTGGATATTATTCTGGGTCAATGTCTCTTCCAACTCTTTGCAGTAGCGCTTGATATCTTTGTCCGATGAAAATCCACCGTATTTGATCACCGCCAGTGTTTTGGGCGCCTCTTCAACAATTCTAACATTGGCAGAATTGGGCGTGGGGAGCTGTTCCTTTTGATATTGCTTTGGCATCACAAAATACATCGTTGCCGAATCACCCATATTCATCACAACTGGGGATGTCATTGCGATTTTTTGATTGCCCTGATTTCCACCAAAAATATACCCTGCGATGGTTCTGAATCCGTTGCTTCCTGAATTCTCGAACGAACTGCTGGACAACGACGTTTGGGCCACTAGCATTTTGGGATACTCGCGAATTTCGACATCGCCGAGCGTCTTGACAACTTTGTAATCTGGCGTTTCGATATCGCTGTTTTTAAAGGAAACAATGAGCGCGGCTGCGCCAACTACTGCAATAATTGTTATAGGTATCCACATGGCTTTTTTCATGATACAATTTACTCAGTAACAAATCAATTCCAATTAAGTTGTTTTCGATTTATTTTAAAATTACCATGTGGTTTAGACATTCCAATTGCTCTCAATGGAATCTTTGTCGTTTACTTCTTGATGATTTGATTTAGCCGCTGATAAAGCAACGTCAAATTCTTGTATTCTATCGTTGGTATGTCGATCACTCTTAACATCGTCCCCAATTGGGCATCCACTGCATCAATGGTAATGGTCCTATTTAGTTTGATGGCTTGCTCGTCGGTGAATTGGATAAGTCGACTAAAATCGAGCCCATTGCCCGTAAGGATATGAATGGCGAGCATCTGAATGTCGGCCGACCTTGTTAATTGTTCTATTTGACCCGAGGTCAGCAATTCTTTTTGAGTCTTGGGGAATGTCTTGAATAATTTTGGTGATGCATCAAGGGGTTGAAATTGCTCGATGGCCCATAGTATGGGCATTTCTCCTTGTGAATTGTTGAATTCATTTACAGGCGGCAGGGAAGGCGTGATTGCGGCGTTTTCGGGTGATAATGAAATCTCCGTTTGGGAATTACGAGTCTTCAACTGATAATCTTGGTAGTGTGGCACCACTTTTAATTGCACTTGATCGGCAATGAGTTCTAGGGAATCTGTATTTTGTGGGGGCAACAGATTTCTATGTACACTAGAGAATATATCCCTTTTTATGTTCAATAATGCCAGAGGGAAGTCGGTTGTGGCATGGCTGCTGTTCTCATAGGCGCCAATTGTGCCGATATTAACTGCGAATTCTTTTCCCCTAGGGTCTCCATTAAATCTTGCGACTTTATTTGGGAATAGTCCTGAGGTATTATAAACGATGCCAGCCAATGGTATCAATAAAAGTCCTGCCCAAAAGTCATTCGATCCGCCTGAAAGAAGTGATCTACGTCTACCGACCAAAATATTTGAAACAACTTCACCAAATGAAATGCCACGGCGAATGTTCTCGATACTAGTATACGGGATATAATAGATTCCTGATCCTGGCGATACAAATACTCCGCTGTCCTTGGCGCAAATCAAATAACCACCAAAATGGTCGGCGTTTTCATCCGAAATCTCCCCTGATCTTATATTCTTAAATCCATTCCATTTGCTTTGTATGTATCGAACCTGAACTATATTAAATTGCCATTTTTCATCGCAAATAAATTGCCTATCGCAAGTGGGTTCGTTCTGAATAAGGTTTTTAAAATAGCCATCATCGATGAGCCTTGGCGAGAGTTTGCCGTTGAAAACATATTGACTGTGAAGGTTTGAATCACCATCAATTCGATACGTCTGCGTCTCAAAAAAGCCATTCTCAAAGTAAGCCAATCTTCGGGATTGATATTCTGTTGGCGCGTTATTGTCGAACAGCCGTATTCCAAGGGGTCTCTGGTAGGTCCCAAATTGGGCATTGGCGGTGTTCCAACTCAACAGAATAACAAAAAGAAAACCAACCCTTGCTTTAAAATGCCTCATTCTAACAAAAGTATTCATTTAACAATGCACTGATTTGCGATTTTCCGTAATTCAGAATAGTTGTTTTTGCGATTTTCCGTAAAGTTCTTTCGTAAAAAATATCTATTTTCTCGGAATGTTTCAAAAGTACTTTTCTAAAGCGTTATCGCTAGTTGCTCTTTTTTTTGTTTCCCTTATTTCCGTAGTATCAGGGCAGGATTTAAATAGCCCCCTTCCATTTGATACAACGGTGACAACGGGCACGCTATCCAACGGCCTAAAATACTATATCAAACCCAATCCAAAACCCGAAAAGAAGGTGGAGTTGCGTTTGGCAATCAATGCAGGTTCTATCTTGGAAAATGATGATCAGCAAGGGCTGGCGCATTTTATGGAACATATGAATTTTAACGGGACAGAACACTATCCAAAAAATGAATTGGTGGATTTTTTACAATCCATAGGGGTTCAGTTTGGTGCGGATTTGAATGCCTACACCAGTTTTGACGAAACCGTTTACATATTACCCATTCCCACCGATAAGCCAGATAATTTGAGCAATGGCTTTGAAGTGCTTTCTGATTGGGCGCACAATGCGTTGTTAACAGATAAAGATGTAAACGACGAAAGAAAGGTTGTTTTGGAAGAAAGCAGGGGCGGCAAAGGGGCAGGAGATCGTATGATGAGGGTATATCTTCCCAAATTGATGGCGGGGTCGCATTATGCGGATCGACTACCCATAGGAAAAGACGATATTCTAAAGAATTGTGATCCTGAAGCCATTCGTTCCTTTTACAGAGATTGGTACAGGCCAGATTTGATGGCGGTAGCCGTAGTAGGTGATGTTACTGTGGCCCAAGCGAAGGCATTAATAGAGAAATATTTTGCTCCATTAACCAATCCTGATACAACAAGGGCGCGGATTGATTTTGATGTACCAGCCTATAAAGCCAAAGAGGCGATGGTGTTAACCGATATCGAAGAAACCAATCAATCGTTTATCTTGAATTACTCATCCAAAAAATCGTCGCCAAACACGACTTTACAAGAATATCGGAGTTCAATCGTGAAGTCTTGTTTTCAGCAAATATTAAATACCCGATTGCAAGATCTCACCCAAACTGCAAATCCTCCCTATCTATATAGTTACGCTGGAATTGGCGGTTGGTCGAGAGGTTATGAGAGTTTTTCACTCACAACGGTGGCTTCCAACGATATGAAAACTGCCATCAACGCTTCTATTGGCGAAATCGTGAAAGTACAGAAATTCGGCTTCAGCCAAGTAGAGTTGGATCTGGTTAAGAAATCTCTGCTGGGTTATATGGAACGAAGTTATAATGAGCGAAATACCACTGAATCAGGACGATACGTGGATGAATTGGTTAGGAATTTCTTGACCCAAGAATCTGTACCGGGCACTGCCAGTGAATACGAATATTACAAAAATTTTCTTCCGGGAATTACGGTGGATGAAGTCAATGCGGTGGCCAAAACCTGGTTGGATGATAACAAGACCTATTTTGCGATGTGCCAAGGACCAGAAAATAGCCCGGTTAAAAATCTTACCAGTAAGAAATTGTTGAAGTGGGTGAATGATGCGTTTAAGCAGAAAGTGGATGCCCATGTTGATCGCGTTTTGGCTTCTTCGTTACTTTTGGAAGAGCCAGTATCCGGCAAAATAGTATCGGTAGAAAATGATACGCTGCTAGGTGCAAATACTTACACTCTGAGTAACGGAGTCAAAGTAACGGTGAAGTCGACCAATTTCAAATCGGATCAAATCCTAATGATGGGCCAGAAAAAAGGTGGTAGCGGCCAATATGGAGTGGAGGATAAGTTGAATACAATGTACATGGATGCCATGATTTATACGATGGGTTACGGGCAGTTTAGTCCAACAGACCTATTGAAGTTTCTTGCAGGCAAAAACGTGAACGTATCCACCAATATGGGTGAAATTAGTAATGGGGTTTTTGGTAATTCAACAGTAAAAGACCTGGAAACTATGATGCAGTTGAACTACCTTAAGCTCACAGCGCCGCGTAAGGACATGGAACTCTTTCAAGGGAGTATTGCTAATTCCATTGCGGGCCTCAAAGATGCCAAATCAAGCCCGGAAAATGCGTTTATAGATTCTATGATGAATGTGTTTTATCGCGGACAACCCTTTGCCCCAATCAATATTCCTACAGAAGCACAATTGAAGAGCATCAACCCAGATCGAATCATCGAAATATATAAGACGGAATTTGGTAATGCCGATGGGTTTCATTTCTTTTTTGTGGGTAATGTGGATGAAAAAATACTACTTCCATTTTTGGAAAAATACATGGCCAGTTTGCCGACAAAAGGAACGGTCCCAACGTCAAAAGACAATGGTTTAAGACCGATTTCTGGAAAAAATGAGTTTGTTTTTCACAAGGGCAAAGAACCCAAAAGTCTTGTTTTTACGCAGTTCTACGGCGAATTGCCTTTTTCGGATGATGCTGAATTGAGAGCGGATTTGTTGGGGGAAATTTTGAATATCAAAATCATTGAAGAGTTGAGAGAGAAGATTGGGGGGATTTATAGTGGAGGCATTTATTCAAACGTAAGCGATGAGCCATACGACAGTTACTCTTTTGTTTTATATCTCCCGTGCGGACCTGAGAGTGTTGATACTTTAATTAAAGCGTCGATGGCTGAGATAGATCGCATCAAACGAGAAGGCCCATCGATCAAAGATCTCGAGAAAGTAAAATTGGCAAAAATTGAAGCGTATCGAGAATCAATGAAAACCAATGGATATTGGGGTAGTTATCTTGGCAAAATCAAATGCGATGGATTTGATGCCAAGCGATTTTTGGAATATGAGGCGGTTGTGAATGCCGTTACTGCGGAGCAAATCAGAGAAATTGCCAATCAGATGCTAAGCGGGGAGAATACGTTTAAGGCGATTTTGTATCCGGAGAAATAACCAACTATCTTTGATTTCTATGCAATCCTGGGTTCTTTCAGACAACAAACTTACCAAAACCTTCGAATTCAAAACCTTCGAAGAGGCTATTGATTACATGGTTCGCGCCAGTAAAGTAATTGGCGAATTGGACCATCACCCAGAATGGACTAACGTTTATAACCGAGTGATGGTGTCGCTGTGTACCCACGATGCAGGCAATATGGTTACCCAAAAAGATCACGATTTGGCAACTGCGCTGGATCGGGTGTTATCGCAAATTCCTTAACCACCGCAGTGTCTTGCGAACCGATCTTGGTATTGGGTTTATGTTATATTGAGGGGTTATCCGACTGCTCTTGTTTCCAACATATGCGGTAACATTTTCTATATGACTTTCTTTTACTTCTGCGATGTCACCATTTATTTTAGCTTTTGATAACTCTGATACGATTTCCCTCTTATTGCTATACTGCGCTTTGGGATAGTTTTGAGTAATGTGGTCAATAACTTCATTAATCTGATTCGAATAAATAACCCTGGCTTCCCGTGGTAAATTGCTGAGTTCTTTTATTTCACATTCGCCGTAAAAAACAACAACGTTAAACATTGGAATAGTAGCGAATTGAGGTGATAACTTTCTCAGCGCTTCAATATGTCTTCGATTCTGAATAACCGGGTTGTACATCCGGTATTTTTCTCGTCCATACGCTAATACTTGTGTCCAATTTTGATTGTCTGCGCTACCAAAAATCCAACCGCTGTAATCTTTGACCTCAATTACGATAAGCCCAACTGCGGTAGCAACGACTACGTCTATTTGGCTGAAGGTGCCATTTCGTTTTTGCAAGTAAATATCATGGAAAATGGCATCGGGGTGAATACCCTTTTTCAACAAGGCCTTTACGAGTGCTAATTCTGATGGGTTTCCACGATCTTTATGGGTGGTTGAATTCAAGAGGTTGTTGGCCTCTTTTTGTTGGAACCAGCCAAAACATGCAACTGCAAGTATTACAATAGATATGATAATGAAAATGACTGGCAAACTGTAATTTTAATCAAACTTAAAAAGGAATTCAAGTTATACATACTTTAATTAAGAAAATTAACTTGAAATCGCAAATTAATTTGTTGATTTTAAGTGAAATCGTAAATGACTTGCGTCCAATCCAAAAAATCAGATTTTTTACTTTTTGATGATTGCTTCTTAAACGATATATTTGTTTATGGACCTATTCTTTTTGGCAATTTGCGCATTCGTTTGGCTTTTGCCATTGATCATTATTTTTTTATCAGTAAAAACCTCAGGCCGTGAGAAAATGGCATGGATTTTAGCCGTGCTATTTATTTCTTGGGGCGCCTTTATTTTTTATTTACTCCTTGCTCCGATTCGCAAGGACTGATAATTCAACGGTGTTTATGCGTTGATGGTTGTATTGCGGAGTCAGATTCAAGGGCGTTGCCGTTGATAAGGCTCATATGCTCAAAAATATATTGATTAGGAGTTCAAATTGAACAACTCCTCCCATTCGCGGTTGCGAAGCTCTTTGCGGGATTGGTGTTTGCGGGAATTTTTCTCCAATTTAGCCATCAAACGACCTACCTGAATCATGCGCTTTTCGCGGTATTTGCTGAGCTGGTCGAATCGCTGCGTATCGTTTAAGTCCCGACGGATTTCGGGCTCCACGTGGGAGGCAAAGTAAGTGGCGGCTTGAAGCAAGGCATAGACGGTTTCTCCGTATTTTTCGAGGTGGAACGACAGGATGCGGTCCAATGATATCGCATAGTGCTCTTGCTGGGAACCAAAATTCCGCTGATCGCTGATGGATTCACGTCGGCCAATGCCAAAAACCGTCATCAGCATTTGCGCCATCCGATTTTGATCCATCGGCTGCTCTTTCATCACCGCTAAGGCATCGTCGAAGGCGTAAAATAGCGAGTTATAGAAACAGGGCGACCACTGATGGTGGATGTGATTGATGTCGTCTGAAGGCAATTTCTCATTGATAAAGCCATCGAACAGAACCATCTGACCGTTAGCGCATTGGATACGGTAGAGCAGGAGGGAAAATTTGACAAACTTGGGCGCGCGCAGGTTATATTGGATCCAGATGGCGGGGACGAGGGTATCGGGGGCAAGG
Organism: Bacteroidota bacterium; assembly: GCA_041192805.1. Lineage (GTDB taxonomy): Bacteria > Bacteroidota > Bacteroidia > NS11-12g > UBA955 > UBA955. The sequence goes on along the minus strand of JBEEMF010000008.1, from coordinate 6,923 downwards.
ACGGCGCCGCGGCCATGGATAATTTCGATATTCACCACACCCGTGAGGGGGTTGGGTTGCAGCAGTCTCACGGCGAAATCGCTAGGCATTTTTTGGGTGAGTTTGCAGATGCGGTTGAGGCCGGCATAGATCACGGTGCCCATGCTGCTGAATCGGGGTCGTTTTGTGAATCGCGCAAATTCGTTATGGTTGAGGTGTGCATCGCCCACGAGGTGATAGTATTTGCCTTCTTTGATGGCGTTGATTTCACCGAAGAAGGGGCGGAGGTCATCTATGCCGCCGAGGTGTTTGAGGTTTAGGATTTGTTCCATGGGATAAATCCTTCAATTCAGTACTTTTTGTATCCTAGAGTTTCTCGCATTGAGAATTAGAGCACAAAAATCTTCTGCGTCAATTCCAATCCATTTACATCTAAGTGAACAAAATACAAGCCCTTTGATAGATTTGATAGCTCAAATTCATCAGAAACTTGACCACTATCTTTATCGTTAGGTGCAAAACTCTTTACCTTTTTGCCCTCAATGTCAATAATACTGATAGACGTGGTGGCTGCCTTTTTCATGAAGTACTTCACCGAGAGTTTGCCTGATACCTCATCGTAATTGACTGAAAATTTTGATTTTTCTACAAATTGGCCGATGGAGGCTGGCGCGGAAGGATGAATTTCAAAGCTCGACAAAAACAACTGTTCACCGGTGCTCGCTCCGTTATTGTTGGTGCACGATGTGGTGTAATAGAAATTTATTTTCCCCATATTGCTAGAGGGCGCTTTCCAATTGAAAGTCCATTTACCAAGGCCTGAGGAAACGGAAGGGGTTCCATTGGCGCTGTGTGTAACGTATTTTCTTGATGATAGGGGTGCTGAGCCAACTAGAGTATGTGTGCGGCTGGCTTCAGTAATGACCCACGTGCCTGCATTTGCATTGGTGCTTTTGGTGAGTGCCACAATTTCAAAACCGAATTTAGTAATTGCTGATTTTTGAGCATTCAAAGTAATCGTATATGTCTGATCTGGGGTATAGCTTGAATCTGCCGATGAGAATATGAGTGTATTTACAAGATTTGTAGTGTCTTTTACAATGACAGCGTTGGAATGACAGCCCGTTGTTGCGTCTGCACAAGTTTTTTCCCCTGGAGCGCCCGTAGCTGATGGATGAGCGCCGGAAGTTTTGTATGTGTTTGTTACAATAAAACTGCTCAGTCCAACAAAAAGTATCATTAATATGTATATTTTTTTCATGATCTAATCAATTTTATTTACTATCATTTATCAGCCAACTTGAAGTGTAAACAAAGTCGCCTTTGTCGTTTTCGTTATCATTGGCCGAAACGGCAGACACATGAAAACGCACTGGTCCAAGATTTTGTGACGGTGCTTTCCAGTTGAATTTCCACTCGCCATTGCCAGGAGTTACAGCATCAGTTCCACCAAAACCATAAGTGATATATTCTCTATCTGGGAACTCATTTGTATTTGCTAACTGGGTCCGTTCGGGATCTGTAATGATGATTGTTCCAATGCTCTTGCCGGTCAATTCAGATATGGCAACTGCTTGAAATCCAAATCTATTAATATTTACATCAGCAATATTAATGGTAATGGGATATGTTTTTTTAGGTACATAATTGCTCGCTGAGCCTATTGAAAACCAAACCTTCGCAGTTCCTGCGTTAATTTCATTGTCATCATGGCATCCAACTGTTGCACAGGTTTTTTCACCCGGTGCACCGGTATGTGCTGCCGGGGCACCGGAACTTGACGGTCCTTTTGCCATGGCCATCAGAATTCCAATAGCACTTATGCCAATTGAAATAGTTATTAATATCCTGATTTTCATAAACTGCTTTTTTAAACGTTTTTCAATGATAGCAAATTTATTTGACTTTCGTGATGAATATTACCCAAGGTGTTTGAGGTTTAGGATTTGTTCCATGGGGGCAGAGTCTTCAAATTTTAACGCGGGCCAGAGTCTTCAAAAAAATACTGCGAGGAACGCAATAACGATAACCACCGCTAGCGTAGTCTCGGCGATGGCAGTTACAGCAAAGTATTTCAAAAGTTTTTTTCTTTTCAAGATATGGGCTTGTTCTCTATAGGCGTTGTTATAAATGGGGTTGTTCATTAAGACTGAATCGGGATAATTTAGATTGTGATCCGCTGGTTCGCGATTCGCGCATATGCCAGCTACTGCAGCACCGCCAAGGACGGGGAAGGGGTAAATTGTTGTAATCACTACCCAAGTGGCACCACTATTTCTTCCATCATAATTTTCAATGGCATCATTCCTTCCTTTTCGTAACAACATAGCAGCGCTATCGGCTCCTATAATCGAATAAGGTGCTGCCGTGGTTTGAGGTGCCGTAAAAATATCTTTCGACCCATTTTCGTATCGAATCATTAACAAATTCAGCGTTGAGATGGTAAGTATGGGCCCGGTCTGGTCATCGAATTTTTTATATCTAACTTCATCGTTTGTTACATCAATAACTTTCGCTTGAATGTCTTCGCCAGTTTTTGTGGTGATCATGTCTTGAGAAAAACTTAAATTGGCAAATAGCAATGTTGCCGTTGAGCATAAGATATTTTTTTTCATCTGAGTTGGGTGGTTAGGATGCGGTTCATACCATTGTTGGGGTAAGATTTTTTTAATGGATGATATTTTAGGGGTTGTGAATATGACTCCGGGAGTTACAAACTTAAGGAAGGATAATCAATATAACCATTGTCTTTGCAACCCAAAGTAGAGCATGGCCAGTGACTGCAAAAACAAGTGCATTAGGAAATTATCCCAATGTGATTTTTAGCGGAAAAATACCAAATACGCAATCACTTCAATTCGACGTAGAAAAACAAAAGTGATACGTCCCTTGAAAAGCCTAACTATTCCTTTATTATTCTAATCACAGACTCGGCATGTTCTCCTACCCTTAGTATATATACCCCAGATTTGATGTTATTCAATGTGATCTGGGTATTTTCTCCCGTTAAGTTGCCCTGTAATACCATTTTCCCTAAGGGGTCTGTCAGAATGTAGGCGGCGCCCGCTTGGAAATTCTTTACCTGCAAAGTGATTGATTTTCCAGCAGGATTTGGATATACGAGTATTTCATTGGTTAATAGCGGTTGCTTGGTTCCTACACCTCCAATTAGGGTATTTAATACTACTGTGTCTGAACAGTTGTAGGTATTGGATGCGATTACACCAATGCTTCCGGGACCATCGACTGTCCAAGTTACGCCCACTGCATTGGTCCCTTGCCCAGAGGTAATGCTTCCATTGCTCACTATCCAATTATACACATACCCTGATTGTTGTGTTACCGAATAATTATACGTTGTATTGGGTGACATTGTGTTCTTCGGACCCGAAATAGTTCCTATCACAGGACTAGGATTAACCTTGATGCTTATACTAGTTGTATCCACACAGCCTTTCGCATTGGTTCCTTTTAGTCTATATGTATTGCTAACTATTATGGGAAAAGCGATGCCATTGCTTACTCCATCAGACCAAACGTAGGTTTTTGCTCCAGCCCCTGTTAAACTTATCGATTCCCCAGCGCATATCAAAGTATCGCTAGCTATTATTTTGAGTGTTCTGGAAGGTTCTGGCAGATTAATGGTCATTGAATCTTTACATCCATTGACATCCGTGCCAATCATCATATAAACCCCCTTGCCCAGATTTTTTGCGATGGAACTTTCTTGTTTCTTCGAATCATTCCATAGGTAGTAATAGGGCCAACTTCCCCCTGAGATACTGGTGGTTATGCTCCCATCTGATCCTCCGTAGCATTTTACACTGTCTTTTGATATAACCGACAATACCAGTTTGTTTGGGCTGCCTATACTCTGAGAAATTGAATCTATGCAGCCATAAAGATCTTTAATAAGCAGCTTATACGTGCCTTTTGAGAGTTTAGATGCTGTGGATTTAGATTGTTTTGATACATCGTTCCACAGGTAAGTGTAGGGTGCAAATCCGCCACTTACACTGGTTGTAATAGTGCCATCCGATCCCCCGTAACAGTTTACATTCTTCACATTATCAACACTAATAAAGGGACTACCAGGATTAATAAAATAAACAGTATCATAAGCGTAACATCCCACAGAATCTTTCACCCGCACACTGTATTGATCAGTGAATTTTAAATATATTACGCTGTCTTTTCTACCATTACTCCAAATTACTTCACGCCATTTATTACCCGCACTCAAGCGCATACTGTCTCTGGAACAGGCAGTGAAATGAACAGTATCTGAGGGGAATTTTAGGTTGGGATTCCCAATATTGACAGTGGTGGCGTCCGTGCACGTTCCAATGCCATTACTACTTTTAAGCGATAGTTTGGATATTCCCATAAAACTAACCTTAATGGTTTTGCTCGTTTCTTTGGTAGACCAGATGTATTTTAATGGATATTGAGAATTGGAAGCACTCGTGCCAGTTTCTTTGATCCTCAAAGAAACTGGCATGCCATTACAAGCAATCGTGTCTCGGGGGGAGATTTTCCCATTGATTACAGAGACTAACACAGTATCTGAAGCACTACATCCATTAGAATCTACGGCAGATAATGAAAATTTACCAGTAGCATTGATTGAAATAGTTGAAGAAGTGGCCCCCGTATTCCAGTTGTATGACTTGAATTTTTTTGTACTTGCTAAATTTACTTTATCTACACCACAGAAAGACTGTGTATCGGTACCTAAAAAATTCGGTCCAAATCCACTGAGATTTCTATAAACCGAAACGGTTGCCGCGCCTAAATTTGTAATAATAATGTCTGGAATCCGATCGCCATCAACATCGCCCATTACAATACTACGGGGATTGGATCCTGCAGCATAATCAACCGTAGCGGCAAAACTGCTAGATGAAATTGTTCCACTACTCGAAGTGTTTTTTAATACTGATATAGAACCAGAACTCCAATTGGAGGCCAAAATATCAACTTTCCCATCACCATCTAAATCTCCCAATGCAAGTCCACGGGGTATCGACCCAACAGAAAAATCAACCGTAGCGGCAAAACTACTCGAGGTAATACTCCCACTTGAGGAGGTGTTTTGAAATACAGAAATTCCTCCATTCCAGTTGCTTACACACATTTCTAATTTACCATCACCATCAACATCGGCATGCACAAGTTTGTGGGGTTCACTTCCCGATCCAGTCGAAAAATCTACAGCAGCTGAGAAACTGCTGGTCGAAAAACTCCCACTGCTAGAATTATTTCTAAAAACCGAAACGGACGTTCCGTATCTATTGGCCACAGAAATATCTAGTTTACCGTCACCATCAACATCTGCCAGAGAAATACTATATGGATTGGTATTTGTGCTAAAACTTACTCTTGAATCAAAACTGCTAGAAGAAATGCTTCCACTGGAAGAAATATTTCTATAAACTGATATTGTATTATCTGTAAAATCTGAAACAACCATATCTACTTTGCCATCCAAATCTAAATCGGCAATTGCAATATCTGAAGGAGTGTTTCCTGTTGAAAACTCGACTTTTGCATCAAAACTACTCGAAGAAATGGCCCCACTGCTTGCCTTATTCCTAAAAACAGACACTGAATTATCTACATAATTTGTTACAAGCATGTCAAGTTTCCCGTCTCCATCTATGTCTGCCAAGGCAAGGCCAAAGGGAGAAGGTGCACTACTGGTACCGGTAGTATAATCAACTTTAGACGCGAAACTGCTTGTGGTAATTACTCCGCTTTTTGATGTATTTCTATATATCGAAACAGAGGTTCCGGTATAATTGGTTGATACAATGTCCGACTTCCCATCGCCATCGATGTCGCCCAATGCAACATTATATGGAGACCCACCCGCAGTATAATCAACTTTACCTGCCATACTTGTTGTAGAAATACTACCACATGAAAATGTTACAGAAAATGGCTTTGAACTGGCAGCCATTAAATTTTTTGCAGTATTCGTCACAATGATAGGTAAGTAGGTAGCCCCTATTGGAACTTTAACTGTCAACATGGTATCCGCTGCTTTGCTTACAATCGCCTTTGTTGCACCAAAATACACGATATTATTGGCCGCTGTTGTATTAAAATTCTTTCCTTTTATTTGGACCGTAGTGCCGACTGGGCCTTTCATTGGTGAAAAAGATTTAATAGTAGGAAGTTGAGCTTTGATTTGGATAATAACCAAAAAAATGCTAGCAGAAATAAGTACAATTTTTTTCATGGGGGATTTATATTATCTAAGGTAAGTTGTTACATAATTTTTATAAATCAATAATAATACAAAAACTGTAACTAAATGAATTTCAATAGTTAAAACCAATAAAAAATGCGGACTATTTATGTTACAGGGAACTGCAAATGTTAAAAACGCCACTGAACGGGCGATATAATTTGATTGAATTTTTCGTGTTTGTGTTTTCTTTATTTTGGAGATATTCTATAAAGTTTGATTCGGGACACGAATAAACTTTAGTTGTATGTGCAAAACGCTATAAAACAAATAAACCGTTGCAGAACAACGGTTTAAAGGTACTTGAAGTGAAATGAAAACCCTTCTGGCGGTGAGGGGGGGATTCGAACTGAAGGCTTCAATCGATTGATAATCAATTAAATAAAATTTATCCACAATGGCCAAATTGAAGCAAAATTCAAGGCGGATTTAGTGTGTTTTATCAACGAAATTGCAATAATTAATAATAGGGATAAACATTGACCAATTATCATACTTTGGATTTATGTTTTAATTACCCGTAAATTCTATTCATAACCTACATTCTATATATTTGCTTGGTTTTATACCTTTGGCAAAAGCAAATAATTCCCGTAACTCATAATATCATACAGACGATCATGACAACAACTAATACCGTTCCTTCAAAATACAGTTGGAAAACCGTAACCAGCTACATCTTACTCATTGG
>JBEEMF010000007.1:0-9482 GCA_041192805.1 Bacteroidota bacterium | reverse complement strand
GTGGTGGCTGAAGCCATTCAAACCATCTTAAGGCGCGAGGGCTATCCCAACCCTTATGAGGCATTGAAAGCGTTGACCCGTACCCACAGTAAAATCACTGCCGAAAGCATCGCAGATTTCATTACCGAACTGGATATTACAGACGCTGTAAAAAATGAGCTCAGACAAATCACCCCGTATAACTATACTGGAACGCATCCGAACTTGGATTGATTTTCTTTGGCAGTGGCTCACCGATCCAAATCGGGGATTTAAATGGCTGAAGAAAACATCATGGTTTGCTGGGATTGGTTTTGCTATATTTTTAATCGTTTGGATTTCCTGCCGAGGTCTTCTCCTAAACTGGGCTTTCAATAAGGCCGTAGTGAAATTGGAGAAAAAAGGCTATTCCCTCACCTGCAAAGAAAAAGGCTTTACTTGGTTGTTTGGGGTCCACTTGAAAGGTCTTGCGCTCAATTACAACCAACAGATTCCAACGCCAAACGATACGCTACCTCTAGCGCAACAATCAATCTATAAGTCACTTCCAAACGCACCAGTTTTTGCCTGCGATGATTTAGCCATCGGACTAAATGTATGGAAATTTTGGAATATCGGTTTATCAGGTTTTGAGACGGAACAACTTTCACTCAACCTTGTAAACCTGCCCGATTACTGCAATTATTGTGGTTTGATGGGTAGCGACAACCAGCCAGAAGAGAATACAAAACCCAACAAAGACCCCATCGTAAGTCTATTTAGACAACTCGAATCATATATCGGTAAGGCGCCCAATCACTTGGAAATGCGCCAAACCCAAATGGCGTTGACCGATACTACAGGTACATTTTCTCTTCAATTGCCCAATACCCTTTTTAAAAATAAAGAACTGTCGATGCAGTTGCTCGCCACAAGCGAAAAAATCACAACTGAAAAGGAGAAAAAAGAATTTCGTAGACGAAGAAAATCAGATGCCGACACCCTGCCCGCTACCACCACAAAATCGGTTCAGTTTGTGTTGCAGGGCGATATTGACAAAGACGACCTAACTGGTCACGTGAGCATCACGCCGAGTAAAAATCAAAAATTCGTCTCTATCCCATTGGTATTAAATGGCTTGGGATTCCAAAAAGCCGATTTCGAGGTCAATGAATTGGGTGAGTCATTTGGTGCCATTCATGCCGATTTACGCGGCGGGTTTGTGGGTTTGCAGGTAAACGACGAACGCATTTCTGATACTTTAGTTCAGGTAGATTCCGCCAACGGTAGATTTGTATGTGATATCAAAGATGGCTTTTTTGAGCTCGACAGTCAGAGTTCGGTGCAGATCAATCACATCAACGCAAATATTTTTTCCCAATACCAAGGAGGCAACAACCCTAAATACGCTTTTAGTGTTTACATGCCTCGATTAAGGGCGAACGATTTTTTTGCCAGTTTACCCGTCGGCCTTTTCCGTAATATCGGCATACCCCAAGCCACCGGAACCCTTGAATATCGATTCCAGTTTGCCATAGAGCATGAAAAACCCAAGGACTGTATCTTGGAGAGCAAAATGTGGCCCAGTAAGGATTTCACGATTGTAAAATGGGGAAATGTGGATCCAAGGATCATGAACGGCGAGTTCACCTATACCTATTGGGAAAAAGGCGATGTGGTTGCCCGTTTTCAGGTGGGTGAATCGAATGGGAATTTTACACGGATCGACAATATCAGTCCAGACCTTACACGATGCGTGATGCGCAGTGAAGACCCCGATTTTTATCACCACCAAGGATTTTATATGGATGCTTTCCGCTCCAGCATCGCCCAGAACTACAAGCAAAAGCGGTTCGCTCGCGGGGGTTCCACCATTTCGATGCAGTTGGTGAAAAACGTATTCCTTGGCCGAAGAAAAACCATCGCCCGAAAAGTAGAAGAAATTCTATTAACCTGGTTGATGGAACGTCGTGCATTGGTTTCAAAATCCCGCCTTCTGGAAGTCTATTTGAACGTCATCGAATGGGGTCCGGGCGTCTTTGGCGTGACCGAAGCTTCGCGATTCTATTTTCATAAGAACCCGATTGATTTGAATTTGGGAGAATGCACCTTCCTTGCGAGCATCATCCCGATGCCTAAAAAAGTTAGGTGGTTCCTCGATTCCAATGGTTGTGTTCGTGAAAATAATGGACATTTCAGTGCATTACGACGTCGATTACTGGCCAAAGACTCCGGAACAATAGACACCGCCATTTTTAAAGTGTGTATTCATCCCGACGCTTGGGCTCGACTCAAAGGCCCTGCTCAAAAGCGCGAAACCACTGAGATTCCCGATGAAGTATCCGAGGAAGGTGAATTGCCGCTGGAAGCCATCGAACAGGACGAACACGATTAATCCGTCAAATTGTCCATTAAATCCGTACCCCATCCCATACGATGGGTGTCATTCTGTCTTTAATAGTACTCGTATCCACAATGGAATCCGATTTGACAGCATTGGACCATCATGAATTTACAACAATTTACCATCAAAGCACAGGACACATTGTCAAAGGCTCAGCAGCTGGTGATCGCCAACAAACAACAGGCGATGGAACCGGTTCACTTGCTAGCCGCCATGATTACGGACGATGAAGAAACCCTGCAGTTTATCGCTGGAAAGCTCGGTGCAAACCTTGCGCGAATTGAACAAGCGGTAAATGCTGCTATTCAAAGTCTCCCGAAAGTTGAGGGCGGACAAGTATATTTATCACAAGCGTTGAATTTAGTGACCACTGCCGCAGAAAAAGCGATGGGTGAAATGAAGGACGAATTTGTAACCAATGAACATTTGTTGATGGGGATTCTGGAGGGAAAAGACGCCGCATCAAATATATTAAAGGACTCAGGCATCAAACGCGCGGATCTCGTGAAAGCGATCCTTGCATTGAGGGGCGGAAACAAGGTAAATTCTCAAACCGACGAAAATCAGTTTAATTCCCTTAAAAAATTCGCCCTCAACCTCAACCAAATGGCGAGGGAGGGGAAGTTGGATCCCGTAATTGGTAGAGACGATGAAATACGTCGCGTACTACAAATTTTATCTCGCCGTACCAAAAACAACCCTGTATTGATTGGTGAACCGGGCGTGGGTAAAACAGCGATTGCCGAAGGTTTGGCGATGCGTATCATTCGCGGCGATGTCCCTGAAAACTTGAAATCCAAAGTAATTTACAGCTTGGATTTGGGGGCCTTGGTTGCGGGTGCCAAATACAAAGGAGAATTTGAAGAACGCCTAAAATCCGTAGTGAAAGAAGTGACCGGTGCCGCGGGTGAAGTAGTTCTATTTATTGATGAGATTCACACCTTGGTAGGTGCAGGACGCAGCGAAGGTGCTATGGATGCCGCAAACATCTTAAAACCCGCTTTGGCAAGGGGTGAACTTCGTGCCATTGGTGCCACTACCCTCGCTGAGTATCAAAAGTATATCGAGACCGACAAAGCCTTGGAACGTCGTTTCCAGAAAGTGTTGGTGGAAGAACCCGATACCCAAGAAGCCATTTCCATTTTGCGTGGTTTGAAAGAGCGATACGAGGTTCACCACAAAGTACGTATCAAGGACGAAGCCATCATTTCGGCGGTGGAAATGAGTCAGCGGTATATCAACGATCGTTTTTTGCCAGACAAAGCCATCGACCTATTGGATGAAGCCGCGTCTAAGCTCCGTCTAGAAATGGATTCTGTGCCCGAAGAACTCGATGAAATGAACCGCAGAATCATGCAGTTCGAAATCGAGAGGGAGGCTATCAAACGGGAAAGCGACACATCGAAATTGAACAAACTCAATGAAGACATCGCCAACTTAAGCGAGAAACGCAACGCCCTCAATGCCCAATGGGAAAATGAAAAAGGCGTATTGAGTCAGATTCAGCAGAAAAAAGCAACCATCGAATCGTTAAAAATCGAAGCAGATCAAGCCGAACGCGACGGAAATTATGGTCGTGTAGCTGAAATTCGATACGGCCTGATCAAAAAGAACGAAGAAGATCTCTTTAGCTTGAGTTTGAAGTTGGGCGATTCTCGAAACGGTCAGCTTATGGTAAAACAAGAAGTGGATTCGGAAGATATCGCCGAGGTGGTGAGTCGCTGGACCGGAATTCCTGTAAACCGCATGTTGCAAAGTGAACGTGAAAAGCTCCTCACCTTGGAATTGGAACTACACAAACGCGTGGTGGGCCAGGAAGAAGCAATCTCCGCACTATCCAATGCAATTCGTAGAAGTCGCGCCGGCCTACAAGACCCCAAAAAACCCATCGGCAGTTTCATATTCCTCGGAACTACGGGTGTGGGAAAGACGGAAGTTGCTAAAGCCCTCGCAGAATTTTTGTTTAATACAGACAATGCGATGGTTCGGATCGACATGAGCGAATACCAAGAAAAGCATACTGTGAGTCGTTTGGTTGGCGCCCCTCCAGGTTATGTTGGATACGATGAAGGCGGTCAGTTAACGGAAGCCATACGACGTAAACCATACAGCGTTGTATTGTTGGATGAAATCGAAAAGGCCCACCCCGATGTATTTAATATCTTGTTGCAAGTTTTGGACGATGGTCGTTTGACCGATAACAAAGGTCGCACTGCGAATTTTAGGAACACGATTATAATTATGACGAGCAATTTGGGCTCTGAGGTAATTCGCGAAAAGTTTGAGCACATCGAGTCTGGGGATCGCGACGCCATTGTTGCTAGCGCAAAAAGCGAGGTCTTTGATTTATTGAAGCGCAGTATACGTCCGGAATTCTTGAATCGTATCGATGAAGTGGTGATGTTTGAGCCTTTGGGACGCAGCGAGATCCATCGAATTGTGGAATTACAGGTAGACATGATTGTGGAACGCTTGAAGGACAATGGCATTGCGCTGACAGTAACATCGGCGGCGGTGGATTGGTTGGCTCAGTTGGGGTATGACCCTCAGTTTGGTGCGAGGCCTTTGAAGCGGGTATTACAGAAGCGGATTTTGGACGAATTGAGCAAACAAATTCTGATGGGAAAACTCTTAAACAATGGAAATGTGACCGTTGATTTGGCGGGATCTGAGCTTGTTTTTGAAAGTTTGTAAGCCCTAACCCAAAGTTTAACATCTTTGGCAAACGATTTGCAAGGGTAGATCGTCTTTGAACCCTACCATGAATTTTCTATTCACCGCACTCAGTATACTTTTTGCTCCTGTCCAGGCATCTGCTGGGATGGCCGAGACAAAGCCCGATACCCTCTATCCTGTTTCCACGATTTTCAATAAGCAAAAATTTGTTTATCAACTCATTACCCAAGAATACATCACCAACGAGAACGATTTCTTTTTGGATGTAAAAGTGGACACCTGTTTTTTGATTTTTTCCCGAACCGAAGGCGTGAATACGTTTGAGATGGGCTATTACGGCGATGCGATGGGCGGTAAGCCGTGGAAAAACGCGAATAGCATTCAGCAGCAGCCATTGCAGATGAAATTCAACAGCAGAGGCGCGGTGGAAGAATTGGTGAACTGGACAATTTTTAGGGATGCGTTGTTGAGTGGTATTTCTAAGCAGGCGACAGCCAATTTGATCAGTTCAGAAAAGTTTGATGAGGAGCGTATGCGATTGAACAGTGAAAAAATCATTCGCCGTTTGGTGATGGAGGATATCAATTATTTATTTGATTTGTGCGACGATACGATTCGTGAGGATGGCGAATATATCCGGGTAAAGCCGGTAAGATCTCCATTTAGCGGAGAGGACATGTATTTACAGGGGAATTTAACGACGGAACGACCTGCGGGCACGAAGAATACGGTGAAAATTTTCACAAAGAATGCCGCGGGGGTTTATGAAAAGCCAATTTTATTGGAGGAGTGCAATGAGTATGCAAAAGCGGCAGCGGCGAATGGTTCTGAGCCCTTATCAGAGATTCAAAGGGTTGGTCTAAACAACGAAGTGGAGTATCAATACAATTCGGCCAAAAAGATTATTTCAAGAGCCATTTTCTCTGATGTATTGGCCATCAATTTCCAGTCGAGAGGAAATATCCGCACCTACACTTTGTGGGATGCTAAATAAAAGAGCCCCTCGTTTGTATCGAGGGGCTCTCCAGAAGATGATTGATATCAGCGCGCTGATTATCCTTTCATGATCTGATCGAAGACAGCTTTGAAGCCGGCTGGATCATTCATAGCCAAATCGGCTAGGACTTTGCGATTGATTTCAAGGGCGCTGCTGTTAAGCTTACCCATGAATTTGCTGTAACTAACACCGTTGATACGACAAGCGGCGTTGATACGCACGATCCACAATGAGCGGAATTCGCGTTTCTTAACACGGCGGTCACGGTAGGCATAGGTTAAACCTTTTTCTACTGCGTTTTTGGCAACGGTCCAAACGTTTTTACGACGACCAAAGTAACCTTTGGCGAGTTTGAGGGTCTTTTTGCGGCGAGCTTTACTCGCGACGTGGTTGACGGATCTTGGCATATTATTTTAGTTTAGTGGCTTGAGCGGCTATCTATTACAAAGGCGCTTTTGTGCTCCGGCCAAAGTTTGTTTTAATTATTTTCCGATGCGAAGCATGAATTTTACGTTGCTCATGTTTGTAACATCAACAATCGCATCATTACCCAAAGCGCGCTTACGCTTGGTTGATTTCTTGGTCAAAATGTGATTTTTGAATGCTTTCGCTCTTTTTACTTTTCCAGATCCGGTTACTGTGAACCTTTTTTTGGCGCTGGAATTGGTCTTCATTTTAGGCATATCCTGAATTCTTATTTTTTAAACGTTTATTTTTTAACTTTTGGTGCCAAAATGATGGCAACCTTTTTTCCTTCTTCTTTCGGCTCTGACTCCAACTTAGCATAACCTTCGTCGATCAATACATTTGCATAACCCATCAACAAATCGATACCGCGTTGCTTGTAGATAATGGTACGACCTCTGAAAAATACATAGGCACGTACTTTATGTCCTTGCTCCAAGAAATGCTTTGAGTGCTTGATTTTGAAATCGATATCGTGTTCGTCAGTATTTGGACCGAAACGAATCTCCTTCACCTCTTGCTTCACCGCATTTGCTTTGATTTCTTTTTGTTTTTTCTTTTGCTCATACAAGAATTTCTTGTAATCTACAATTTTACAAACTGGAGGATCGGCTTGCGGAGAGATTTCCACCAAGTCCATTCCTAATTCATAGGCCACTTCCAAAGCCTTGGCTGTGGGGTAAACATCCACAGGCATGTGCTCTCCTACCACCCGCACATTGGCAGCGGTAATTAGCTCATTGATCTTGTGGAGAGCCTCTTTCTTTACGAACGGTCTTCTGCTATATCCTGGTTTCATCTATTAATATATCAGCTAGTTGCTGAATTCCCATGGTACCCAAATCGAGACCGCCGTGCTTCCGAACTGATACTTGCTGTTCGTTGGCTTCCTTTTCTCCTACAATTAGCATGTAAGGGATTTTGGCGATTTCGGCGTCGCGGATTTTCTTACCCGCTTTCTCGGCCCGAGTGTCTAAGGAGGCGCGAATATCGTGCTTTTTTAAGAAATTTACAACCTCTTGGGCGTAATCTGTAAATTTATCGCTAATTGGCAATATCACGACCTGTTTTGGTGCCAACCAAGTTGGGAAATTTCCTGCGTAATGTTCTAACAAGAAACCGATAAAACGCTCATGCGTGCTCAATGGCGCCCGGTGAATGATAATGGGCCTCTCCTTCTCGTTTTTCTCGTTGATATAGCTCAAATCAAATCTTTCCGCCTGCGCAAAATCTACCTGATTGGTTGCCAATGTGAATTCACGTCCGATAGCACTCCAAACCTGAATATCGATTTTGGGTCCGTAGAACGCCGCTTCATCTTCTACTTCCACATAGCTAACGCCCATGCTTTGCAAAACGCGTCGCACCATATTTTCTGTCTTCTCCCACAATTCTGGCATGTCGACGTACTTCTTACCCAACTTCTCAGGATTGTGCTTAGAGAATCGCATCACATACTTATCAATACCAAACTTCTCGAAATATTTCAAATACAAGGTATTTACCCCTTTGAATTCTTCCTCAAACTGTGCTTCGGTGCAATAAATGTGTGCGTCGTTCATTTGTAAACTGCGCACCCGCATCAAACCAAACAACTCACCACTCTGCTCGTAGCGATAGCAAGTACCGTATTCTGCGAAACGCAAAGGCAACTCCTTATAAGTATGAGGCAAAGCCTTAAAAATCTTGTGGTGATGAGGACAGTTCATCGGCTTTAGGTAATACTTCTCCCCATCGATTTCCATGGGAGGGAACATACTATCTGCGTAATAAGGTAGGTGACCACTCTTCAAATACATACTTTCCTTGGCGATATGCGGCGACTTCACGCGCTGATACCCTGCCTCTTTCTCGGTTTTCTTGGCATATGTCTCCAAGGCTTCAATGATGATACCGCCATTGGGTAACCACAAAGGCAATCCTGGGCCTACATCATCATCAAACGTATAAATTTCTAACTCCTTACCCAACTTACGGTGATCGCGCTTCTTAGCCTCTTCCATACGCTCCAAGTGCTCATCCAACTCCGACTTTTTGGGGAAGGTTACTCCGTATATTCTTGTTAATTGCTTATTCTTTTCGTTTCCTCTCCAATATGCACCGGCGGTATTCAGCAATTTGACTGCTTTGATGTGTCCGGTGTGTGGGATGTGTGGGCCACGACATAAATCGGTAAAATTGCCCTGCTCATAAAAAGTGATGCTTCCATCGGCTAGATCTTGGATCAACTCAAGTTTATAGGGATCGCCTTTGGCGGTAAAATAGTCTGTAGCATCTGCTTTTGAAACTTCTTTTCTTACAAAGACGCTATTATTCTTGGCCAATTCCATCATCTTTTTCTCCAATGCCTCAAAGGATTCAGAGGAAAAAGGTTGGTCGCCAAAATCTACATCATAATAAAAACCACTATCCACGGCTGGACCGATTGCCAATTTAACGCCGGGAAACATCGCTTCCAGCGCTTCGGCCATTAAGTGCGCACTTGAGTGCCAATAGGTCTGCTGACCTTCCTTGTCTTTCCACGTAAGCAATTGCAAGGCAACGTCTTTTGTAATAGGGCGACTGGCATCCCAGACTTCCTTGTCCACTTTGGCGGCGAGCACGTTGCGTGCAAGACCCTCGCTGATCGACAGGGCCACATCCATGGCTGAAGATCCACTGGGGTAGCTGCGAACGGCGCCGTCTGGGAAGGTGATGTTGATTTGCATACGTTTCAATTTTTCGATAAGGGCTACAAAAATACTGAATCGTTTTGGCATTTGAGCGGAGAAAGATTTGGGAATTTCACAAAAAACTTTGGTCCGTGCACTTGTAAAGGAATTTCGATAATACTATATTTGCAGCCCCATTGGTGAGGTGGGTGAGTGGCTTAAACCACCAGTTTGCTAAACTGACGAACGGGAAACTGTTCCGGGGGTTCGAATCCCCCCCTCACCGCCAGAAGGGTTTTCATTTCACTTCAAGTACCTTTAAACCGTTGTT
>JBEEMF010000006.1:0-20702 GCA_041192805.1 Bacteroidota bacterium | reverse complement strand
ATCACTTCGTCTTTGGCGAGGGAATCAGATCGACACAAATCTTTGTAAAAGCTCTGTTCAATGCGATGCAATCGGCGGCGGAACTGCTGAGATGCGGCGTTACACGGACCCCTTTGATGATCGGATGGTCGATACCCACCGTGAAAATCTTATGATTGTCCATCAGCGCTTTTGCCAATGTCGTTGGTGAATATCCACTTACATAAGCCGTTGCAATGGCTCCGCCTCGTTGGAATTGGAATAATGGCGACTCCAATTTAAACGCATCGAGCAGCGTGAGTTCGGTCACTGCGGCCATGTTCGCCTGGTACTGCGGGTCGTTGAGTAGGCCCAATCCTTTACCGAAATTCTCTAGCGCTTGTTTGTTGCCGATCCACAGAAGTTTTAAATAGGTGAGGCGGTTGAACTTGGCGGCCGATCCCAACATTCTGTGAAATTCGATGGCTTTGGCGATGGTTTGCAAAGAGTTGATGGGCCTGGTCCCTTGATGCTCAAACTTGCGAATGTCGTTTTTGTCGGCCCCCGTATCGCCCATGAGTGGCCAAATGGACGGGATTAGACTTCTCTTCATGAATAAAAAGCCCACGCCGATAGGGTTGCAGAGCCATTTGTGAAGACTGCCGCCAATGACATCTACGCCCGAATTGGTAAGATCACTCATGTCGGTTGGTGTATGGGCCAAGCTATGCGCAGCGTCCACCACCACCACAATATTGGTTTGAATTTGTTTTGCTTTTCGGGTGATAGCTTGCACGGGAATCAGCTGACCACTGAGGTTAATCATGTGGGTGAGGTGCAGCATTTTGGTATTCGGGGTGATCAAATCGCAGTAAGCATTTACGATTTCGATATCCGACCTAGGGTCTTTGGGGACATCGGCGATTTTTATGATGATTCCCCATCGCGCGGCGGCTTGCTCAAAGGCTTCTACCATGGATCCGTAGTCTTGGTTGCCGATAATTACTTCATCGCCGGATTGCCAGCGGGTGCCCATAATCACGATGTTCAGGCTTTCGGTGGTGTTTCGGGTTAGGGCGACTTCATCTGGCAATAGTCCTTGAAATCCAGCAAACGCTTTTCTCGCTTCTTCTATGGCTGTGGTTTGGGCCGTGCGCATGAAGTGGCTGGTTTGTGTGTTGATGGTGGTTTGCGCATCGATGTGATATCGCAGTGTGCCTTGGGGTTGGTGACTGAAATATCCGTTTTCCAGATTGATAAAACCTTCGGGACGAATAAAATTGGTTGCCACGGCGCTCCAAAAGGCTTCGTTGTGTGGGGCATTGGAAATTCCGGGACCTTGAGGGACGATGTATTCGGGTAGTTTTTTGCCTTTGGGTGGTTTGTTGGATTCGTCTTTGTTGTTGGCAATATTAGCCGCCAATGCGCTTGGAATTGAAAGAGCACCCAAAGTAGTTGCGCCGATAGAGTGGATGAAATGTTTTCGTTTCACCCAGGCAAGATAATAAATTCTGAGGGTTATTGGGTTTTGATGTCTTGCAGTCGAAGTTGCAAGTTGGTTCTGCCGTTGAAAGTGTTTTCTTCGATGCAGTAGCAAGCTTGGAAATGCTGTCCATCGGTAACGGAGGGCCAATATTCCGCCAAGCCAAATCCAATGGAGTCCATGTTGCCATGGGGTGTGTTAATTTGCATTTTCAGGTGGCGATCCTTGATGATTTTAGCGCTCTGATTGGCTTTTAAGTTGTTGGTTCTAAAAACCGGAATGGCATTGCCCGGCCCAAAGGGGGAAAGCTGTTTGAGAATTTTCATCATGCCTGGGGTGATACTTTGGGTTTCAATTTCCAAATCATATTCCACCACGGGAATCAGATCTTCTGCGGTTACTGTTTCGCGGACAATCGCCTCGAATTTATCGGCAAACGCATCAAAATTCTCAACTTTTATACTCAGTCCGGCAGCATATTTATGTCCGCCAAATTGTTCCACCAAATCACCGCAGGCACCAATCGCCTCGTGAATGTCGAATGTTTTGATACTTCTAGCGCTTCCGGTAAGCATCCCATCGTTCAGAGAAAAAACGATAGTCGGTTTGTAGAACTGCTCTACCATGCGGGAGGCGACGATTCCGATGACGCCTTTCGACCAGCCTTCGCCTTTCAGTACCATGGAGTATTTATCCATTAAACGCTGACTTTGTTCCACCATTGCGATGGCATCGCGGGTAATGTCGGTATCTAGTTCTTTGCGCTCATGATTTCGCTCAGAAAGGACCTTGGCATATTTTTTTGCCGTATTATAATCTTTCTCGATGAGCACTTTTACGGCGGCGGTAGCATCAGAAATTCTGCCAGCGGCATTGATGCGGGGCCCTATGCCAAAAAGGATATCAGAAATATTGTATTGGTCTTTCTTGGGGCAATCTTCTAGGAGGGTTTGCAGGCCGATACTTGGGTTTTCGTTGAGTTTTTTGAGGCCATAGAACGAAAGGACGCGGTTTTCGCCTCTAATATCTACCAGGTCTGATGCGATGCTTACGGCCACCATATCGAGGTAATCGTACACCATTTCGGTGGGCATCCCTTGTTTTTCGTTGTAGGCTTGGATGAGTTTAAAGCCAATGCCAGCGCCGGAAAGTTCTTTATAAGGGTACTCGCAATCGTTGCGTTTGGGGTTTAGGATGGCGGCGACGTTTGGCAGGGTTTCGCCGGGAAGGTGGTGATCGCAAATGATCATTTCCAATCCCAGAGAAGTGGCGTAATCGGCCAGCGCATTGGAACGAATTCCGCAATCTAGGGTAATTACGAGTGTAAATCCCATTTCAGCAGCGTATTCTAGCCCAGTTTTGCTGATGCCATATCCCTCTTTGTAACGATCGGGGATGTAGTATTCGATGTTTTGGTTGAACGACTTAAAATAAGAGTATACGATAGAAACTGCAGTGGTACCGTCCACGTCGTAATCGCCATAGATAAGCATTCCTTCCTGATTGGTAACTGCTTGTTGGATACGACGAATGGCCACATCCATATCTTTCATTAGGAAAGGGTTATGAAGATCTTCGAGTTTGGGGCGGAAGAATTTTTCTGCCTTTTCGTAGCTATCAATACCTCTTTGGATGAGTATGGCTGCGATGTTTGGGTTCACGCGAATGCTTTCCGAGAGCAGCGCTACTTGTTCCGGATTGGGGGTAGATTTTGCGCGCCATCGATATTCCATAAGTTCTGCAAAAATCGTTTTTTTTGGGCAGAAAAGCAACCCGATTTTGAATCTAATTGTTTACATTTGTTTGGTATGAAACGAATTTTCATGATTTTGAGTGCTTGCATTTCTTTGTCTGTTATCGCCCAGCCAAGCATCACATCGGCTTCGATGCCAAAGGCGGGAGATACCTTGCGATATTCTACAGCGAGTCCAACTTCACTGCCATCGAATTACCAAACCGGAGGGGCTAATATGTCGTGGGATTTTAGCAGCATGACCCCTTTAACGCAGACTTTAAATAATTATTATGGTGCAAGTAAAACGCCTTATGGTTTTTATTTTTTCGGTCAGATTGGTCAAAAAACTGCCGATACCATTGGCGCGGGTCCGATTACACTAACAAACGTTTATTCTTTTTATACCAATAGCACAAAAGTGTTTAAGGCCGAGGGGATTGGGTATCAGTATTCGGGATTTCCATTGGCTTCGATGTATAAGGACGACGATGAGATTTATCAGTTTCCGTTGAATTACGGCGATGTAGATACGAGTACATTTAATTTCAAGTTTAGCATACCGGGGGATTTGTTTGCGTTGGTTCAAAGTGGTAAGCGTGTGAACAATGCCGACGGTTGGGGAACGATTAAAACGCCATTTGGTGAGTATAAGGATGTGTTGCGATTGAAGTCGTTTGTGGATCAGATCGACACGGTGACATCGCAGTTTGGAAAGTTTCCTATCCCAAGAAAAACTATGATTTACAGATGGTTGAGTACCACGGAGCGGATTCCGGTGATGGAGATACAGGGAACGATTGTGGCGCAAACGGGAAAATTCACTCCTACACAGGTTCGTTACCGCGATGGGTTTATTGGTAAGTTGTCGGCTACATCTGTTGAAGTTTTGGCGCTAAAATTATATCCAAATCCAGGCAATGGCGTGGTTGTGATTTCGGGTTTGAAGCCGGGTGACACATGGTTGATGCGTGACGTTTTGGGCAAACAGATTGTGGTAAATCGTGTTGGGGATGCGGGTTTTGATTCGGATGATTTATTGGCGGGGATGTATTATATTGTGGTTGGTGACAGGGTGATAACCTTTTGTAAAAAATAAGATTGTGATAAGGCGTGGAAAAAGGGGGGCAAAGCCCCCCTTTTTTATTTGTATATTCGCTCCCAAAATCAAATAATCGATTGTGAAAATAGCTGTCTTAAAAGAGACCCGTGCTGGAGAAAACCGAGTAGCCATAACACCACAGGTTGCCAAGAGTTTGATTCAGATGGGAAATGAAGTTGTGGTAGAATCTGGTGCCGGATCTGGCTCACACTTTTCAAACGAAATGTATGCTGAAGCGGGTGCTACCATTGTAGACCGCGGATCCATGACCGATGCTGCCATGTATGTGCAAATCAACATGCCCGAAGCAAGCGTCGCCAAGACATTGCCAAAAGGTAGCCTTTGGGTGAGTTTGATGTACCATCGCAGCAATGCCGAGTTGGTATCGTCGTTCAACGCCGTAGGCCTTTCAGTTTTGAGTTTGGATGCCATCCCTAGGATTTCCCGCGCCCAAAGTATGGATGTGTTGAGTTCTCAAGCCAACTTGGCGGGATATCGCGCAGTGATTGAAGGTGCATATCACCTAGATAAAATTTTCCCGATGTTGATGACAGCAGCAGGAACCGTTACCCCATCAAAAGTTTTGATTTTTGGTGTCGGTGTAGCCGGTTTGCAAGCCATCGCAACGGCAAAGCGTTTGGGTGCGGTAGTGGAAGCAACCGACGTACGTCCTGAAACCAAAGAGCAAGTTCAATCCTTGGGCGGTAAATTTATCGAAGTAAAAGGAGTGGAAGTGGGTTCGGAAGGTGGATATGCCAAAGAGGCCACAGAAGAATATCGTGCGGCGCAAAGAGAGGCTGTGAATAAGAGTTTGGCTCTGGCCGATCTAGTAATCACTACCGCTTTGGTACCCGGCAGAAAAGCCCCCATTTTGATTGATGATGAACAGCTGGGATTGATGAAATCAGGTGCTGTTTTGATTGATATGGCTGCAGAGCAAGGCGGAAACTGTTCTCAAACCGAAGCCGGCAAGGTGAAAGTGGTGAATGGCGTTCGTTTGGTGGGTGCGGTGAATATGCCATCGGAGTTGAGTGCCAACGCCAGCGAATTGTTCGCAAGAAATATTTGGGAATTGTTAAAATTGGTCGCGCCAAAAGGTGAATTGATTTTGGATCGCAACGATGAAATTGTACAAGGCTGTTTGATTTGCTCGAACGGTGAAATTTATCATAACGCTTAATAAAACAGTAAAATGGAAGCATTTTTTCAGCAAATTGCCGACTTAATCGCGCAAAATACCTTAAACCTCATTTACCTCGTTATCCTGATGATTTTTGTTGGGATAGAATTGATTTCTCACGTCCCCAGCGTGTTGCATACCCCTTTGATGAGTGGTGCCAACGCGATTCACGGGGTCGTTTTGATCGGAGCCATCATCGTGATGGGTAACGCATCGCCTGATGATACTTTGTCGCTCGTATTTGGAACGCTCGCCGTTTTCGTAGGGACATTGAACGTGATTGGGGGATTTGTGGTAACCGACCGAATGTTGGAGATGTTTAAGAAGAAACCGAAAGGAGAAAAAGTATCATGATGCCGTATATGGAAATTGGCTACCTCATTGGCTCTGTGAGCTTTGTGTTAGGTCTAAAAATGATGGGTCAGCCCGATAGCGCCCGCAAAGGAAACTTAGTGGCTGCATTTGGTATGGCAGTGGCTGTGATTGCCGCCCTGTTCTTTACCCCTAAAGGATTTCATGTCATCAGCAATTTGCAATACATCGTCGCTGCGATTGTTGCAGGAACTGTAATTGGAACGTTGATGGCCAAGCGCGTGCAAATGACAGCGATGCCAGAAATGGTGAGTTTGTTTAACGGTATGGGTGGTTTGAGTGCGGCGTTGATTTCGATCATCGAATGGCGACATTTATTACACACTTCGGCCAGTCCAGAAGCGATGGATCAAGCAGCGGCTTTGCCAATAGGGATGTATATTCCAATCATGGCGGGTTTGATTATCGGAACGATTTCGTTTATCGGTTCCATTGTGGCTTGGGGTAAATTGAATGGTAAAATAGGCGATTTCCGCTTCCCTTCACAGCAGATCATCAATGCGGTGGTTTTGGTTGCGATTTTGGGTGTGGCTTACTTGAATTATGGTGAATTTAATGCCACGCATTCTTCTTTATATTTCTTTATCACGATTGGTTTGGCCATTGTTTATGGTTTGTTGTTCGTATTCCCAATTGGTGGTGCTGACATGCCTGTGGTGATTTCGTTGTTGAACTCTTTTACTGGGGTCGCTGCCGCTTGCGGTGGTTTCCTATACCAGAACAAGGTGATGTTGATGGGTGGTGTATTGGTAGGTTCTGCCGGTACCATTCTTACTGTTGTGATGTGCAAAGCGATGAATCGTTCGTTGATGAATGTATTGATTGGAATGGCCGGTGGCAATGGCGGTGGAAGCACAACCAGTTCATCGGGTGGAAGCGTGAGAGAGGTTCAAGCAACCGATGTTGCAGTTATGATGAAATACGCATCTAAGGTGATCATCGTGCCTGGATATGGTTTGGCAGTGGCTCAGGCCCAGCACGTTTGTCACGAATTGGAGAATATGTTGGAAGCCGAAGGCGTTGACGTGAAATATGCCATTCACCCGGTGGCGGGTCGTATGCCAGGTCATATGAACGTTTTGTTGGCGGAATCGAATGTCGACTACGACAAGTTGATCGAGATGGAGCACATCAATCCAGAATTTGCGACAACCGATGTGGTTTTGGTGGTGGGTGCAAACGACGTGGTTAATCCTGCGGCGAAAACCGATCCAACCAGCCCCATTTACGGCATGCCGATTTTGGATGTGGATCAAGCCAAGCAAATCATCGTACTGAAAAGAAGTATGAAAGCTGGTTATGCGGGTATCGAAAACGAACTGTTCTTCCATCCTAAGTGCGGTATGTTGTTTGGTGATGCTAAAGCGAGTTTGCAGAAGTTGGTGAACGAGGTGAAAGCCTTGTAAATCAAGTTTTTGAAGCGTTGGTTGATCGATAATTACTGTCATTAAGATTGTATATTAGTATAAAATATTTTACGAATTCTATGAAACGCACCCTCCTTACGATTGCAATTTTGTTCTTTGGTTTTGGCTTTGTTCAGGCTCAATCCTATCATATTTATGATGTGAAGCGCAACGATGCCCAGAAGTATCAGAGCATCAACCCCGGATATCTAAATACGGAATTGGACGATGCTTCAGAAGGCGAGGGTTGGAAACAAATCAATTGGGATACGCTGAATAAGGGCTATGCGTTGGTGGATTCGATCCCTTTTCCATTTCAGTTCAAGGGTGTTAGTAAGAATTCGTTTCGATGTACCAAAAACGGGGTCCTTTCTTTTGATTGGACGGGATTTCCTAAGGTTGATAAGGTTGTTACCGATGTTACGAGTCCAAATTTACCCAATCAATCCGTTGTGATCGGTGGGATATTGGCGAAAGGCGAAAATGATCGTATCGTTACAAAAATGTTTGGAACGGCTCCGAATCGACAGTATTGGGTGAAGTTTCATTCGTTTACGGTCGCTGCAGATACGTCAGACAAATTTGGAACCTATGCATATCACGCGGTGGTTTTTGACGAGGGGACCAACCAGATTCATTTGGTGCAGATGGCTTGGGGTTCGGAGTTTGCGTGGTACAAAGATTCAGTTCCTGTTAAATTGAAAAATGCGCTGGGCTTGCATATTGGCCCGTTTGAATACTTCTCTATTTCTGATTTGGATGATGCTTATAATGGTCATCAGCTGAAGGACAAAGCGTTCACAAACAATTCGTTTTATACTTTTGCGCCGGGCAAGGTGAAGTCCACCGATGCTTCGTTGTCGGGCGGTTTTAATACCAACCGAAACGCCACTTATTATGTGAAGGCGGGAAGCAATACTTATTTGCCATTGCAATTGCAGTATACTTTTCATGGCGATGTTGCCGGGACCGACAATCACGCGATTTACGTTCAGATCAACAATGAGACGCCGGTGAAATACGATTTGAATGCATTGAGCGCTCAAGATTATCGTACGGGTTTGTTGGTGCCTTCAATTCTGAGAAATACAACCGCGGGTGATTTTATCAAAATCAAGGCTTGGACGGGCTTGAACTCGGGTGGGGCGGATGAAAATCCTTCCAACGATACTTGCACTACGATTTTCAAATACATCGCTCAAAATCAATATCAAATCACGAAAGGGCCCTTGTTGATTGAGTTTTACACGGCAACATGGTGTCCAACCTGTCCGATTCTCCGCAATTATATCGATTCGATGAAGTTGAATGAGAATTCAATGAATATTATCGTGGAGCATCACGTGAACGATTACATGAACAATCCGCTTGCGCCAGGAACGTTCGATTCATTGCCTTTTTTGATCATAAATCGCGAATATAATCCCATTGCAAGAGGGGTGAAGCCAGGTGATTTGGCTAAGGAGATTGGCGCTCAAGCAAAAGCGAATTATCGATTGGTGAATATGAAATTCGAGTCGATGCAATTCAATCAGGCCACCGGTAAAATTACGGGTAAGCTTACCGCAACGATGGCGGATTACCATGCCAAGTCTACCTTGCGTTTGGGGGTGATGTTGAAGGAAAGGGATGTGAGGGGATTGGGTTCTGGCTGGGATCAACGGGTGGATGTCACTGCGACATTGGATTCGCATTCGATATTTTTTCAAAAGAACAAGACGTTGTCGGGGTATCATCACGACAATGTGATTTGGAATGTGGCGGGCGGAAAACATGGTAAAAATGGATTTGGTGTGGCGGATGAAGTCATTCCTTCGGGGTCTACCGTTTCCTATGATTTCACGTTAACGGTTCCGGATACAATTTTGAGTTTGGGCATACCCAATGCGGCGGATTTTGGTCCTTATGGCGCGGTGAAAGCCCGATACAAACCGGCAGATTATAGTGTGGTGGGTTTTGCGGCGGACGACTGGAGCGCGGGAATCAGTGAGACAGTGAACAATGGAAATTTTGGCTCAGGTATCATCTCCGCGTTGGAGCAAAAAGTTTGGAATGTATTGGCGTCTACGCAGGGTGTAAATCAGGCAGTTCCGTTTGTATTATATCCCAATCCTGCAGCAGGTCAGGTGCACATTCAAATCGAAGCCAACATTCATTCAGTTACCGTTTTGGATTTGATGGGTCGTGTTGTAAAAAACAACGGTTCAGAATCTACCATTGATTTAACTGGAATGTCGGCTGGAACATACTTGGTTCGCATAAAAACTCCCCAGGGCGAGGGCGTTTCTCGATTGATCGTTCAGTAATTCTAATTTAGGTTGCTGCAATTCAATGCATCAATTTTTACTGCAAACTACAGTTGTCCAGGGCAATTTCCAGTGCTTGCTGAATGCTCTCCACCGGTGCAAAGCAAGTCTGATTTGCGCATACCTCGATTTGCTTTTTCTGCGCCTCTATATTGAATTCGATGGTTGTCCAACTTGGCAAGTGCTTTGCAATTTCTAGCGTTTCGGCCGATGTCCATTCTTCCTGTGGGTTGTTCGCATCGCTTTCCAATTTGATATGGCAGCCACCGAGGGTGATGGCTTGCGCGAGTTTTGACCAGTTGAAATACCAGCCTGGATTTTGAATCATTGACTTGGTGACCTGATTGAGCAGGGTTTTCGATAGTTCAATGTATTCGAGATTTGATTTCATTGTTCCAATCTGAAACAGGCAGTGGGCCAGCACGGAATTGGGTGAAGCAATCACATCGTCGTTTAAATCGCTTTTTCTCACAATCAATTCCTCGCCATTGTGTGGTGTAAAGGCCAATTGCTGGGTTTGGGGATTGTAAAATAGCTCGATGGATTTCTGGATAAGGATTTCTGCTTTTGACAGGTAGTCTTCGTTTTTAGTGATGGTGTAGGCGGACAGCAATCCTTCGCAGAAACAGGCGTAATCCTCTAGGAAGCCAGAGATTTTGGTGATGCCATTTCGATGGATGCGCAGCAGTTCGTTGTTCTGCCAGAATGTGAGCCACATCCAATCGGCTAGGGCTGTTGCTTTCTCGCTGTAGTTTGTGTTTTGCAGGAACAGGGCGGCATCAGCCAAGGCTTTGAGGTATAGGGCATTCCAGCTGCAGATCGCTTTATCGTCGAAGCTCGGACGTATCCGACTATCTTGGTATCGTTTGATTTTTTGTTTGATGCTTAGCAGTCGTGGATGATACTCGGCGGCTGTGAGTCCGGATTTTTCTAGCACTTGCAGCGGCGCTAGGGGTTGATGCAGGATGTTATAACCGTGTTCCCAGTTGCCATCTTTTTGGATGTTGAATTGGATTTCGGCCAGGGCGAATTCCTCGTCGCTGAGGATGGTGAGCAGTTCTTCTCGGGTAAAGACGTAAAACTTGCCTTCCATGCCTTCAGAATCGGCATCAAGGGCGCTTCCGTAAACGGCGTGGGTATGATTGTGCCCCTCGCTCCGCTCGGGGCCACCCTTCAACGCTTGACCACCCTTCAACGCTTGATCACCCTTCAACCCAAGTTCCTCCTCACAAAAATGAATACACTCCTCTGCAATTTGTTTGTACAGTGGCGCATCGGACCATGCAAATGCCCTGGCGTACAAAGAAATCAACTGCGCATTGTCGTACAGCATCTTCTCAAAATGCGGTGCAAACCATTGGTCGTCTGTGCTATATCGACAAAAACCGCCACGAATCGTATCGTAAATGCCGCCATTGCTCATTTTTATCAGGCTCAAATGCAGGAAATCCTTGGCACTTTCATCGCCGGTGAGCAGGTGGTGATCCAAGATGTATTCGTACTGACCTGGCAATGGGAATTTGGGCGCGCGATTGGGTCCGCCTTCCACCCAGTCCAAGTTTTCGGCAAGGGTTGTGAATTGTTCCAGCAATTGGGCACGATGCAAAGGGCCCGAAGTCTCCGAATCCCAGCGGTTCAGCGCGTCCAACTTCTGCTGAATCTTGCCCGCGTAATCATGGGCCTTGTCCGGCTCCTCCCGATACACCTTCGCCAATTGCTCGATGATCTGCTGCCACTGCTGTTTTGGGAAATAAGTCCCCGCATAAATCGGTTGCCCATTGGGAAGACAAATGGCGTTTAAGGGCCAGCCCCCGCGGCCTGTCATTAGCTGACATGCATCCATATACACCATGTCGATGTCCGGCCTTTCCTCCCGATCCACCTTAATACTTATCATATGGTGATTCATGATTTCGGCGGTTTCAAAGTCCTCAAAACTCTCGTGTTCCATTACATGGCACCAATGGCAGGTGCTGTAGCCGATGCTCACCAAAACCAATTTATTTTCCGATTTTGCTCGCTGCCAGGTTCGGTCGCTCCATTCCTCCCAAGCCACCGGATTGAAGGCGTGCTGAAGCAGGTAAGGGCTGCTGGCGTGAATGAGTGCGTTGGGTTCGTTTTGCATTGAATTTTGGTTTGATGGCGGCGATTGGGTCATTTTTGCTTGGGCTTCCTTAACTTTGTTTCTATACGATGAAATCGTTTTTCAAAGGTCGTCTCGGAATGCTAATTCTCATCACAATTGTGACGATTCTTCCTAATTATGCCC
Organism: Bacteroidota bacterium; assembly: GCA_041192805.1. GTDB lineage: Bacteria > Bacteroidota > Bacteroidia > NS11-12g > UBA955 > UBA955. The sequence goes on along the minus strand of JBEEMF010000006.1, from coordinate 8,894 downwards.
AAAACGACAGTGCTGGCGCATCGCATCGCATCAACCAAGATACCTCGATTTTGAAAAAAATGGGGACGGAAGTTTCCAATTCGGTAGGGGATCTGTTTCATACCAAACGTGATTCCAATGCGGTGGTTTTTGCTTTCGATACCAAAGAGCAGGCGCTGGATACCTTGATTTTTTGGTTGCTGATGAAACGCCCATCGATGGGAAATGGGTATTTGCCTAAACAGATTTTTATCGACCAATGGCGATCGCACGATACCGCAACATTTCAGAAAGTAGTTGAAGGGAATTGGCTCACGTATCAGTTTCATTTTAAGAAGTCGCTCTTGAAAACGCAGCTCGGAATGAAGCGGAGCAAGGTGAATTTTAAAATGGCGGAAGTGGTTCCGCGGCCAAAGGTTACGCTGAGTGTGGCGGGCGACGGGATCACCAAATACGATTACACCGTGAAATATAAAAAGTTAAAGTATGTTTTGTCGTTTCAGCTATGGTGGATCGATGGAAAGGGCTATTGGGTAAACGAAGTAACATGGGGTATCGGAGTGTAATTTGTGTTGTTATACCCCTTTGGTCAATTAAACCGCCACTGTTGTAATAGGAGCGTTTTTTCGATTTTGGCTTCTTGAATATCGTTGAGTTTTGGGAAGAAGTCAATTCCGGTAATTCGTTCGGCCTCGTCGATGCTCATCGCAAAAGAACTCAGCGGTTGTGTTGAGGAATTATTGGGCATCACAAAGGCGATAGCGCGCATGGGGCTAGCGGTATCGAGCATGACTTTATAAAATCGTTGGGGGACAGAAATGCGGCAAGTTTGTCCAATATACGGAGAACCGATGGGGTCGGTTAACACAGGACCTGTCACCACAAAAACGGGGTGGGAGCTAGGTGCCCAAGATCTAAACTGTTCTTCGAGTTTTTTCCAAATACCACGATTAAAACCGGGCAATTGGGGTGAAACGTTACCCATATAAAACGACTCTGACATGGCTTGGGCTGAGAATTTCATATCGCCGGCGGGTGCCAGATGACCTCGATCGTAGCCTGTTTTGGTATAATCGGAAGTGACAGCCGTTCGGGGAGAAATGGATGGGTCGATGGAAAATTTGCTACTGCGTTCCGCGCCACCAACAGTGTTTCCGTAGGTTAAATTGTAGGCCACCCATTTGGCTTGCATGTGTTTGTGGTTGTATACTAGGCTGTATGCACTGTGCTGGGTGACGGTTTCAGTGGGTAGGATGGTTGGCATCGCCCAAGAAGATTGTGTCGAAGGGTTGTTTGATTGAAGGTTATTTGATTGAAGGTTGTGTTGCTTAGCCGTATTTCGCTGCGCTGAAATCAAGAAGAACCCCGAAGTAATTAAAATGCCGACCGTAATTATGAGGGTCGGTGCTTTTCTAGATGATTTCTTTAGTGGTAGCATTCGCTTAGACATCAACCTGCAATGCAAGTGGAATCGCTAAGATAGGATTTTTCTGACGATTCTAGGGCCCACGTAGATGAAGCCGGTATATACTTGAACCAAGCTAGCACCCATGGAGATTTTTTGCTCGTAATCTTCCTTCGTGAATACGCCACCCACACCAATCAGGGGAATATCGCCTAGCTCCATTGCAAGAAATCCAAGAACGGTATTGCTTGCTTCAAACAGAGGTCTGCCGCTGAGTCCGCCCGCACCCATATTCTCGACGGTTTTGTTCGATGTCCGCAAGTTTGATCGATCAATCGTTGTATTGGTTGCAATCACCCCATCCACATTTGCTTTTTTGATCGTTTCGATGAGAGAATGGATTTGCGTTTGTTTGAAATCGGGGGCAATTTTTAGGAAAATCGGCTTCCAAATGCGTTTGGTTGTGCGGATGGATTGAAGTTTTTCGAAAAGGCTGGTAATGAAAGTATCTTCCTGTAAATCTCTCAGACCAGGTGTGTTGGGCGACGAAATATTGACCACCAAATAGTCTACGTGGTCGTATATCGCATCAAAAGCAATGGTATAATCGTTTATCGCTTCTTCGTTGGGTGTGATTTTGTTTTTGCCTATGTTTCCGCCAACCACCAAGCCAGCGGGACGATTTTTCAAGCGCTCCACTACGGCATCGATGCCATCGTTGTTGAAGCCCATTCTATTGATCAGTGCATTGTCTTGCGGTAAGCGAAATAGGCGGGGAGCAGGGTTGCCAGGTTGAGGTAGCGGGGTTACAGTTCCAATTTCTACGTGTCCAAATCCCAAGTCTTTGAGAAGGGGTAACCATTTGGCATTTTTATCAAATCCTGCGGCCAAACCAATGGTATTGGGGAAGGTGATGCCTTTGACTACAATGGGTTGGGCATTAATGGGTTGGAAACTTTTTCTTATCCAACTGCCAATTAGGGGAAATCGGAGTAGAATACTCAAACTTTTTAATGCGAATTCATGCGCCACTTCAGGCGATAGCAGAAAAAATAGTGATTTGAGTAAATTGTACATAAAATTCTAGAAATCCATTCTAACTAAGGAGTTTAATAGATGTGATTAAGAAAGGTTTGGTTGCCTAGTGTTTAAAATGTCTTACGCCTGTAATGACCATAGCAATGTTGTTTTGATTGCAATAGTCAACGGATAGTTGGTCTTTCACGCTTCCGCCGGGTTGAACTACCGCCTTAATGCCTGATTTATCTGCAATTTCAACACAGTCTGGGAATGGGAAAAAGGCATCACTAGCCATCACTGCACCGTCCAAATCAAATCCAAAACGATTGGCTTTTTCGATGGCCTGTTGCAATGCGTCCACTCGCGATGTTTGACCCGTTCCACTAGCCAAAAGCTGATTGTTTTTCACCAATACGATAGTGTTACTTTTGGTTTGCTTTACCAATTTAACCGCAAATTCCAAATCGCTTAATTGCGATTCTGTTGGCAATGTGGTTGTTACCGGTGTCATGTTTGTCTTGGTTTCTGTCAGCAAATCTCTATCCTGAACCAATACGCCATTCAAAGCAGTTCTTGTCATGGGTGATTTCAACAATACCTCGCCAGTGGTTTCCAATACGATGCGATTGGTTTTTCCTTTGAGTAATTCTAATGCGTTTGCATCGTAGGCTGGGGCGATCAACACTTCAAAAAACAGGTTGTTGATTTCGGTTGCCGTTGCCAAATCTACTTTGGAATTGGTTGCCAAAATGCCTCCGAAAGCACTCACTGGGTCGCACGCCAACGCATCGGTCCAAGACTGCAAAACGGTTTCTCTGGTGGCAACGCCGCATGCGTTATTGTGTTTGATGATCACAAACGTAGATCCTTGGGCAGGGTTGAATTCGTTCAATAAGCAAACTGCGCTATCGACATCGAGTAAGTTATTGTAGCTCAGTTCTTTGCCTTGGTGTTTTGTGAATATAGACTCCAAATTTCCTTGGAAGGTTCCTTTTTGATGCGGATTCTCACCGTATCGCAAAGAATAAGCCTTATTGCCAGCGAACCAGTCGGCGATCATGCCATCGTATTCGGCAGTTACGGCGAAGGCACGACCTGCAAACGATTTTCTCTGAGCTAATGAAAGTGATCCATTGCCCTCGTTGAAAGCCTTTAAGAAAGATGAATATTCGTTTTTATGGGCGATAATAGTTGTGTGGGCATGATTTTTTGCACCGGCACGAATCAACGATACCCCGCCGATGTCGATTTTTTCGATGATGTCTTCCTCCGTTCCACCTGCAGCCACTGTCTCGGCAAAAGGGTAGAGGTCAACCATAACCAAGTCGTACAAAGGGATTTCGTACTGCGCAATTTCCTCCATGTCTTGTGCCAATTCTCTGCGAGCCAAAATGCCACCAAAAACCTTGGGGTGCAATGTCTTTACGCGTCCGCCCAAAATACTTGGATAGCCTGTGATGTCTTCCACGGCAACGCAAGGGATGCCAAGATCTTCAATGAATTTCCTTGTTCCACCGGTAGAGTACAGGGTGACATTTTTTTGGTGTAACGCCTTAACGATTTCGTCGAGGCCGTCTTTGTAAAATACAGAAATCAGGGCAGATTGGATGGGTGGGTTCACGGGGTAAAATTAGCCTTGAAACCCTCCAAACGATTCATTTTTATTGGGAAGTTTATCCCAAGTTTTTCACAAATTTGCTAGCAATTTCCCGCCTTTCCCGTGTTTTGGGGAGAAAGGGCAATGTCGACATTCATTTCCGCAGCAAAAGCCTCGTTTTTTATGGTAATCGGCTGTGAAAACACAGAATCCGTTCTCCATGTAAAAGTCGGGGCTTGTTTGGCTTTGTGTTTTGCCTTGAGATTCTGCTGATTCGTTGTTTAATTCTTCCCGTGACATGCCTTGAACTTCTTTCCGCTGCCACAAGGACAAGGGTCGTTTCTGCCAATTTTCAAATCCTTGATGATGGGGTTTTGAACCGGCCTTGGCGCCTGCATTTCTGCCGGTGGCAATTCCATGTTATCACCGCTGCCCATCGCTAGGTCCATCTCTGGTCTTGAAGTTTGGATTTTGGGTTCAACGCGTTTCATCGCGGGTCTGGCTTCTGAAACCTCATTTTCCGCATGAATACGTGCTCGGAACAACATTCCCAATACTTGCGTATTGATGCGTTGCAACATCTTGCCAAACAGTTCAAAACTCTCAATCTTATAAATCAACAAAGGATCTTTTTGCTCATACTGGGCGTTGTGAGAACTTTGTTTCAATTCGTCCAATTCACGCAAATGCTCTTTCCACTCATCGTCTAGAATTTCTAAAGTTGTACTCTTTTCCAACTCGTGAATCATGGCTCTACACTCAGTATTGAGGGCTTTTTGCATGTTTACCGTAAGTTGGTAATTGTGCACGCCATCGGTCATTGGAACTACGATATTTTCGATGCGCTCGCCTTGTTCAGTACGAATATTTCTGAAAACTGGTAGCGCCTGGGTACGCATCGACTCTGTTTTGTCGTGATATCGCTGTGTGAGGTTATCGAACAACATTTCTGCCAATACTTCAGGATCTCTTGTGCTTTGGAAAGTGTCCTCATCAAACGGCAAATCCATGGCCAAAGTGCGTATTACCTCCATTTCCAATTCTTGGTAATCACCTGAATCTTTGAATTGGGTCACCGTTTCGTTACACCAGTTGTAAAGCATGTTTCTTAGGTCGATGCTCAAACGCTCACCAAACAATGCACTGCTACGCATTCTGTAGATGTTCGTCCGCTGCTTATTCATCACATCGTCGTACTCCAACAAACGCTTACGAACCCCGAAGTTGTTCTGCTCCATTCGCTTTTGGTTCCGTTCGATGGTTTGCGTCATCATGCTGTTCTCGATCACATCGTCTTCGCCATAGCCAAAACGATCCATCAATTTGCTCACTCTTTCTGATCCGAAAATGCGCATCAAATCGTCTTCCAAACTTACGTAGAAACGAGATGTTCCCGGATCGCCCTGACGTCCTGCGCGACCTCTTAACTGCCTGTCAACGCGCCGACTATCATGACGTTCGGTACCAATAATCGCCAAACCGCCCAATGATTTCACTTCATCATCGATTTTAATATCGGTTCCACGACCTGCCATGTTGGTAGCAATGGTAACTGCGCCTTTAAGTCCGGCTTCCGCAACAATACCCGCCTCATTTTGGTGCTGCTTGGCATTCAAAACGTTGTGTTTTATACCGCGCAATCGTAGCATACGGCTCAACAATTCACTCACTTCCACCGACGTAGTACCCACAAGAACCGGACGGCCTGCGCTGCTCAAGGCAACAACCTCTTCAATCACCGCATTGTACTTGGCACGCTTGGATTTATAAACCAAATCCTCTTGATCCATCCGTGAAATATTTCTGTTGGTAGGAATTACCATCACACCCAATTTGTAGATATCCCACAACTCCTGTGCTTCGGTCTCCGCCGTGCCCGTCATACCCGCCAACTTGTGATACATCCTGAAATAGTTCTGCAGGGTAATGGTAGCATAAGTTTGGGTGGCAGCTTCTACACGAACATTTTCTTTGGCTTCGATGGCTTGGTGAAGTCCGTCTGAGTATCTACGACCTTCCATAACACGACCTGTTTGCTCATCAACGATTTTTACTTTGCTATCGGCCAAGATGTATTCCACATCGCGTTCAAATAAAGTGTAGGCTTTTAATAACTGTTGCACCGAGTGAATGCGCTCGCTTTTCTCGGCAAATTCTTGCATCAAAGTATCTTTCTGCGCTAGTTTCTCTTGGTCTGATACTGCGCTTTTTTCGATGTCGGCCATCGCCGAACCTACATCGGGTAGAACGAAGAAGTTCGCATCTTCCTCGCCTTGGGTGATCAATTCGAGTCCTTTTTCTGTTAAATCAACGCTGTTTGATTTTTCATCGATGGTAAAATACAGCGGTAAATCGGCCAAAGGCATTTCCTTTTGCTGATCCTGCATGTAGTAATTTTCTGTTTTTGTAAGGGTTCCTCTTACGCCGCTTTCACCCAGTAATTTGATGATGGCTTTGTTCTTTGGTAAACCTCTGTGGGCACGCAACAAGGCAAGTCCACCTTCTCCTTCTTTGTGTCCGTTGTTTCCTGCCGCGATCAATTTTTTGGCTTCAACCAAAGCAGAATTGACAAATCGTTTTTGGGCTTCAACCAATTTTTCGATGCGGGGTTTAAGTGCTTCAAACTGTTGGATATCGCCTTTGGGTGTAGGACCAGAGATAATCAATGGCGTTCTAGCATCGTCAATCAATACGCTATCCGCCTCGTCGATCATCGCATAGTGATGCTTGCGTTGAACCTGCTCCTCTGGCGTATGTGCCATATTGTCGCGCAGATAATCAAAACCAAATTCGTTGTTCGTTCCGTAGGTAATGTCGGCCAAATAAGCCAATCTACGCTCATTGCTATTGGGTCTGTGGTATTCCAGGCAATCCACGCTCAGTCCCAAGAAGTTGAATAAAGGCGCATTCCATTCGCTATCACGACGTGCCAAGTAATCGTTTACGGTAACCATGTGAACACCGCGTTTTCCTAGGGCGTTAAGGTAGGCAGGAAGTGTACTCACCAGCGTTTTTCCTTCCCCCGTTGCCATCTCAGAGATTTTTCCGCGATGCAAAGCGATACCACCAATTAACTGAACATCGTAGTGGATCATATTCCAGCGGATTTTTCCGCCGGCGGCCGTCCATTCGTTTTTGTAACTTACTTGGTCGTTCTCAATAGTGATGTGCGCATGTTTTGACGCCAATTCTCTGTCGAGGTCATTTGCTTTCGCCACGAGGATATCATTCTCGGTAAATCGTCGGGCAGTTTCCTTGACAGTTGCGAAGGCTTCCGGCAGGATATCGACCAAAATTTCTTCTAAGGCGGCGTCTCTGCGTTTTTCGATGGCGTCTAGGTTGCCAAAGATTTCGTCGCGCAGCTCAACATCCGATTCTTCCGCCGTAGAAAGTTGCGTTTTTAAATCATTGATCTCCGTGTCGATTTCTAACAAATGCTCGTTGATCCTTCCAACAAATTCATCTGTTTTGCTCCGCAATTGGTCGTGGCTCAACGATTTGTATTCGGCAAAAAACACATTGATTTGATCCACAATTGGATCTATTTCCTTTAATGCTTTTTCGGCAGAGGTTCCACCGAGCATTTTTGAGAACGATTTTAAGATATTTCCAAACATGATAAGTGTGCGAATTTAAGGTTTATTTGGGTTAGCGAAAATCTTGCCAAGCAGTAATTATGACGAAATGGCCGACATTTCATGCACATTTTGTAAAGAGCCTTTGTGCGCGGGATGGTTTTTTGGGTTTGAAAGTACAGTTTTTGGGTATTTTTATCGATCTCCAAACCCTTTCCTTGTTATTTTGTTTAATTTTTCATGAGAGTTTTGTTTATCTTTTTAAGTTTACTGGCAGCGGATGTGTTGCATGCCCAAGTTGTAATTAAAGGTCGGGTTATGGATTTGTCGAGTCGTAAACCCTTATCCAATGTAAATGTGAGTGTAGATAAGTCTACCGATAAAGTGCTAACCGCGGCCGATGGTAGTTTTGTAATTCAGGGTTTGGAGCCAGGTTTTCACACGGTGACAGCCCAGTTGGATGGGTATGAAAGTGAATCTTCTTCAGAGATGTTGTTCACCTATGATAAATCTCCGGAGGTTGTAATTGAAATGCAGTCTTTGTCGCAAGGCATCGGCGAAGTCAATATTCGCAAAACCAATTTACAGCGCAGGGAGGCAGAGAGCCCGGTATCATCGCAGAAGTTGAGTATTCGTGAAATTGAGCGAAACCCGGGGGGAAACAGAGATATTAGCAAAATCATTCAGAGTTTGCCGGGTGTGATTAGCATTCCAGGCTTTAGAAACGACGTTGTGATTCGTGGTGGTTCGCCATCAGAAAACAAGTTTTACCTCGATGGGATAGAGATTCCGATTATCAATCACTTTCAAACGCAAGGAAGTACTGGCGGACCGGTTGGGATGTTGAATGTGAATTTTATCAAAGAAGTGAATTTTTACACGGGAGCATTTCCTGTGAATTATGCCAATGGATTGAGTAGCGTTTTGGATTTTCGTCAGATGGATGGCAACGCGAACAAGGCAAAATATCGTTTTACCTTGGGTAGCAGCGATGTCGGTTTTACTGCCGATGGGCCTTTGAGTAAAAAGACGACCTATATCTTTTCTGCCCGTCAGAGTTATTTGCAAGGGTTATTCTCGGTTTTGGGGCTGCCATTTTTGCCAAACTTTATTGACTACCAGGCGAAAGTGAAGGTGAAGTTGAATGAGAAAGACGATATCACGTTTTTGATGGTGGGCGCAGTGGATTTCTTTAAGTTGAATTTGAACGCAAATGATAATGTTACAGACAGTGTTACTTTGAAGTCCAATAAATTCATATTGAATTACTTGCCGGTTTACAAACAGTGGAACTACACATTTGGAACGGTTTACACGC
>JBEEMF010000005.1:0-41550 GCA_041192805.1 Bacteroidota bacterium | reverse complement strand
GTTTGTTGTATTTTTCTTCAAAATATTGTGCGATGGCTGGGCCAACGGTGAAGGCGGCATTTGTGTGCTTAAAGGTGAATTTTTGAACGGATTCCCAGATTTTTTGGATGAATTTTCTTCGAGCGACTTCGGGTGTGTGGGTGAAGAGTTCATGGGCATCGAAAAGATGGGGTTTGCCTTTGATTTTGGATATCAAGATGCCGGGGATTGAGGTATCGAGGTCGATGCTACAAATGGCATCAAAGCTTTGGAACAATAGGAAGAAAAGCAATCGCAGATTGTATTCTAGGTAGAATAATTTTCCGGTTGTAAACAGTAGGTATTTGATGCGTATTTGCTGATAGGGTTGGGGTTGGAGGGGGATGGAGGAGGTTAGCTGTCGGCCGATCAGGGCTACTTCGTAGCCCTCGGCCGACAGTGTGGTGCAAATGCGCAACATCCGCTGATCGTACCGTAAATCATTGGTTACCGTAAAAATTATTCGCTTACCCATCGCAATTCCCCTTGATTATTTTCAATGATACAACCTTCATCCATTAATGTCCGCAATCCTTGGGTAAGAATTTCTCTTTTTGCCAAAGGGATTTTTATCGTAATGAGGTGGGTAGGTTGCGGCTGGCCCTGCAGGGTGGTGTGCCACCACCTGCGGGCCAGCCGCATTGGGTCTGATTCTGCTTTTTTACGACAATTGTCACATTTTCCGCAATCTTCCGCAGTTCCTCCGAAATATTGGGTCCAAAAGGCGGCTCTACAATGATTGCTATGGGCGTAATCGTAGAAATTTTGCAGTGCTTCCACTCGCCGCTGATAGAGTTTCATCAGTCCATCTATATTGATGCTAGGATAAAGACTTCTGCCTTCGGGCAAGATGATGGTGGGAAGATCTGTGGCGGGATAGTATCGCAGGATGCCTCTTTTTTCAAGGAAAAGCAAGTCCTTTCTGAGCTGCTCCGCTTCGCTCCGCAGCCGCTGTGCCAGCCATTCCTCATGAATCACCACGGGATGATCAAATACCCCGCCCTGGCCGCGCAAAAGGATGTCGAGAAGGGGCGACATCGCCTTACTATTTTCTTTGAAGTCATAGACTTCATCGTAGCTGCCAATCATCTGGATCTTTGCCGGCTGCCAATTGCCTTCAATAAAATGCCACTGTCCAGCCACCTCCAATGCCTTCGCTGCAAAATAAAGGTCTTTTGGCGGTAGCTGTTTTTGTCTGGCAATCCCAAATAAATCAACGGGAAAAGGTTGTAAAGCTCCTTCGCCATCGCTGATTTGTAATCCATTTAATATATTGTGGTAGGCGGCTCTTAAAACAGGTTCGGGAGGATGCTGTTGCGTTAAGCCCTTTTGGATATTTTCCCAATCTTGAGCACTGTGTAAAAGGATGCAATAACTCGTTTGTCCATCCCTGCCTGCCCTGCCTGCCTCCTGGTAATAATCTTCAGGGTTTTTGGGCGGCGCCAAATGGACCACCAATCGCACATCGGGCTTGTCTACCCCCATCCCAAATGCGTTGGTGCATACCATCACCCGGATTTTGTTCTGTATCCAATCTTGCTGCCTTCGGCTTCGTTCCGCATGTTCCAATCCCGCATGATAAAAGGTGGTAGAAACGCCTTCGTTCTGCAACCATTGAGCAATGTCCTCCACAGAATTGCGAGTATTTCCAAAAATCAATGCGCTTCCGTTGGATTTTGCAATCAATCGCAGAATTACTTGCTGTTTAGCCGTTGTGTTGAATGAGTAAAAAGTTAAGTTGTTACGCCTAAAATCGCCCATAAAAACAAAGGGGGATCGCATTTGTAGGCCCTGCAGGATATCGTCTTGAATCCATTGTGGCGCACTGGCGGTAAACGCGGCCATTTGAACAGACGGGAAGAGGGTTTTGATCTCAGCAATTCTCTGGTAGGAAGGTCTGAAATCATGGCCCCACATACTAATACAGTGGGCCTCGTCAATCACCAATAATGAAATATTTAAGTTGGGCAAATAGCCTTTGAAATTCTGTGTGGTAAAACGCTCCGGCGATAGATAAAGGAGTTTGTATGCGCCGTTGAGTGCGTTGTTTAGGATTTGATTGGTGTCGTCTCTGCTGAGGCCTGAATGCAATGCCACAGCAGGAATTCCCTTACTCGTGAGGTTTTCAACTTGGTCTTTCATCAAGGCGATGAGGGGAGAAATGACCAATGTTAGCCCGGATTTTAGCAATGCAGGGACCTGGAAACAAATGCTTTTCCCGCCGCCAGTGGGTAGCAACACGAGGACATCTTTGCCGTCGTGAATTTGGTCGACGATGTCTTTTTGTCCAGGACGAAAATTGTCGTACCCCCAGTATTTTAACAATATGGATTCGGCTGATTCAACCATTCACTTCCCGCGGTTCAATCGTTTAGGACTTGCTGACGTAGTTTGTCGATGCTCGCATAAATCGCTCTAAAAAACTGATTTCTTGATTTTTCAGCCACCAAACTTAAATGGGTGCTTTTAGAAATCATATTTCTCAGCCATCCTTCATTGGATTCGTTGAAATAGCGATTGTTGCTACGCATGAAATTGAATGAATTGTAACTGATATAACTGGCTTGATGCGTATCAGATGTTAGGAAAACAGCATTGTTTCCAATCATCAATTCACAACCATACATAGAATATTCAACATCGTAGTATTGATCCTTGATAGGGTTGTATTTTTTACCCATTGCTGCTTGTTTTGTTGCCATCGCAAGGATTCCATCTAGATCTTCTAGGATGGCGAGAATGGTTTCTTTCTTTTGAAAAAATCCAGCTTCCCAATAGAATTTGATTTGTTGAATGCTACTTTTAAGGGTATCGTCGTTCCAGATTTCTGTAGTTGGTATTTTCAAGAAAACTTCTCTCACTTTAGGGACTTCTTCTAGCCAAGTGGGAGGCAATTGAATTTCTTCTATCGTTTTGCCTTGCAAGGCTTCGGCGTTAAGGATACTCTTATTCCAATACACCATTTTGAAAAGTGCGAGATTGGGGAAGAAGAAATGGTAGAATACGGGCAGGTCTTCAGCGGCATAGATCAAGTGATGATTGGGGTATTTCATCATCCAGTTTAGATCGCCGTGGAGCACTTGTAAATATTGACTAAAACTTTCGGCGCTATTGGAAAGTTTGTTGATTCTAAAGGCAACCATATTGGAGTTGATTTCCGCTAGGGCCTCCAAAGGGATGTTAAAATGCTTGCAAATGGCGAATGTTTCCGACAAAGTGATATCGGTTTCGCATCTCAATCTTCTGTAGACAGAATCGAGTGAAATCTTCAATAGTTCGCTCAATTCCTCCGCTAGACTAATGTGGGTGGCGGTTGAGCGCTTTAGAAGTTCAATGAAATTTGATTGGATGGCCTCCATGTTTTTGCAATTTTCCGTAAAGGTATTGAAAAACTGTTGCAAAAAATGCAACTTTTTTATCAATCGCTCAATCTTCTATAACATCCAACTGACCGTCTTTCATTTGAAGGGTTCGGTTGGCGATGTTGGTTAGGGCCATGTTGTGGGTGACGATAACCAGGGTTTGGTTGAAATCGTCGCGCATTTTTTGAAAATAATCATGGATTAGGGCGGCGTTTTGGGTGTCGAGATTCCCGGTGGGCTCATCGGCCAGAATTACTTTGGGCTGATTGAATTGGGCTCTGGCGATGGCCACGCGTTGTTGTTCTCCGCCCGATAGTTGACCGGGTTTATGGTGTATGCGATGGGAAAGTCCAAAATAGTCGAGGAGTTCTTTGCCTCGTTTTTCAACAGCTCCCATGGAGATTCCTGCGATCAAGCCTGGCATAATGGCATTTTCTAGGGCAGTAAATTCTGGCAAAAGTTGGTGGAATTGAAATACAAATCCCAGCGAAGTATTTCTGAAATGGGCGAGTTGTTTTCCTTTTAGCGTTGAAAGGTTTACTCCGTCTATGCTTACTTCTCCCTCATCGGCCTTGTCGAGCGTGCCTAGGATTTGCAATAAAGTGCTTTTGCCTGCGCCACTTTCCCCGATGATGGAAAGGATTTCACCTGCTTCAATGGAAAGGGTAACGCCTTTAACCACATGTAGTGGGCCGTAGTGCTTGTGTAAATTGTTACAGAAAACCATGTTAAAATTGCATGAAAGTGCCTTAAATTGGGTCAAAGTTAGTTATTTTCGCAGCGCAATAATCTAGCATTCTCGCAACTACATGAATATCCACGAGTATCAAGCCAAAGAAATTCTTAAAAAGTACGGTGTTGCCGTTCAAGAAGGATTCGTAGCGGAAACAGCCGAACAAGCATCGGAAGCCGCCCAAAAAGTTAAAGAACAGTTTCAGTCTGATTGGTGTGTGGTGAAAGCCCAAATACATGCCGGCGGAAGAGGGAAGGGTAAAATCCAAGGCAGCGAACAGCGCGGAGTACAAGTGGCAAAAAATGCGGGTCAGGCCGGAGAAATTGCTGCCAACATGTTGGGAGGTACTTTGGTTACCATTCAAACAGGTGCTGCAGGTAAATTGGTTAGTAAGGTATTGGTGGCACAGGATGTATTTTATCCAGGAGCAAACGAGCCTGAGGAGTATTATATGAGTGTGTTGTTGGATCGTGCTACCAAGCAAAATGTGATCATATACACCACAGAAGGTGGAATGGATATCGAAGAGGTGGCAGACCAACATCCCGAGAAAATTCACAGAGAGTGGATAAATCCGGCAGTGGGTTTACAGCCTTTCCAAGCGCGCAAAATTGCGTTCAACTTGGGTTTGGAAGGTAAGGCCTTCAAAGAAATGGTAACGTTTGTAACTTCTTTGTACAAGGCTTACGATGAAACCGACAGTGCGATGTTCGAAATCAACCCGGTGTTGAAGACTTCTGATGATCGTATCATTGCGGTAGATGCCAAAGTTGATTTGGACGATAACGCTTTGTATCGCCATAAAGACTATTTGGAATTGCGCGATTTGGCCGAAGAAGATCCAACCGAAGTTGAAGCGGGTAAATACAATTTGAACTACGTGAAATTAGACGGTAACGTGGGTTGCATGGTTAACGGAGCGGGTTTGGCGATGGCTACCATGGATATCATTAAGTTGAGCGGTGGTGAGCCAGCAAACTTCTTGGATGTTGGAGGTACTGCCAATGCGGAGACGGTTGAGTCTGGATTCAGAATCATCATGAGCGATCCTAACGTAAAAGCGATTTTGATTAATATTTTTGGTGGTATCGTTCGTTGCGATCGTGTTGCCAATGGTGTTGTTGAGGCGTATCGTAAAATTGGAGATGTTCAAATCCCAATCATTGTTCGTTTGCAAGGTACCAACGCGGTGGAAGCAAAGCGCATCATCGATGAGAGTGGTTTAAAGGTGTTTAGCGCTATCACTCTTGCCGAAGCAGCCGCTTTGGTAGAGCAGGTGTTAAAGGCTTAATTTGATAAGAGTTTTATGTTAAAAAGGGAGCCCAAGGGCTCCCTTTTTTTTGTACTGTACAATCTAATCGTCAGTGGTTCTGAAAGTGAATAAGGTGGACCATCCATAGGATTTTGATCCCATAACTTTGAGTTTATGAGATTGGCATTCTATGTCGTGTTAATGACTCTCCTTGGTCCATTGTTTGGGCAGGAAGGCAAACAAAATCAATTCCCCGAAACCCATTATGATCGAGGGATGGAGTTGTACCGTGAAGGACGCTTTAATGCGGCTGTGGCGCAGTTCAGGAATTACCTGAATGTGGCGGGCAATAGTCCTCAGCGTTCCGAGGCGGAATACTATTATGCCATTTCAAAACTTAAGGCCCAACATACCGATGGCGTGGCGTCTTTACAGCAGTTTTTAGATCAAAACCCAGGTTCTTTAAAGACCAACGAAGCCAATTTGGCCTTGGGGGATTACTACTATTTGAAGCCCCGATATTCAAATGCTTTGCGGTATTATAAGAATGTGGATGAGAAATCGATCGACAAAGAACTTCGCTCTCGTTTGAACTATCGAAAAGGGTTTTGCTTGGTTAATGCCAAGAAATATAAGGACGCGGTAGAGGTGTTGAAGTCGGTTGCCGATGCCCCCGGAGAGTATCGCGATTTGGGAAGTTACTACTACGGATATGCCTGTTTAATGATGGGGGATTATCCACAAGCCATTGCTGCGTTTGAGCGAATCAAGGACAAAGGGTACGATAATGTGAGATTTTATTTGGCTCAGGTGCATTACCAAATGAGCAACTACGACTTTGCGATTGCCGAATTGGATAAGGTAGATAAAAAAGTGCCTCAGAACCAGGTTTTATGGTTGAAAGGGAAGTGTTATTTCAGGAAGAACTCTTTTGATAAAGCTGCCGAAGCCTATCGTTTGGCGGAACTTTCTCCCGATACGCTTAAAGTGGAAGAGCGTTATGAAATTGGATATTCGTTTTATCGCACTGGAGATTATGCGGGTAGCTTGAAATGGTTGAGCAGCGTGGCCGCAGAGGGCGATAGTTTGTCGCAGATTGCCAGTTTTCAGTTGGGAAATGCATTGATGAAACAAAAGAACAACCGCGAGGCGATGAATGCTTATGCGGAAGCTTTCCGGACCGGGTTTGATCCATCAATTGCAGAAATGGCGCTCTTTAACCAAGCAAAATTGGCCATTCAGTTGGGTGATAACGGCAGCATCGGACTGTTGGATAAATACGTGAAATTGTTTCCGAACAACCCCAATGCGAAAGAAGCCACCAAACTCAAAGCGAGGTTGTTGATTAATACCGATAGTTATCGTGAGGCGGTTTCGTTGTTGGATGGTCTGGGGGAATTGGATGCGCAAACAGAAGAAGTGTATCAAAAAGTAACCCTAGCCCGTGGGATGGAGTTGTACAAGGCTCGCAATTTAAAAGGCGCGATAGAACTGTTCGATAAATGCGCATCGAAGCGTTCTAATATGGACTTTAACGCACAATCGAGATTTTGGAAGGCAGAAACTTTGATGCTCATGGGCGAAGAGGCTGCCGCAACCCAGGCCTATCAAGATTTTTTGGATCAACCATCAGCCACATCAACCGAAATGTATCCCTATGCCTATTACGGTTTGGGTTATATGAAGTTTCAACAGAAGAAATACGATGAAGCAGCTAGCAATTTTAGTCGTTTCACAACCCAAGCAGCACAAGGTCGTTACGATGAGCGAATGGTTCACGATGGGTATTTGAGATTGGGCGACTGTAACTTCATGACAAAACAGTTGACTGAATCGGTGAAGGCCTATGCTTATGTAACCGGAAAAAAAGGGACAGATGCCGATTATGCCTTGTATCAAAGTGGATTGATTTATGGCTTATTAACCAAGAGCGAGGAGAAGGTTACCACCATGAAGCGATTGATTACGGATTTCCCAAATTCTCGTTTTGTTGTGGATGCTTATTTTGAGTGTGCTGAGGAATACATGGTGATGGGCAGAAGTGCTGAAGCGGAGAAGTATTACGGCGATATTCTTCAGAAATTCCCTAACAACCCAAAAGCCAATCGCGCCTATGCTACGTTAGGTCGGATCTATTACAACAACAACAAGTTGAGCAATGCGGTGGAGGTTTACAGTAAACTGTACGATAATTATCCAGGTACTCCAGAAGCGCAAGCCGCCAACGATATGGTTCGTAAGATCTATTCCGAGCAGGGCGATGCAAAGTCGTATGTTCGATGGAAGAAGGATCGCGGTGGAATTTCCGACAACGATCAAGACAGTTTGATGTACGAAACAGGTTATAACGCCTACGAAAAAGGAGAATTTGCTGTCGCTAAGAAAGGTTTTGATGCCTATTTGACCGATTATCCCAAAGGGTCTTTCTATTTATCGGCTCATTATTATTTGGCTCAGACCAACGAAGAGTTGAAGAATTCGGCAGAAGCGATCAAGCACTATTCGGTGGTTGCCTTGGCAAATAGCGGAGAATTAAAGGAAGATGCGGCTTTGGCGGTGTTGAAGTTGAGTGGCGAGAATCCAACCTGCGATCAGGTTTTGGTGTATGTTGAGGTTTTAGAGCCTATCACACAATCACGTCAGACCAAGCAAAACTGTTGGAAGACGATGATGTATTGTTATGCGAAGAATGGCAATACCGCGGGCTTAGAGACGATTTCTGCGAAGGTGTTGGCAGATGAAGGCACACCAGTAGAGTTGCGCACCGAAGCCAAGTTGATTTTGGTGAAGGCGGATATCAAAGCGGGCAAGACAGACAATGCAATGGCGGACTTAAAGGCCATTTACAGCAAGGAGAACAATCGTTTTGCGGCAGAGGCCAAGTATTTGGAAGCGGAACTATTGTATTCACGTGATAGTATCGCTGCTTGTCAGGCCTCTTGTTACATCATCTTAGACGAGTTTAACGGGTACGACATGTGGGTTGGTAAAGCGTTGATATTATTGGGCGATGCGTTTAAAAAGGAGGGCGACTTCTTTAACGCAAAAGCCACTTGGAACGGAGTGATCGAGAACTTTGATGTCGCTGAGTTGGTCGCCATTGCCAAAGAGAAATTGGCTCAATTGGCTGCTGAGCAAGCAAAGAATCCCAAATAAGAGTAGTTGTAGTTTTATTTCATATGGTTAAATGAGGGGGCGGGAGCGCCCCTTTGTTTTTTTTGGCCTATATTCGACTAAACAATCCCGATTATTTCAATGAGACGATTATTGATTTCTTGCTTATTATTCTTGTTGAATGCAGCTTTAATTGCTCAAAATCCTATTTGTACTTCACAAATTAGGACGAAATACAATACGTATAAAATCACAGGCAACGGCTACAGTGCAATTAATCCCTACAGCGTTGCGTATGCTAAATCGGGAGGATATTGGGTAGGTGGTCTTGTTACTCAGACTTCAGGGAATGTCGATTTTTTTGTATCGAAATTCGATGATACGGGTAAGTTTCTTCTTTCAACTGCGGTTGGGTCTTCGAGTTCAGAAACTGGGTATCCAATCCCAATTTTTCCAACCAGAGACGGCGGTTGTTTGGTTGCCGGAAGGGTGAATTCTGCTTATGAACTGGGGGCTTTGTCGAAAATTGATAAAAATGGAAATTTGGCTTGGTCTCGTCAGTCTCCAGTCTATCGTACAGGAGTTTATGATGCATTTAGAGGGATTTACGTAGATGAGAATAGCGATATACTCGCTGTAGGTACTGGAATGCAGCTAACAGGCAAAGCGAATTTGTTGGCCTCGTTATTGGATTCATCAGGAAAGGTAAGGTGGGTAAAGAATTTTGATTTTGGTGGAACCCAGCATCATTTTAATGCAATTACTAAATCCGATTCGATATATACCTTGGTGGGGTGGTGTACCTTTAGTGGTGGTGGGATTTCTCCGATAATGGCGCAAATTTCGGAATCGGGGAGGTTCATTCGAAGTAATTATTATCCGGCTTCTAGTACTACTACGTTTAGCGATTTATTGGTATCTGCATCTAAAGTCATTTATACTCTCGGTTATTCAAGTACGCCATCAGGCCAACATTGTTATATCACTAAAATGAAAATGGATGGTACAATTTTGTGGCAAAAGGCCATTGGTTATGGGGGCGATGTGGGTAATAAATTGCTGTTTGACCAGGGGGAATTGTGGGTTTCTGGCCAATCGACAAACCTCGGTGCTAACAAGAGAGAGTATTTTTTGAATATCGATACATCAGGAAATTTGATGAAATATGGGGGGCTGTTTTGGGATGTCTATGGTTTTTCCTCCAAGCATCAAGGAAGCAGCATCAGTCGAAGCCATTTGGGTGGACTGGTCTCCGTAGGTGTCGATGATCAGTCTTCAGTGCCTCATTTTAATATTATTTTTGGCAATCCTTGTCAAACCGGGAATTGCGGAATTAATTCGATAGACGCACCCACAACTCAATCGATGTCGTTGTCTAGGCAATCACTGAACTGCACAGCCAAAGACAATGGAAGTTTGACAAATCAAACGCTAAATCAGCAACAAATTCCAATCGCATACTCGCTGAATTGTTATGACAATTGCGTTTTTATTGGCAAGAAGTTATTGCCCTCAACTTTAACTGTTTGTAAGGGTGGCAACGACAAGGTTGCGGTGGATGTTCGAAACGGGAATTACAAGTATTTGTGGAGTAACGGGGATACTTCGTCTAAATTTACATTTTTGTCGCCTGGTCAGTTTTGGGTAAAAACCTACAACGAATGCGGCAGTAGGATTGATACGGTTGATGTTGGTGGGGTTGATAGTTTTCGATTTTCCAAACTGCCAGATTCTCTTTATTGTTACAGAAATTGGTCGTATCAGGTGAATCTTATGCCCATGCTTGAAACCAAAATCGCCTGGGAAAATGGGGATGTCAATTGGTCGCGTAAGATTGCAACGACAGGGAAATATTGGTATACCATTCAAAATCGCTGTGGAATCTGGAAAGATACATTTGTGATTTCACAGGATTCTGCACCCAAATCTGTATTGCCCAAACAAATGAGCTTGTGCAATGGCAGTAACGCATTTCTAGATGGAACCCAAATGGGCAAGGGGGAATACCAATATCGTTGGGAAGATGGTACAAAAGTGCCTACCAGTTGGGTTTCTGGTTCGGCGATCAAAATGTTAAAAACTTGGAATCTCTGTGGGAGTATCAACGATACGGTTAATGTAGTGTCTAGAGAGTGTAACTGCACTTTCTGGGTACCAAATGCATTTACACCAAGGGCAAGTAGCGGGAAGAATGATGGATGGAAGCCTGAGTTTAATTGTGCTGCGGATGCCAAATTTAGCATCTATTCCCGTTGGGGAGAGTGTTTGGTTCGCGATCAGCCTATCGATGTGCCTTGGGATGGAAATTATATGGGTGATTTGGTTCCAGATGGAGTTTACATTTACATCATTTTTGGTAATTATACTAGTAGTACGAAAGGGTTGCAGAGATTAGACAAGAGTGGTACTTTGTTGGTGCTGGATGGTGGGAAATAGCTATAGTGATGGCCCTTTGTAGTGATATATGAGGTGGATTTAATACTAGTTTCTTGGGGTGTTTTCTATCATCGAAAAGGGGGCCGATGGGCCCCCTTTTCTTTGGGTAATTTCTATTTTTGAAATACTCGGTTCTAGAAAATTCTGATTGGGTTGAATTATTTTAAATCCAAAACAGTTGATCCCATTTTGTAGCCTTCTGAGTAAATCTCTACCGTGTATTTACCGGGCTTCAATTGTTCTGTAGGTTTCCAAACTGTGGGTTGTACTGGTTTGGTTTCGTTTTCAAATACCGCTGAAATCTTGTATGTGTATTTGCTCGATTTGCCATCAATGTCAAATGTTCCACCCTGACCTGAATTGGCAAGTGTTACACCCTCAGGACCTGTGATTTTAACGTACAAGGTTTTGTCTCCAGCTTCCGCAATATTGTTCTCGTTGATGCTAAAGCTGATTCTGAAGGCTTCTACGGCATTGGCTTTCAATGTGCCCGTTTCTTTACCTGTGAGCCATTTCTTTTTTAACGTTTCGATTTTCACTGCACTTGCTTGAAGTCTGGCTGCCAAACTCTTCAACTTCGCTTTGTCGGCCGAAAGATTTGTGTTTTCCTTGTTCAAATTGTCGTTCTGGCTCGTCAAAACTTCATTTTTAGCGATCAACTCTTTGTTCTCTGACTCAACCTGGGCCAAACGAGCAGTTAAATCGGCCAGTTGCCTGTTAAGATCTGTAATAGCTGCTTGGCTATTGGCTTTGTTTGATCTGATATCGGCGACCAATTTCGCGATTTCTCTTTTACGACTTACCAATTCCTCAGATAGGATAAGGTTGTCGCCGGCCAGTGCTAAACTGTCCTTTTGGTATTGTTCTAATAGTAGTTCTGCCTTTACAAGGGCTTCTTCTCTGCCCTTCAGAGTTTCTTCAACTGCGGTTTTGGCTTTTTCCGTGTTGTCTTTTTCAACGCTTACATTGTTTAACATGTAAAGAAGTACTGCGATGATTACTACCAAAATCGCGATAATGGTGTAGAGCAGCGGCTTGTTGTTGGATTCGTTTTGGTTTTGCATATTGCTAAATGTTTAAAAAACTTGTGCAAGTAAATGACAAACTTCTTGCCAAAGCGGATTTTTGGGTAGTGATTTGTAATTACTTATGCGCATAACGGAATTGTTGCCCAATTTATTGCTCATCGAGCCAAAGGTTTTTGAAGACCATAGAGGTCATTTTTTTGAGAGTTTTAGAGAAGATGTTTTCAAAGATCATGGATTAACCGCGCCATTTGTTCAAGACAATCAAAGTTTATCGCATCGTGGCATACTTCGCGGGTTGCATTTTCAGAAATCGCCCCATGCCCAAGGGAAATTCGTACGTGTGATTACCGGTGCTGTGCTTGATGTGGCATTGGATATTCGAAAAGATTCGCCAACCTACGGACAGTTTGTAGCCGAGGAGCTCACCGCAAGCAATAAAAGGATGCTTTTTATTCCGCCGGGTTTTGCGCATGGCTTTGCTACGTTAGAAGACAATACCATCTTTACTTATAAGTGTACCGATTACTATCACCCGGAAGCTGAGGGTGGTATCCTATGGAATAGTCCCTCATTAAATATCCCTTGGAGACTCGAAAATCCGGTTTTGTCGGCCAAAGATGAACAATTGACTGACTTTGCTCATTTTAATTCTCCTTTTTAAGTATCAGTTTTGACGAATTAACCATGGAACAAGCAGAAAAGACAGAAGCATTGATCGCCGAATTAAAGGCCAAATTTGAAGCCAGCGGTCAGAATATCAATGATTACCTGGAAGGGATGTTGATCGGCAACTACGAGCCCTATTGGCGATATATCGCGGTGGATGCGTTGTTGAGCTTGCAACAGCCCAAAACAGATGTACCCGACGAGATGATTTTTATCGGGTATCACCAAATTACCGAATTGTATTTCAAGTTGATTCTTCACGAGTTGGATCAAATGCGCGATGTGAACTTGGGTGCAAAGCGATTTGCGGATAAGCTCAGCAGAATTCGCAGATATTTTAACAACCTGATTTATTCCTTTGATATTATGATTGATGGAATGGAAAAGGAGCAGTTTTTAAAATTCCGAATGGCTTTGTTGCCTGCCAGTGGATTTCAGAGTGCTCAGTTCCGCTTGATTGAAATGGCCTTCACGGATTTGAATAACCTAGCATTGGCCGAGCAACGCGAGGCCTTGATAGGTCAGAATCTAGAAACGCAATACAATGCCATCTACTGGAAACAAGGGGCCGTGGTTGCCGAAACCGGTAAGAAAACACTGACATTAACCCAGTTTGAAGACGCTCACCAAGATCAGTTTTTGCAATGGGCCGCCAAATGGCAAGACAATAACCTCTGGCAAATGGCGCAAAAGCTTATCTCGTTGGGAGAATTTACCGTCGAGCTTCGCGAAGAGTTCCGTATGTTAGATACTTGTCTGAATGTCAATTGGAGATTGTCGCATTATCGCTCCGCCGTTCGATACCTATCCAATTCCGATTCAGGCGCTGATGCCCCCGCAACCGGTGGTACCAATTGGCAGAAGTTCCTGCCTCCGCGTTTTCAAAAAATCGTTTCTTTCCCTGGGCTTTGGAGCGAAGAAGAGCTTCAGAATTGGGGCAAGGGTTGGGTTGAAGAGCAGTTGACACGTTAATTTTTCATTTTGATGTTAGACGAAACGCCGCATTCCAATCCAAATGAAACGCCTGATACTCGCCAAGCGATGAAACAGTATGCGGAATCCATTTCTCTGGAGGATGCGCAGTCAATGGTAGATAGCTGGATTAAAACCGTTGGCGTTCGATATTTCTCCGAACTCACCAATACCGCCGTCCTGATGGAAGAAGTAGGTGAATTGGCCCGGTTGATGTCGAGGAGCTACGGCGACCAATCCTTTAAATCCGGAGAAAAACAAGGGCCTGAAGCGCTCGCCGACGAAATGTCGGATGTGCTATTTGTGCTGATCTGTTTGGCCAATCAAACCGGTGTGGATTTGACCCAAGCGTTTCATCGGGGGATGGAAAAGCGGACGATTCGTGATGCGGATCGACATAAAAGCAATCCGAAGTTGGGTTGATTGCGCAGGGCAAAAGGAAAACAAAGCGGCGATTTAATCGTTAACTTTGCGTTGCCGTGACAAATTCTACCATTAGTTCCCGAAAGTTAGACCACATTCAATTGGCTTTTGAAGCGCAGTTGAGCGACGTGGATCGAAGGTTTTATTACGAACCCATGTTGGCGGCACACCCCAATTTAGATGTAATTCCCAAGATTGAGGTGGCGGGTGCTGTGATGCTTGCTCCCATCTGGATTAGCAGTATGACAGGCGGCGCGGAGTTGGCTGGAAAAATCAACCTGTTGTTGGCCGAAGCATGTAAAAATCATGGTTTGGGCATGGGTTTGGGCTCGTGCAGGCCAGTTCTTGAGAATTCGGCGTTTTCAAACGATTTTGATATCCGTAAACACATAGGTGAGCAGCCTTTGTTTGCCAATTTAGGTATTGCGCAAATTGAAGAATTGATTGCATCGAATCAATTGCAAAAGCTCATCGATATGGTGAATCGTTTGCAGGCCAATGGTTTGATTATACATGTCAATCCCTTACAGGAATGGATGCAGCCGGAAGGGGATCGATTTGAGTTATCGCCTTTAGAAACGGTAAAACGTGTTTTGGATGCGGTAAATTTTCCTATCATCGTAAAAGAGGTAGGTCAAGGCTTTGGTCCAAAGAGTTTGGAGGCGTTGCTTCAGTTGCCATTGGAAGCCTTGGATTATGGCGCTTTTGGCGGGACTAATTTTAGCAAATTAGAGAATTTACGTCGTGAATCGTTGGAAAGAGGTTTGCTCGAGCCCGTTCAGCATTTGGGACATACCGCAGAAGAAATGACGCCCTGGATCAATTCGATTGCTGCAAAATTGAGCAATAAGGTCCAGTGCAAACGAATCATTGTATCGGGTGGGATTTCAAATTTCTTGGATGGATTTTACCACTTGCAGAAATTGCAGATGCCATCTTTGTACGCCCAAGCATCGCCTTTTTTAAAGTACGCATTAGAAGGGGAAGATGCTTTAAATCAATTTGTTGAGGCACAAGTTAAAGGCTTGGCTTTGGCATATAACTATTTAACTTTGAAAGAGAACGCATGATTAAACCGGTCAAAGGATTTAGCAAACTAAGCAAAGAGGCCAAAATACAGTGGCTGGTCAATAACTATACTTCAGACGCTTCATCCACTATGGAAATGTTGGAAGGATATTGGCATAATCAGCCGGAGGTGCAGAAGTTGCACGATGAATTCATTGAGAACACCATCAGCAACTATTACATGCCTTTTGGTGTGGCGCCCAATTTTCTGATTAACGGGAAGATGTATGCCATTCCGTTGGCGATTGAGGAAAGTTCGGTAGTGGCGGCTGCAGCTAAGGCGGCGAACTTTTGGATTGATAGAGGCGGATTTAGGGCCAATGTGATTAGCATGGTAAAGGTAGGGCACGTCCATTTTATATGGGAAGGTTCCAACGTGGATGGGCTATATCGCATTTTTGAAGAGAACAAGCATCGTTTTTTTGAAAATACGGAAAGCATCACAAAGAATATGAGGGCTAGAGGCGGCGGTGTGATGAGTTTGGAATTGAAAGACAAGACAGATTTGGAACCCGGCTATTATCAGGTGGAGGCTCGTTTTGAGACTTGCGATAGCATGGGAGCGAATTTTATCAATAGCTGTTTGGAGTCGTTTGCGCAGACATTGAAAGATTTGGCTGCTGAGCATGTTTCAGAACTTGGCGATGCTCCTTTGCAGGTGGTGATGAGTATTTTGAGCAATTTTACGCCGGAGTGTTTGGTGAGGGCTGAGGTGAGTTGTAAGATTTCGGAGATTGAGGAGGGTAGTGGCATTGGGAATCTCGAGTTTGCGGAAAAGTTTTGCAGAGCTATACGCATCGCATCGGTGGAACCCTATCGGGCGGTGACGCATAATAAGGGGATCATGAATGGGATCGACTCCGTAATTATTGCTACGGGGAATGATTTTAGGGCGACGGAGGCATGTGCACACGCGTATGCAGCGAAAGATGGGAAATATACCAGTTTGACCCATGCGTCGGTTGTGGGTGATGAGTTTCATTTTTGGATTGAATTGCCTTTGAGCATCGGTACGGTGGGTGGAATTACCAATTTGCATCCCATGGTGCGATTTGCACATGAGTTGTTGGGGTATCCATCGGCCAATGAATTGATGCAGATTACGGCGGTTGCCGGCTTGGCTCAGAATTTTAGTGCGGTTCGATCTTTAATCACTTCGGGGATTCAGAAGGGCCACATGAAGATGCATTTGCTGAATATTTTGAATCAGTTGGAGGCTACAGACGCGGAGAAGGAAGAAATCGTTGCGCATTTTAAGGATAAGGTGGTGAGTCATTCTGCGGCGGTGGAGGCATTTATGCGGGTGAGGGGTTTGGCTGCGGGGGCTTCGGATAACAATAATTGAGACTTTTGAAATCGTACTTTTCACACGGTAAAATCATGCTTTGCGGCGAATACGCTGTCACGGTTGGCGTTGAGGCTTTGGCGATTCCTGTTGTGCCCGGTCAGTGGATGTTTGTTTGGGAATTTGATTCTCCCGGCGGCGGCGACCGTTTGATTTGGGAGGCCAAGGAGAAAAATGGCAACACATGGTTGAATGAGAGTTTCGCGTTGCCATTGGAAGCGATGGAAGCGGAGGCGGAGAAATCGAGCGAGCGAGATCGTTCGAGGGAGGTACTTCATTCGATGCTTTCTATGGTGGCCGAGGGGTTTTGGACGCCAGGTAAATCGTATCGTATAGAAACCCAATTGGAGTTTGAGCGCAGCAGTGGTTTGGGTAGTTCCAGTACGATGGTGGCTAACTTTGCTAGATTCGCGGGACTTGATGCACAGATAGTGCAGCAAAAGGTGTTTGGTGGCAGTGGCTATGATGTGGCCGTGGCAGAGTTGGGCAAAGGATTGGTTTTTTGGAAAAATGGGGAGGTTGCGAATTGGGATAAATGGAGTTTGTCATCCGACCTTACGAGTAAATGGAAAATCGTTTTCTTGGGCCAAAAGCAAAATAGCAGAAGTGCGTTGAGCGATGTGAAAGCCAAGCTAACTGCGATGAAAAATGATGATTTTTTGATGCACCAGTTGCAGCAAGTATGTGCAGCGGTAAAATTGGCCAATCAGGTGCCGATGTTAGAGGCGGGACTAGAAATGTGGCAGGCCATTTTGGCGATGAGCTTGGAACTTGAAACGCCATACCAGCATTTTAAATTTCAATCTATAAAAGGGGGTTTGTGTAAGTGGTTGGGCGCTTGGGGTGGAGATATGTTATTGATCAATGATGTTTTTGCCGAGAGCGAGCAAGATGCATTGAAGAAATTCCAAATGGTTTATTGGAATGATATTGTTTTGAATCAAATGACTTTTCAAATTGTGGCAAATGGATAATAATGTGACATCGATTCGTGTGGGTTACCAGTGTCCATCGAACATCGCTTTGGTGAAATATTGGGGTAAGAAAAACGGTGGGGTGCAACTGCCAGCCAATCCAAGTATCAGTTGGAGTTTGGGTGATTTGTATGCGAGTACCGTAATTGAGCTCCTGCCTAGGAATCTTGACCAAGCATTTGTATTTACCCTTGCAGGTGAGCCAAAACCGTCGTTTGAGCCTAAAATTGCCAGTTTTTTGACAAAAATAGCATCAGACTGTCCGTGGTTGTCGGACTATACCTTATTGATCGATTCGCAGAATAATTTTCCTCACGGCACAGGAATCGCCAGTTCTGCCGCGGGATTTGGAGCGATGAGTCTTTGTTTGGCGCATATCGAACAGTTGCTTTTGGGCGATACTTCCTTGCAGACCGAGGTTGGCGGAATGAATTTTTGGCAGCGTAGTAGTTATTTGTCGCGCATCGGTTCTGGCAGTGCTTGTCGTTCCATGTTCGCGAAACCCGCAATTTGGGGTGAAACACTTGCAGTTGCTGGTAGCAGTGATTTGTTTGCCGTTGAATTGGATTTTGAAGTGCATCCCAGCCTATCCAATTGGAAAGATGTGGTTTTGATTGTTGACGATGGCGAAAAGTCTGTGAGTAGCACGGCCGGTCATGCTTTGCTTGCGAATCATCCTTATGCCGAAGCTCGGTTTGGTCAGGCGCAGAAGAATTTATTAGGCATCGTATCGTCGATGAAAAATGGCGATGTGAAATCGTTTATCGAAATTGTTGAATCGGAGGCGCTGCAATTGCATAGTATGATGATGACATCGATTCCGTATTATGTGTTGATGCGACCCAATACCTTGGCGATTATCGAAGAAATATGGCGTTTCCGCGAACAAATGGGCTTATCGATTTGCTTCACCTTAGATGCCGGGGCCAATGTGCACTTCCTTTACGACGGAAACATTGAAGAGACAGTGATGAACTTTGTGAATAATACATTGTTGCCTTATTGTAAAAATGGGCAGTATCTTTGTAGCAATACGGGTAAACGCCCCAATCAAACAGTATAAATGGGAGAAATAATTAAGGACTCACTCTATTACGCCAAGATTCTCTTGTTTGGCGAATATGGTATCATCGAAAATTCGATGGGTTTGAGTATCCCTTATCATTTTTTTAAAGGCAATTTTGATTTTGCGTCTGATCCCAATGAAGTGCAGAAGGATTCGAATGAGAGCATCAAGGAGTTCGTATCTCATTTAGAGTTGTTGCGCAATGCCGGCGATCTTCCTTGCGCCATAGATTTCACTCGGTTACATACCGATTTGGAATCGGGTTTATTTTTTGATAGTAGCATTCCTCAGGGTTTTGGGGTAGGCAGTTCTGGTGCTTTGGTAGCAGCGGTTTATGCTAAATATGCGGTTTCTCCTGTGATACAGTCGGATGTAATGTTGGGCGACAACTTGAAGGAACTTAAACTGACATTGGCCAAGTTGGAGTCGTTTTTTCATGGAAAAAGCTCTGGTTTGGATCCATTGATTTGTTACTTGAATTTGCCGATTCTTATTAAAGGTCAGGGCGATTTGGGTACTGTAGGCATCCCAACGGAGAATGCAGAAGGCAAGGGTGCTATCTTTTTGATGAATTCGGGTTCGCCAGGAAAAACGCAGAACATGGTTTCGATATTCTTGAATCGTTTGAAGGACGATGGATTTAGGAATATGGTGAAGACCCAGTTGAAGAAGCAGAACGACGATTGTGTGACATCGTTCTTGAAAGGTGATATTTCACAATTGTTTGGCCATTTGAAGGGCTTGTCGCAGTTGTTGTTGGATAACTTTAGGCCCATGATTCCTGATCATTTTGAAAAGGTGTGGCGCGAAGGCATTGATAGCGGTGATTATTACTTGAAATTGTGCGGCAGTGGTGGAGGCGGATTTATTTTGGGCTTTACCCAGGACTTTGAAAAAGCGCAATCCTTGTTGAAAGCGCATAAATTGCAGGTGATTTACAAAATGTAATCACTCGATGCTAGGAATTCGAAAAAAACACATTACCAGATTTTTGCTGTTGTTGGGGATTGTACGATGGTATAATTTGGCCCTAATTGCGGCTTCGCAGTATTTGCTGTTTTGGTTGACGTTCTCGGACCATCAATTGAGCAGGGTTTTTTACGATGTCAAGCTGCATTGCATCGTGGCGGCAAGTCTGTTTTCTGTGGCTGCGGCGTTCATCATTAATGCTTTTTACGATGTAGATAAGGATTTGGTAAATAAGCCAAAGCAAGTGGTGATTGGGAAGCTCTTGGGTGAGTCGAGCCTTCTGAATTTATATGTAGTTTTAAACTTTTTCGCCGTGGGTTTTGCCATGATGGCATCCATTCAAGTGATGGTATTTTTTGTGTGTTACACAGTGTTTTGTTGGTTTCACAGCCACAAATTGCAGAAAATGCCAGTAATCCGCGAGATTTCGGCCAGCCTGCTAACAATGATTCCCCTGCTTGCGATTTGGTTTCATTTTGGGCATTGGCATTGGGGGATGTTTTATTACATGGGTAGTTTGGGGATATTGTTATTCACGAGGGAAGTGGTGAAGGATATGGCCGGACATAAGGGCAATTTGATTTTTGGATACCAAACTGTAGTTGTTGTTGCCGGCGTGAAAACTGCGAGATGGGGGCTGGTTGCAATGAATACAGGTTTTTTTGTGATGTATTGGGCATTAAATTGGATTCAAATGGTAGATCCTGTTTTACCCAATTGGCATCCGGATTATTATTTGGTTATCTCTGGGGTATCGTTGTTTACGGCATTTTGGGTTTCTTGGTCGATTTTCTTTATTCGAGACGATTCCAAAATTGTTGTGATGGATGTTTTTTTAAAGTTGGGTGTTGTGATTCATTTGCTGAGTATCGTTACTCAGTAGTTTTGGAGGGGAAGGCTACGGAATTAATTTGTAACTTGCGATAGTGACGGAGATTCAGACCCTTTTTGCGCGTGTGTTGGTTCCAGTGCCGGTGCCAAAGACTTATACGTATAGGGTACCTCACGATTGGAACGATTGGATACACCAGGGATTGCGGGTGGCGGTTCAGTTTGGTCCCAAGAAGATTTATGCGGGCATTATTCTGGAGTTGAGTGATTCTCCACCGGAGGGTTATCAGGCGTCGTATATTTTGGATGTGCTGGACGATGCGCCCATAGTGAATCACAAGCAGTTGCAGTTTTGGCGTTGGGTGGCCAAATACTACATGTGTTATTTGGGGGAGGTGATGGCAACGGCTTTGCCGGCGGGGTATCGACTTCAGAGTGAGACGAAGATCGTATTGCATCCCGATGCGGATTTGGAAGCCATAAGTAGGCCGGATGTTGAGGATTTGGAGTGGCAGATTTTGGAGCTATTGGGAAAGAAAGATGGGATGTCGTTGGATGATATCCATCAGAAACTGGCTGTTAAAAACGTATTAAAGCATGTTAAGTCGTTGTATTTGAGGGGTTTGGTGGTGATGGAGGAGGAGTTGAAGGAGAATTATCGACCTAAATTTGAGGAGTTTATAGAGTTGTGCAGTATTTGGGAGGATTCGGAGTTGGCGAATTTGAGTTTGAATGCGTTGGAACGACGTGCACCGAAGCAGTATGAGGCGATGATGCATATTTTGGGGCCGGGAAAGCGGGAGTTAACGGTGGAGTCGATTGTGAAGGGTTTTGAGGTTGATAGGACGGTGTTGAAGCAGTTGGAGAAGAAGTCGTTGATAATGATCGTGAAGCGCCGCCGCGATCACCTTCAGGTGATCCGCGGCGGCGCGCAAGAATACCACCTCACCGAATCGCAGTCGCGGGCCCTTGGAATCATCCGTGCTGCTTTTCAAGAAAAACAACCGGCTTTGCTGTATGGAGTGACGGGATCGGGCAAGACCCATGTGTATATGGAATTGGTGAAGGAGGCGTTGGCGGCGGGGAAACAAGTGCTTTATTTGTTGCCAGAGGTTGCGCTAACGGAGCACATGGTGGCAAGGATGGGTGCGTTTTTGCCGGTGGAAATTGGTGTTTGGCATCACTTTTATAGTTCTCACGAGAGGACGGAATTGTACGATCGGATATTGAAGGATCAAATCCAGTTTGTGGTGGGTACCAAGGGGGCGGTTTTTGCGCCGTTTTCTAATTTGGGGCTGATTGTGGTGGATGAGGAGCATGAATCAACATATAAGCAGTTTGATAAAAAGCCATTTTATCACGGTCGGGATGCCGCATTTCAGTTAGCCAAATATCATGGTGCTGATGTCCTATTGGGGTCTGCTACCCCGAGTTATGAAATGCAGTTTGCGGTGCAGCAGCATCGTATGGTAATTGCCGAAATAACGGAGAAGTACGATGGCGGGAAACCGGCTGAGTTGATGTATTTGAATATCGGAGAGTTGAAGAAAACGGGTCAGATGAATTCGTTGTTTTCCGAGCCGGTAAGAATGGCCATTCAGAAGGCGATGGAGGTGAAGCAGAAGGTGGTGGTGTATCACAATCGAAAAGGATATGTGCCTTATATTGAGTGTGGGGATTGTGGGTTAACGACGCAGTGCAAGCATTGTGATATTTCGATGACGTACTATAAGAGTTCTGACAATCAGCGATGCAGTTATTGTGGGTTTCAGCAGCCGGTGCCATCGAAATGTGTGGCCTGTGGTTCTCAGGATTTGAAGTTGAAGGGGACGGGTACGGAGAAGTTGGCGGAGGAATTGGGGCAGTTGTTTCCCAAGGCTAGGGTGGCGCGGTTCGACCAGCAGAGCATGCGGAAGCGGGATGATTTTCAGAAGATTTTGACGGCGTTTGAGCGGGGTGATATTGATATTTTGGTGGGGACGCAGTTGTTATCGAAGGGGATTGATATTGAGAATATCGGATTGGTTGTTGTGCCGGATGCGGATATGTTGTTGCACATTCCTGATTTTAGGAGTCATGAGCGGGCATTTCAGCAATTGCAA
This sequence comes from Bacteroidota bacterium, assembly GCA_041192805.1. Lineage (GTDB taxonomy): Bacteria > Bacteroidota > Bacteroidia > NS11-12g > UBA955 > UBA955. The sequence continues at coordinate 19,191 of JBEEMF010000005.1, read as the reverse complement.
CAATTGAGTGGTAGGATAGGGCGCCGCGCGGAGCGCGGCGTGATGATGTTACAGACATATCAACCGGAACATGCAGTATTGAAATCCCTGAAAGCCGATGATTACAATGGGTTGATGCAGGTGGAAATGGAGCAGCGGGAAGCTTTTGGATATCCTCCGTACACAAAGTTGATTAAGGTGGATGTGAAGCACATTGATGCACAAGTGGCGACCGAGGCCAGCCGTTGGCTGGCCGACCAATTGCGGAAGCAATTGGGGAACCTGGTGCTAGGGCCCCAGGTTCCTTCGGTCGCGCGTATTAAAAACCGATTCATCCAGCAAATTGTCATCAAAGTCCCCCGTGAAAATGCCCAAATCAGTGCTGCCAAATTCCTGTTGCAGCAGGTGAGGGAAGCCGCCTTGGCTCACAGCAGTTGGCGGTCGGTTCGCATCGACATTATCATCGATCCTAATTAATGACATCCCTCATCATTTTTTCCCAATCGGATATCGTAAATTTGTAAAATATTATCACAATACCATGGAAACATCAACCTTAGAAACTGTAGCCACCGATGTGGATTTTTTACCTCTAAACGGTACTGATCACTTGGAATTTTATGTGGGCAATGCCAAACAGAGCGCTTACTATTATCAGACCGCTTGGGGTTATAAGTTAGTTGCTTATGCTGGACCCGAAACCGGAGTGAGAGATCGCGCTAGTTATGTGTTACAGCAGGATAAAATTCGCTTGGTTTTAACCACCTCAATGGATCCAAATAGCGAAGTGACAAAGCATCACGCGCAGCATGGCGATGGGGTGAAGTTTTTGAGCCTTTGGGTAGACGATGCAACTGCGAGTTTCAATGAAACAGTGAAGCGCGGTGCGAGGCCTTACATGGAGCCTACTACCATGGAAGATGAGTTTGGAACTGTTGTGGTGAGTGGGATTTATACCTACGGAGAAACCGTTCACAAGTTTGTTGAGCGTAAAAATTATAAAGGTGCCTTTTTGCCAGGATTTAAAGCGGTGACCAACGCGATGGACGTAACCCCAGTGGGACTAAAATACGTGGATCATTGCGTGGGTAACGTCGAGTTGGGCAAAATGGATGAGTGGGTTGAATTCTATGAGAATGTAATGGGCTTTAAGTTGTTGTTGACCTTCGACGATAAGGACATCAGCACAGAATACAGCGCTTTGATGAGTAAGGTGGTGAGCAACGGAAACGGGTATGTTAAATTCCCAATCAATGAGCCAGCCGATGGAAAGAAGAAATCTCAAATCGAAGAGTATTTGGATTTTTATCGCGGTCCTGGTGTGCAGCACATCGCCGTTGAAACCGATGATATCCTTGAAACTGTCGCCGATTTACGTCGTAGAGGCGTTGAGTTTTTATACGTACCAGAAACTTACTACGATGATGTTTTGGATCGCGTAGGTCATGTTGAGGAAGATTTAGTAGCGTTGAAAAAAATGAATATCCTTATCGATCGTGATGATAGTGGGTATTTGTTGCAGATTTTCACCAAGCCGGTTGAAGACCGACCTACATTGTTCTACGAAATCATTCAACGCAAAGGAGCCAAGAGCTTCGGAAAAGGAAATTTCAAGGCTTTGTTCGAAAGCATTGAACGCGAGCAAGCCAGCCGCGGAAACTTGTAATTCAGGAAATCGATTCCCGGAAATCGAATTCCCGGAAAGCGAATTCCATAAAAAATTAGTTCGGTGTATTGAACTTGTTGGTATCAATAGAATAATGGCGACCTACTTTGTTATTTTTGGCCATCAATTCTTTGATTTTGTTCAATTTTTCAATCATCTTTTCTCCGTCTTTGGTATCGTAGTCGTTAGCAATTAATGCATTGCAAGATTCGATGGCTTTGTCGGGCATATCCAAGATTGTATACAAAACAGCATTGTTGTAATCACAAGCATATCTCAATTTTCGTTCTGATTTTTCATCGGCGGCATACTTTGCAAGCACTCCGGTCATATATTCGATACTGCTCATCAACTCTGCACGTGTTGCAGCATCGATGCCATTGGCGGTTACCTTAGCAACGCTAACCTTCATTTTTGCCATATTGGCAACCCATGCTTCGTTTTCTGGGTGCTTCTTAGAATCTGTAGTCCACAAACTCGCTTGGTCTGTGCTCACTGGGAAACCATATTTGTCGTTGATTGAGTAATTCAAACTGTTCAACCAAGATTCCATATGTTCTTTTACCAATTTGTTAGAAATGGCCTGACGGTTGTTGCTGAAGTATCTTTCGGCCTCAGAATAGCTGCTAAATTCTGGGCTTTTCCATTCCATTTTGTTCGTGCTATTGCTGATTGTGCTGCGGTTGATCAACACATTACTTTGCCAATCTTTGGCTGAGTAGGTTGCGCCAATACTATAGTTTACAGTCGACCAATAGTAGTATCGAGTAGCGGTTACAACACCTTCTTTATTTTTGGTTTCTTCTTTGCGCTGGTCGATTTTCTGACCATCAAACATCAAATCATCAAAGTTTACTGTGAATTGGGCATGACCACCGCCGTATACTTTTTTCCAACCCTGCAAGTTTACGCGCTCTTCGATGGAAGAAGCAGACATAGCATTGGAAATGGTAGAAGGGACTTCAACTCGCACGTTATAAGTTCTCCAAGTGCTATCCAAAGGAGTTGAAGGCAAATCACGGTATTGATGAGGCACGAATACGCGATCCAAGTCGATTTTTTGGGCTGTTCCCAAGCCTGAGAATACCATTGTAATGGCAATGATGAGTTGTTTTTTCATAGTTTATAAATTTGGGGGTATTGATTTTTTAAGTTTTTAGGGATTCGTGCACTACGTTAAGTCCATTTGGAGGAGTGTTAAACAAAATCAATTGATTTATTTTAATTATGGATGGCTGCCAATTCAACCTGTACGAATTGCATCAAATCGTTAATATAACTCTCTGAGAATTCGAATTTTACACCGGCCGTTTCGTAAATGTTAGGGATACTCTTCGTATTTCCCAATTTCAAAAATGCCTTGTAATCGTCTATGGCAGCTTGTCCTTTGGTGATATAGTTTTTCCAAACACCCACAGCACCCAATTGTGCGAAGCCGTATTCAATGTAATAGAAAGGAACTTCAAAAATGTGGAGTTGCTTATGCCAAGAATTTTCTAATGCGGATTCCAAGTTTGAATAATCTACTTCGCCACTGCCAAAACGCGCACACAGTTCCAACCATTTGGCTGTTCTTTCTGCGGTGCTGTGGGTTGGGTTCTCGTATATCCAGTGCTGAAAAGCGTCCACTTGGGCAATCCATGGCAAAGTGCCAAGAATTCCTTCAAGCTGCTCACTTTTTGCGCGGTTTAACAATTGAGAATCATCGAAATAGGCATCCCAAGTATTCATCGTTAGCAATTCCATGCTCATGCTGGCTAATTCGGCGACTTCGCTCGGAGTATTCTTATAAGCGTTTAATGTCAACGGAGCCATTTGGAAGCTATGAATCGCATGACCTGCTTCGTGGACCAAGGTCTCAACATCGCGCAGATTTCCGCTGGCATTCATGAAAATAAAGGGCATGTTGGTTTTTGCCAAAGGATAGTTGTAACCACCTGGTGCTTTTCCCAAACGAGAATCCAAATCCAATAAGTTGTGAGACTTCATTGTTTTGATGCATTCTCCAAAATAGGGGTCAACGCGCTCCAAGCAATCTATTCCTTTGTCCAGCAATTGGTCGCCCCCGGTGAAAGGTTTCAATGGTTCTCTGCCCAATGGATCCACTGCGGTATCCCAGGGTTTCAGAGATTCTAGACCCATTTTTTCTTTGCGATCTAGCATCAATGATTTGAGCATCGGCACAACGGCTGTTTCTACGCTGCGATGGAAATCTTTGCAAGCGTCTACGTCGTAATCATAACGGCCCATTGCCTTGAACATGTAATCACGGAAATTGTTGAATCCCGCATTTACCGCCAATTGATGTCGAAGTTGAACCATCTTATTGAACAACTCATTCAGTTTGTCGGTATCCTCCGCACGTCGTTTTTGCATTAAATGCCAAATCTGCTCCCGTTTTTGACGGTCGGTTTGCATCAGAATGTTACTTGCTTGCTGAAGGGTAATCGTTTGGCCATCCCATTCAATCGACATATTGCCTTGAACGGAAGAGTATTCTTGGGCGAGGGTGGCCAATTCGCTTTGTAGTGGTATATTTTCTTCACGGAATATTTCCACGGCACCTTTTAAACCTCTGAGGTAAATCTCGTTGCCTTCATTGAGTTGGCGCAAGGATTCGGCAAAAGGGGAATCTACGATTTTACGATTCAACAAATCTTCCATCGGGGAAAGATGGGGCTGTATTTCCTGAACAAAAGTGAGATACGATGTTTCGTGATCTTTGTTTTGCGTATCGCATGTCATTTTGATATAGCGCCAAGCCATATCTTCGGACAATGCACTTTCAAGGTCGCTGACATCTTGCAGGAATTGCTCAAAATCTTGGGCATTGGCAATGTTGCGATCGAGTAAGGATTCAAATAGAGGAATCACATCGTCTTTCGATTGAAGGACGAATGGGTTGGGGATAAAAGAAGAAGACATAAGGGACTTAGCTACCCATTTTGCGTGGGGTGGTAGTCTTTGATTTTGCGCCTGTTGCTGTTTTGGAAGGAACAATTTTCTTAGTAGCTAAGGCTTTTTTTGCTTTTGCGTCTGTGGCTTTTGGCGCATCTGAATCAGTACCTTCTTCGGCTATCTCTTGTTTGTCGAGGTTTGCCCAATCCAAATCAGTGGCTTTTAGCATTCCGTACCAAACGAACAATTTTTTCATGTCTGAAGTGTAGACACGCTCGCGATCGTAGTTGGGGAGTGCCAACGACATGAACGCTTTTACTTCGTCGTTGTCGGCTTTTGCATCAGGAATAGATTTCCCAGACTCTTCCAAAGATTTGATGGTCATTAGGACAATTGCCAACTTAACTTCGGCATCTTCGGTGAACATCGCAATATCGCTAAGGATGCTGATTCTCTGTCTAGGGTTGGTGCCGAAGCGCTTTCCGTCTGTGAGAGATTCAAGGATCAAACCATTTTTATTTCTACCTAAAATTTTGTGCAATCCGGGCATTCCCGTTACCGATACAACGTCTTTCAATTCCATAAGAATACAAATTTCGCCAAATGCGGTTGAATAACCAAACTAAGCGGTGTGCTTGCGGGTATATACTTTTTGGAATTCTCTCAATAGCACGGCTTTGGACATGTTTTCGGGGGTGTTTCCGCCCATATTTTTCACAAATTGATATTGCTTTTCGGTGAGGTCTACTCGGTAAACAACCTTCATCCAGGTGCTATTGTGTTGGGTTTGAAGTATTTCGATGCAGTTGAGGAGCTCAGGAATCATGGATTCTAATGTGGGGTAAAAATCTTGACAGTAGGTAAATCCCATCAGTCCAAAATCTTTTTCGATTTGATCTTTCACAGCCATCAATATCTCCTGGCTTTCAGACGATGGTAAATCGGCGGTCCAACTGTTGGTGATTTCCTCCATGGTGCTAATTAGTCCTTTTCCCACTTGTCAACGGCCGCAGTGGCGAGGCCATTTCCCAAGACGTTTGTCATCGATCTACCCATATCACAGAAATGGTCGATTGGTAATATCAAGGCGATGCCTTCCGCTGGAATATCGAACATCGCACAAGTGGCGGCTACCACAACCAGGGAAGCCCGCGGAACACCGGCAATGCCTTTGGATGTGAGCATCAATACTAGTAGCATCGTTAATTGTGTTCCTAAATCCAGGTGTATCCCATAGGCTTGCGCAATGAAAATGGAGGCGAAGGTCATGTACATCATCGAGCCATCGAGGTTAAACGAATAACCTAGCGGAAGGATGAAGCTTACGATCTTTTTACGACAACCAAATTTTTCCAATTCTTCGGTGAGTTTTGGGAAAACCGCTTCGCTTGATGTGGTACTGAAAGCTACTATTAATGGATTTTTTAGGTGGTTTAGGAGGGTGCCCAATCGCTTGCGGAGGATGAAGTATCCCACGGCGAGCAATAGGATCCAGAGCAGGGTGAGGCCGACATAGAACGATGCCATGTAATATCCATAAACCTTGAGTATCCCGAGTCCTTTTGTGGCGATGATTGCCGTAATTCCACCAAAAACGCCGAGCGGTGCAAACCACATTACATAGCCCACCAGGATTAGGATTACTTTGCTCAAGTTATCTAGGAACTTAACGATGCTTTCGCCTTTTTCGCCGTATTGGGTAAGTGCAATTCCGAAGAAAATCGAAAAGACAACAATTTGAAGTATTTCGTTGGTAGCCAAAGCTTCAAATACGCTTTTTGGGAAAAGGTGTTCGATAAAATGTTGAACCGAAAAACTCTGGGTTTTGCCAATCACATCGGCCGCGGCGGAAGTGTCTAAAGCGTTGATGTTTAGGTGAAGGGATTCTCCGGGTTTGAAATAATTGACAAGCATCAATCCCAATAGCAAGGAGGCTAGGGACGCGCTAAAGAACCAAATCATTGAGCGACCGCCAACGCGACCTACTGCCTTTAGATTTCCCATTTTTGCGATGCCCACGATGAGTGTTGTGATTACCAATGGGGCAATGATCATTTGTACCAATCGCAAGAAAACGCCGGTAAGGATTTTGAAATACTGACCTATATGTTCGGAACGAACGATGTCTTTCAATACGCCCGAAGCGTCCTTAATTTGAATGGTTTCGGGGAAGTAAATATGGATGAGTTGGCCCGTGATGGCACCCAAAATCATGGCTGCTATGATGTACCAAGTAAGGTTTTGCTTTTGTTGACTCATGGTTACTGCAAGTATACATCAGGGAAGGGTAGAAAGGAAACGGGTTTTGGGGTTTCAAAGGTCAAAAAATCGTTGTAGGTTTGTGATAATGATTGTTGTAACCGGAGCCGCAGGATTTATAGGGTCTGCCTTGTTGGGAGAACTAGAGAGAATGGGCTATGGCGATTTGATTGCTCTGGATGATTTTTCTGTTCAGGCGAAGTCGGCCAATTGCCAAAACAAGCGGATTACCCAGTTCGTGGAACGCAGTGAGTTTTTTGGCTGGTTATCAGACAATTCCAAACGCATCCAATTCATTTTTCACATCGGGGCACGCACCCGCACCGATGAATTTGATGAAGCCGTGTTGCAACTTTTGAATGTGGAATATTCGCAAAAAATATGGCAAGCCTGCGCAGATAATAACATTCCTTTGATCTACGCATCCTCGGCTGCAACCTATGGCGATGGTACCCAAGGGTTTTCCGACGAGCCGGCATCGCTGGATTCCTTAAGGCCTTTAAATCCCTATGGAAATAGTAAACATCGTTTTGATTTGTGGGTGATGGAGCAGAAAAAAACGCCACCGTTTTGGGCTGGATTTAAGTTCTTTAATGTCTTTGGTCCCAATGAATATCATAAAGGTAGAATGGCTTCAGTGGTATTCCATGCCTATAATCAGATCAAAGAAACCGGACAGGTAGCGCTCTTTAGAAGTCATAACGAGGATTTCGCCAACGGCGCTCAGGAACGCGATTTTATCTATGTTAAAGATGTTCTTTCCGTGATGATGCATTTTTTAGTTCATCGCAAGAACAGTGGATTGTATAATTTGGGGACAGGAACTTGCAGGACGTTTGAAGATTTGGCGAATGCGGTTTTTGCTGCGATGGATTTGGCGCCGGAAATCACTTTTGTTGATATGCCATTGGATATTCGCGATAAATATCAATATCACACCCAAGCCAATATGGATCGTTTGGTGGCGGCAGGTTATAAATTGCCCTTTACCCCGTTGGAGATCGCGGTGGACGATTACGTGAAGAATTATTTGATTTCTGGACAATATTTATAATAAATGTAGGTTTAATTTGAATCTATACATTTGATAATGAATCGCTTTCAAAGAAATACGCTGCTTCTGATTTTAGGCGCCATGTTGGTTGCTGTGGGACAGGTATTTATGATTCGCGAGCAGAATTTGGGCGCGGAGAAGGGGTTGATGAATTTGTCGAACCGCATCGAGGAGTCTATGATCAATGCGCAGGCGTTGATTTTACAAGTTGATGATTCTATCGACAAAAAAGAGCAACTGTTGGTCAACTCCACGCATTTGGATTGGGCGGGTTATGAGCGACTTTCTCAGACTTTACAGACCCAAGGCGTTGATTTTTTTGTGTATGAATTTGGGCAGCCTGTATTTTGGTCGACCCAGAATTTTCAGATCTCTCCGAATTTTGAGAAGCCCATCGAATTACAAAAACAAGGAAATATGTTTGTGGCAGTTTATCACAAGCAACGAGATGGGAAATCCTTTGCCTACGTACTTCCGTTGATAGAGGCCAAGGAGATTTCGTATACCCAGAGTAGTGTTTTTCGGAACAACAATGTGGTGGAATATTCCATCAGCAGAAATCCGGTTGAGAATTCTACGCCAGTAATAATTCCAGATATGGAACTATTCTATTTGGTGGTTTCCAATTATCAGCATCCTTATTGGTTTGATATTCTATTTTTATTGGGTGCCTTGATGATTAGTGCGGCGGTGTTCGGCATGACCAAATCTAGTAAGTTTCATTTGTTGGCGGTGGGTGGTTTATTCGCAACCTGGCTTGGCGTGTATTGGCTGTTTTCTCATGGATATACACTCGAAACACTGCGCTCAACACCCTTATTTTCTCATGAACTGTTCTTTGCCTCCCGGAGCGGGGGGTCGCTTGGAGAATTAATATTTATTACGGTCTTGGGCTTGTTTGTGGTCAGCAGTTTGGTGCGATGGCTTGAGCAATGGATTCAGAAATCGGGCCAACCCTTGGCTGGTTTTGTTTTAAGTAATTTGGCAATGCAGGCGAGTTTGTGGATGTTGGTTTGGCTGCTGCTGAATGGTGTGAATTTGGTTCATTTAGGTCGGATCAATCTAGATTTTCAACAATTTCACCGGCTCACATTATTTTCATTTATTGCCGTTGCTACGTTGGCCGTGCAATGGGTTGCGTTTTACCGCTTAAATGGTTTTGCCTGGAGCGTTTTGCAGGTTCAGTCGACATGGATTGTTCGATTGATTTCTGTGGCTCAGGCCATGCCGCCGTTGGTCTTTGTTTACATCACATCAGATTTAACAGATATTTTCCCTTATTGGATGGGATTTATTGCCGCATGGATTGGATTTGAGTGGTGGATGAAGGACCGAAAAGATTGGATGCGCGTGGTGCTTCGTGTAGTTTTTGCGGGGATTTTAATCAGCAGTTTGTTTGCTAAGGAATCCGCCATTAAAGAGAAAAGAACGAGGCGCTATTTGGCCGAAAATCTCTTGCAAGGGACGGATATCGAAACAGCTGAACGCTTGAAAAAAACGGAGTCGATGTTGCTAGTTGACAAAGGCATCGTGGACTATTATACCTGTACCGATGAAACCAAAGCGGAGTTTGAAAAGCGACTGAGAGAGCTCTATTTTGGTCCATATTTGGCCGATTTCGAGGTCAATTTTTTGGATTTTAATTCGTTGGGTAAATCGTACCGACAAGAAAATTCCTACGATTATCCGGCAATAAGTCAGTTGGTTAAGGGCGAAGATTGCGTTCCGGTTACAACCAATTTTGTAAAGGTGAACAACTATAAGCTCAAGGGTAGTTTTATAGGTCGATTTGATGTGAGTTCCGCCGTTGGATATCATGGGGTGTTTTTTGTGATCTTAACCCCTCGACTGTCGTCCATGGAAGGTCGATTGAGTGATTTGTTCAATCGGAATGTATTGGAGCCTTTGTACGCCGACAATCAATACAGTTTTGCCATTTACAATAACAATCGATTGAATTACTCCTACGGGTCGGTGGATTATCCGTTGGACAACCGTTGGCATGGGAAATTCAATGATTCGATGGCGGCCAATGATGGGGGCGGAAAGGGATTTCTGTTGGCCGAAGGTGTAAGTCATTTCGTGTTAACGGATGGATTAAATAACACGGTTGTGTTGTCTCGGAGTCAGATCGACTTTATTGGTTCGATTACGGGTTTTACGGTGCTTGGACTCGGAGGGATATTGCTGGTGATGCTTTATTATTTTGTGCTGTGGCTTCGGCAGCACATCATCGTAATGGGTGATATTACGGGCAAAAAATTGAAGTTGCTCAAGAACTTGCGCAGCAGGATGCCCATGGGGAATCAGGGGGAATTGTTTATTGCCAATCGTTTGCAGCTTTATGTGACGTGGATGGTGTTTGCGACGTTTTTGGTGGTGCTGTTTGTAACGGTAAACTACTTTGTTAGGAACTATTCTGAGACGCAGAAAGATGGTTTGAGGCAGAAGGCGAACGAAATCGCATCGAAGTTGAGCAGTAAGGTGAATATTGATGCGGTGTACGACAAATATCAAACAGGGCTGGTTTACGATTTGGCGGAGTATTACAACACGGATATCAATTTGTATCGCGCGGATGGGACTTTATTGGTGTCTACGAATGATCGGTTGATTGAAGAAAGTGTTCGCGGTAGGTTGATGAATCCTTCTGTGTATCGCAAAATGGCCAATCTGGGGTCGTCTACCTCATTGATTAACGAGAGTTTGGGTGATTTGGATTACATTTCATCGTATACGGCTTTGCTAAATAAGGATTTGAAGGTGAAGGGGTATTTGAATTTGCCTTATTTCTCAAATCGTAAGGATTTATATCGCGATATTTCTGAGTACGCGGTTACGATTATCAATTTGTTTGCGTTGGTTTTTGCGATCATGATTGTGATTGCGTATTTGGTTGCCCAGCGCATTGCCTTGCCATTGAATTTGATTCGCAAGCAGTTGGCATCGATTAAGATTGGGGAGCGGAATCAGCCTTTGGATTGGGACAAGAACGATGAGATTGGGTTGTTGGTGAAGGAGTATAACAAGATGATTGTGGAGTTGGAAAACAGCTTGAATTTGTTGGCAGAGAGTGAACGACAGGGTGCATGGAGGGAGATGGCGAAGCAGGTGGCGCATGAGATCAAAAATCCATTAACGCCGATGCGATTGTCGTTGCAGCATTTGCAATTTTCTTTGCAGCGCAACGATGAGAATTTGAAGGATAAGATTCAGAAAACGAGTGAGTTATTGATACGTCAGATTGATTCTTTGAGTCAGATGGCGGAGGAATTTAGTTCGTTTGCTAAGATGCCTGAGCCCAAGTTGGAGCGGGTGAATTTGGTGCAGGTGGTTTCGGATGCGGTGTTGTTGTTGGGCAAGGAAAGTGATATGCCTATTGAGTGGAAGTTTGCGAGCGATGATGTTCATGTGCAAGCGGATCCGTTGCAGTTGGGTCGGGTGTTTACCAATATTTTGAAAAATGCCATTCAGTCGATTCCGGAGGGAAGGACGGGTGAGATTGCGGCTGAGTTGAAGTTGAAGGACAAAAGGGTAGTGGTTGAGTTTCGGGATAACGGGAAGGGGATTCCAGAATCGTTGCGTGATAAGATTTTCTCACCAAATTTTTCTACGAAAAATTCCGGAATGGGGTTGGGTCTTGCGATTTCTAAGAAGATTGTGGAGCAGTTGGGTGGAAGCATAGCTTACCAGACCAAGGTGGGTGAGGGTACGAAATTCACGATTGAGTTGCCTGTGGTTCAGGGCGACTAGGGTGTTTTATTCGGGCCGGTATTTGAGGGCCAAATCTATTTGTGCGATGAGTTTTTTGAGGCCGGCGCGTTGCATGGCTGATTTCTTGAGTTGGGATTTGATTCGCGCCGGCTCAACTAGGGTTTGTTCCCATTGTGAATTATCCCAGCTAATCATTTCTCGCGGTGCAAATCGAGGCTCTTGGTTGGGTTGGGAGAATTTGTTCCAAGGGCATACATCCTGACAAATATCGCAGCCGTAAGCCCAGGATTCGGTTTTGGTGATTTCGTTTGATTCCGGCCAAGTTTTGTCTTCGATGGTGAGGTAGGAAATACATCGATTGGAATCTATCACTTGGGGTTGGACTATGGCCTGTGTTGGACAAGCATCTATACAAGCAGTACATTCTCCGCAGTGATCCGTTTGTTGTTGGTCGGGCTCAAGTTCCAGGTTGCAAATAATCTCCGCCAAAAAGAAAAAACTACCCACGCCCTTTCTCAGAAGGAGGCTATTTTTCCCAATCCATCCAAGTCCCGCGCGCTCAGCCCACTGTCGCTCCATTACCGGCGCACTATCTACAAATGCCCTGCCTTCAAAATCTGGGATCTGGGATTGAATTTCCCCCATTAAGGTAAACAACTTCTCTTTGATAACCTGATGATAATCATCGCCCCAAGCATATTTTGCGATTTTGGGCGTATTTGTTTCAACGGCAGTTGATGTATCCGATGACTTTCGGATGTCAATTGTTGATGATTCGATTTGGGTTGAAGTTTTTGAGGGGAAGTAATTGTAGGCAAAGCAAATGACCGTTTTTGCCCCCTCTACGAGCAACGATGGGTTGAGTCGCTTCTGGAAATGATTCTCCATGTATTCCATTTTCCCATGGAACCCTTTGTTGAGCCAATCTTTTAGGTAGGGCTCTGCCTCAGTCAAATTCTCGGCACGCGCAAATCCACAAGCCAAAAAACCATGCTTCTCAGCCAACGCCGAAATGAATTCTTTTTGATTTTTTGGGTCTTGCACTGCCACGGGCATTACAAAAGGGTATTTCCGCCGGGGTATCGCGGGTCTAGTTTGCCTAGATGACGGAATGCCAAGGCGGTGGCTTCTCTTCCCCTAGCGGTGCGCTGCAAATAGCCTTCTTGGATCAAGAATGGTTCGTATACTTCTTCAATCGTGCCAGCATCTTCCCCAACCGCGGTTGCAATGGTATTAAGTCCAACCGGACCGCCTTTGAATTTTTCAATGATGGTGCTTAAAATCTTATTATCCATCTCGTCTAAGCCATTGGCATCCACATTTAATGCTTTCAACGCAAATTTTGCGATATCCAAAGTGATGGTTCCATCGCCTTTGATCTGTGCGAAATCGCGGGTTCTGCGCAACAAAGCATTGGCGATACGCGGCGTTCCACGACTCCTTCGTGCAATTTCAAATGCAGCTTCTTCAACGATGGGGGTTTGAAGAATATGAGCGCTTCGGCCTACGATGTTGGTCAGCGTAGCGGCATCGTAGTATTCTAAACGACAATTAATGCCAAAACGAGCGCGCAAAGGAGAGGTCAATAATCCACTTCGGGTTGTTGCACCCACCAAAGTAAATGGCTGCAAAGCGATTTGTACACTCCTTGCATTTGGGCCGGTATCGATCATAATGTCGATCCGATAATCTTCCATCGCAGAATACAAATACTCTTCCACCACCGGGCTCAAACGATGTATTTCATCAATGAACAGGACATCGCCTTCTTGCAAATTGGTAAGCAATCCTGCCAAGTCGCCGGGCTTCTCAAGTACAGGTCCTGAGGTAATCTTCATGCTGCTGCCCATCTCGTTGGCAACAATAAAACTCAAGGTAGTTTTTCCCAAACCTGGAGGGCCATGAAGTAGTATGTGGTCCAAGGCTTCCCCACGCATTTTGGCCGCCTCAACAAAAATTTTGAGGTTCTCAATGATTTTAGGCTGACCGGTGAAATCGCCAAAATCGGCTGGACGCAAAACCTTTTCAATGTCCTTGTCGGAATTGCTCATGTTGTTTGCGTCTGCATCTAAATTGGGATTCATTTTCGTGGGATTGGGTGTTCTGAAAGGTTAGGTGCTTTATTTAATCGGCAATATGGGCCAATTTTCTCAAATTCTGATCTACTTGTACGTTGACTTGCCACAATGGGGGTCTTACGGCCGTTCCGCAGAGTTGTTTTTCGTTTAACATGGTTTTGATTCCGCCTGGACTTCCATCGGCGAATATCGCAATAGATGATTCCAATACCCTTTCGTGCGCTGCTTTTGCCGCGATAAAATCACCTTGTAATGCAGATTTTACCATGCCTGAGAACGTCCGAGGGAAAATATGGTTGATTACAGAAATTACTCCACTGCCACCGCAAGCTAGGATAGGAAAAGTAAGCGCATCGTCGCCGCTAATGACCAAAAAATCTGATGGTTTGTCTTTCAAAATCGACATAACCTGCTCCATATTTCCGCTGGCCTCTTTTGTCGCCACGATATTCGGGTGTCTCGCCAACTCCAATTGGGTTGAGGCGGTCATGTTGCTCCCAGTTCTTCCTGGAACATTGTATAGGATTATCGGCAAGGGCGATGCGTTTGCCACCTCGTTGTAGTGATAAATAATCCCCTGCTGATTGGGTTTGTTATAATAAGGCGATACGCTTAAAATAGCGGTTAAACCATCGGTATCCAACGACTTAAGTTGCTCTACCACATCAGAAGTGTTGTTGCCACCCACGCCCAAAACCAATGGCAATCGACCTGCGTTTGCCTTTTTGATGTGTGATACTACGGCGCTCTTCTCTTGGCTGGATAATGTCGCACTTTCACCGGTCGTGCCCAACATTACAAAGTAGTTGGTTCCGCCAGCAATCTGTTGCTCAATGATTCTGCTTAAAGCATCAAAATCAATGCTGTGATCGTTGTTGAATGGCGTGATCAATGCCGTGCCTGTTCCAATGAGTTCTTTCATGCCAATTTATTCAAGTGTTCCTTTAAATCACAAAGGTACTGATTCATGCTGTTCTTCTCCGTAGGTTTGATTAATACGTCGTAGTTTCCTAGGTGCTTTAAATTATAAGGTCCCACTTTGCAGGCTGCTTTACAAACCGATGCCATGCCCAAAAATTGCCAATTCCCGTTTAGGTCAAGCGAAATGAAGAAGTCGGTATCCTGCAATAAAACATTTTTGAGGTCTTCTGCTTTGGGAAATCCGGTGCGATCAAAGTCCCATTTACCTACATGATACGTATTTACTTCCGGCACCAATGGGGTTTCTTCTGTAGTTTTTACATTGAAATAGATAATCCGAATGACCTGTTTTCCCGCATTTTTTAAATATTCGATGTATTCTTTGATGGCTTTTGTTTCGGCCGGTGAACAACTGCTGTCCCACACCAAAATAAAACGGCTGGCTTTATTGAAATTGGGCGCATATTTCAATTTGCCAAATTCCTTGGCCTTGTGCTGATGCAATTTTGTGATAATCCTTGAAACCAATCCGTCGTTGTTGCTCATGTCTGTTTTTCTATTGGTTTGATATTAAATCTAGGAAAGTGTCTTCATCGATGATTTGAACCCCCAGTTGCGTTGCCTTTTCCAATTTTGAAGGTCCGATGCCGTCTCCAGCGACCAAATAATCGGTTTTTCCTGTCACGCCGCTGCCAACTTTTCCGCCGTGGGCTTCGATCATTAATTTGATTTCATCGCGACTGTGTTTTGCAAATACACCAGAAATGACCATTGTTTTGCCGGTTAGGTTATCGCCTAGGCTCACTTTTTCGGCGGCTGTGAATTGTAATCCGGCCGACTTCATTCGTTCGATGCCTTCCCGGTGTTTGGGCTCGGCGAAATACTGAACCACGGATTCTGCGATGCGTTCCCCAATTTCATCTACTGTGATGAGTGTTTCTTCCGGGGCCGACATTAAATTATCGATGTTGCCCATCGCCGAAGCCAGTTTCTTGGCCACAGTTTCTCCCACATAGCGAATGCCCAAACCAAAGAGAACGCGTTCAAACGGTTGTTTTTTGCTCTCTTCGATGCCTTGGATCAAGTTTGTGGCGGTTTTTTCGCCCACGCGATCCAAAGCCAATACTTGTTCAAAAGTTAAGTCGTATAAATCCGCCAGATCTCTCACCAAACCCGCGGTATACAAGGTCTCGGCCATCTCACTGCCAATGCTTTGAATATCCATCGCTTTTCGGCCTACGAAATGCTCGATTTTGCCTATGGCTTGGGGCGGACATTCGTCGACGTTTGGACAGTAATGGTGTGCTTCACCTTCTTTGCGAACCAGCTCGGTATTGCATTCAGGGCAATGAGTGATATAAATATGGGGTTGTGATTGCTCTGGTCTGCGCGAAAAATCGACCCCTACAATTTTGGGTATGATTTCGCCGCCTTTTTCTACAAAAATCGCATCGCCCACGCGAACATCAAGTCGTTCGATTTCATTGGCATTGTGCAGACTAGCTCTTTTTACGGTGGTTCCAAGGAGTTGAACGGGTTGGAGTTCTGCTACGGGTGTAATGGCTCCGGTGCGTCCTACTTGATAGGTGATTCCCAGCAGGGTTGAACTCGCAGTTTCGGTCTGAAATTTATAAGCGATGGCCCAGCGAGGCACTTTGGCAGTGAAGCCCAATTCTTCTTGGTATCGAAAAGAATTCACTTTGATCACCACGCCGTCAGTATCGTATCCCAGCTCATGTCGGGCCTCACCCCAATGCGTTAAATAGCTAAAAACCTCTTCTATATTTCGGCAGTTTTTGCTGTTTTCTGCCGTTTTCAAGCCCCATTGATGCGCATTTTCTAGCGATTCGCTGTGGGTTTGGAATGGATTTGTATCGGAAAGGAAATGATATAGGGTAATGTCGAGCGGTCTCTTAGCAACTTCGTTCGGGTCTTTGATTTTGAGTGATCCGGAGGCGACGTTTCTAGGGTTTGCGTATTCTGCTTCGCCTTGGCTAACGCGAAGGGCATTTAGTTTTTCAAAGCCTTTGCGATGCATAAAGATTTCACCGCGGATTTCGAATGATTGAGGAAAATTTCCGTGCAGTTGTTGCTTTACGCTGCGGATGGTTTTTACGTTTTCGGTGACGTCATCGCCCTGAAATCCATCGCCTCGGGTAACGGCTTGCACCAATTGTCCGTTTTCATAGAAAAGAGAAATCGCCAGCCCATCAATTTTGAGTTCACAAACGTATTCAACATGGTCCAAGCCGAGAGATTTTTTTACGCGTTCATCAAATTCCCTGAGTTCTTCTTCGGAGTAGGTGTTGCCCAACGACATCATGCGGCGTTTGTGTGGCACGGTTTTGAAATCTTCGATGAGTCCGCCACCTACCATGCGTGTTGGGCTGTCTACTTGGGCTAGAGTTGGGTATTCTTTTTCGAGCGCTTCGAGTTCTTTGAGTTTTATGTCGAATTGCTGGTCGGAAATCACAGGCTCTGCCAATACATAGTACCGGTAATTGTGGTCTTTGAGTTCGTTGGTGAGCGCCAAAATTTTGGCTTGGATTTCTTGGATTTGCATGGAATGAAACGCAACGACCAAATTACGATGTGTTGATGCGTGCAGCCCAATGAATTGGGCAAGAGTTATTCACAATTTAATGAATATTTTGGGTGAAATTTTTTGCTCCCACGGATTTGTGGTTACTTGCGACATCATTTAAAAATTATGTCAACTTTGGCCATTTCCCCCAATCACGTTGTAGGCATCGCTTACACTCTTACAGTTGCCGATGGCGAAGTCGTTGACTTTGCTGATGTAGCTGAACCTTTGTTGTTTATTCATGGCATCGGCCAGACAATTGAAGCATTTGATGATAAATTGAATGGTTTGAAAGTGGGCGATACTTTTGATTTCGGATTGGAAGCTGCCGTTGGTTATGGTGAGATCGATCCTAAATTGGTGGTTGAGTTGCCAAAATCTATTTTCGAAGGCGAGGATATTCCTACAGATATTTTGGAGATTGATGCTGTGTTGCCATTGCAAGATTCAGAAGGCAATCCTTTGGACGGTCGTGTTGTTGAAATTGGTGAGGATACTGTTACGGTGGATTTGAATCATCCTTTGGCGGGTGAGGATTTGCACTTTAAGGGTGAAATTCTTTCTGTTCGCGAAGCCACTGAAGAAGAATTAGAGCACGGCCATGTTCATGGCGAAGGCGGTCATCACCACTAATCTTTTGCCCTAGGGCTTTCATTTATTTTGTTTCTTCTGCGTAGCGCGGATCGGTTTGGTATGGGATTTTTTTCATGCGGCTGATGTCGATGTTAAAAACGCCAAAGTCTTCTGTTATCTGCCCCCAGAGTCTGTAGATGCCTCTTCCGTGGAAGGGGTAGGCCTGTACGGTGGGAGGGAAGTGAATGCTATCAAAGTAATGTCCGTCTGCATCCAGCCAAGTACCAAAATTCATCTCTTTGCCGTTCGCAGTTTTGGTGGGTTTTACGGTCACGAGGTAACCTTCCATTACAATCCGTTTTTGTATCATCTGAGCGAAGTGTTTTCCTCTGATTTTGGATAAGTGGGGCAGGGTTTCATCGTGCGGAAAGGGCGCGCCTTGCATCAAATGGAAGGGGTTACAGAGCGAAAATCCGAGAAGATTTCGTTCGTCGTGCGCAATTTCTAGCCAAGAATCTTCTAGGCTTGGCAGTTGATATTCTTTGGGTGCTTCGAGGAAGAGTTTTTGGGTTTGGGCGACAGGTTTTTTGTTGTTTCCGTAGAGGGCGTGGGCTTCCCACATAAGGGCTTTTCTGCTTTTTCCCCAGCATCTACAAGCACCAATTTGGATCAGGGTTTTGAGTTGTTCTAGGCCGGGTTCAACGCGTTGTTTGAATTCGCTGAGGGTGGTAAATGGGCCGTCGGCGTTGCGGGATTGTAGTATGCGGTGGATACAATTTTGTTCCATGCTATCGATCAATCCAAGTCCTAGCCAAAGCGTTTTTTCTTGGATTCGGGTGAGGGCTTCGCTGTGATTGATGCATGGCGCTTGGATGTCGGCCCCGCTTTTTCTTGCCGCATGTACGTAGAATTCTGTTCGATAGAAGCCTCCGAAATTGTTGATTACGGCGGTGTAGAATTCCAGGGGGTAGTAGGCTTTGAGGTAGAGGCTTTGGTAACTTTCTACGGCGTAACTGGCGCTGTGGCCTTTGGCGAAACTGTAGCCGGCGAAGCTTTCGATTTGATGCCAAACCTCGGCGATGAGTTCGGGTTTATGTCCTTTTTGCGCGGCAGAATCGAAGAATTTCTCCTGCACTTTTTGAAACTCTTCTCTGCTGCGGAATTTTCCGCTCATGCCACGACGTAGCACATCGCTTTCCCCCAGTCCGAGGCCGGCGAAGTGGTGTGCAACTTTAATCACGTCTTCTTGATAGACCATGATGCCATAGGTTTCGGGCATGAGGTCCCAAAGGACGGGGTGGGCTTCTTTTCGTTTTTCGGGCTGTATATGTCGTTCAATGAACGTACGCATCATCCCGCTCCGGGCTACGCCCGGGCGGATGACGCTGCTGGCAGCGACCAATGTTAGGTAATCGTTGCATTTGAGTTTTCTCAGGAGCTGTCGCATCGCCGGACTTTCAACGTA
>JBEEMF010000004.1:0-14601 GCA_041192805.1 Bacteroidota bacterium | reverse complement strand
CATTCGATTTACGCCAAAGCATCCGTACAAGGCATTTCACAAGTTCCAAGCTTTTTACATTTCAATCTTGTATATGATTTTCCCCTTTGTTTGGATTGTGAGCAAAGATTTTGACCAGTATTCCCGCTTTAGCAAACAAAATTTGTACGAGCGAATGGGCCGGAGCAACCGAAAAGCACTTCTTGAAATTATTGTAATAAAAGTATTGTATTGGCCAACTACCTTGATGCTCCCAATTTATGCATCGCACTTTGGCTATGGACACACATTGGCTGGGTTTTTCATGCACCATTTCATCAGTGGGATTATACTTGCTTTGGCGACACAGCCGGCACACGTAGGCGACGATATGCAATATTTCGTATCGACAGACAACGACGGCAACATGGAAAACAGCTGGGCTGTCCATCAAGTAATAACCACTGCCAACTTCGCCGAAAACAGCCCTTTTATTACCTGGTGTTTTGGCGGGTTAAATTATCAAATTGAACACCATCTTTTCCCAACGGTTTGTCATGTCCACTATCCAGAAATTTCCAAGATCGTAAGACAAACCTGTGCAGAATTCAACCTTCCGTACAAATCCCACCGTACGTTCTTTGATGCACTAATGAGTCATTACGGGCAGTTACACAAATTGGGCTTGAAAGTGGCGTAATCCAATGATAACTTCGCAGAGCGTACCTAGAAACAATCTATTGGAATTCAAAAATTAGCGCTAGTAAGGTTTAAGCATAAAAAAAGCCCCAAATTTCTTTGAGGCTTTTTGTGGGAGTTGAGGGGTTCGAACCCCCGACCCTCTGCTTGTAAGGCAGATGCTCTGAACCAGCTGAGCTAAACTCCCCTATCTTGGTGTTCTAAACGGGATTGCAAAATTAGCACAATTATTGAAATTTCAAAGTTATACATCTCAAATAAATGAGATTTTTCCAGCGACAAGAACCTCAATCAACTATTCGATTGTAAATCAACGACAAGACTCGCGAATTAAACACAGAAAAATCCAACAGAATTTCCTCTGCCCTGTTGTAAATTTGAAGCAATGTCGATAAATCAACACCTCAACTGGCGCTATGCCACAAAACGCTATAACGGAGAATCAATTCCTGAATCATCTTTGAATGATATCCTAGAATCCATTAGACTTACTCCTACTTCTCTTGGAATTCAGCCATTCCATGTATTTGTAATTGCAAATAAGGAATTGCGCGATCAGTTGAAACCCGCATTAAACAATCAACCCCAATGCACAGAATCCTCTCACATCATAGTTTTCGCCACTTGGAAATCCGTGACCGAAATCAAAGTAGACGATTACATGGCCCTCATCGCCGAAACGCGTGGTGTTACTGTTGAGTCATTGGCCGGCTTTAGATCTATGGCATGGGGCTACCTATCAAAACAAAGCCCAGAGAATATCGAAGTTTGGGCGAGCAAGCAAACTTACATCGCTCTAGGAACTGCTATGGTTTCCGCAGCAAGTCAGCAGATCGATGCAACGCCTATGGAAGGATTCTCAGCGCCAGCTGTCAATGAAATCTTAGAACTCGACAAGTATGATTTACACGCTTCTGTGATCTTAGCCTTGGGTTATCGCGATTCAAATATCGACCCGTTGGCGTCTGCTAATAAAGTTCGCAGGCCCATTCACAAATTAATCGATTTCATTTAACTCCATAGTTATTTTGCGATAATTATCGTTCCTATATTTACATTACGCGATTAAAACAACAAAATGGCAATTAAAGGAAAATTTGAAAACCAATTGACAGAATTGGCCGAAGGCATTAAAGCAATGGGTCACCCGGCCCGTATTTTGATACTAAAACACTTATTGGAAAATGGACCCAGTTCATGTCAAGATATCGTGGATCAACTTCCCTATTCTCAAAGTACCGTCTCTGGACATTTACAGAAGTTGAAAGACGGTAAATTGATTAAAATGAAGCCGGTAAAAACATCAAGCGTTTATACCATCCATTTAGAATCTATCGAAATGATTCATAAAGAATTGGCCGATACTTTTAATTTTAAGTCGGATTCAAAAAAGCAGATGTCGCTGTTTTAATCAAACAACTGCGTAATAAATCCTGTCAACAATTTGGGCTCCACCCAAGTGCTTTTCGGTGGCATTGTCAATCCCTGATCCGCAACTTCCATCACCTGACCAAAAGAATTCGCTGGGATAACAAAAGCGAAGTCGCATTCACCCTTCTCTAACATCGCTTTGATTTCAGAAATCGGTGTGTCGCCGCGCATAAAAGCCATTCGATCGTCCTTGCTCGTATCGCTGATCCCAAACATAGCTGGAAACAACATCGTTTCTATACGATTTACTTCCAATTTACCTACTGCGTTGGTATTTGAATCGGTTTTGCCAAGTTCGATCACAAAATCGCCCTGCCTGCTGAGGATAGCCACCGTATCGACAGCCAAAATTGCATCGTTTGTTAATTGTATTTGCGAAAACGAGAGTCCCGAATTTTCTAAATGACTTTGAACATCCACATCACCTACATTCTTCAATAGTCTGTGAAATGATTTGATAAGCAGTTCGTCGCGGTCCATGATCAACGACATTACGCCTTGTGAATCCGACTTGCCCTCTTTCAACAAAAATTCGCTCACAGCCGCCATGCGATGATGTCCATCGGCGATATACAATGAATCCAAAATCTCCAATGACGAGATAACCGTAGTCGACTGTTCATCATTTAACCCCCAAAGCGTATGCTCAAAACCCTGAACGCAAATGGTCTTAGCGACTGGGCTCTTCAATTCAAAATGATGCAAACGATCCAGTAACGAATCCGGCAATTTATTCGACAACAAAACGGGCTCCGCAACACTGTTCAATGCCTTCACGTGCCTGGCAAGTCGATGACACTTATTCTCTAAAACATTCTCGTGTTTCTTTACCGAACCTCCCAAGTAAGAGGCGGCGGATACAGAAACAATCACACCTCTAAGCGGACTTGCGCCGGGCTGCTTTTGCTCATACAAATAAATGGCGGGGCCTTGCTTCACAATCTTACCGCCATCAATCAATGCGTTCAAATTTTCCGCGCTCTGCTGATAAAATCGATCCGTACCCTGTTCGATGCTCGCATCTACATATTGTGGTTTTACCACCCGAATAAAACTATCTGGGTTTTCCTTAGCCAAAGACTCCAAAATAGCTTGGGGCAACTTACCTGAGCCATAAGTAGGCACCGATTGTTGCATTTCTTCGGACGGAATCAATGAAGAAAATGGAAATACCCGAATCACTGCGATCTATTATTTAAAAAACGAAGTAATCCTTTCGGCCAGCTCTATCCCTACTCTCTCCTGGGCTTCTTTGGTACTGGCCCCGATATGTGGAGACAAACTACAATTCGTTTGTGATATCATCAAGTCGTTGGTTGGTGGCTCATTGACAAACACATCCACACCGGCCGCAGAAATATGTCCGCTCACCAACGCATCAGCCAAAGCTTGTTCGTTCACAACCCCACCTCTAGCACAGTTGATTAACACCGATCCTTTCTTCATCATGGCGATGTTTTCCGCATTCATCACCTCTTCACTACCTGGGGTGTGCAAAGTGATACAATCGGACTGAGACAAAACCGTTTCCAAAGACTGACCCTTTAGCGTCAACTTGAAATTGTTTGCTTTATAGGCATTCGACAATGATACAACCAGATCGAATTCTCTTTGTTTATAATCGTATACCAGGACTTCCATACCGAGTCCAATCGCCATTTTTGCGACCTCTTGACCAATTCTACCGAAACCGATGATACCCAATTTCTTGCCCATCAACTCAAAGCCTTCAGAATACACCTTTTTCATTTCTTTAAACCCATCGATACCATTGGTTGGCATTTCACGGTTGGCTTTGTGCAAGAAACGCGACAAGGAGAATAAGTGAGCAAAGACCAATTCGGCTACAGAACGACTGCTAGCATTGGGGGTATTGACAACTGGGATATTTTTTAATCCGGCTGCTTTGATATCGATATTATCCAAACCAACACCGGCGCGAGCAATCAGCTTCAAATTGGAAGCGTTGATAATATTCGCATTGACTTTGGTTGCACTTCTAACGATCAAAACATCATATTCATTGATTTTATCGGCCAAATCCTCCTGAGCAATTTTATTGGTAATCACTTCAAAACCTGCAGCTTCTAATATCGATTTGCCTGCAGCGTCGATTCCGTCGTTTGCTAAGATTCTCATGAGGCGAAATTTTCCATTACATTCACCAATGCCTGAACACTTTCTAAAGGCAAAGCATTATACAACGATGCGCGATATCCGCCAACACTTCTGTGACCTTTCAAACCAGACAAATTTGCTTCCTTACAAGCTGCATTGAATTTCTCTTCCAAGCCAATATGCTCTTCATCAAAAACAAAGCAAACATTCATCTGACTGCGATCTTCAACGGCTGTGGTCCCTTTGAAATAAGGACTATTGTCGATGGCGTTATACAACAAATACGCCTTTTCTTGATTGCGTTTTGCCATACCTTCTACGCCACCCTCGCTAAGCATCCATTCCAAATTGTATTTAGAAACTAGGATTGGGAAAACCGGCGGGGTATTATACATACTGTCGTTATCCGCATGAATCTTATATTTCATCATGGTCGGAATATGTCTATCCGCCATTTTTTCATACATATCCTTTTTGATAATCACCAGGGTAACACCGGCAGGGCCCATATTCTTTTGCGCTCCGGCGTAAATCAATGCAAACTTTGACACATCTACGGGCTTTGAGAAAATGTCAGAGCTCATATCGCAAATCAGCGGCGTGTTGCCACAATCAGGGAACTGCTTTATCTGGGTGCCAAAAATTGTATTGTTGCTGGTACAATGGAAATAATCGACATCCTGAGGCACTTGGTAGTCCTTAGGAATAAACGAATAGTTCGATGCTTTGCTTGAGGCCACCACGTCGACTTCACCAAAACCTTTGGCTTCAATCAATGCGCGATTTGCCCAAGTTCCAGTATCGGTATATGCGGCTTTCGTCATTAAAAAATTCATTGGGATTTGAAAAAACTGAGTGCTGGCACCTCCTTGGAGAAATAGGACATCGTAGTCATCGGGCACGCCCAACAAGGTTCTTACGAGGCCTGCAGCATCAGCCATTACTTTCTCAAACTCTTTTCCTCTATGGGAAACTTCCAAGATACTCAAGCCAGTTCCGGCGAAATTCTTGATGTCCTGTATGCTTTTTTCAAAAGCACTCTCCGCCAAAATGGATGGACCGGCGGAGAAATTATGAATCTTTGACATAGTGTGTCTAAACAGTTACAATTTTACGCGTATAATTGCGGGGAAACAAGTAAATGACATTGTCAAACCATAAAGGAATCGTACTATTTATCCTATTTCTTTCCACTATTTGCTGCTACGGACAGTATGATGGTTTGGAGGGCGATACAAAGAAGAAACCCACACCTGCCCGGGTAACGGACTCAAACCAATCGACCCGCGATACCCAACTGATTGATGATTACCAATTTTCATCATCGTTCAAGGACAAAATCGAACCGTACAAAGCCATTGAATTCATGACAAATGGGAGTGGCAATAGCTATAGCTTTTATCTGTCGCTAGATCCTCAGGCAGGTTATTGGTGGAACCAGCGCGTATTGTTAGGCGGCGGAGTTCATGGCGGACTCGCAAATAACCATTCCAGTTTTGGGGGATTTGGATTTACACGATTCACATTAAACAAGTTGTTCATCCAAGGGGAATACCGATATTTAAACATGAACAACGCAACTTCTGGGGATCGTCAATGGCTTGGCTCCCCTATTATTTGTATCGGCTATTCTTCAAGTATCGATATGATGAGCTGGATGTCTATAGGAATCTCAACCAACGGAGCTTATTCAGAAAACATGCCCTTCGGCGCTTTTATCTACCGATTTGGTTATAGATTCTAATTCAGGAATTTAGAATACCCACTTCAGCAACACCCAAGGCATCGCACCGGCCAACAACAATAACGCTGCGATCAAAATCATCAGACCTTTGTCGTTGTATTCTACCGCTCTTTCATCACCCTCCACTTTCACCAAGAAAGCGTGTTTGATAAACTTGAAGTAGTATCCAATTGAGATGGCTGAACCCAACAAGCCCACGCCAACCAACCAAGGCGATGATTGCCAAGCGAAAGAGAATAGATAGAATTTGGCATCGAAACCGGCTGAGATTGGAATTCCTGCCATCGACAACACGCCCACTACCAAAGCAAAAGCCACCCAGGGAGAGCGTTTTGACAAGCCATTGAACATATCAAATCCCACAGGATTCTTATCAGTTGCACTTTGATGCGAGATCAAGAACACCAGCACACTTGCCATGGCATAGGCAAAGCCGTAATACCACAAAATCCAAGTTTTGGACTCATCGAGGATCAAAAGGAACATCACCAAATAACCCGCATGGGCGATACTACTGAAGGCCAAGGTTCTTTTCACTCCGTTTTGAACCAAACCAGCAAGGTTGCCCCATACGATGGTAATCATACCCAATACGCACAACCAACCGCTCCAGGTATTGTGAATGCCACCAAAGGTTGACAACAATTTATTAAAAGCCACAAAAGCGGTAATCTTAACGATGGTCGCCATGAACACGGTGGTTCTATTTGGACTTCCTTCGTAAACATCCGGTGCCCAAAAATGGAAAGGCGCTGCAGCCACTTTAAACAGCAAACCCACGCTCATTAGAATCAATCCCGCATTGATTAATGTTGGGATTGGCATTCCTTCCATAGCATGCATAAAACTTGGCTTGATACCCATCATCTCCAGTTCCAAAGAACCAGTTCCTCCATAAATGAAAGCGGTACCCAACAAGAAAATGCCCGTTGAGAATGCACCCATCAAAAAGTATTTTAACGATGCCTCGTTGGAAGCCAAACTTTCTTTCTTTGAACCTGCTAAGACATATAATGGAATCGACAACACTTCGATACCCAAAAATAGCATCACAATGTGTTGGTAAGATATCATCATGAAGGCACCACAAAGGCTAAACATGATTAATCCCAACTGATCGGTTCCTAAATTGTCGTTCTTTCTAAAGGCAAATACAATCGCCGCAGAAATAAATGCCAGCAGCGAAGCAAACATGTGCTCGGAATAACCAAACAACATCATGTTCGCAGGCACCCATGATTCCAAAATGGCAAAATTGCAAAGGCCTTTGGCATTACAAAAAGAACAAATTGAGGAGGCCAACAATGCCACCACTGCCAAGTTTGAAAAAGAAGATTCCTTCTTGTTTAGCCCTAAAAACAAAATGACTACGGCGGCGAAAAATGTAATAAATAATGCGATCATGATAATACTCCTTTAGCTTCAGAAATCCATGTAACTATTTGTAAGATACTCGAATGCACCACATCAACGAACAACTGAGGTACAAATCCAATTAATAAGACCGCAACGGATAAAATTCCAAAAGCGACATATTCATTCCATTTTAGCGATGAAACTTCGTGCTTACCCTCACCAAACATGCTAAACTGCACCATTCTAAAGATGTAAACCGCACAGAATATGATTGTCAATCCGGCCAACAATGCCATATTGGGATTGTACATATAAACGGCCTTGAGCAACATGAATTCTCCGGGAAAACCATTGGTGAAAGGAACGGCTACCGTACCCAATGCCAATAGCATGAAGAATATCATAAACGAGCGATTCGACTTAGCCAATCCACCCAACTCACACAGTAAACGCGTACCAGTGCTTTTTTCGATCAATTCAACAACCAAAAACAAACCAATGACATTCACGCCGTGAACAAACATTTGCAAAACGCCGCCTTCTAAACCCTCAGCCGTTAGAGTGAAAATACCGGCGGCAATTAAAGCCACGTGCGACAAAGAAGAGAATGCGATCAATCGCTTCATATCTTTCTGTCGGATCGCAATCAAAGCACCGTACAACACACCGGCAACTGAAAGTCCAATAATCCAAGGTTGGAAGAATTCGATACTCTCAGGAGCCAATGGAAGATACCAACGCAACAATCCATACAATCCCATTTTTAGCATGATACCGCTCAACAACATCGAGCCGGCCGCTGGAGAATGAGTGTATGTATCGGCCTGCCAAGAATGGAATGGCAACAAAGGGATTTTTACCGCAAAGGCCAATAAAATACCGGCACCAACCCAAATGGATTCGATGCGCGACAATTCAACGGCGCGTAGGGCTTCAAACGAAAATGAGTAATCGGCAGTGTGAAGAAACAGATATAGCAAACTGGCCAACATCGCCAAAGAACCAATAAACGTATACAAGAAGAATCTCAAAGTGATCTTAAATGCATTCTCACCGCTCATTGTCAATGTGATGAAATAAATCGGAATCAACGCAAGCTCCCAGAAAATATAGAACATCAAACCATCTTGCGCCATAAATACACCATTCAATGCGCCCTGCATAAATAATGTCAATGCCGTTAGCTTCACACGATTCTCATCGTCGCGAATACCCGCCATTACAATCACAGGCACCATCAAATTGGTCAGCAATAACAACATTCCGGTAAGTCCATCAAACCCTAAAGTAAAACGAATGTTTTCGGAGATCCATGGCAAATCGAAAATGGTCTTCCAACCAGTGTCAACGCCAAAACGAGTAAAATAGGTATATAGAACCGCCAAAGGAATCAATGATAGCAACGTGGAAATCCAAACATTGCTTCGCTTCCCAAGTCCTGCAGTAACCAAGGCCGCGATGATCGGTATAAGTATAATTTCCATGATTAAAACAAATTAAAGGCCAACAATAAAGAAACTCCAATTACCATATACAACAAATAATATTCGATGTTTCCATTCTGAATCTTCGATAGCAATTTGCTCAAACCGTATCCACCGGTTCCAACCCCATCCACTGCGGATTTCAGGGCTTTTTCATCAACGTATTCGGTGATTACATCAGAGGCCGACTCCAATGGCGCAACAAAGGCCATATCGTAGGCTTCGTCTACGTAAAACTTGTTTGCCAGCACCTTGCCCATCCCTTGTTGATCCGCATCCGCTTCAGGCACAGAGCCTTTGACAACGTATTTGTTGCGGGTGTAAAGGAAAGCGATAACAAAAACCCCGATGGCCATAGCCAACAAAGCGATTTCCGCACTATGCGATAATTCAACTGCGTGTTCAGGGTAGATCAGAATTGGAGAAAACTGACCGCCGCCATCAAAACTCAATAAATGATGTAGTCCGCCAGAAATACCCTCTCCCAAGTAATGAGGCAAATTCACAGCACCACCGATAACAGACAAAACCGCCAACACAAGCAAAGGCAATGTCATTAGCAATGGACTTTCGTGCACCTTTTCAAAAGCATGATGATGATTTCTATAAGTTCCGTGGAATGTTACAAAGAACATTCTGAACATATAAAATCCAGTGGTACCAGCGCTCATCAACGCCAAACCAAATACGAGTTTGTTATGGGCTAAGGCCGACATCAAGATTTCGTCTTTAGAGAAAAAGCCCGACAAGAATGGGAATCCCGTAATTGCCAATGTTCCGATCAAGAAAGTGAGATACGTGATTGGCATTTTCTTGCGCAAACCACCCATTTGACGGATGTCTTGTTCGTGATGCATTCCGTGAATCACACTTCCTGAACCTAAGAACAACAAAGCTTTAAAGAAAGCGTGAGTAATTACATGGAACAAAGCAGCGGTATAGGCGCCACAACCAAGGGCGATAAACATCAAACCCAACTGACTCACAGTACTGTAGGCCAATACTTTTTTGATATCGTTTTGCTTTAGACCGATTAATGCGGCCAAAATAGATGTCGATAATCCAATCCACATGACAATTTCATTTGCAAAAGGACTCAAGGCATAAATGGCTTCGGAACGAATCACCAAATAAATACCAGCGGTTACCATCGTCGCCGCGTGAATCAAAGCCGATACAGGCGTTGGTCCTGCCATCGCATCGGGCAACCAAGTATACAATGGAATCTGCGCACTCTTACCCATCGCACCAATAAACAACAACAATGCGATTGCTGTATTTACATTGAGCGATGTATCTGTGTTGTTAAACACTTTAGAGAATAAATCTTGGTATTCAAAAGTACCGTAAGTGCTGTAAATCAAGAATAAACCCAACAACAGACCTAAGTCGCCGATGCGGTTCATTACGAAAGCTTTGCGTGCTGCTTTTCCAAAGTCGATATTCTTATACCAGAACCCGATAAGCAAATACGAACACAATCCCACGCCTTCCCAACCAAAGAACAACATCATATAATTGGAGCCCAATACCAGCACCAACATATTGAATATGAACAAATTCAAATAAGCGAAGAACTTATACAATCCCTCATCTTCATGCATGTAAGCAATGGAATACATATGAATCAATGTTCCAATTCCCGTAATGATTAACGTCATTACAGCCGACAAGCGATCAAATTGAAAAGAGAAATCAACGTGTAAACTTCCAACATGTAAGAAGGTAAATAATTTCTGGTGAATGCTTTGCAACTGTCCAGCTTCGGCGGTCAACAAATTGAAATTCATCACAGCCAAAACAAAAGAACCCAAAACGGCTGCGGTACCTAACCAACCTGAAACATTTTTTGGCAAGAATCTACCCAACAACCCATTAATCAAGAAACCAATCAATGGTAAAAATATCATTAACGTCAACATACCTCTATCCTTTTAATTGGTCTAAGAAACTCACATCCGTTTTGCGCGTATTTCTATACACCAAAACCAAAATGGCCAAGCCTACCGCCGCTTCCGCTGCCGCTACAACCATAATGAAAAACACAAAAATCTGTCCGTCGGTATCGCCCATGTAGGTTGAAAACGCCGTAAACAACAAGTTCACCGCATTAAGCATCAACTCTATACACATCAACAAGATAATGGCATTACGACGAAACAACACCCCAAACAAACCAATACTAAACAACACAGTGCTTAGATAAATGTAGTGGCTGATTTCTACCTGATTAAATATACTTAACAAACTCATGAATTGCCTCCTTCTTCTTTAGGGATTAATACTGCATTGTTCTTTTCACGTTTGCCCAAAAGCACAGCACCAACCATCGCAGCCAAAAACAAAATACCTGTCAATTCGAACGGCACCACAAAACGGGTAAACAACACCTTGCCTAAGGCTTTTACCAACCCTATGCCTTCTACAGGATTCTTAGCAACTGCCTCTCCTGTTACCTGGAAAGCGGCTGTAATGATTAACAACATAGAACCGGCAGTGATTGCTGCGGCGATACCCCACCAATTCGACTTCACAGGCTCCGTTTCTTTGCTCAAATTCAAAAGCATCAAAACGAATAAGAAAAGTACCATGATGGCTCCGGCGTAGACGATCAAATTAACGACAGCCAGAAACTGGGCGTTTAGCAATACATAATGCGCTGAAATTGTAAAGAATGTAAAAATCAATGCCAATACACTGTGGACGGGGTTTTTACTGGTTACAACATACAACGATGACAAAATCGTTAGGAACGATAGTATCAAAAAAGGAATCGGTAAGTTCTGAAACATAGTTTTAAAATTAAGACCAGACTTGGCGTTTAGTAACATCAATGCGAGCATCTACTGTCTCAACCAACTTGTCTTTGCCGTAAATAAACTCTTCTCTGCCAAATTCTGCATCAACAAGACGATCTGTAAGGAAAATGGCTTCCTTCGGACAGGCTTCCTCACACAATCCGCAAAAAATGCATCGCAACATATTGATTTCGTAGGTTGCTGCGTACTTTTCTTCACGATACAAATGCTCTTCGCCCTTTTCTCTTTCAGCAGCTACCATCGTGATTGCTTCGGCTGGACATGCAACGGCACACAAACCGCAAGCCGTGCAACGTTCTTTACCTTGATCATCTAGCTTCAGCACGTGTTGACCGCGATAAACCTCAGAACGAGAGCGAACCTGCTCCGGGTATTGAGATGTCGCCGGTTTGCGAAAGAAGTGCTTGAGGGTAATCCACATACCGCCCAAAATTGCCGGTAAATAAATCCTCTCAGAGAAGGTCATTTTTTTATCCATGACCGGCTGTGAACGATTGGTAAGTTGCTGCATGGGAATTAACTAGCGCTGTTTAGGTGCTTCATTTTTACCTTGTATTTCTTACGAAGAATACCTGGCTTTTTCATTTTACGAACACTATTCATATTGATGTCTGAAACCATAGTTTCACCATCGGATAATTTAATTGTCAATGTTGGATCTTCTATTTTACTATACGATACTTCCCATTTGCCTTTGCCAATTTTCTTGCAAGGAATAATCGCCATCGTACTTTGAGAAATCACATACATCTCATCCGCTCTACCCGTTTTATCTTGGATTATAGCCTTTTTTGACTTACCCACGCCACCGCAGATAAAATAAGAACCGTTGCAAGAGAGCGGGAATGAATATTTGTTCTGCTCTTTCCCTTTGGCCACACCCAATTTCTTGGTCTTATCAGGTTTCACACCCGTTTCACCATCTCTCGTATACACTTGCAATTTGGCTTTCTTATAAACCGCAGCATCCAAAGAAACCGTCATCGTTACTGGAACAACTGCGCAGCTATCACCAGGCATGCGAACCTCATAAGCACCACCCCAATTCAAACCTTCACCCTTTGCTGTATTCAACGGCATGCCACTGCCAATCAACTCTTCGATGGATGTCATCTTCTTGATTTTGATACAATTCGATATTCCTCTCGGACACAACTTGGCAAGATCACAAGCTTTCATTGTAATACCCAATCCGCTAATAAACACAGTGGTGTCACGGGTACAAGTATCCTTATAAACGGGTTTTGGCTTTGGCTTTTCGATGGGTTTTGGCTTTTCCAAAATAGTAATCTCTACCCTTCTGTTTTTGGCCTTCTTCTCTTCAGAAGTTTCTTCTTTTTCACGGGGCTTGGCACGACCAAAATACTGACGCATCATAAAATCACCTTCAATGTCGTTGTCGACCAAATATTGAAACACCCCATCCACACGGGCTTGAGACAACTTTAAGTTCAATTCGTCATTTCCTGCAGAATCGGTATGACCCGTAAGTATCAAACGAAATTCATCCTTTGTATCTAAAGTGTCTATCAACCGCTTCAATTTTGTGATTTCAGCAGGCTTGATCACCGACTTATTCGTTTCAAAATAAACCTGAACGGCTGGTGAAATTTCTTTCTGCTCATTGGCAGCGGGCTTCTTGGGCTTTGAACCTTGAGCGAACGACTGGACCGACAATAGTCCCAAAACGATTAACGAGAATAACCTTAAATGTTTCATTACAATTTTGGATGCGAAAATAAGTGATTTCATTGATGTTCATACACACAGAATCCACAAATAAGTAACGATTTGATTGTCAATTCTTATATTTGAAATCAATGAAGCACATTACCCCCCTTTTCCTATTTATGGCTGCTTTGATATTCCCAAAATTCAATGCATCGGCCCAAGTAGCAAAAACGCAAGTTGTACAACTTTCCGCCATAGCCAATTCCGATGGTAGCATTACTTTAAATTGGCCCAAAGAAACCTATGCCGGAAACTTCAAGGTCTATCACAGAAATTTCGTACACAATAACAATGTATGGTCGGCCGTGGACGCCACTCTCGCCGGAACCGTAAATACTTGGACCGATGCCACTGCCACCATTGGAACCGACCGCGAATATCTGGTATTAAAGGTCAACGGGAACAAAACAGAAGCCTGGGGTTACATCTATGCGGGCAACAAATTCATCCCCAAAGCAGAAAAAGGAGGAATCATCCTTTTGGTAGATAGTTCGTACATCAAAGCGTTATCGAAAGAAATTAATACGGTTTACACAGATCTTTATTCATCAGGCTACTTCCCAACCATCATTTTTGCTGGCAGAAAGGAAAAAGCGGAAGATGTCAAAATGAGAATCAAGGCGTTTGTCGACAAAGCCTCCATCCGTCCGAAAGCCATTTATATTGTTGGACACGTGCCAGTTCCCTATTCTGGCTATTTCTCTAGCAACGGCGATCGTCCGCCACCAGATGGTCACGTAGAAGGCGCTGGAAATCATACTGGCGCTTGGCCCGCCGATTTATACTATGGCGAATTAGAAGGTTTTTGGAGCGATCAAAACGTAAATTGTATCACTGGCGGCGATCCTCGACATCATAATGTTCCTAACGATGGCAAATTCGATCAATCGGTGGTTGATAACCCCGTGGAATTGGAAGTGGGTCGCATCGACATGTTCGGAATGGATCAATTTTCAAAAAACGATACCCTGTTAGTAAAAGAATACTTGAACCGAGTACACAACTTCCGACTCGGAAATATGTCGTTCCGCCG
The DNA here is from genome assembly GCA_041192805.1 of Bacteroidota bacterium. Classification (GTDB taxonomy): domain Bacteria; phylum Bacteroidota; class Bacteroidia; order NS11-12g; family UBA955; genus UBA955. Next base: position 228 of record JBEEMF010000004.1, on the reverse strand, counting down.
CCGTGGCCTCATCGACAATAACTTCAGCACCCTAAACCTTGCTTCAACGGGTTACCAGAACATCCCTTGTTTTGTTGGGCTTGATAGTCTTTCTGATGCGTTGGATTATTTCACCGAGCAAAATAAAGGTTCTTATTTGTGGAGCTATGGATGTGGCGCGGGCAGTTACAGTAGTTGTAATGGCATTGGAACTACGACCGACTTTGTTGTCAACAAAGGAAAATTCAA
>JBEEMF010000003.1:0-15847 GCA_041192805.1 Bacteroidota bacterium | reverse complement strand
TCGTCGACATTGCTCGCGTAGCCATATTTAATTTGCCCCCAACTCGTAATCCCTGGCTTGATTCGTTGCAATCTTTGATAAATAGGCTCCCTGGTTACTATCTGTTCCTTAAAGAATTCACGCTCAGGTCTCGGGCCAACCAAACTCATTTGACCAATCAGCACATTGATAAACTGGGGCAATTCATCCAAGCGTGTCTGACGCAAAATAATTCCGATTTTCGTTCTGCGATCGTCTTGGTCATGACTCAGTTGTGGTCCCGATGTTTCCGCATTCACTCTCATGCTACGGAACTTGATGATATTAAAAAATTTCCCTTTTAACCCAATCCTAGGTTGAGTAAAGAAGATTGGGCCTTTGGAATCGAATTTAATAATAAGGGCTATAATTAAATAGATAGGAGATAAGAGTATCAACGCAATGATGGATACCAAAATGTCAATGATTCTTTTCAATACCTTCTGCCAAGTGGGCATCACCTCAAAATCTACCTCTACCAGCATGGCTCCAAGAATGTTGTTCATTTTTACCATCCCTAAAACCAAACTAAATTGGTCCGGCATAATCTTTAGATGAATTTCTTCATTCTGCACGCAATCAATAATGGGGGTTACATTGTCGGCTTCGCTGGCCTCAGCACAAAGAATAATGTCTTCAATTTGTAATTCCTTGATAAGTCGTGGCAATTCACTCCAATGTCCTAGTACTGTGGTTCCGAAATCTTGAAGTTGACATTCATCTTTGATTTTGACAAATCCTTTGATAAAGAAACCTTCCGATTTTTTGGCCGAATTCAACTCTTGATAAAGTTTAAGCGCCCTGTCGCCGCAACCGACGATCAATGTGTTATAGCCCCAAACTCTATTTTTGACATTGTGAATCGTAGTGGTGACCAATATCAATCTAAAAACAAGGGTTGATAAAAATTGGAATCCGAATAACAATGCAACCGACAAATAATAATCCCGATAATTGGAAATACTATCGTCTAGAATTAAGGTAAAAAAGAGAAAAACTACGCCAATAATAGTGCTATTGAAGGTGTGCTGAAGTTCCTTCAACCGAGAACGTCTAAAAATGTAGTTATAATAACCGCTAATGCCGTGAAGTAAAATCCAAAAAAGGGGCACCAATATTAGACCCAATAGCAAATTGTCGTCGTGGTTAACCGGAATTTCATAACCGTGTTTACTCGCCTCAATAAAACTCTTCCTAAACAGAAACAGACCCAACCAACTCAAAGTAGCCGCTGTCCAATCGGCAATAACATGGAGAATAATTCTACGGGTTTGATTCATATCACTTTAGAAAACTCAAACGCAAATTATCGATGAATATTTCCCTAGAAACGGTGCAAACTTCAGGTTTATTGATATCGAAGAAAAGACGAATCGATGTTCCGGCGGGTTGACTGGCCAATTCAAATACCAAATTGACATAAAATCTCTTCCATTGGCTACCGGTTTTATTGACCAACATGTAGGGTAAAAGTTCGTTTGCCGTAGAATTTTTTCGGCGCATGGCCAATTGTACGGGTAAATCGGATTTCACATCAAACTCGAAGAAAACGGACGAGCCATCCATAGGCAAATCCTTGAACTCTTCAAATGAACCAACATCTATGTATTTGCTTGAGTCGATATCCTCAAATACAATTCGATAAGCTTTCGTGGTGCTCTTGAATTTACCATCGAGGTCAAATGGAGTGCTTATAATTGAAATGGAATCGCCAGGATAGGGTGAGGGCGCAATTGGAATAAGGGTAGAGTTGTTGTCTTCGAAATCTTCATTCCATCGAACAAAGGCATTCTTTCGAAACGTGAAAACAGGTTTTATCGGAATGCTTTTTCCCGCTTGTAGTGAAAAAGTATCTACATAAGAGGCCATCGGCGTATAAATGCCTAGGTTGTTTTTGCTACCGTTGATAAACACCAAGGGGAAAATTTCGAGTGTGATATTTCCAAGTTTAGTGATTGGTATTTTACAGGGGAATTCGAAATTGCCAATAAATTCCTCATTCGCAAACACTTGTACACCTCTAATTTGGTGAATGTTGTTTCCTTGAAGCGATGAAATGTCCAAAGAAACCGAATCAATGGAAATTTGCGCCGGAATGCCTTTGTGTTCATCCTTACACGACATTATGCCAATGATACCTAATAAAAATGCAATAGAATAGTGTATTCCGCTGAAAGACCTCACACCACAAACTTAATGGATTTTAAGTAACCATAAAAATGTTATGGTTTGTTTTGGATTCGATTATAGATCCTGATATTTTCTTTGGACCTTATCTATGGCCCATTCGCAAGTAGTTGTAACCTCTAAAGCGTGCTCTAGATTCGTTAACGGTGTTAGGTTGTTGTTGATGTTCTCCCCAAAGTTGCGCAACTCCATTTTCCAAGTATCAAACGGCATAATCTGTCGATCAATACGAATCAATTCCGGGGGCAATTCTGGATGATCAAAATCGGCAGACAGTGAAAGTTGATCACTTTGTTCAGCCGTGCGATATTCAACAAGCTCATTGGCTGCAAAATTCAAAAGATACAAACGGTCTTGTTGGAAAATTTTAAGTGTGTATGTTCCCGGTTCCATTGCTCTACCCGCAGTAATATGGGCTATCGCGTCGTTGTCGAATTCTAAATGAATATTCAATAAATCCGTCTGCTTTCCGAACAAAAACATCGGTCGAGCCGAAATGCTTCTAACACGACTAGAAACGGTACGTTGAATCAAATCAATTTCCTGGTATAAATTCGTGTGTATCCAAGCGGCAAACTCACCTATTTGGGGTGGATGACAGTGTTTTTCTAATTTGATATATCGCGGTTTTTTAACCAGTTGTAATGCTGCGGTGAAAAGGGGTTTGTTGTGCAGGACATTTCCAATTTGGACAACGACGTTAGATTCTCTTTTGAATTTGGATAGAGTTTCAATTTCTCCAAGATTCCAATTTCTGTAACCATCAAAGAAGATGTGTTTTCCCATCTTAACTAGGTTGCAAATGACATCAAACGGCAAATTCTTTACATGTCGATCCACAAAAAACACATCGCCCATACTTGCAATCTCCAAGGCAAACATGAATTCTCCAAGCATCGAAATGTTTTGCGAATCGTCTGGGTCCACAAAGCCTACCAAGTCAAATCCATTTACTGTGACTAGTAAATGTTCGAAAATTTCTACTTTTCTTTTCGATCCTATGACAACTGATTTTAGCATGTTCTACCTTTGTGGTCGGATGCAAAGATTTGCAAACCGCAGTGAGTACCCAAATAGGGTTTTGAACAGATGGTAAAAAAGACGGATTTAGTAGACACATTGATTCACCAAGGCCAGCGGAAACGCTTGGTTGATGAACTTCGTAAAAAAGGGATTCAATCACCTGCAGTTTTACAAGCGATGGGGACGGTTCCTAGGCAATGGTTTTTTCCTAAGGATTTTGAACATTTTATTTATCGCGATGCAGCCTTTCCAATTGATCACGGCCAAACAATTTCTCAGCCTTATACGGTAGCGTATCAAACAGAATTACTAGCCATAAAATCGGGCGATAAAGTATTGGAAATAGGCACGGGTAGTGGTTATCAAGCCGCAATATTATTGGCGATGGGCGTACAAGTTTACAGTGTTGAGTATATTCTACCTCTATTGCAAAAAGCCAGTGGGATATTCAAAGCCTTGGGTGCGGAAATTCAATTATTTCATGGCGATGGCACGTTAGGGTTACCATCCTTTGCGCCCTTCGATGCGATTGTTGTGACCGCTGGAGCGCCTGCCGTTCCTGAAACGTATGTAAAACAGCTCGCCATTGGCGGTAAATTGGTGATTCCCGTTGGCGATAATACCGAAGACCTGAAAATGATGCGAATTACTAAAATTTCAGAAACACAAACCAAATCAGAAGTACTTCAAGACTGCAAATTTGTTCCACTGAAAGGGTCCCACGGCTGGAAGTGAACTCGACTCGTAAGAAGTTGTAGTCAAAATGACCCCTACGAACGATTCATTCGTTCTTCAATATCTTCCACCTCGATTGGGAAATTTTCCATAAAGTCGATTACTTCATTCGCAGTAATCAAAACATCATTCTCAATTCGAATCCCCAAACCTTCTTCTGGAATGTAAATACCTGGCTCAACAGTAACCACATTGTTGATATCCATTGATTCCCAGCGATGCATCACATCATGGACATCCAATCCCAAATGATGACTTGTGCCATGCATGTAATATTTTAAGTGGGCTTTTGGATTTGCTTTCACCTCTGCAGAAGTCAATAAGCCCAATTGAATGAGCTGATCCGACATGATTTTGCAAACTTCTTCGTGATAGACTGGTAAACTCACGCCCGGACGAAGCAATTTCTTGGCCTCTCGCTGAACCAAAAGTACAGCATTGTACACTTCTTTTTGGCGGGGTGAAAACCTCCCATTTACGGGTATGCAACGAGACAAATCGCCATTGTAATTGCCATATTCTGCACCAAAATCCAACAATAGTAGGTCGCCGTCTTTACACTGTTTATTGTTTTCGATGTAATGCAATACACAAGCACTAGAACCACTTGCGATGATGGGGTCAAAGGCAAATCCACGGCTTCTATTTCTAATAAATTCATGAATCAATTCGGCCTCGATCTCATATTCAAAAACACCCGGTTTAACAAAGCCTAAAAGGCGCTCAAATCCTTTTTGTGTGATGTTGATTGCTTCCTTAAGTTGATCAATTTCTTCCACCTCTTTCCTCATTCTCAAGTTGGCAAGAATGGGAGAGGATCGTTTGAAATTGTGTGCGGGATATTTATCTTTTATTTCTGTGGCAAAACGCAAGTTAGAATATGAAACGCGATCGGTAAAACGATCATTTTCGTTTAAGTTAAAGTATATGTTTTCGGCCAATAAAAAGGCGGCATGAATTGTTTTCCAAAACTCGTGAAACCAAAAAACTTGTTTAATCCCAGAGACTTCAAATACTTGGTTTGGATTTAATCTAGCTCCGTCCCAAACCGCAATTTGGTCGCTCGTTTCTTTTACAAAAATCATTTCTTTGTACAAAGGATTGGGAGAGTCTGGGAATAAAACTAAGATGGTGTCCTCTTGGTCTATACCAGTTAAATAATAGATATCCGATTGTTGACGAAATGTAAAGTACGCATCTCCATTTCTTGGCAATTCATCATTGCTATGAAATACCGCGATAGACCCCGGAACCATTGCGTCGGATAGTTTTTTTCTATTCTTAACAAACAGTGAAGAAGATGGATTTTTGTATTTCGAATTCATGTATGCAAACTTATCATTATAAAAAGGCAATTCAAAATGTGGTTATAAATGTGTAATCCGACGATTGATATTTGTCATTGTTTCAAAAAAAACCTATTTTTGGTGCAACGTAGTTATAAAAACAATTGTCAATAGCACACAAACCTAAATCTAGTTTTATATGAAAAAACTTCTACCTTTATTATTTTTCGTTCTAACTCTTTCGTTATCAAACATTTCCAAAGCATCACACATGATGGGTGGCGACATGTCTTATCAATGTTTGGGTAAAGGAAAGTACAAAATCACGGCAAAAATTTACAGAGACTGTCGAGGTATTGCGTTTAACAGCCCTTCATTTGGTGTTTTTGCAGGTACCAATGGTGGAAATGGCTGCGGAAGTAGCGGTATGTCGATTTCTAGAACCGGAATCAGGGATGTTACGCCACGTTGCTCAACAGCGAGTTCTCCTTGCTCACCTCAAAACACTTATGGAACGGGTGAAGGTATCGAAGAACATACCTACGAAGTCACTGTTGATTTCAATGCAAGTCCGCTGAGTGGTTTTGTGAATAAAAGTACATGTTGCGAAGTGACGTTTTACATCGGTCAGTGTTGTAGAAATGGTGCGATTACCACGGGTCCTTCGGGCAATGACTTCTTTACAACTTGTATGATCAATATCTGTAACATCAAGAAGACAACCAATAAATGTAATAGCTCTCCAACGTTGAGTAATGCGCCAATTGGTTTTCTTTGCTGTAATCAGGCATACTATTTCAATAATGGTGCGATTGATACTGTAGATTATGATTCATTTTCATATGGTTTAACCAATGGTATCAGTGGTTTGCCAAACAGTTCAGTTTCATATTCTTCTCCATTTACACCGCGTTATTTCATGACGCCATATTGCATTCCACCAACTTCAATCACTTGTACCCCCAATCCTAAAACCAACCCACCGAGGGGTTTGTTCTTCGATACGAGTTCGGGTGATATCATTTTAACACCTACCAAATGTGATGAGGTGGCCATTGCCGTAATTACAATTACCGAATGGCGAAAGGATAGCGCAAGCGGCAAATTTATAATGATTGGTCGAACCCGGCGTGACATGCAGTTAATTGTAAAAGATGATTGTGGATACAATAAAGCCCCAACGCTACTAGGTCCGTATAACTGGAAAGTATGTGAAGGGGAAACGCTGAAATTCAAGGTAGAATCTGATGATGAAACGTTTACACCGTATCAGAAAGTTCCGGACACAACCAATTTGAAGTGGAATAAAGGTATCCCTGGTGCTACGTTTAAATTAGCCAATAAAGTAGATTGGCCGGAAAAGAGAAAAGCTTTTGCTAATTTCGAATGGACTCCATCAGTAGGTATGGCTTCTGATATCTCTTACTCATTTACTGTAACGGTAACAGATGACCACTGTCCAAAACCCTCTCAAGCGATTCGTGGTTTTAAAGTAAAAGTAAATCCACGGGCATTTAGCATCCGTAAATACACCAATTTGAAGTGTGGTAAGTTTTCAATGGCAGCATCAGTAGGTGCATCATTTAAAGGCGCACCGCAGTTTAAATGGAGTGTAAGAGATAGCTTGGGTAAGTCGGAAATTTATTATAGCACCAAAAAATCAGATACTATGACTTTTTACCGTGGTGGAAAATACATCATTGTTCACACTGTAAATAATTCTGATAACTGTCCTACAATTTACAGGGATACGGTTATTATTCCAGATCCTCCGCAAGTAATAATGGCTGATGCCGATACTTTTGCGTGTTTTGGTACAACCATGAAATTGACTGCGGATGTATTATATGGTAAGTCGCCGTTCCAATACTATTGGACAAGAGTAGTTAAAGATACCGGCTCGAAAGCAGCATGGAAATCTGAAGCGCATATTTCTGGTGATACATTCCAGAGTTTGAGCATTCCTAATATTAATCGTGACTCAACGGTTCGTATCCGAATTACCGATGGGGATGGTTGTATATTCTATGATACGTCTACAATTTATCTGAAGCCGCTCCCGTTAGTGGGTATCGGGCCGGATCAACGTATATGTACCTATGAAATTGCAACTTTTGACGCTCAAAATGCCGATACGGTGAAATATAAGTGGAGTACAGGCGACACCACACGTGTATTTAAAACAAATTTAAAAGGCACTTATTGGGTCCAGGTGATGGAGACAAAGTGGAAGTGTGTTAAATATGATACTGCCATTGTTTTCGTGAATGACACTGTTGTTTCATTGGCCGGTAAAGACCAAGTAATTTGTAATCAGCAAAGTACTGATTTGGTTGCTTCGCATCGTCCGATACTTCAAACTGGAAATTACACATGGAAGGATATAACCGGAAGTAAAACGCTAGGTAGTAACTCTAAATATACTATCAAGCCGAACAATACAAATACTCCAGGTAATGCAGCTCAACTTTTCTATTATGAATTGTTAACCAAAGTCACTCAAGGGGGGCATGAATGTCAACATATTGATACCATAGAAGTAAAAGTGAACACGTTGCCATTTGTTAAGTGGGATCCAAAACCATTGAAAGCACAGTGTTTTGTTTATGGTGATATTGAAGTGAATGGTTTCTTTAACAAAGGAAAAGATGTAAATACTCGTATGTGGGCCTTTGAAAACAAGTTCCCAAACAACGTCAATACCAAACCAACAACATCAGGTGTTTCTAGAAACTATATCGACTCATTAACAACTGGTCGTCACTTGTTTAAAACAACCTACCTTAACAATGATCAGTTGCAAAATGGTTTGAGTTTCCAAGGAAAAATTTATGCATCGTATAAGGATAACAATGGGTGTGTAAACATCGATAGTGTAATTCAACGTATCAATGGAAACCCATTGGTTGAGATTAGAGATAGCACATTCTGTCAAGATTTAGGTTCTATCAAAATGGATCAAATCACAGTGAGGCCTAAGGTGAAAATTGGTATCAAAGTAGATTGGACAGTGATGAAGAACGGAACTCCAGGTGGTGTGGACCCTGCTAAGATTTTGGCAAATGACAATCCATTCGGTACTCCAGACTGGGTATTTAGATTTGGTGATCCTACCGAAGATTTCTATCAAGGGGATTATAAATTCCAGTTGTGTGTTGAAGATCAGTTGACCGGTTGTTTAACTTGTGACTCAGCTTTGGTGAAAATCATCGCGGAGCCTACCATCAAAGTAACTTCTCCCAATCCTGTGTGCGTAAACTGGGATACTATGGAGTTGTATGATTTCATCAAAGTAAATGGAATGCAAGCCAAAGACAATGATGGATCTAAATATGAAATCGTAGAGTATAACTACAATCGCTTGGATCCTAAGGTGGGATCAACTAGTTTGATCAAAGGACACCGCTTCAAGCCGTCTTTTGGAACAGGTACTTGGTTGATTCGATATGGTAATGCCGCAACCGGATGTTTGAAACAGGATAGCTTCTATATCTATGTGAATGATACGCCAAACGCTGTATTGTTAGGCCCAACAACAATTTGTGCAAGTGGTACTCCTTTGGATTTGAAGACTCGTATCAATACAACCGACACCAAACCAGCCAATGCTACAGGTATTTGGACAGGTACAAGCGCCGGAGTTGTTGTAACTGGTTCTTCTACATTCAAACCATTTAGTCAAGGTACTAATTTGAATACTGAAGGTCCGCATAGCTTTAGATTTACCTACACCGATAATAATGGTTGTTCCGATACAGAGGTTTACAATGTATTCGTGAGAAATCAGCCTAAAATTGGCATTACTACCCCCAAACCTGCAAGTGCTTGTGAGGGAAGTCCTTTCGCCATTCAAAGCACTTCTAAATACTGCGATACCAAAGTCCAATGGACACTTCAGAAACATGCGGGTGGAACATTCAGCGATGGAACATTTGCAAGCGGTAACACTTCAGAAAATGTATTGTATGTGCATGGTCCTGTCGACAAAACACAAAAAGGTGCATTCCTGAAAGTGACAACTACGCCAATTGCTGGCGATGTTTGTCCTCCAGTATCTGATAGCATTGAAATTGTTTTGCACCAGTATCCTGACTTGACACCTATTTCTAATCAAGCGGGTTGTGTGCCTTTGAAGACTACTTGGACAGTTTCGGACAACCGTGGTATCCCAGCAAATCAAATGGCTTACAATTGGACATTTGGAAACGGTGACTCATCTAAATTGCAAAATCCAGTAGATGTAATGTATCCGAACCAAGGACGTTATAGCGTTGTGGTAATTGCAAATAACACAGCAGGCAATTGTAAGGATACTGCAACTGCAACAGTTGAAGCCTATCCAAACCCAGTGGCTATGTTCTATACTGATCCAACAAAGACGACAGTAGCCTTGCCTAAGTTTAAAATGTATAACCAGTCTACGGTTACAGCATCACCTTTCAATCCAACAATGCGTTATTTGTGGGATTTCGGTGTACCAACCTTGATGGATGATTCATCAACTTCGAAGGATCCAAGATATTCATATGGTAAGGATACAGCAACGTATCAAATTATGTTGATCGTGACGACCGATAAGGGCTGTAAGGACACAGCTTACAAAACAGTTCGTATTGGTCCAGATATTATTGTGTTTATTCCAGACGTATTTACTCCAGATGATGCGGGTCCGAATAAGAACAATACATTCAACGTGACTGCATTGAACTTTAAAGTATTTAATATGCGCGTTTACAATCGTTGGGGAGAGAAAATGTATGAGACCAGCGATATCCTAAAAGGATGGGATGGTAAAGCCAATGGTGAAGAATGTATACAGGGTGTTTATGTGTATCACGTAGAGGTTACATCTCTTGAAGATAAAGTATATAAGTACGATGGTACGATTACTTTGTTGAGATAACAGAAAAACGAATTCAAAAAGAAAGGGCCTCGTCATAGACGAGGCCCTTTCTTTTTGCTATGATTTATTAAAATGCTAAAGGAGGAAAGAAATGATGGATAAATTATTTGCCTAGAACTTTAATGGCCTCTGTCAATAACTGCTCCTTATTGATCGGCACAACGCCTGTAATCTCGCACACCAAACCGCCAGCCAAATTGCTTAACTCGGCTAGAGTTCTTGCGTCTGTCTTCACACTCAGACAAAGAGCAGCAACGGAAACAACTGTATCTCCAGCACCACTAACGTCGGCAATGGTTCTGATGTGTGCAGGAATATGGTGGGTTTCGCTCTTTCCAGTGATAACCACGCCGCGCTCACTCAATGTCACTAGGGTGAATTCATTATTCAACGATGTCATCAACTCAGAAATGGCATTGTTTAAATTCGATTGTTCAGAAAGGTTGGTCTCAATTTTAAGCCCTTCTTTGATCTCTTTCAAATTGGGTTTGAACAAAGTGACATTTTTATAGGCCAAAAAATTGGCTTTCTTGGGATCCACAATAGTAGGGACGCCCTTAGCAACACATTTCTGAATTAACAATTCAATATTTTTACTATGTAAAACGCCTTTGTTATAATCTTCAAAAATCACGACATCGCAATTTTCAAGCTCTTCTGCGAATCGTTGCTCAAGAAGAAAAGTGTCTACAACATCTAAGTCGTTCGTTATCTCATGGTCGATGCGCAACAACTGGTGATTGTTACCCAAAACACGCGTTTTATTTGTGGTTTTGCGCTTATCGGAATGAATCAACCCATTACAAGTAAGGCCTGCCTTCATCATGATATCCCTCAACTCTTTCCCTTCCTTGTCTTGACCTACCACCGAGCACAAAATAGGCGTTGCACCCATGGCTTTGATATTCAATGCAACATTTCCTGCGCCACCGAGTCTTTGGTCGAATCCTGTTACGTCAACTACCGGCACCGGCGCCTCAGGCGATACCCGATCCACTTTGCCAATGATATAGCTATCAATCATGACGTCGCCAATAATAAGCACACGTTTCTTAGAAAAAGAATTGAATAGCGTTTGTATAGGATTCATTGCTACAAAAATACGACTCAGTGAGTGAGATTTCTAAAGGCGATGGCAATTCTTTCGGCGGCTTCAATTAACTGTTCCTCTGCAGCGGCATAGCTAAAGCGGATACAATTGGCATGACCAAACGCTTCACCAGAAACCGCCGAAACATGTCCTTTGTCTAATAGGTATAAGCAGAGCTCGTCTGCGGTTGTAATTGTTTTCCCTTCTGGCGTTTTACCCCCCAAATAATAACTGACATCTGGGAATAAGTAAAAAGCTCCGTCGGGACGATTGCATGGTAAATTTGGGATGAGCGAAAGCGCCGTATGAAAAATATTTCTGCGTTTTTCAAACGTTGTGCGCATCACTTCAACTTCGTCTTGTGGACCATCCAAAGCGGCAACACTGGCCATCTGAGACACAGAACTCGCACCGCTGGTCATCAAGCCTTGTATTTTATCACACGCCTGCACCAATTCCTTTGGACCGGCCAAGTAACCCATCCGCCAGCCTGTCATTGCGTATCCTTTCGACATTCCGTTGATTACAGCGATTCGTCCTTCTAATTCTGGGTAACTCGCTAGGCTGCAGTGCTTTCCGGCGTAGTTGATTTTCTCATAAATTTCATCGCTTAGGATGAAAATATTGGGGTATTTGATCAATACATTTTTCCATGCCAACAACTCCGACTCACTCATTACACTGCCGCTTGGATTGCAAGGGGAGGAGAATATTATCATTTTGGTTTTGGGCGTGATGGCAGCTTCCAATTGTTCGGCGCTCACTTTAAAGTCGCTTTCAACCGTACTTGGGATTTCTACCGGAACACCGCCGGCGTATTGTATCAATGAGGGGTAACTCACCCAAAAAGGAGCAGGGATGAGGACTTCATCGCCGGAATTTACAATGGACAGAACGGCATTCAATAACGAATGTTTTGCGCCATTGCTTACTATGATGTTTTCAGCCTCAAAAGCAAAGCCATTTTCTCTTTTCAGTTTCTGGGCAATCGCAGTTCTCAATTCGGGCAGACCGGAAACTGGAGGATAATGCGTGTATCCGTCTAACATTGCCTGGTAAGCGGCTTCAATGATATGCTTTGGCGTATCAAAGTCGGGTTCGCCGATGCTTAGATTGATTACGTCCACACCCGTTGCTTTGAGTTCTCTTGAACGCTTGGTCATTGCTAAAGTTTGGCTCTCAACTATCTCAGAGATTCGATCGCTTAAAATCATCATGTTATTCAAAACTACCAATGAATCGTCGTGGTTCTATGTTTAAAAAGTAATTGTTTATCTACACTTGCATCGATTTTGTGAACGATTGTATCATTTACTGTTCACATGCGATATTTTTGTTTTGTGAAGATTCTTTTTGTCGCCAATCGAATGCCGTATCCTCCGTATCGCGGCGATAAGCTGAAGATTTATAATTTGGCAACAGAATTATCGACGAATCACGAACTTCATTTAATTACCATCGCCGAAAATCAAGAGGATTTGGATTCTGTATCGGTGTTGCAAAAGCCACTTTTTACCGACGATGCAGCCTCGCCGAGTTCTAACGACGGAATTCAACTGTTTGATTCCATTCAATATGTATATCGACCCAAATGGCGATCAATTTTGTCTTCCGCGATAGGCTTGTTCTCGAAACGACCGATTCAAGTATCGTTTTTTCGATCAAAACCGTTTGCTAAAAAGCTAAAGCATCTGCTTGATAATCATCACTTTGATGTCATACACGTGCAGCATTTAAGAATGTCCCAGTACTTTGAAGATGGGGCACCAACCAATGCCATTTTAGATTTGCCCGATGCCTTTAGTTTGTATTGGAAAAGGAGGGAATCGGCTGCGAAAAACCCATTTGATAGAGCGTTTCGTGGTTTAGAGTTTTCTCGCCTTGCCAATTACGAAAAGTTGATGTTGCCAAAATTTGCTCAGTCCTTGGTCTGTTCTACTGAAGATCGCGATTATCTAATCGATGCAGGAATTACCAATGTGGATGTGCTCCCAAATGGGGTCAACCTGAAATCGTTCTCACCCCAGGGCAGCGATGCAATCGTAAAAAACCGAATTTTGTTTACTGGCAATATGGATTATGCGCCCAATGTAGACGCAGTTCAGTATTTCGTAAATGAGATTTTCCCTCTCATCTTAGAAAAGCACCCCGAATCGCAATTTGTAATCGCTGGTCAGCGACCTGTAAAAGCCGTGCTCGATTTGGCGTCGGATCGCATCGAAGTAACAGGGTTTATCGAAAATTTAGCTAGCGAATACGGTAAAGCGAACGTTGTAGTATCGCCGTTAAGGATAGGAGCGGGGACGCAGAACAAAGTCCTTGAAGCCTTGGCGATGAATCAGGCTGTTGTGTGCTCTAAGGTTGGGTTTTTGGGCTTGGGACTAAAATCGGGAGAGGGGATTTTGATGGGTGAAACTGCCCAGGAATTCGCCAACCACGTCGTTTCTATTTTGACTTCGGAAGAATTGAGAAAACGCTTGGGAGAAACGGGTGGACAGTATGTGAGATTAACTTTTGCATGGTCGGGAATATCTCAGCAATTATTATCGTATTTTGAAAAAATAAAATCATGAATAAAATCAGTGTATCGATGTTGTTAGTCGCGTTCTCATGGGTGTGGGGCGTACAAGCACAAAAATCTGGAGGTAAAGCAAGTGCCTCAACCGAAACTGCTAAATTGGCGAAGTCCAATGGTGTTGCCGATTCATTAATCAAGCCGATTCTAGGTCAAGTGAATTTTCGAATGATCGGTCCAGCAACCACCAGCGGCAGAATCGTTGACATCGCGGTGAACCCCCTCAACAAATCGGAGTACTACATCGCGGCGGCCTACGGCGGCGTTTGGAAAACCACCAACGGCGGAACCACTTACCAACCCATTTTTGACGGCTACGGAACCCAAAGCATCGGCTGTCTCGCCCTGGATCCCAAAAACCCCAACATCTTGTGGGTGGGCACTGGCGAAAACAACAACCAACGCAGTGTGGGCTACGGAAATGGTATTTACCGCAGTCTCGATGGCGGAAAAACCTTCGAAAACATGGGCCTGAAACTCTCAGAGCACATCGGCACGATCAAAATCGACCCAAGCAATTCAAACCGCATTTGGGTGGCTGTTTACGGTCCGGTTTGGAAAGAAGGCGGCGAACGTGGGCTGTACCTCACCGAAGATGGTGGCAAAACCTGGGTGCGCAATTTCCAAGTTTCCGATAACACCGGTTGCAACGAAATATACATCGATCCCAATATGCCCGGCACCATGTATGCGGCGTTTCATCAGCGCAGACGACATGAATGGACCTACTTGGGTGGCGGGCCAGAATCGGCCCTTTACAAGAGCACAGACAACGGCAAAACATGGCGCAAATTGGCTGGCGGACTCCCCGGTGGCGAACTCGGCAGAATTACCATCGGCGTATCGGCCCTGAAAGCGGGTTTGGTCTATGCGATGGTGGAGGCCGAGGAGGGAAAAGGGGGCATTTTTGTGAGCTACGATTACGGCGAAAGCTGGTCTAAACAGAACCCATTCTTTACCGCCGGTAACTACTACCAAGAGCTATTTGTGGATCCCACCAACCCCAACCGCATTTTTGTGATGGATGCCTACATGAAGGTGTCAGACGATGGCGGTAAAACCCTCAGAAACGCGGGCGAAGGCAATAAGCACGTCGACAATCACGTGATTTGGATCGATCCGGCGCAATCCTCCCATTGGTTGGTTGGATGCGATGGCGGACTCTATGAAACGTTTGACAATGCCCAGCACTGGAACTACAAAGACAACATATCGATCACCCAGTTTTATCGCGCATCGGTAGACAACGCATCGCCCTTTTACAACATTTACGGCGGTACCCAGGACAACAATACCTTGGGCGGTCCGGCCAAGAACAATTCAGCCAACGGTGTTAGCAACGACGATTGGTATGTGACCGTGGGTGGCGATGGTTTTAAGTCGCAGATCGACCCCACCAACCCCAACATCGTATACAGTCAATGGCAATACGGCGGTTTGGTTCGATACGATAAAGTCACCGGTGAAGCCGTGGATATAAAACCCACCATTGGATTGAACGAAGCGCCTTTGCGTTGGAACTGGGATGCGCCTTTGATCATTTCTCGCAGCAACCCCAAAGTATTGTATTTTGCGGCCAATCGCGTGTTCAAAAGCGAGGATCGTGGCGATTCATGGACACCCATCAGCAGGGATTTGTCGCGCGGAATCGATCGCAACACCCTGCCCATCATGGGGAAAGTTTGGGGTGTGAATGCCGTTGTGAAAAACCAAAGTACGAGCATTTACGGCAATATCACCACCTTGAGCGAAGGCAAAAATGGCGAGTTGTACGCAGGCACCGACGATGGTTTGGTGTGGCGCAAAGAGGCCAATGCCAGTACTTGGTTGAAGTGCGGAGCCGCTGCCAATGGGGAATTAAATTTCCCGGAAGCCCCGAAAGGACAGGCCAATGGTGTGGGACATCCGTTCATTTCTATGGTGTATGCATCGCCCAATTCAGGCAATGTGTATGTTGTGTTGGATCACCACCGCTTTGGCGATTTCAAGCCCTATGTGTACAAAAGCACGAATGGGGGAGCCACCTGGAC
>JBEEMF010000002.1:0-19186 GCA_041192805.1 Bacteroidota bacterium | reverse complement strand
CTAAAGCGAAATTGGGAAGTGGGAGCGAAGTTGCGTTTTGCAACAGGTCGTCCTTATACTCCAGACGATGTTTCTCGCAGTTTGGTGAAAACGAACTGGGATGTCAGAGGGACCGCATTGCCGAATTATGGATCCTTAAATTCTGGTAGGTTGGCGAATTTTTCTCAGTTGGATATTCGCGTTGACAAGGTTTGGTATTTCAAGAAGGCATCGTTGAACCTGTATATGGACATTCAAAATGCATTGAACAATGCCTATTTGGGTCCTCAAACATTGATTGCGGCGCAGGATGCGGCGGGTAATTTGATTTCGGATCCATCGGCACCGGTGGCATCTTACAAGGGGGAATATTTGGTGAATTCAAGCGGATTCTTACAGCCTTCGATAGGTGTAATTTTGGATTTTTAATAGTTGTAATTGAATCCAGTCTCGTGCGGGTGGATGCACATCACAGGAATGCTCTCACTGCGATTCACCAACTGCTGCGTCAATGTTCCAATGATTAACTCTGAAATGCCCTTTTCTGTATGTGTCATCACCAAAATCAAATCGGCTTTTACGGTGTTGCTGTAGTTCAAAATTTCGTTGGCGAAGTTGTCTAGCATCCCATCTTCCATTGCAAATACTTCGTATTTTAAACCACTGTCCTTCAAATGATGGTTCACCAAGTTGATGTTCGCGGCGATTTTTCTCTGTAAATATTCGTCTGAAGATTTGGTATAAACGACATGTACTTCTGAATTGAATTTTTTACCCAAGTGGATAGCCCAATCAACTTTTTGACGGCTTTCGATTGATAAATCGATAGGCATCACAATTTTTTTGTATCCGCTGTCTTTGGTTGAATTTTGCTTCACCACAACAACGGGAACTTCAGCGTACTGAATGGTTCTTGATGCGTTTGATCCTACAATCTGATCCAAACCGCTTGCGCCATTGCTCCCCATGATGATAGAATCGTAATTGTTGCTGTTGGCAATCCCCGCAATCGTTTTGTATACCTTGCCCTTGTCAACCAGTGCATGCACTTTTACATTGTTTTTCTCAGCGATATCTTTCGCTTTGGTTTCTAATTTGACCTGAATTGCATCGCGCATCACATCAGACTGACTGCCTGAAAAAAGTCCGCCCAAAATACCTTCTTCCAAAATGTAGAGGAGGGTGATTTCATTGCCATAGGCTTTGGCAACGGTAACGGCATGACTTGATGCGTTTTCTGCCACATCCGAGAAATCGGTTGGCACCAGAATGTTGTTGTTTGTTTTGCGAATCATAACCTAAATTGTTAGAGCAAAATTACAATAGAAAGTAGGGTGAAAGTATGATTTTAATCAGAATTTGGATTTTCTGAGAAATGTTAGTTTTCGTCGAGCATCAATTCTACGGTAATCGCATCGGCTAGAAATCTTGCAGCGCTTGGGATAGACCAATGCCCGTTGTGCTCAACGATTTGAAAATTGCCAATTAATTTTTCGATGATGGGTCGTTTTAATTTTTCGAAACCGGGGTATAAAAGATTGATTTGTTGTATGTTGACCCCTTTGGTGAGTCGGAGTTGGGTGAGTAGCAACTCGTTTACGACATCTACTGTGGACAGGATTTCTTCTGTAAATGTTGGCGTTCCGTTTTGGATTCCGCTGATATACAGTGCATTATTGCTTATGTTCCAACGCCTTGATTTGCCATCGTAAGAATGGGCGCTGGGACCAATGCCCAAATAGGGGAGACCTGCCCAATAATTACTATTGTGAATGGCTTGGTGACCGGGTTTGCTCAAGTTGCTGATTTCGTAATGTTCCCAGTTATTCTGCGATGCCCACTGTGATAAATACAAAAATTGCTCTTCGGCATGTTCATCGGGAGGGGTGTTGAGTTTATTTGATTTCGCCCATTTGCCAAACGGGGTGTTTTCTTCTATGGTGAGGGCATAGCAACTTAGATGGTTTACCCCGATGGAATTTACCCAATCGAGTTCTTGTTGCCACTGCATGAGGGATTTTTTCTCCGAGCCATAGATTAGGTCGATGCTGAAGTTGGTAAATCCGATTTCTCTCGCCGTTAGGAGCGATTGGATGGCTTGTTTTACGGTATGTGATCGATTCATCCACTCCAATTCATCGTCGTTTAGACTCTGAATGCCCACGCTCAATCGATTTACTCCCAACGATTTCCATTGCCCCATTGATTCTTGAATCATGTCTTCTGGATTGGCTTCTAGCGTGATTTCTTGAATTTGAGAGATATCAAAATGCGTTGAAACGGCTTCGAAAATTTGTGTAAGTTGGCTATGGTTTAGGATTGATGGGCTGCCGCCACCGAAGTATAAAGTGGTGAGCTTAGTGCTGAATTTCGGTGCTTCATTGTCGATTTCTTTACAAATTGCATCCACCAGCGGTTGAATGTTTTTGAGTTGGGTACTGAAGTGAAAATTGCAGTAATGACAGGCTTTTCTGCAAAAGGGGATATGTATATAAAGGCCTGCCATGGGTGCAAAGGTCAGTCTTTTTTTTGATTCGATAATTGGGTCGTGAACATGCCCTATGAATCTGTTATTTTTGCAGTTCGATGGGTCGCTCAATAAATTTCATTCAACAGGTTTATCTCGCATGGCGGATGATGATTTTGTTGGGGATTGTTTTGGGTGTATCGGCATCGTTGATGGGTCAGTCAGAGCCCGTGCGCGTAAATGGGTTTATTTTTGAGCCGGATTCATTGGGAGCGCGACCCGATTCCTTTGCGATTTTGCGTTTTACCAAAGGAGTCCGTTTTTTGGATTCGCTAAAGGGCGGGAAGTTGGATAGTGTATCGGCCCAGATATCTCGGATAGATTATGGCAGGAAGTTGAAATACAACTACCGCGACCCGTTTGATCCTTACAACAATCAAGTTTTTTATCGTCACGGGCAGGGGAAGTTTTGGTTTTTCGGTTTGGGGATGATTTTGTTGGTGGTGATCATGTATTTCAGGGCGGCGTATCCCAAGCAGTTTGAGTTGCGAATCAAGGGCATATTCAATGGTTATTATTTCAATGAGTTAGTGAACGATCGAACGGTGACGCAATATAGTGGGGGTGCGGGGGTTGTTTTTGTTTTGTCACAGGCCGTTTTTTCTGCTGGTGCGATGCTTTATATGATTTTTGGAGGGTATTTGCAGCTCAATAATTTCTGGGTTTTCATATTATTTTACTTAGCTATTTTGGGTGGTGTGATGGGGTTGCAAGCGATTCAGTTTTTATTTGCTTCGAGTGTGCACATGGAATCGATGATGAGACGGCTGATCCAAAGGCAGTACAATGTCAATTTTGTGCTCGCTTTAATCTTCTTCCCCTTGTTTTTGGTGACCTATTACAATGGGTATAAGTTTGATGGAGCACCCTTGTCAGAATGGGTGTCGTTTATGCTCGTTTTATGGATTGTGATACGCTCAATATTGTCGTTTGTGGGCTTGTTTCAAGATAGGCAATTGAATTTCCTTGCATTTTTGTATTTTTGCACCCTAGAAATACTTCCGTATACGGTCTTGTTTGCTAGCATATCCCGAATTTAACTATGTCCTCAGCAGAACGCGAACTCAAAGTCAAGAGCATATTGATTACTCAGCCACAACCAGAGGCTGGGAAGAATGTGTACGAAGACTTCGTGAAGAAGTACAAGTTGAAAATCGATTTTAGGTCGTTTATTCACATCGAGCCCATGGCACCGCGTGATATCCGCAAGCAGAAAATCAACTTTTTGGATTTTACGGCCATCATCTTCAATTCTCGCAATGCGGTAGATTATTTTTTCTCTTTGGCAACGGAGATGAAGATCGAGATGCCAGCCGATACCAAGTATTTTTCTATCAACGAGGGGGTTTCGAATTACGTGCAGAAGTACATCGTACCTAGAAAGAGGAAGATGTTTTTTGGCAAGGGGACGGAGGCGGATTTTTTGACGTTATTCAATAAAAATCACAGCACAGAGAAGTTTTTATTTCCTTGTAGCGATATACGAAAGCCTAGTATTCCCGGTCATTTTGCGCAGTTGGGGTACAATTTCACGGAGTGCATTATTTACAATACGGTGAGTAGTGATTTGAGTGATTTGGCGGATGTGTTTTACGATATTTTGGTGTTTTTCTCACCGGCCGATATCAAGAGTTTGTACGACAACTTTCCTGATTTTGTGCAGAACACTACGCGGATTGCGGGGTTTGGAAGCAGCACACAGCAGGCGATTGCTGAGCACAATTTGATTTTGGATATTGCGGCGCCAGCGCCGGGTATTCCGAGTATGTTGGCGGCGTTGGAGGAGTATACTTCTCGGGTTAACGGGAAATAATTTACACGATTTTTTTTAGAATTTCTGTATTTCGCCTAGCCAGGCGTGAAATTCATTTTGTTTTTTGGTAATGAAGAGGGTGAGCGGTCCGCCGTCTTTGGTTTTGAGGTTTTTGGTGATTTCTGAAGTTGGGATGCCGCAGGATCTGGGGGTGATATTGAGTTGGGTGATGTTGAGGTCTTTTATGTTTTGTGCTATTTTTCGTAAGCTGCCGTGGAATTCATGGTGAACGAGGAGGCAGCGGCCGAAGGCCGCTGGAATCTCCCGTAAGGTGTGGAAGAAGCCGGGGTTGGGCGTGGCAGCAAGGAGTTTAAAGCGCTGCGAGATTGAAGTGTGGAGGGAGGATGCAAAAATGGCGGGCGAAGGCTCCCAAATCAACGGACTTGGATGGGCTGACAAAGATTCTATATTTAAATCCGAAAATCGAAGTCCCGTAATTTTTTGATTGGATGCCTTCTCGTTATCTATCCCCCCAATCGCCTCTTCTTTGGAATCAGTAACTTCTTCAGAATTCATCTCGGATGTAATCTCAATGCAATCAATCATCGGCACGGAAGATCTGTCCTTGCTTGGATCCACCAAAACCAAAATTTCCTTGGCTTCGTTCTTGTAACCAATCGACATGATTTCCGTATGGTACTCAAAATGATTGAAAATCCAATTGGGGTCGGTCATCGGACTTAGTTTGATAAGCCACAATTTGCCAACAGCACCATGGACTTCTATCAAATCAAATACATTGGGCAAATAATCCTCCGCCTGAAACGATTTTCTAGTACCCTGAGGCCTCCGGTCAGGATCAACATAAACCATGTCAAAACGCCTATCGGGATTGGCATCGAACCACATTTCGGCGGTCGATTCCAGTCGTGTTGCCGAGATTCCCAGCCGTGTCCAATTGTATCGGACCACCTCGTTAAGTGATTCATCGGGGTCGAGGCTTAAAACGTTGCTGCCACTGTTCGACCAAGCCCAATCGTCGATGCCCAATCCGCCCGTCAACGATAATAATGTCTTTGCTGGAAAATTTTGTGCCTTCCATCGCGCGATGATTTCAGATGTGCATTGCTCAAAACCCTTTTGTGTGACAGCGCATCGAGCCTGAAAATGCATCGGAAGTTTTCCTTGGATCTTGGATAATAAATTCCGGGTTGACAGTATTAAGGGGTGTTCGGCACCGCGTTTTGGGGCCTTTTTATTGGATTTGTGTAATTGATTGTCCTTATTCTCGTACAGTTCGTCAATTTGATGCGAAAAGTCCGGTGGAAATGGATTTATTTTGTATTCGTTATTAATCATGAAGAAAGCAGCAAATCTAATCGCAATTGCCCTATTGTTGGGTGTAGTTTTTACCAGTTGTGGATCACGCAAGCAGGACCGTTGTCCTGAAGTAGGAATGAAATCCACTTCCGTTAGAAAATAACATGAATCCCAATTGGCAAGAATTGAAAGCGGTTGGGGAACTCCCCGAAATCGTTTTAAAGTCTGCTGAAAGGCCGCAAGTGCTGTTTAAACACAGTACCCGTTGTTCTATTAGTACGATGGCGTTGAATCGTCTGATGAAATTGGACGATGCGTTTTTTTCTCAAGCCGATTTCCATTACTTGGATTTGATTGCCCACAGAGACGTTTCAGCTGCAATCGCTGATACCTTTGATGTGCATCATGAATCGCCTCAAGTGGTGGTGGTTATCAATGGCGAAGCGACGTACGATGCATCGCACATGGAAATTACTGTCGCCGAGTTGCTAACAGAAACTGCCGCAAACTCCTAACTCAAACACCATGAAACTTTCCTGCAGCGTGGGTGAAATTCGCATCATCAATAAAACGGTGACAAATACTGATCTCGCCACATTTGAAACAGGAAATGTGCATCCTTTTTATAGCACTTTTGCCTTGGGCAGGGATGTTGAATGGGCTTGTAGGCAGTTTGTGCTAGAGATGAAGGAGGACGACGAAGAAGGCATCGGCACATTTTTAAATATCACCCATAAATCGCCGGCCTTGCTTGGCGATGATGTCGAAATTAGGGCCACCTTGACGGAATTGGAAGGAAATACGGTGAATTGCTCTTTTGTAGTGATGGTTTCTGATCGTTTGGTGGCAGAAGGATCCCAGGGTCAAAAAATCCTAAAAAAAGAAAAGGTAGATCGTTTGATTGAACAGATTCGGGCCTAAACTTTTAATTTCACTACCTTTGAGGTGGAAGTATGGCAGTGAAAGATAATAGAAAGCGTGTTGATGTATTGAACCGGAAAGCGGGTTTCAATTTTCACATCGAGCAGCGTTATGAAGCGGGGATGGTCCTTTGGGGCGGAGAAGTGAAATCCATCAGAAACGGTAATGTGAATATGGGCGATGCCTATTGTGTGTTGGAAGATGGTGAAGTGTATCTCTTGCACATGCACATTTCGGAATTTAAGCAATCGAGCTACAATGTTCATGAGCCGATGCGTCAGCGTAAGTTGCTATTGAATAAGCAGGAGATTAAAAAAATCGAGGGGAAAATTAAGACCAAAGGGTATACGTTGTTTCCAATTCGATTGTACGAAAACGATCGTGGAATTCTTAAGTTGGAGATTGGTTTGGGTCAGGGTAAAAAGACCTTCGACAAGCGGGACGACTTAAAAGAGAAGGATATCGCCCGAGAAATGCAACGCAATAAAATTTAATCGATTTTAATAAATTGGATGCGATAGTGCGCTCGTCCTACGGTTGAATCTGTGATGGATTCTGCGAAATACATACCCGACGAAAGCGCTGCGACATTGATGATGATTTCATTTCCGGCATTGGTGCGGGTGGTGAAAAGGATTCTGCCTGTTGCATCAATGATTTTCCAGTCCATGGATTGAGTGGCTAGGCCCAGATGGATTTCGTGGTTTGTTGGGTTGGGGGTAGCGGTGATGGAACGATGTAGGTTAGGCGAGTGGGTTCCTACTTTTATTGGTGCGGGGATATACGGTTGATGTACTACGGCCAATGTTTCAAAACAGGGAGGCCAGGCGAGAAGCTCATCGGATGGTTGTTTGGCGATCATCACATGGTCTGCGCCGAGGTTTACGATGGATGCGCTGCCATTAAAATATCGACCTGCCGTATTCAGTTTGCCTTTGCTTGTTGCGAGTCCCTTTCGGCCCCAAAACACCATTTGAACATCCGGTGAGCCTTTTGGACCTACGATGAGAGAATCGGTATTGAGTCCAATGGGCGCGAAACGAGGTTTCATTTGAGAAATCGTTGATTGGGAGAATGTTGGGTAACTTACAAGTGCAACATAATCGCCATCGGTGATGCCATTGATAATGGAGTCGATGTGCTTGCCATCGGACAGTGTAAAGCTATAATAGATTTGAGAATCTTTGGGGTAGCCAAATGCAGTGCCGTATCTGCCTGAGGTACATTTGGGGATTACACCTGCCGAAGTGGGTAAAAATGTACTTTGGTTAAAAACGACCATGACAAACAGGTTTGATAGGGTTAGGTATTTTTGACAAATATTTTCGTGTAGGGTATACCACACTGGTGATTTGAAATGGATGCCACTACTTCCCGAATAGGAATTGAGAAAAACGCGTTTGTAATCGCAGTTGCCACCTTTAGGAAGCACGGGTTCTTCGCCATCTCCGACAAGCGAATCTCGGAAAAACATGATGCAATTTGCGGGCATAATCGTATCTGTTTTTTTGGTGTTGTAGTTTACGGAATAGAAAACAGGGATTCGTTGTCCGGCATAAATAGTATCGTTGATCCCAATTCCTTGGGTGGATTTGTAGCGGAAGGTGAGATTTCCGTTTTTGTTGATTTCAGTAATTCGACTTCTTGACGATGCGGGGCCTGGGATGGCATCCCAAACATAGAGGTCGGGCTTGGTATGGAACCAATTTATGGTCAGAGAAACGGGCTTCACCCAGTTCGGGCCTGCATTGCGCACATACCACACGATGGAGTCAGAATAATCGTCGTGTTCGAGTTGAAATCGCTGCGCTTGGGCCGCCGAAGACATCAGAAATAATATCCACAAAATCCAGTGGTTCAAGCGTTGTTTCACAAAGTAAAAATAAGCCATTTGGTTGTAAGACGCGATTTGGGGGATTGGTTGCATGGATCGGTGGTTTTTTCGGACTTTGGCGGTGTTTTCCTCCCGCTCAAACCTCCCAAAGTGTGCAGTCCAGTTGGTTGAGGAAACGGGTTGGCCAAGGTGTGTTGGGTTGGTCGGTATGATGTGCGTATTGGATTTGGTATAGATTGCACAAGTGCTTGAAATTGTAGTTGTGGGGTGTTTCAATCAATGGCATTAGCGCGGGGACGTCCTTCGGACCGCCGATCCAGTTAAAAATTTGTCCGCCACGGTTGTTGAGTACCACAATGCTCAAATTGTTAGGCAATTGGTTGGTCCACAACGCATGCGCATCGTAAATCGCAGAAACATCGCCCAAAATGGCTACGCAATGCGTATCGGGATTTGCCATCGCATAGCCCACGGCCGTGCTCAAAGAGCCATCAATGCCCGAAGTGCCTCGGTTGGCGAAAATACGGGCCTCACTTTGCATTGCCCAAGAAGCGTAACGGATGCTCATGGAATTGCCCATGTGGATGGTAAATCGCGCATCGCAACTGCTCAGCAGGTCGTTCACAACGGCAAATTCGCTCTGATATACCTCGCCCGCGGTATGAGGCAGTCCATCGCCCATTTGTGAAAGGGATTCGCTGATCCATTGCTGCCAATTATTGAGGTAGTTTGTTGCGGATGCTGACACTTGCAAGGCCTGATCCAAAGCAAAAAGGGCATCCACCTCGTGGTGTGGCAAATGCTCGGGATGCGTATGAAAAGGATCGCCTACTGGTGCTTGTAGTGGCGAAATATGAAAATGTTTTTTGGGCTTTTGCGATTTTAGCCAAAGTTTTAGCGGCTTGGATACCACGCCCATGCCCAAAGTGATGAGGATGTCGGGACGTAAGCCTTCGCCCGGTGCGCCACCCAAAAAGGCTCTGTCCCACGGGGGAAGTCCTTGCGCATGCTGCTGTGAAACGATATCGGTGAGTATGGGGAGTCGCGTTTGGAGCGATTGCAGCGCGAGCGAGAGTTCGGTTTGGGGGTGATGCATGCCCACAACGATGAGGATGCGGGGTTGTTGGGGGTTGGTATGACTGATCCACTGCGAGGCATCGGTTTCGTTGACCGGTGGGGGTGTGGGGTGATGCAGCAGGAAGGGTTTTGTGGGGGCGATGTGTTGGAATGCCAGGGAAACATCGTTATAAATGGGGTCGCGCAGCGGCAGGTTGATGTGCACCGGACCGGGAACGGGGTATATGGTTTGCGCGATGGCTGTTTGCAGGAGGGTTTGGAGCGACAGTAGGGTGGTTGGAAGGTCGTTGCTTGGGGCGATGGTTGGCAGGTTGAAATTGCCTTGGGTGTGTGGGTGGAAGAGGTTGTGTTGGTGGATGGTTTGTCCATCCCACTGATCGATGAGTTCTGGGGGCCTGTCTGCGGTGAGGACTAGCAAGGGTATTCTTTGGTAGTAGGCTTCGCAAACGGCGGGGTATAGGTTGGCGGCGGCTGTACCGGAGGTACAGATGACCCCTACGGGGTAACGCGAGCCCTGGGCTGCGCCCAGGGCCGCGAACGCCGCCACCCGCTCATCGGGAAAACTGTGCAAATCAAACCCACCGTGTTTCACCATCGAAGCCACCAACGGGGCGTTGCGTGAACCCGGACTCACCATCCACCGCGTAATACCCGCATCGGCCAACAAACACACAATGAAATCCAATTGGATTTTTCCATGGGCCTGCTCGGGATTTGGTATCTGGAAATGGTGGTCGTTCATGAGGGTTGACTGCAAAACTTATTGAAAAAACGGATTGTTGGCCTTTTCAAATCCTACGGTGGTGCTGGGACCGTGTCCGCTATAAAGTGTGTAGTTGTCTGGCAAGGTGAAAATCTGCGCTTCGATGTTCTGTAACAACTGCTCGTGGTTGCCGCCAGGCAAATCGGTTCTGCCAATGCTGCCCCTGAAAATGGTATCGCCCACCAGTACTTGCTCACCTGCTACATCAATGAAAATAACATGTCCGGGTGCATGACCAGGTACAAATCTGACTTGCAATTCCGATGCGCCAATGGAAATAATATCGCCGTGGGATAAATCGTTGGTAGGCAAGGGCGATGGGGTGTATTTGAGGTTCCAAAGTGCGGCCATGGTTTCGGAGCGATCGATCATCACCACGTCGGACGGATGCAAATAATAAGGCAAATCATAGATTTGTTTCACCCACCAGTTGCCAAAGATATGGTCGATGTGGGCGTGTGTTCCCAGCAGCATGGTAGGGGTTAAATTGTTTGATTCGATGAAGTCTTGCAACAGTTTTTGCTCTGCAGAATCATACATGCCGGCGTCCACAATGGCGCAATCAAGTGTTTTCTCGCACCAAATCAGATACGTATTTTCTTGCAAGGGGTTGAAGCAAAACGACTGCAATTTCATGTCGCAAAGGTAGGGTTGGTAAAAGAAAAAAGGCGTCCCCGAGGGCCGCCTTTTTTAATATTGTCGATCAGAGATCTTCAAACAGCAGATTCTCCGCGTTTCAGCTCTAAGTGTTTGTCTTACAAGTGAATGCACTCGCCGTAAGCCAAGGCTACAGCTTCCATCACCGCTTCGCTCATTGTTGGGTGTGGGTGAATGCTCTTCAAAATCTCCAAACCAGTTGTCTCCAAATTACGAGCGACAACCGCCTCGATGATAATGTCAGTAACGCCTTCGCCTACCATATGACAGCCCAACCACTCGCCGTACTTCTTATCGAAGATAACCTTTACGAATCCGTCTTTATGTCCGCCCGCAGCCGCTTTTCCGCTTGCTGAGAATGGGAATTTACCCACCATAATGTCGTATCCTTTTTCTTTCGCTTGTGCCTCAGTATATCCAACACTTGCCACTTCTGGGTGGGTGTAAGTACATCCTGGGATGTTGCCATAATTCAATGGGGCAGGGTGATGACCGCAAATCGCTTCCACGCAAATGATGCCTTCTGCACTCGCTACGTGAGCCAACGCTGGACCCGGTACGATATCGCCAATGGCGTAAACACCAGGGGCTGAAGTGCGATAGAAATCGTCGATAACCACTTTTCCTTTATCCGCCTTGATGCCCATTTCTTCCAATCCCAAATTCTCAAGGTTGGTTTGAACACCGGCCGCGCTCAATACGATGTCGGATTCCAATATAACCTCACCATTTTTGGTTTTTACGGTTACTTTACAACGATCTTTTTTGATTTCAACCGCTTCTACACTGCTTTCTGTCAAAATTTCGATGCCACGCTTTTTGTATACCATCGCCATCGCCTTGCTCACTTCCTCGTCTTCGATTGGAAGGACGCGCGACATGAATTCTACGATGGTTACTTTAGTTCCGATGCTAGAATAGAAGTATGCGAACTCCATTCCGATAGCGCCAGAGCCAATGATAATCAATTCTTTGGGTTGTTTGGGTAAAACCATCGCCTCGCGATAACCCACAACGAATTTGCCATCCATTTTAATGTTTGGCAATGCGCGGCTGCGAGATCCTGTAGCCAAAATGGTATGGTCGGCCTCGATGATTTGGGCTTTGCCATCGTCACCAGTGACAGAGATTTTGCCTTTACCAGCCAATTTTGCAGAACCTTTGATGACTTCAATTTTGTTCTTTTTCATCAAGAACGCGATTCCCTTGCTCATGCCGTCGGCTACTCCGCGAGAACGTTTAATCATACCGTCGAAATCAACTTTATGATCTTTTACCGTAATGCCATAATCTGCTGCATGGTTGATGTAATCGAAAACCTGCGCACTTTTCAGCAACGCTTTGGTTGGGATACAACCCCAGTTCAAACACACACCGCCTAGATCGGCTTTTTCAATGATGGCAACTTTCTTGCCCAATTGGGCGGCGCGAATGGCGGCTACATAACCTCCAGGACCGCTACCGATGACTGCAATATCGAATTTCATAAATAGATGTTTCTTAAATGGTGACGCGAAGATAATAGTTTCATTTGAATCACACTTTAAACTCGCTGGTTGTGTGAAAAGTAATATCCGGATATTTTTCTTCAGCCATTCTCAGGATAAATCCTGTTTCAGCCAAGAAAACGGGTTGATTGTCTTTGTCGTAGGCGATGTTGTTCTGTCGGTATTTCATAAAATCCTTCAAATCCGCTTCCGTTCCGCTCATCCAACAGGCCTTGTATATGCTGCGGGCTTCAAACCTACACTTGGCGCCGTATTCGTGTTCTAGACGATACTGAAGTACCTCAAATTGAAGTTCACCCACGGTGCCAACAAATTTCCGATTGCCCAACTCTTGGACAAACAACGATGCCAATCCTTCGTCGGTCAATTGCTGAATACCCTTCTCCAACTGCTTGCTTTTCATAGGGTCGATGTTGATCAATTCCTTGAAAATCTCCGGAGAAAAACTTGGAATTCCTTTGAAAATGAAGCTTTCGCCCTCTGTGAGTGTATCGCCAATTTTGAAGTTTCCGGTATCGTACAAACCAACCACATCACCTGGGTAGGCATCCTCCATGACTTCTTTGGACTGGGCCAAAAAGAGGTAGGGGTTTGCGAATTTCATTTGCTTTTCGAGGCGAACGTGTTTGAAGTTTTTATTGCGCTCAAATTTGCCGGAACAAACCCTCAAAAAGGCAATGCGATCGCGGTGCTTGGGGTCGAGGTTGGCGTGAATTTTAAATATAAACCCAGAAAATTTTGGTTCATTGGGTTCTATATCGCGCTTGGTGGTAGCCCTTGGCAGTGGATTTGGCGCGATTTCGATGAAAGTATCGAGGAGTTCTTGAATTCCAAAGCTGTTTAACGCAGATCCAAAGAAAACGGGGGCTGTTTTGCCTGACAGGTAATCTTCGCTGGGGAGTTCTCCGTATACGCCTTCGATAAGTTCGGCATCATCGCGAAGCTTGATCGCGTCTTTGGCATTGAGGATTTTATCGAGTTGGGTATCGGCGAGGCCATTGATCTTGACGACATCATCTGCCATTTTAGTTTTGCTACTTTCGAACAGATTCAGCGATTGGTTGTGGAGCAAGTATACGCCTTTGAAGTCTTTTCCACCGTTAATGGGCCAGCTCATTGGGTGCACGCCGATGTTGAGTTTCCCTTCTAGTTCTTCGAGGAGATCGAACGGGTCTTTTCCATCGCGGTCCATTTTATTGACAAAAACGATCACGGGGGTGTTACGCATGCGACAGACTTCCATGAGTTTTTCGGTTTGTTCCTCTACGCCTTTTACGCAATCCACGACGAGGATTACGCTATCTACCGCTGTTAATGTACGATAGGTGTCTTCCGCGAAATCTTTGTGACCAGGGGTGTCGAGGATGTTGACCCATTTGTTTTTGTAATGGAACGACATTACGGAAGTGGCCACCGAGATACCTCTTTGTTTTTCAATTTCCATGAAATCGGAGGTGGTGGCTTTGGTGATTTTATTGCTTTTTACGGCACCCGCAGTTTGGATTTGTCCTCCAAAGAGAAGGAATTTCTCTGTGAGAGTGGTTTTGCCAGCATCTGGGTGAGCGATGATAGCGAAGGTTTTGCGTTTTGCGATTTCGGATTCGAAGGCCATAAATAAGGCTACAAAGGTAGGGTAAAGGAGATTTCACAAAAACAAAATCCACGTTTGTAGGGAGTTGTGGATTATTATGCCGAAATTTGCGGACTTTTTAACGGATAAATGTCTACACCAATTAGAAACATCGCCATTATTGCTCACGTTGACCACGGTAAAACCACCTTGGTTGACAAAATGTTACACCAAGCTAGATTGTTTAGAGACAATCAAGAGGTTGGGGAGTTAATATTGGATAGCAACGATTTAGAGCGCGAGCGTGGTATCACCATTTTGGCGAAAAACGTAAGTGTTCAATGGAAGGATACGAAAATCAATATCATCGATACTCCAGGTCACTCGGATTTTGGTGGTGAGGTTGAGCGTGTATTGAACATGGCCGACGGTGTTTTGTTGTTGGTGGATGCTTTTGAAGGTCCGATGCCACAGACACGTTTTGTATTGCAGAAGGCTTTGGCTTTGGGTAAGAAAGCAATTGTGGTTATCAACAAAGTAGATAAGCCAAACTGTGATCCTGATAAGACTCATGACGATATTTTTGATTTGTTTTTCAACCTAGACGCAAACGAAGAGCAGTTGGATTTCACTACTGTTTTTGGTTCAGGTAAGCATGGTTGGTTTGGTCCGGACTACAAAACGCCTACAGAAGATTTGACGTTCTTGATGGATACCATCTTGGAAATCATTCCAGCGCCTGTGGTTAGAGAAGGTACTCCTCAGTTGCAGATTACCAGCTTGGATTACAGTAATTACACTGGTCGTATCGCAATTGGACGTCTACACAGAGGCAATATCACTACCAATATGCCAGTGAGTTTGGTGAAGCGCGATGGTAAAATCGAAAAAACCCGCATCAAAGAACTGTTTGTATTTGATGGTTTGGGCAAGCGTAAAGTGGATAGTGTTAATTGTGGAGACATTTGCGCAATTACAGGAATCGAGAATTTTGAAATCGGCGATACCATTACGGATTTTGAAAGTCCAGAGGCGATGCCTTTGATGAAGATTGATGAACCTACCATGAGTATGTTGTTCACGATTAATAACAGTCCATTTTTTGGCAAAGAAGGCAAGTTTGTTACGAGTCAGAAAATTCGCGAGCGTTTGATGAAGGAAATGGAGAAGAATTTGGCTTTGCGCGTAGACGAAACCAATTCTGCCGATCAGTGGTTGGTATTTGGTCGCGGTATTCTTCACTTGGGTGTCTTGGTTGAAACCATGCGCCGCGAAGGATATGAATTGCAACTAGGTCAGCCCCGCGTGGTTTTGAAAGAAATCAACGGTAAAATCCACGAGCCAATTGAAATTTTAACCGTGGATGTGCCTGAAATGAACAGCGGAAAAGTGATTGAATATGCAAGTCAGCGCAAAGGCGAAATGATAAGCATGATGCCTAAAGGCGATATGGTTCGTTTGGAGTTTGAAATTCCTTCACGCGGTTTGATTGGCTTGAGAAACAACTTGTTGACAGCCACGCAGGGGGAAGCGATTATGGCTCACCGTTTGAAAGATTTCGAACCTTGGAAGGGTGCAATGCCAATGCGTATCAATGGCGTATTGATCAGCAAGGAAAAAGGCGCTGCAACTCCATACAGTATGGATAAGTTGAAAGACCGCGGTACTTTCTTTATTCATCCGGGTGCTGAAGTGTACGCCGGTCAATTGATGGGTGAGCACATTAAGCCAGGAGATTTGGTTGTGAACTTGTGTACTGCCAAGCAGATGACGAATTTCCGTGCGGCGGGTAAGGACGATAACACTGTGTTGGCTCCACCACGTGAATTTTCATTGGAAGAAGCAATGGAATACATTCAGGAGGATGAGTACGTAGAAGTTACACCTGATAACATCCGTTTACGTAAAGTGTTTTTGGACGAAAACGAACGTAAACGTTCATCGTCTAAAATGGGCTTGGAAGCTTAATAGATAGGCATTAAATTGCCTGTTCATTATGCAGATTATCAAAGAATTTAAAGAGTTTGTCAATCGCGGTAACGTGATGGATTTGGCTGTTGCTGTAATCATTGGTTCGGCTTTTCAGAACATCGTAAATAGCATCGTAAATGATCTCATCATGCCATTGATTGCCTTGGTTGGCGGATGGGCGAAGCTAGATGATCTGCGTTTTGGCCCTTTCAATTACGGGAAATTAATTGCCAATATTTTACATTTTCTGATTGTGGCTTTTGTTTTGTTTTTGGTTGTGAAGGCACTGAATAGGGCAAAAGAAATCATCGTGAAAGAGGAAGTGGCGGAGGATAAGCCCAAGGAGAGCTAAGATTTTAGATATTTGCACTTAAGATGTTGTTGACGTGTTTGTTGGTGTTGTTGGGTGGGTCGGATGTGGATCCGGTGAAATTCCAATATCATCGCGACAGTAACGAAAGGCGGATCATAACATACGGGGCCGATTTTGGACTCACGTTGTCGTTCGCCGGGTCATCGCCCAATTGGTCGAGTGGAGGTTCTAGCAACATCAACGGTAACGGTTTTGTGAATGCTTTTGCACAGGTGAAACGTCCGAATACCAGTTTTGACAACGTGTTTCGTGTCAATTTGGGTGGCGTATCTACAAGACAATTAGATAACTACAACATTCGATATAGAATTTTAAAGAAAAACCTCGACAACGTATTTTTGGATTGTAAACTGGGTCATACAATTACGGCCGAACCGGGTATGTCGATCTTTGGCGGTTTAAACTTCCAAACGCAGCTGCTTCCGGGTTATAAATATTCCAGAAACACCATTGGCAGGGAGGTTGGGACAGTCAATTCTAGCTTTTTAAGTCAGGGGCAGACGCAATTTGCCTTGGGGATGGAGTACAAGCCGCTGCCTACCTTTTTTATCCGTATGGGGTACATCACCTTGAAACAGACGTATGTCATCAATCAATCGCTTTACGATATTAGGAACGAGCCAATTATTGCGCGTGTGGAGAAGGGGAAGTTTTTGAACAATCAGATGGGTGTTCAGATCCAGATGGGAATACAGCGGGAGTTTGGCGATCAGAAGCGGTTGGGAATGAAGTTGAATTATTTGGGCTTTGCGCCTTATTTGGCGGAGACCGCGAATTTAGATTCTCGGATTGATTTTGCTTTGGTGGCTAAGTTGACGAAGTATATCAATGTGAATTACACGTTGATTTCGATTTATGATAAAGATTTGGTGCCGCCTGGGATGAGTGCGTGGCAGAACAGCTGGGTGTTTGGACTCGGTTATATTTACAAGATTTGATGCTTGGGCGCGGGTTACGGGTGCCTTATTTGCAATGGTTTACAAGCGACGTGTTGAGATTCAGGGGTGTAGTAATTGCAAGAGTTTACCGGCGTTGATTTTGTTATTGAAGGTGGCACCGAGAGTTTTGGTGCGGTGTTCAATGTCTTTTTCGGTAAAGGGAGTGAGGAAACAGTTTTTGATTTGATCGGCCATTAGTTTGGGTTCATCGGAGACTTGACACAGGTTTTCAAGGCCGGTTTCTTCCACCATTGGGGTATTGGCAACAACATGTCGGCCCCGGTAAAGTGCATTCAGCAGTTTGAGTTTAATGCCAGTGGATTGGAAGGTGACTAGCGCATTGACATGGGCGTTTCTTACCAGGGTAAAAATTTCATCGGCGGTGAGATTCGCTTTAATTTGGATATGGGCGTATTTGGTAACGCCTTTTTGCAACATTTGTGATGGGTTGCTACCGGCGATTATACACGACTGTGAAAGGAGGGGGAATACTTTTGATGCGAGGTAAATAGCGGCATTGTCGTTCTCGGGGATGGATAGGTTCCCATGATAGAGCACATATTCACCTTTTCCCGTGAGGGAGGCGACATCGTTATTGGAGTGGAAGGCGGGGATATAATGGGTATGTCCGTAGGTGGATTGGAGGTAGGCGGTTTCCATCGGGGATATTCCGGCGATGGCGGTGGCTTTATTTAGGATGGGCTCGAATTGTTGCAGGCGTTGGGCTTCGAGGAAGAAAAATTTTTGTTTGATCCAGCGGCGCTCGGCGAAGCCGAGCGCCCGATAATAATTGTGCTCAACATTGTGCGCCCGAACAACCGTAATCCGCTGCTGGATTTCAGGGTGTTGTAAATATGCTGTGGTGTGAAGGCCTTCAAATAGAATGGGGTCGTTGTCTTTTAATAGGTTTGCTAGCAAGGCTTTGCTATTTCTCGTGTTGACAACAAAAGGGGTGGTTCCCCAAAACGGGTTGACCCAAGTTCTGCGGTAATAGTAAAAAGTTTTATGCGTTAATGCTTCAAGTGCTGGGGCCGGCATTTTGCCTTTGTACAAAAAAACATGCAAGGTGATTTCAACGCCCAAGTCATGTAAACTTCTGATTTTGTGAAAGATGTCGGTGGCGCCCCCGTAATCCGGAGGAAAAGGAAGGTCAAATGCGATGATATGAATGCGCGGGGCCGACATTGCAAAGGGTTTAAGCGTTTGTAAAGGTCTTTATTTTTAATGAAAGTTGTGCTGATAAGTTTGCTGAAAAATGTTGATGAGGGTTGGCGTTTCATTCTCCCAGGTCCATTTTTCGCTCGCCAGTTTACAGTTTGATTTGATTTCATCGTACAGTAATTGGTTCGTAAATAACTGCTTTGCTTGATTTACGATATCCTCTATGTCGGGTTCGGTGGCCAGGCCTACCTTAAATTCCTTCATCAAAGCGAGGTATTCTGGGAATGGGTTAATCAAGGATGGTAAATGTGCTTTGGTATAGTCGAAGAATTTGTTGTTCAGCGATAAATAATAACTGAGTCCCGCGTTTTGACTCACATTGTAGCCGATGTATGCTTGTTTTGTGAGTTGTGGTAGCTCATTGGGTGTCACCATGCCTAGGAATATCACTTTGTGTTCGAGGTTTAGTGATTGGGTAAGATTTCTCAGAGTTTGAGAGAGATCGCCTTCGCCAGCAAGTACGAGGATTGCGGGGATTTCTGTCATTGCGTGAATCATCGATTCAAGTCCGCGGGCTTCGTTAAGAGCTCCTTGATAAAGGATAAAGCGCTGTCCTTGTAGCGCATCTATTTTGGATTGCCAAGCGGGAGATAGAGGATTATTGGGATTGGTTGCTCCACTTTTAATGGGCATATTTCTCACTACCGCAACCGGTTTGTTGTATTTTTCTTCAAAATATTGTGCGATGGCTGGGCCAACGGTGAAGGCGGCATTTGTGTGCTTAAAGGTGAATTTTTGAACGGATTCCCAGATTTTTTGGATGAATTTTCTTCG
>JBEEMF010000001.1:0-8183 GCA_041192805.1 Bacteroidota bacterium | reverse complement strand
ACACATCGGCAACCGGGTTAGGGTAAGCCAACAGCATATCAACCATCCAAGACTTGGTATCAGCACCCCAGCGGATGTAAATATTCCATGTAAGGGTATCGCGATCCGTTGGATTGTCATAATCCCACAAAGCATATTTCACCAAAGCCGTATCCGCCTTTCCATTTGGAAAAACCGTAATTTTCAATGATGCTTCCGCGTTGGGAGCGACCTTCGCCATGGTATCATTGTTCACAAAAGTTGCAAAACAATTGCGATTGTCGCAAAAAGAAACATCCCAAACAGAAGGATAATCAACACTCAACTTCTCATAGGCAAATACAATCGCAGACTTTTTCAAATTCTTGAAATGAATGGTGCAATCTACCGGTGCGGTTGCATCTGGGTAGAAAGTGTGCTCTGCTTTGCCATTCTCCAATTCAAAACCTTGGGCTTTCACTGCGCCCATGCCAGCAAACATCAATGCCAAAACGGCCAAACTGCGATTCATCATGCGTTTCATTAAGGCAAAAATACGCAAAAGAGCATACAGGTTGGTTACAATTGAACAAACCCCATCAAATCGTCTATGGCACCACCGTAAAATTCATTTTCTACTATTCGCTCAGTCTGACCTCGTCGATACCAATATGTGAGGATTCCTGCGCCCATTCCTCCCTCAACATCTGTATCCCATGTATCACCCAAATACACCGCTTCTTGAGCCGAACAATTGGCTTCGGACAAAGCCCTTTCAAAGAACAAGGGCGATGGTTTTGCCACTCCCAAGGTTTCTGAAGTTACCATAAATTTTATAAACGAAGCGATGCCTGAACAACGAATTTTGGTTTGTTGCGTTGCTTCAAACCCATTGGTTAAAAGGGCAACATTGTATCGCTTGCTCAATCCTTCCAATGCCGTCAAAGCATTAGGCATCATCAAAGTCATTAGCGGACAGATCTCCAAATATTCCTGCCAAACATCTGCCGGCTGCAGCAGAGTTGGAATACCCATCGCATCAAAAGTATCGGTAAATCGCCGGGTTCGCAACACTTCTTTGGTCACTTCACCCCTTTCATATCGCTTCCAATATGCGGCATTTACATCTTGGTACAAAGCCACAAACTGATCCACATGATAATCCGTGTGCAAGTGTAAATGATGCCTGCGATACAATTCTTTCAGCGCCTCCGTGGCATTGGCATCAAAATCCCACAGCGTATTATCCAAGTCCAAAAAGACCCATTTTACGCCGGTGGGAAATGGTTTCAACATGTTAGAGGGCGTCGATGTGGGCGCACAACGACCCAAAAATATCTTCCACTTCACCGATACCCATCACGCCGTGGTATTTACCCTGCGCTTGATAGTACCCCTGCAATGGCAAGGTTTTGTTTTGGTATTCTTGAAAACGATTGCGAATGGTTGATTCGTCTTGATCATCCGCTCTACCACTGCTTTGTCCACGCAACAAAAGGCGTTTCACCAATTCATCTTCGTTTACTTCCAAGCCCAACACAATAGAAATTCCCGTGTTAAAATCGGCCAACATCACATCCAAAGCATCCGCTTGCGGCGTGGTGCGAGGAAATCCATCAAAAATGAAACCATTGGCTTCAGGATGTGCCAACATGAAATTCTTCACCATGCCAATAACCACTGCATCGGGAACCAACTCCCCCTTGGCAATAAACTCATTGGCTTGATTGCCCAATTCGGTGCCAGCATTACGCTCAGCGCGCAACAAATCGCCAGTAGAAATGTGTTGCAACTGGTATTTGCTCAACAATTTTTCGCTTTGGGTACCTTTGCCCGCACCCGGAGGGCCAAAAATGATCAGATTCAGCATAATGTAGTGGTCGCAAAGAAACGACATCCCCCGAACTTCAGCAACCTCGATTTTCTTTACCTTTGAAAATCATGTACGCGTTCATCCAAGCCCGTATGGGTTCTTCGCGATTACCCGGCAAAATGGCCATGCTGTTACCGGATGGGAAAACCTTGCTGGAGGCCGTCATTGCTCGGCTTGCAAGCCACGATGTAACCCCTGTACTCCTCACAACAAAACAACCCGCGGATGATTCACTCGCTCAAATGGCAGAACGTCACGGCATTTCCGTTTTTCGGGGCGATGAGACCCATGTACTGAGTCGCTTCACCGAAGCAGCAGCCCATTTTGGTATCGCAGAAAACGATTTTGTGCTTCGCATTTGTGCCGACAACCCCTATCTTAGTCATTACATCATTGACCAAACCTTGGCCGCCTGCGAAATACGCCCAACGATGGATTACATTTCATTCGGTTACGCAGGCAAACCCGGCATCAAACACCACACAGGCATTTTTGTAGAGGCGGTAAAAGTCGCAGCACTGCAATCGCTTGTGCCAAAAAATAACCCCTGGTACAATGAACATGTCACCATCGGTTTGTATGAAAATCCAAACCAATACGCCATAGCCATCTTGGCCATCCCAGAAGACTGGCAACCGCAATTTGAACAAATCCGACTCACAATCGATGATCAAGACGATTGGAACTTTTGCCTCAGCACCTACCCACAGCTTGCCCATTTGGACTTTCCCGCACAGCGAAATCTGCTACTAAGTGAAAAAAGTTGGGTAACTTTGATGGAAAATCAAATCAACAAATACCAAAAATAATCGCATGCAGCAGCATCAGCACACCTATATCATTGGAGAAATCGGACAGAACCACAACGGTTCCGTAGACATTGCCAAGCTCATCATTGATGCAGCAGCAAGGCCGGTAAAAGACGACTTATTCGATTTGGACCTTCCTCGAATGGACGCCGTGAAACTCACAAAACGGGATTTGTCGCAGGAACTTTCCGCCTCCCAAATGTCGCGCGAATACAACTCACCCCACTCTTTTGGCAAGACCTATGGAGAGCATCGGGAGAAATTGGAATTGAACGACGAACAGCATTTTGAGTTATACCAATACGCAAAATCCCATGGGTTGGATTTCGTGGAAACGCTGTGTGCAGTGGGCTGCTTGAGCATGACCAAATATTTCATGCCCGACCGATTGAAAGTTGCCAGTCGCGATTTAACCAATTTACCCTTGTTGAGTGCATTGGCCGAAACCCAAATCCCCATCATCCTATCAACTGGAATGGGTGGATACAAAGAAATCGACGATGCGTTGGCCACCATTACACGATACCACAACAACATTTCCATATTGCATTGTGTTTCGGAATATCCTACGCGACCCGAAAATACCAACTTGCTTTCCATCAAAGCATTGCAGAACAAATATCCTGGGTATAATATCGGGTACTCAGACCACACTGTGGGCATCAGTGCACCTGTGTCCGCTGTGGCCATGGGGGCCAAAATCATAGAGAAACACATCACCTTAGACCGTCGCATGAAAGGTACAGACCAAGCCGGTTCTTTGGGTGTAGAAGGTATTCAACGCATGGTTCGAGACATTCGTTTGATTGAGCGATCCATGGGCGTTGAAGATGTATTTATCGCGGAATCAACGGTTTCTGCAAAGCACAAATTGGAACGCTCTATCGCCACCAATCGCGAGATTCAAGTTGGCGAATTGATCCAAGAAGCTGATTTGCACTTGCTTTCTCCCGGAGATGGTTTCAAATGGCATGAATTGGAAAAAGTGGTGGGCAAAAAAGCCGTTACCAAGATACCGGCCGATGAAATTGTTTACCCCCAACATCTTTCATAAACGCACTCCATGATTGAACAATTGCTCCCCAAATTGGTACTCACAGACATCGACGGTGTATGGACCGATGCGGGCATGTACTACGACCAAACCGGCAACGAATGGAAGAAGTTCAGCACGTCTGATAGCGCAGGAGTTCTGTTCTGCAAACACTTGTCGATCCCCGTGGGAATCATCACCGGCGAGGACACGGATATCGTCAAAAGACGGTCCGATAAATTGCGTATCGACTACCTATACCAAGGGATTCAAGACAAATTGAGCGTTGCAACATCGCTGTGCCAAGAACTCAATATCCGTTTATCTGAAGTGGCATACATTGGCGATGATTTGGGCGATGTAGCCTTATTGAAAGCCGTTGGATTTTCTGCGGCACCAGCAAACGCCCCAGAGTACATTCGCAATTTGGTGCACTACTCAACCCAAAAATCGGGTGGCGATGGTGCATTCCGCGAGTTTGTTGAGGAAATATTGCAGCGTGCTGGCGTGCTCAGTGCTGTGCTTAGCCATTATCAAATCGGGTGATGTTAAAAGACCTGTTCCAATCGGCACTCACCATGGGAAAAATCCTGCTGAAGAGCAAGATCAACCTCCCATCGTATACAGCACCTGAAAAATCGGTGGTTGTGATTGCCAACGGACCATCAGCACGGTCTTTCATCGACAAATGCACATCTGTGGGGATCGACAACTTAAAAAAACAGGGTTTGGCTTTTTTTGCCGTGAACAAGTTCAGCTGTCAGCCCGAATTTTTCAGCCTGAAACCCAAGTATTACTTGATGTTGGATCTGTATTTTTTCGAATTCTCAAAAGCGGTTTTCGAGAATCCAGGTTTGCATCCTATCGCACAATACAAACCCGACTTCGAAAAGACACAGCGAATGATCAATGAAACATGGCAGGCGCTTCAAAAAGTGGATTGGCCCATGATTTTCTTTGTACCCCAACTGTACCGCAATTGCTATATCGTTAACAACCTAAACAACCCCAACATCCAATTTGTCACTTACAACTACACAGTTATCGGCGGCACAGCGGGTTTCCGCAACCGAATGTACCAATGGCGTTTGGGCAGTCCACAATGCGAAAACGTGGTCAATTCATGCATTTTCAATGCGATGCTTTCAGGATTTGAGGAAGTGTACATCACCGGGGTGGATCACGACTTCCACATTAACATCATGGTGGACACCGACAACACCATAATCCGTACTGAATCGCATTTTTATGCTGACGAGAACAAAAAACACCCTTTATTGAAACAAGAAGCGGATGGCACAACCGGTAAGATTCGCCTCCACGAATTGTTTCATAGTTTGGTAAAAGTGCACACGGGTTACGATGAAACATCGCGCTACGCAAAACACATCCACAAGAAGGTAATCAATCTAACCGAAGGTGGCTACGTAGATGCATTCGATCGAATGAGCCTGGGCGATTTCTTTGGACAGTTCTCCCAAAAAAACTAATTCATTAGTCTTTCAACCGAATACCAATGGGTGCCAACATTTTCTTGGCCATGCTGTAGACGTCATCGCTCAACCTGAAACGCAGCAGAATGAACATCGCTGTACCCATCAATAGTAGCGATTTACCCAAAGATCCAATCAACAAGAAATTCGAATTCACCGGCCAAAGGTGGTTGAGTAAAAACAATCCCGCAAATAGTAAAACGCTCGTTAATATTCCACGCGTGATGGGCTGCATACCATATACGGAATATATCAACACAGCCATCACAACGCCCGAAGCTAACCAAACACCGCCCGTGGCCAATGCCGCGCCGTTGATGCCATAAATAGGAATCAAATATTGATTGAGAAGAACACCAACGACAATAGAAATTCCATTGATCAGCAGTGACAAATAATATCGCTTCGAAAAAATAAGCATTGCAGAAGAATTGCCTTGCAACAACACACACAATTTGCCCACGCCAAGGTAAAACACCGCCCACTTACCGGTTTCATAAAGATGTCCATTGGGCATGTAGTGATAAAACACATCGATATTGATCCAAATCAGCAGCAGCGCCAGTGCGCCCAAAATGAATTGGTTGAGGCTGGTTTTTTGATATAGGCGCTCAATTTCCTTATCATCACCGGCGTGAATGGCCTCGGACAATTTGGGATTGGCAATTTGCAAAATACTGCGCGTAGGAATTTCAATTAAAACGGCCATATTCACCGCGATGGCGTAAATCCCTGTATCCGCAGATCCCTTCATTGAACTCACCATCAAAAAATCCATGCGTTGCAAAACCAACATCGCCACATATGTCAAAAACAAGTAACCCGTATAGCGATAAAACTCGCCCTTAAGTCCCTCTTGCTCGCGAATAAATCCCATATTGGGCTGAAAACTCAACCGCGTATTCTTGAGCAAATACACAAAATTTAAGAGCATTACGACCCCGTAAACCGCGGAAATCGAATACATGGTTTGGTCAAAATTTACCACGCCGATGTAGTAACACCAACCCAAAAGCCCTAGCAGGATTCTTACCACATTTTCTCGCAAGAACGAGGAAAAGACAATGTTGCCCAGGGCCGCCAGGAAAATCTCAAAAACCGTGTTGAAAACAAAGAAAAATACAAATGGAATAAGCCAGTGGTAATATGGCAGAAAATCGGAACTGTTCTCAATCAAATATTTAACCA
Organism: Bacteroidota bacterium; assembly: GCA_041192805.1. Taxonomy (GTDB): domain Bacteria; phylum Bacteroidota; class Bacteroidia; order NS11-12g; family UBA955; genus UBA955. The sequence goes on along the minus strand of JBEEMF010000001.1, from coordinate 1,829 downwards.
CCCACGGCTGACCCCACAACAACAAAAGCGCTACAAAAACAAACCCAACGAGCGGAATGGCCAATAACCAAAATCCGGCGCCATGATGTCCTTCTTCACTCTTAAACCGAGGAAAAAACTTCCAAATGGAATATCCCGTACCCAATTGAGCAACGCCTGCCAGCAGGGCCCCCATTTCGATAAAGAGGCGAAAAACCCCATTCTCGCTGGTAGTAAACACCAACGGAAACAAGTAAAAGGTAGTAAATAGGCCAACCAAACTACCACTGTAATTCACAATGGAAGCCCAAAAACTATTCTTGGCGATGACCCCTGACATAATTACAAAGGTAATGTTGCTGTCATTAGTTTTGAATTTTCCGAAAAATCAATCGTCTTTGAATTGGAATTGAAGGGGAAAAAGTGTTAATTCGCTATTCAACTATTTAGAACACTTATAAACCTATGAAAAAATTACTTCTTTTGGCCGTTGTTGCTGCAAGTTTTGCGGGAATAATGCAGAGCTGTAAGCCCGACAGTCCAGATGGCGGTAACGGCGGAGCTTCTTTGACCGTGACCAACAAACAGCGTTCATTCGTTGTGTATCACACTGCTACTTGGTGTGGACCTTGCGGTCTTTACGCCATGCCTGAGTTCAAGAAATTGGTAACTAACGCCAACCCTGACAACATCGTTGCCGTTGACTACCATTTTTCTAACCAGTCTAAGTTGGTTCCTTTGTGGATGAAGCCAAACAATGACACTTTGTTCATCGCTCCTTTCTCTTTTGAATTGTTGACGACTGTATCTAACATCAACGCTCAAGGTCAGTTCTCTATCCCTTCTTTCTGGTTGAACAACTCTTTGTTGGGAACTGCTTCAGTAAAGGCTACCGACATCGAAGCTGCATCTGTGAATGCTAACCAAGTTGCTACCGAAGTAGGTGTTGCTGCAAGTGCTACTGCTAGCGGACAGACTTTGAACATCAAATACAAATTGAAGGCATTTGCTCCTGAGGCTGGTAACTACTACGTATCTGTATTTGTTGCTGAAAAGAAAGTAAACGCATTACAACTTGTTTCAGGTGCTGGCGACGTTGCCATGGACCACGAGCACATCATTCGTGCATCTGCTCAAGCTGATGCTACTGGCAAGCCAGTTGCGTTCTCTACTTCTGCTATCATGAGCAGCCCTGCTGCAAACGCTGAGGTTGAAAAGTCATTGTCTTGGACTTACAGCGCAATCCCACAAGCCGTGAAAGACAAATATGCGTCTTTCGGTTTGCCTTGGTGGAGCTGGAACCCTGCCAACACTGGTGTGGTTGTAGCCGTTTGGAGAAAAGTAACCGACAACCCAACCAAGCCTTGGTTCTTGATCAACGCTGTTTGGGCTGACGTGAAATAATTTCACCCAATCATAGCAATTATAAAAAGAGAGGGCCTTGTCATAGACGAGGCCCTCTCTTTTTATACAATCCATCCCATCGAGCAATCAGCGAAGACGCCCCTTGAAGGGAACTATAATAGAAAAACTTACCCTTTATTTCCCCTTGAAATCCGGTTTCCGCTTCTCCACAAATGCCGCCATGCCCTCTTTCTGATCTTCAGTAGCAAACAACATATAGAAATTCTTGCGCTCAAAAAACAAACCCTCCTGTAAATGCGTATCAAAAGCCTTCAATACACTCTCCTTCGCCATTTGAACCGCAATGGGCGATTTCCCTGCGATTTCTGAAGCCAATTTAATGGCCTCGTCCAAATACAATTCCACCGGCACAATCTTATTCACCAACCCAGCCGCTTTCGCCTCCTCCGCACTGATAAACTTCCCAGTTAAAACCATCTCCATCG